>JAFGHR010000004.1 GCA_016930015.1 Anaerolineae bacterium | reverse complement strand
GGAGTGTCGCCGGATTCCCATGTTTCCATGTAGGCGATCACGTCGGCGATCTGCACATCGTTCAAAACCTTGCCGTACCCCGGCATGGCGCTGGCGTCAGCTTCATCCGAGTCGAGTCCATCGGCGATCACGGCATGCGCGGAGTCGGCGTCAAATTCAATCGCCGGGAATGCTGCGCCAGTCCCAATGGATTCGCCTTGCGGACCGTGACAGGCCTGGCAGAATTCGGCGTAGACTGCCGCGCCCCGCAGCGGCGCGAGATCGTCCGAATGTTCAGCCTCCGAATCCTCAGCGTCTTCACCGTGTCCGTCCTGGGCAAACGCCGCAATCGGGGTAGCGATTACGGCGACCAGCATCACGATAATGCTCAATCCTGTCAACAGGGAAACCAGTCGTTTCATGGATGGTTACCTCCTCTTGGTCCCGTTCAGGATTATTATACTCTGTTCGCTCGGTTCTGCCGCAACCATCTGCGGTCCCCCGTCATCTAGTGGAGTGCCGGATCTTGGTGGAATAACCGGATTGGAAATGGATCGCTGAGTCATGGAAGTAAAGAGCGCTATGCCGCGCGCGAACAGACCGTCGAGGCGGTAGTGACGAGTGATCTGGCGGGCACATCGAAGCACGATCCGCGCCGACCTGGGGGACGAGGCAGAAGAGCGCCCCCGGTTTATTCGCCAGTCACGCTGCCCGGCGCGGCTCAACGCATGATGCGCCCGATCTCGACATAGCGCTTCCACGTATCCGGCCCGTTGCCCATCTCGATCACAAGGTAGCTGGTGCGCGGGATTTTGGGTTCCCACAGCAGTTTCATGCCCGCTTCACCGGGAAGACGGTTGCTCTTGCGATGATTACAGGCAAAACATGCGCACGCGGTATTCGACCACGTATTTTTGCCCCCGCGCGAGACGGGCACAATGTGGTCGACCGTTAGATCGCGCCGGGTGACCAGCTTGCCGCGCACACTATCGCCAATCGTCGCGCCGCAATAGATGCAAATGTGGCGATCGCGGACCAGCACCCCCTGGCGACTCCAGTGGGCGTGGCGGCGTGGCACGTTGATATAGTGCTGCAATGCGATCACGGACGGGACGGGGAATTGACTGCGCACGGTGCGTAAGAAGCGGCCCGTCTGTTCGACGACAACGGCTTTGTCGGATAGCAGTAGATTGATCGCACGCGGGATGCTGATCACGGTCAGCGGCTCCCAGGTGCCACCATTGAGAAGTAACACACGACCTTCGATCATGGTTTGTGCTCCGGCGTTTACAGGCCGGAACCCTCGTGCTAACCCTACAATACTCCCCAATTATACAAACTTTCACGAGTTTTGCAGGCAGCGCCGCGCCAGGGGAAAACGCAACCCTGCCCGCTGCTTCGCGCACCAGTATAACACGGCAATAAGCGCTGATAAAGGGTCTTTAAGGGTCATGGTGGCAGTATGATGTACCGCAAACCTGGTGGTGGCAATC
Organism: Anaerolineae bacterium; assembly: GCA_016930015.1. Taxonomy (GTDB): domain Bacteria; phylum Chloroflexota; class Anaerolineae; order Aggregatilineales; family Aggregatilineaceae; genus JAFGHR01. The sequence continues at coordinate 1,412 of JAFGHR010000004.1, read as the reverse complement.
GCGCACCTGACTGCGCATCTACAAACACGATAACCGCACAGGGATTGGTTGACCCCGTGCGGGCGCTAAAAGCGGTCTGTATAGTGGCAAAATCCGTTTTACACGGGGGCGCAGATTCACGCGGACTGTTGCAGGGGCAATTTACGACTTGCCCCATGCGCCCCTATGAGTATGCACAATCCTGAAGCAGGTCACCGGTCATACGTGGCGCGTGTAGTGTAGAGATCGCCTTCGCGGGCCAGCGTGCCGCCGATCAAGTCGATCACGTCGCCGTTACGCGCGATTGCCAGGATGAACGCGACCGGGTCTTGCTGTGCGTTGCAGTTGCTGCGGTACGCCACCGTGATCGCGTAACTGCCCGGTTCGGCGCTTCCGGTGTCCCAGGCGAGCCGTTCGACCGGCGTCGGCGTCATGTTCTGACACAGATCGTTGGCGGCGTTTCGGTGCGGATCGGCGGCGTTTTCCGGCGCGCTGTACAGCAGGTCCAGGTCCGCACCGGACGACCAGATCAGCACGACCTCGAGATCGACACCGGGCGCGGGTTCAAACGCGCCGGGATTGATCGCCGGGATATCGTGGCCCAGCAGCAGCAGTACGTAATCTCCGCCGGTATTCAGGTCTTTGGGGATGACCTCCACTGTGTACGTACCGTCGGCGGGCAGCGGAACGCGCAGCAGCACGGCTTCGGGTGCTCCGGCAGGGTTGATATCGCTGCCAAGCGTGTTGCCGTCCGGTTTGCGCAGGACTAACACGGGCTGCAAGTCTTGACCGCCTGCGATGCGGATCGTGACCTGCTCACCGGCATGACCTTCGAACGTATAGCGGTCGATCGGGCTGTCAAAGCTCAGGTTGCCAGATGCCGTGTCGCCGTAATCCAATGCGATGACCGACGTAGTAACTGGGCTGGTGGTGAAAGCGGTGATTGTAAGCGTGTAGCTGCCGCTGGATGGCCCGTTCTCAAAGCCGTAGCGCGTCGCACGAATCAGGTAAGTGTCTGTCGTGGGCAGAATGAAATCGCTGATCGCGGCATCAACGCCGCTGCCCTGGTCGTCATTGAGCGCCAGTTCCACACCGCTAGCAGTGGTCAGGATCAGGAACGGGTCCAGCCATGTGCCACCGGCGACGACATCTTCGGGAAACATCGTCACGCTGATTACATCACCTTGATTGCCCTGGAAGGTGTACCAATCGTCACTATTGCTGTCGCCGATCGTGCCAACTACCGTTTCGTTGTAGTTAATCAGGCGCAGATCGTCGGGCAGATCGTCGTTGGGCAGCCAGTCCGTGCCCCGCACGGGTGAAGGCGTGACGCTGTCGCCTGCGCGCAGCGAAAGCGTATACTCGCCGGTCGAGAAGCCGCTCGCAAAGCCAAAGCGCGTTGCCACAATCGTATAGGTGCCGCTTTCGGGCAG
>JAFGHR010000056.1 GCA_016930015.1 Anaerolineae bacterium | reverse complement strand
TTTGATTTCTTGTTCGGTGAGGGTAAAGGTTCGTTTTGCCATACCCTCTAATTATGCGAGTTTCTTTTGATTTGTCCATAAGAAACGAACAAGCTCTTCCGCGTATTGCTCCAATAGGGAAAACCGTTTTTTGTTTGTGAGTAGATATTCTCGAAAAAGTTTTATGATTACTTCCCAGGAAACACTCATCAGTGACGAATTGTTGAATACCAGGATTCCAACAGGATAACCAGGGGCTAGCATATGCAATTTGTTGGCAGAATAAAAGATTTTTCCCTCTTGGAATGTAACAGCGCTGTCTGCGGCAAGCGCTACAGCACCCCGATTCATAATCACAACTTCGGCAGTCACCATATCCTCCGAGTGCATTAATGTATACTTGGAGTATACTGTTTTATTTACCTACAGTCAAGGGATATATCCCAAAAAGAAAAAAGGGACGGCGCGTGATACCGTCCCTTTTCTGTTGTACTGTGGTGTTACGATGCTGTCGTCAATCCGTGTGCGGATTTTCCGGCACCGACGGCCTATCCGATCCCTTAAAACTGGGCGGCGGTTTGATGGTGCTGTTGTTGTCACCGAGAATGAACGCCTCGGTATTGTTGCGGGCGATATCGTCCGGCACCTGGACCGGCGGCGATTTCATGAAGTAGGACGCCGGGGCTTCGAGTGTACCGCTCAGGCCGCGATCCAACCCCAGCTTGGCGCAGCGCACGGCGTCAATGATCACACCCGCGCTGTTGGGGCTGTCCCACACTTCCAGCTTGCATTCAATGTTCAGCGGGACATCACCAAACGCGGCGCCTTCCAGCCGGATATGCGCCCATTTACGATCGGTCAGCCACGGCACGTAGTCGCTGGGGCCGATATGTACGTTGTCGGCCTCGATCTCATACGGTAGCTGGCTGGTGACGGCGTTGGTCTTGGAAATCTTCTTGCTTTCCAGGCGATCGCGCTCCAACATGTTATAAAAGTCCATGTTGCCGCCCACGTTAAGCTGGCTGGTGCGCTCCAACCGGATGCCGCGATCGTTAAACAGGTTGACCAGCACGCGGTGCAAAATCGTCGCGCCGACCTGGGACTTGATATCGTCGCCGATGAGCGGTAGGCCGCGCTCGGCAAAACGAGCCTGCCAATAGGGTTCGCGGGCGATGAACACCGGAATCGCGTTGATGAACGCGCACCCGGCGTTAAGCACCTGCTCAACATACCATTTTGTCGCCTGCTCGCTGCCCACCGGCAGGTAGTTGACAACAACGTCGGTTTTGGTGTCCTGGAGAATCTGGACAATGTCGGCGGTGGGGCCGGGGGCCTTGGTGATCTTCTGTTTCAGGTATTTGCCCAGTCCATCATGTGTCATACCGCGTGCGACTTTAATGCCCAGCTTGGGCACTTCCGCAAACTTGATGGTGTTGTTCTGGCCGCTCCACATCGCTTCGCTCAGGTCTTTGCCGACTTTTTCGGAGTCAATATCAAATGCGGCGCTGAACTCGATATCGCGGATGTGGTATCCGCCCAGGTTGACATGCATCAAGCCCGGTATGTTCTGGTCTGGATCGGCGTTTTGATAATAATGCACGCCCTGGATCAGCGAGTTGGCGCAGTTTCCGACGCCAATAATCGCCACACGTACTTTGTTCGACACGGTTCGGTACCTCCACTCAAGCAGTAGCTATCACTATATACCGGCCAGCGATCAATCACTGGCCAGCGGTCAGTGTTTGTTTATGCGTCACCCCGCGGCGGATCGATGGGTCGCAAGGGGGACTTGAGCATGCGAGTGTACCCCCGTTCGGTACAGAGGGCAATGGTCAGTGTGTTGTTTTTGCGTATGAGCGTATGTGTGACGGCGCACGTGTTTAGTGATAAAAAATCGCTGACAGCACGGCGCTGCGCAGGACGTCATCGGCCCGCCCGTACTTTTCCATCAATGACACCGGCTCCGGGTCCAAATCAATCGGGTCGTATATCCAATAATCATTGTCACCGTTGCGCGCGACCACAAGCACCCAGTGCTGATCGTTGTCGTTGTAGCGCGTGCGCGGGGTGCGATCAACCAGTACTGGCACGGGTATCCGGTTGGCGAGGCTGGCGTCGATGCGCGTGACGATCGTCGGGTGCTGGTCCTCTTTGCTGCCGAACGTTATGTCGCTAAACACGCGTGACAGCGCATCCCACCGCGTGAAATACCCGTTGAAGAACCCATCATGGCGCTGCATCAAGTTATTCAGTTCGTTGGGGGTAACCCGGTGCCCGAAGACCTGTGCGGTCATCGAAAAACAGGTCAACAAGCAGCCCCACGATCCGATGGTGACGGGTGAGCCGGGATGTCCCAACCGCATGTTACGCCAGTTTTTGTAACGCTGCGAGAAGTGCGGAACGTCGATCTGAATCGGCGGTGCGGGTTTGATCTCGCGTGTATCATCCTGATCGTCTGGGGCCGCATCACCAGATATGACAATGCGGAACCACAGGATCACGCCGAAGGGTTTGCCTTTTGAGTCTTTGAGAATCCAATTGTTGTAATGCTTGCCGGGTTGGGTGGGGGTGGTGAGCGTGACCGAGATCTCACATTCCGCGCCGGGAGCGCACGCGGGCAGTGGGATACTGCTGATCGTGGACATCGGCGTGCCTTTGTCCAGGTTCAGGGTGTAGGACGGTCCCCAGGCGAGTGTGCCGGTGTTTTTGACGCGCCACGTTTTGGTAAACGACGCGCCCGGAGCCATCACCTCATCATCCTTAATGGTGACATCGGCTATGTAGATCGCGTTACTGATACCGCGAATGGGTGGTTTGGCCGGGATGACAATGATTTTGGTATACAGCTTTTTGCCAAAAAACTCACCGTCCGGCTGGCGAAAGCGCCAGTCGCTGAAGTAAGCGCCGGGTTCGCGTGGGGCCGTCAGGTGAACCGAAATATCGACTTCACCCCCGGGCTGGCAGGCCGGAATGTCAAGGGTGGTGTTGGCTGTCATCGCCTGGCCGTCAACGTGACTCAAACGATAGCCGGTTCCCCACGCTTCATCGCCGGTATTTTCGACGCGCCACGTTTTGGTGAAACCTGAACCGGCTTCAATGCGGGTTTGGTCGGGAATAGTTACGTCACTCACGAAACGGTAATTTGAAGGCATCGGTCATCACTCCTGTAAACCCAATAACAAAATGGTTTTGAGATGATCTGCTCGCGTTTGATCAGGCTGTGCCGCTGAGTGTGCCTCCGAAACCGGCGTATAGCCGGGTCGTTTTGTCAACACTACCTGCTCCATGATCAATCAGTTTTGGCCGTCGCGCCTAGCAGGCGGCGTGTAAACAGGTGGATTCGGATGAAACTTTCCCGGCGGTTATGCATCTATTAGATAGGTAACAGGTAGTGCGCATCATCGCCAACCGGCAGATCGTCATCAGGCGGATCACAACACCTTCAGCGCTCGCGCCGCCACCGTTGGATCAACAGCAGAAACATAATGGTATCAATCGTCACGTGCGCCGCCACCGCCGCCCACAGGCCATCACGCCACAAGGTGAGCCAGCCCAATACACCGCCCGCGACGGTCGCATACGCAAAGTAAGCAGGTGTAATGCCATGCAAAGCGCCAAAAATCAGCGACGTGATCACCCAGCCCAACGTCGGTTGGAGCGCACCCCGGAACAGGATTTCTTCCGGAATGCCCGCGATCAAGCCGAACATCACGGCATGATGCACCCGCAGCGCGTTCATGTCCAGTGTATTCAGGATCAGTTGCCCGACGCGGCGCAGCGCCGGTACGCGTTCGAACAACGCCCAGGCGATCAGCGCAAAGGCAGCACCGCCCAGGCTGCCGATTCCGATATCAACCGGCCAATGGGTCGCCGGAAACCATGCGCCGCGATTGCCGGTGTGAATAAGACGGGTCCACACCCACGCACCCACGATCATGCCCAGGCCGAACACGCTGCCATAAGCCGCCAGTACACGCGGGTGTATCCGCATGGGGCGGCGGTCGTGTGGCGGCAGCGCCGGGGGATCGTTGAGCATGGTAATCCACAACAAAAAGCACAGATTCATCGTTTTCTCATGACAGTTGACAGACTCTTATGGTGATCCTGTATAATAAAATAACATATGAACAAACGTAGTGTGTTGTTTTGCGCTCCTGAATCCTCACCAATAATTCGTTTATGGTCGTTTGCTGAACGCGTTTCTGCCGATTGTTTTTTTCACCCAATTTAACCGAATGCTAAATTGTAATATGCTTGTTTTTGAGAGGGGGGCTCTCAGGACGGCCTCTAATCGAACTCTTATCTTTATTTTATTGAATTTTATAGTAAATAATAGTATTATAAAGTCGGAAACCACAAGCACACGTTTTTACTGCTACAAAAGGGTTACCCAAAGACATCAAGTTTGCGGGTTTTGTTCCAGATGCACCAGAGAGGCAGGCAGCAATGATAGCCACACGCACCATGTCGGATGACAGCGGAGAGCATATTGTAACGGGTCGTTGGACTTCGGAACACCAGGACACTCAAGAGACTCTTGAATCACCTACCGATGAATCAACCACTGAGCAGGCCGAAACTACCGAGTCTGCGCCAAATAACGGCTACGTACCGCCTGTAGATGCTGATTTACTCCAGTTTTATTTTCGTGATATCCGGCCCATTTCCGAACCCATTGCTGCCGACAATGAAAAAGCATTGGCCCGGTTAGTGCAGGCCAGCAATCAGGCCCAGGAACAGCTTGTCGTGTCTCCGGATACTGAGTACGACGAATTGCAGGATGTTGTCGAAATTGGCGAAACCGCGCGCCAGGAATTGATCATGGCGAACACGCGCCTCGTGATCTCGATCGCCAAAAAATACCAGGGGCGCGGGCTGCCGCTTCCCGATTTGATCCAGGAAGGCAACCTGGGCCTGATGAAAGCCGTTGACCGGTTTGACCCGTCGCGGGGTGTGCGGTTGAGCACATATGCCACGTGGTGGATCCGCCAGTCTATCGCCCGCGCCGCCGGTGACCGGGGCCGTACCATCCGCCTGCCGATCAACCAGGGGCAGCGCTGGGGCCGTCTGCGCCGCGTCAGTGAGCGGCTGGCGCAGGAATTGGGCCGCGAGCCAACACACGAGGAACTGGCCAGCGAAAGCGGCCTGACCGAGGAACAGGTCGAATTGACCATGTTGGCCGCACGTGAGCCGGTTCAGCTTGACGAGTTGATCGGTGACGAGGAAAATCGCCCGCGCGCCGACCTGATCGCCGACAAAGAAAGCGAACTGCCCGAAGAAGCCGCTGCCCGCCAACTGCTGGTCGAGTCGATCAGTTTCCTGCTGGGCGCGCTGCCCGCGCGTGAAGCGCAGATCATTAAGCTGCGGTTTGGCCTGGAAGACGGTGACACGCACAGTATGTCACAAATCGGCCAACTGATGGGCTACAGCCGCGAACGTATCCGCCAGCTTCAACACACGGCGCTGTCCAAACTGCGCCAGATGCAGCATGAATACGGGCTGGGCGAATATATCGAGTAGCGGCTGTTTGCCAGTAGTTCCCCTCCATTTAACCCTGTTAACAGCCCGACCGGGCGAATCGCGTACCCGGTCGGGTTGTTGTGTGTTATAACGCGTGAAGCCGGAAACACTGTGCGTTTCGGCTGGTTTTACGAGCGTTAGTAACAGCAGATCATGCCCAGGTGCGGTATCATTTTGGATTGGAACAGGCCGGTCCAAAACACGGACCGGTGTGCTGCCCATGACGAGGGCTTGCAGCGTAACCCTATCGTAGGAACGTGAGTAGAGATAGGTAGAGATCAGGCAGGATGGTAAACCGAGTTCAATATTACTATCGGCGGCAGGCATTACGCACGCTGGGCCGCGTAGGACAGGCGTTGTTGACGCGTACAACCGTTACCGGCAAGGAATATATCCCGGCTAGCGGGCCGTATATCGCCGTAGGGAATCATGTGGCCGCGATGGAAGTCGCGCTGATGGTCGTTAACCTGCCGCATATCCCCGAACTGGTCGGCAATGGTGATATTCCGTTTGACCCGACTTTTAAATTTATGGCGAGTTGGTACCGGTTTATCCCCGTCCGGCGCGGGTACGTGGACCGGGCCGCGCTTGAAGCGGCGCGTAACGTGCTCAGCAGTGGGCACGTGTTGGGCGCATTCCCTGAGGGCGGCATTTGGGATCACCGTATACGCTCGGCGCGGCCCGGTGTCGCGTGGCTCAGCCAACAGACCGGCGTGCCGATCCTGCCGATTGGGTTTGGCGGCGTGCTGGGCGCGCTCGGAAAGACGCTCCGGCTCAAACGCCCGCGCCTGTCGGTCAATATCGGCCCGGTGATTCCCCCGGTGCCCAACCCGGCATCACGGCGCGCGCGCAAGGAAGCCGTTCAAGAAGCCAGCGCCGAGATCATGCGCCGGATCAGCGCACTTGTCCCCGGAACCACCACCCAAGACGACTTGCTCCAGGAAGAACACTATAACTTCCGTGTTGAGTTGAACGATCCGGACGGCGTGCCCGTGACATTGGATGACCGGCTGGTGATCCCCTACGGTGAGGACCTGTCGTACTACTTTCACCGGTATGTTCTGCTAGAGGTTGTGTATCGCAATTTTAAGCTGACCGGGGCTAAACCGCTGTCGATGTACCCTGAACTGACCGATCCGGTTAAGTTAGGGACCGCGCTGGATGTGGCCCTTGATTTTTACGAACGCGAACCGGTGTTTCTCAGCTACCGCCTGGGTTACCAGCGCGCGGATCACGTGATGCAAGGCTTGCGCGGTTTGCGTGAGGCGCTGTCGTGGGCGGCGGTGCAAGGTTATGAGATGCGCCTTTTGCCAGAACGCACTATAATGTTGGGAGGAGAAACGCAGACTTTTATATCACCCAGCGTCAAGCGGGAGTATTAGTGCTTGGAACCCGTACAAACCTGCAAGAACTGTGGAAAACCTAACCCGGCGGACGCTGCGTACTGTTTTGCGTGCGGGCATATTTTGCCTACCGGGGTACAATCACTGCAAACCCATGCCCTGTCCGGTGACGAGTCGCTGACACCGCAGCTCCGGTGGGGCACTGCCTATTTTGGCGTGCATAGTATTTTGCGCATTCGTGTGCGTCATTCTGACGAGTTGATCGAACACCAATTCACCAAAGTGGTCGTGTTGGGCCGGGCTGTCGGGGATGAACAGCCGGATATCGACCTGACGCCCTACGGCGCGGTTGACCTGGGCGTCTCGCGGCAGCATGTCAAGCTCACGCGGGAACTGGCAACGGTGATGATCGAAGACCTCGGCAGCAGCAACGGGACTTTTCTCAACGGCCAGAAGCTGATCCCGTACCAGCCGCGTGTCCTGCGCAACGAAGACGAGCTTCGCCTGGGCCGCATGGTGCTGCGTATCTCGTTTCTGAAAGCGCCGCGCCCACGCCCCACTACTCCTGACTCCACTGCCACCTGATGAGGCAAGGCGTTGATCAAAAACGCGGCAGCAGCTATGCAGCGTTATCTCCGGCAGGACTAAAGTACCCGGATGCCGGTGTTATTTTTGTTGTCCAGGGCGACATACTGTATACTAAGTGCCGGGTGCCTGCGGATACTGGTTATCCGTTGGATAACTCGTATCCGACCGGATACCGTGTATCTGACCGGGTGCCCGTCTTGGGGGATTTTTACTAAATTTTGACCGACTGATTTGAAGATACGCCATGCGGCGCTTATGGGGGAAACATGAGCAAAAAACTGCATCTAGTGTTACACCTGGCAATTATTATCACGCTGGCCGCCGGGCTGGCGTTGAGCTTCCAACCGGGCCGCACCGTCCACGCGGCATCCTACGTGGTGAACACACTGGTCGATGAAAACGATTTTTCCTGCGTGGACGGCGACTGCTCGCTGCGGGATGCGATCATGCTGGCTAACGCGTCTGTCGGCGTGCCCGACGATATTTCGTTTACCGTCACCGGCACGATCAACCTCACCTTAGGTCCGCTGAATATCATGGATACCTTGACCATCACCGGCCCTGGCGCTCGCAGCCTGGCTATCAATGGTGGCACCCTCATTACCGCCATGATTGGCGTACTTGCGCCTGTATCCGTCACCATTTCCGGCCTGACGCTGCAAAATGCCTCAGTCGCCCAACCGCTAGCGCTCGGCGGCGCGGTTCTTGTCAACACAGGGGCAACGCTGACGGTACAAAACTGCACATTCCGAAACAACGTCGCCGGAACGGCAGCGGGGTTTTTGGGACAGGGCGGCGCGATTTATAACATGGGCACGCTGTACGTGCAGAACAGCACGTTTGACACCAACAGAGCTTTTGCAATGCCAGGATTGCCTGGTAATGGTGGTCAGGGCGGCGCTATCTATAGCCAATCAATCACCGGAGCACAGGTTGTCAACAGCACGTTTATGGGGAACACTGCCGGAGAAGGCGGGGCAGTGTACGCCAACATTGGCTTGATTACCCTCACTAACAGCACGCTGGCCTACAACAGCGCTACCACCGGTGGTAACATCTTCGGTGGTACGGGGGGCGCGAACGTGATGGCGCGCAACAGCATTGTTTTGACCATGGCAGGCACCAACTGCAACGTCGCGCTGACCAGCGGCGGGACCAACAACATTCATTATGGCGATGCGTCCTGCGGCGCGGGTTTCGCCAACGTCAATCCCCAACTGATGGGGCCGGGCAATTACGGCGGCCAAACCGACGTGGGCGCTATTCCTGAGGGCAGCCCGGCGATTGACGGTGGTAACGCAACCGTGTGTATGACCGTGCTGCCGAACGGCCCCGGCGGCTTCGACCAGATCGGGCAGCCGCACGACGACGGCGACGGCGCGGGCGGCGTGGTGTGTGACATTGGCTCGTTTGAGTTCCAGTACGTGGTTCCGCCGGTCGTGGTTCAACCTGCTGCCATCGCTGGTCCGCCGCTGAACTTCGATCCGCAGCCCCCGGCCCCGCTGTGCAGTGATTTCACCGGCGCGACTAACCCCGTCGTCCGCGCGGATATCCCCGGCGGTACGGTGACCGGTGGCGGGGTCTTCTGCCGCGTGATCGCGGAAAATGGCAAGTTCGTCAAATACACCAGCGCGGGTGAGATCGGCAACAACGACATTCTCAACCAGGGCATCATTTCCGCGGTGGACGTGTTTGGGCTGGTGGGCAGTTTTGCCGAGCCGGACTTTAACAACACGATCAAAGTGTGCCTGCAGGGCAGCGGCGCGTTTTACTGGCTGGACGCTACCCAGGCCCCGCGCACGGTCAATCTGATGAACGCCACCTATGAGGGCGGTTATACCTGCGCGGTGGTTCCGGAAGCGGGTACGGTGGTGCTGGTGCCCGGTCCGACGGCCCCGGCCCCGGTGGCGGCTCCGGCCAACAGTGCGGCAGGTGTCACCAGCCTGAGCGGCTGCATGGTCACCACCAAGGACATGCTCAACCTGCGTGATGCGCCCAGCACGAGCGCGGGCGTGATCAAGTGGGTGCCCTACAACGTCACGCTGACGGCGTTTGCTCGCTCCGGCGCGTGGTTCAACGTGGACTACCTGGGCGTCAACGGCTGGCTGTCCGGCAGCTACCTGACGACATCCGGGGCTTGCGGGAACTGACGTTCCCGGCGGGAGCTAAATCTCCCGGCAGGCATGTTTCCCTGACATGTAAAATATCGAGCGTGTCGCTTCGGCGGCACGCTCGTTACATGTAGGCTGGCTGCCGCGCGAATCGATTCGCGCGGGCATTTATTTGTGGCGCTTGTTGTCCCGCGCGCGCACGCTGATGCGGATCGGCGTGCCGGTGAACGGGTACACCTCGCGGATGCGGTTTTCGAGGTAGCGCTCGTAGGTGAAGTGCAGCAGCCGGGTATCGTTGACGTGCAGCAGCAGGGTTGGCGGATCAACACGCACCTGCTGCGCCAAGTATATTTTGAGCGGGCGCGGCTGCTTGGTGTGCGGCGCGTGGCGTAACATCGCGTCACGGACGATGCGGTTCAGTTCGCTGGTGGGGATGCGTACCAGCCGTTCTTCCTGCACGCGCACGGCGGCTTCCAGCACGGTGTGAATCCGCTGGCCGGTCAGGGCGCTGATGAACACCACCGGCACGTAGGGCATAAACGCCAGTTCACTCCGCACCTCGTCCATGTATTGGTTGATGGTGTGCGTGTCCTTGTCGATGGCATCCCACTTGTTCACGATCACGACCACGCTTTTATACTCGTCCTTGATCATGCCCGCGATGTGTGTATCCTGCTGGGTAATGCCTTCGGTGGCGTCGATCAGCAGCAGCACCACGTCGGCACGCTGCACGGCTTTGTAGGCGCGCAGCACGCTGTATTTTTCGATGCCGGGCGCGATCTTGCCCCGCCGCCGGATGCCCGCCGTATCGATCAGGGTGATCGGCATGCCTTCCCACACCAGGTGTGTATCCAGCGCGTCGCGCGTGGTACCCGCTACCGGGCTGACGATGGCGCGTTCCTGGCCGATCAGCTTGTTGAGCAGCGAACTTTTGCCCACGTTGGGCCGCCCCACAATCGCGATATGGATCGTGCCGTCGTCTTCGTCAGCGTCGAAATCCTCGCCGGGTTTATATGGCAGCGCGTTTACCATCGCGTCGAGCAGATCGCCGGTGCCGGTGCCGTGCAGCGCCGAGATCGGGAACACTTCGCCCAGGCCCAACGCGTAGAACTCAAACGCGTGTTCGCGGCGTTCGGGGTTGTCGCCCTTGTTCGCTGCCACAATGACAGGTTTGTCGGTGCGCCGCAGGATATCGGCCACTTCTTGATCGGCGGCGGTGATTCCCTGAATGGTGTCAGTCACCATCACGATCACGTCGGCTTCCTCAATCGCCAGCATCGCCTGCCCGCGAATCTCCGGCACGAAATCAATGCTGCCTTCTTCAAGCGGGCTGGCGTCGCGCGATTCTTTGGGGTGGTACACTTCCAGCCCGCCGGTATCGACCACGCTAAACACCACGCCGTTCCATTCGGTGTCATCGATCAACCGGTCACGCGTGGTGCCTGGCACTTCAGACACGACTGCTTTACGCTGGCCTACCATCCGGTTGAACAGCGACGATTTTCCTACGTTGGGCCGCCCCACCAGGGCGACAAGAGGTTTTTTCATGGTGTTGCATACTCGTTTATCGGGCCGTCACACAGCCTAATGTTACTCATGATTGGAATGATGATTCTAACAAATCCCGCGCATACTGAGAAGGGTGGTTGTTCGCTGAGGGGAAAAACCGGTCTATCACCGGTCACCACAAAGAAAAAGGGAAGACGGCGGGGGACTGTCTTCCCTTGGGTATTCAGAGCAACGCAACGGGTGGGTCAGGTGGGGTGGGAGCATACGGGTATTATGCATTGCTCTGCTTGAATACTACCCTATCACACTGAAATTAAGATGAAATAAAAATCGTATTGAAATGCTTTAATGGCGGCGGAATCGCGCCACATGTGGCGGTTCTACCGGCTACTGCACGGGCAGCGTGGCGCCGGCGGTCGCCGTTGGCGTGAGTGTGGGCACCAGCGGCGTGCCTAACGTTGGGCTGGGCGTGGGTGTCGGGTTTAACGCCTCAATGGTCACGCTGACCCGTTCCGGCAGCACGCTGAGCGTCATGTTATCGTCGATCTCGGTCTGGCCGATGATTTCCGGCGTCAGTGGGACCTGGTGGTTGCCGGGGGGCAGCCCGGTCAGATCAACCACCACGCGCAGGTCTTCGTGGGTGGGGAGTTCCGCTTCTGGCCCCAGCGCGATCACGGTGGCGGTGTTGGCCAGCCCGGTCGCGCGGAATTGAGTCGTGTCCAGCCCGGTGGCCTCAACCGGCACGTTTTCGATCTGGCGGCTGCTGATCAACGAATTGATCGTGACCGTGATCGTAATAAGCTGGTTTTCCGGCACCAGTGACACACCCAGCGGCAGATCGACCGGCACTTCGACGGTGAACGTTTCGGTGTGTGTGGACAGATCGATCGGTTTGGTGCGCACGATATAATTCAGGCTTTCGATCACACTCTGGATGCCGGTCACGCCGACCGTTTCCGGCTGCACATTCGAATACCCCGCAAACAGGTAGCCGGGCGGCGGGTCTTCGATCACGTTGGGCAGCACGCGCATCTGGAAGACATCTTCACGCGGCTGAATATCGACCTGGCAGTCCACCGTTTCGGGATCAAGCACCAGGAGGCCGGTGACCACGCGCCCATTTTCATTGACCGGGATCAGGGACTGTGTTTCCTTCAACACCGGGTTGAGGTCGTCGCTCAACACCAGCCGGACTTCGGTGGCAACTACGGCATTGACGCGCTCGACACTGCCGCGAACGGTGACTTCGGTCTGGCTGCATGCCAGGTCCTGCGGGTAGGTATAACCCAGCGGCGGCTCTTTGGCAACTGTCACCCGGATCGGCACCCGTTTTTCGGTTTCGATATCAACGGCCAGGGTGAGCGCACCGGGCCGCACCGATACAATCTGCCCCCGGCGCGGGGGGATGACGTTGGCATCCAGTTCGACGCGGATGTCGCCGGGTTCGTCAACGCTGCTCAGGTCCGCGATGATCTCAAGGTCTTCGGTGGTGATGCGGCCCAGTTCATCCTGGGGCGCGCGTATTTCGACGTTGCCGGTGGTGGTGCTCGGTTGGTGCGACAGGGTATACCCATCCGGCAGCACAATCGTGATCGGGATGCGCTCGATGGTCTGCTCCTCAAGCGGGTTCTGAGCCATCGTCGCCGCGACCCAAACCACGATCGCCAGGAAAATCGAGCTGAACGTCCAGCCTATATTATTCAGGATCAGTCGAACCAGCGCGTTGCTACGCATGTATGTTGCCTACCAGCAGGTATCAGGCGGCGCGGCGGTTTTTTGGGCCGGGGCCGTGCCGTCTCAGGCGCGTGATCTCGCCGCGAGCGCGTGTGATCAGCCCAGACCACGGCCAGATGCTTTCAGTTTGTGGGCGGGCACTGGTATAAAACGCTGTCAGAATGGTTCGCAGCCGGTTCGCATCCAGGCGGCGGATCATGCGCCCCCGGTTGGCAACCGAGATACGCCCGGTTTCTTCGGATACGATCACGCACAGGGCATCCGACACTTCGCTGATCCCCAGCCCGGCGCGGTGCCGGGTGCCAATTTTGCGGTCGGTGAGGCTGCGCCCCGATGACAGCGGTAACACGGACGCGGCGCTGGCGACTTTGCCGCTGCGAATAATTACCGCGCCGTCGTGCAGCTCGGTTTTGGGCCAGAACACGGTTAAAAATAACTGCGGGCTGATCAGGCTGTCCAGGGGCACCCCGGTGCTGATGAATTCATCTAACGAGTCGTTACGTTCCAACACGATCAGCGCGCCGTGCCGCCGCTCGGACAGGCGAGACGCCGCCGCGCAAATGGCTTCGATGATCTGTTCTTCTTCGCTAAAGGCCGGGTTGCGGTTGACCAGCGTGCTCAGCCCGGTGCGGCCTACGCGTTCCAGTACGCGGCGCAGTTCGGGCTGAAAGATGACCGGAATCGCGATCAAGGTGGTGGTGACGATATTGTTCAGCAGCCAGCGCAGCGCGACCCAATCCAACACGGTCGCAAACAGCCCGATCACGAGCGCCACGACCAGCGTACCGCGTAGCAGCGGCACGGCCTGTGTCCCTCGCATCAACAGGCCCACCGCAAAGATAATTACGGCGACCGCCAGCATATCTGGTAGATCGTTCCACCCAAACGATTCAATTGTCCAGATCAGTCTCATAACCCACCCAACATCATGCCCCGCGCCGGGGCGATACCGGTACGTCCACCATCCATCTTAACCACTAAGTTGTTTTAATAAGCGCTTATAGTCTCCTACTTGTTCCGGGTTCAGCGAAATAATCCGCCGGATCGTGACCATCGCGTCACTATGCATACCGTGGTCGAGTTGAAGCTCGGCCAGCGAGTCAAGCTGTTCGATGGCTTTGGGTATACTGCCCGTCTGGCGATACACGGCGGCCAGCCGCGAGCGCAGCGCCATATCTTGCGGGTAACGGGTAACTTCTTCCTCAAGCACCTGGATGATACGGTTGGCGCGGCCTTCTTTGGCATACACGCGCAGCAGCCCATCCAGCTCATGCACGGCGGATACCGGGTCGTTCAGCCGGTAATTGAGGTCAACCAGGGCGCGGCGGGCGCGGTCGTCGTGCGGGTCCAGCTTACGAATCTGTTCGTAGGTGCGCATGGCCTGCCGCAGGTCCAGGCGGCTGACGTCGATATCGCCCATGCGGTGCATGATGTGCACGCTTTTTTCTATGGGCGCGCTGATCCGTTTGGCGATCTGGATCGCGCTCTGGAACGTAGCCCGCGCCGAGTCCATGTCGGCCAACTGGTAATAAGCATCGGCCAGGTCAACGTATACGTCGAGCACTTCGTCCCATTTGTCCTGCTGTTCGAGCAGTTCAATCAGGCTTTCATACAGGGAAGTATCCATCGGCGCGACATTGAGCGCTTCTTGCAGCACTTCGGCGGCGTGACCGATGTCGTCGCGGGCGAGATGCGTGCGCGCGATCATGTTGTACTTTTCGATCGCTGCCGGGATATAGTCGCGTTCCAACAGGATTTTGCCGATCCGCATGTGGATGGGCAGAAAATTGGATTTCTTTTCGAGCATATAATGCGCCTGGTCCATGGCCAGGGTGAGCAGCCCCTGGCGCAGGTAACGATCGATCAGGTTGAGGCCCTCGGTCAGGTCTTTGTCGATCTCACCGGCCACATCCACCAGGTCCATATTGTTACGGCTGGCGTGAACAAGCTGGTGGCGTATTTCAGGAATACGCCGTTTCCATTCCGGGCCGCTCATGGTGTCGAGGAAGCGCTCGTTCATCTTGGTCATCCGGATATCGTCGGAATACTCAACCGCTGCCGTCAGCCGGTCGTAGATATCCGCGATCTGCCCAGCCTCGTCCGCACCGAGCGTCATTCCCACATCCACAAGCCGCAGCGACTGGATCAGGTTGTAGGCGGCAGCTTTCGGGTTGCCGAGGGCGACATACGCTTTGCTGAGGCCGTGTAAGGCCCCGGCAGCCAAAGCCGACTCGCTGGTCGATTTTTCGAGGTTGGGGATGGCGTCGTCCCAGCGTTCGAGTTCCAGCAGTATCGCGCCCAGGTTCAGGTAAATGGCCGGGTGATGCATACCGGCGGCTATGGCCCGCTGGTAGGCCCCGACGGCTTCGGCGGCCAGATTTTCGTTTTGATACGTGATCGCCTCAACGGCGTCATTGCTGCCGGGGTCTTGCATCTGGTTATCGAGCACGGCTGTCGCCAGGTCGGATAAGGCGTGTCTGATCGCCTCACCAATCGGCCCGCGCGAATCGGCTTCGTCCGGCGCGGTGTCGGCTTCGGTGTCCGGCGCCAGGTCAAACCCGTGTTTGCGTTTTTTGTCGTCCGGGCGCTCGTCGGTGTCGCGCTCGATGAGTTCGGGCGGGATCAGTTTCCCGGCCTCAAGCGCCGCTTTGGTATTGAGCAACTGCGGGTTTTTGGGGTCCAGCCGCCTGCCGCGCTCGACGGCTTGCAGGGCCATATCTTTACGGTTGGCCCGCTGGAAGTTAAACGCGAGTGTGATGTATTCGCGGATCGCGCTGTTGCGCCGCCCGATGCGCTCGTATGCCAGCGCCAGCCGCTGGTGAATGTGCACCAGGCCGGATGTCAGCCGCGTGGCGCGTTCCCAGTTGCCGATCGCTTTTTCTATGTCGCGCTGGCCGAGATAAATTTCGGCCACGTTGATGTACTGTTGGGCAGCTTCTTTCAGGCGGCCCAGGCGTTCCAGCACGTCGGCGCTTTTTTCCAGCGGGATCGGATCATCGGGGCCGAGCTGGTGGGCGCGTGTATAAACTTTGAGCGCGTCTTCCAACCGGCGCGCCTGGAGCAGGGCCAGTCCCAGGCTGTTGTGTGCCGCCGGGTCTTCAGGGAATTCCTGCACTGCCCGTCCATAGGCATAGATCGCTTTTTCCCACTCCTGGGCCCAGGCGGCGTTATGGCCTGCATTCATTGCTTGGTCGTATATCTGACGGTTGCCAGGCATCTCGCGCGTTTTCCTCGTTCTGTCACAAACTGACTTTAGTTATCACCGCCACATCACACCGGCATAGTGAGTTTTTAGCATAGCGGCCTGCGGATGTGCTCGCTCACTTGTTTTTCTTTTTGTTCTTTTTATCTTTTTTGCGCTTTTTGTCTTTCACGGCGGCTTCGGCCATCAGGTGCACCAGGATCGCTTTTTGCGCGTGCAACCGGTTTTCGGCCTGCGGGAACAGGCGCGACTGCGGGCCGTCGGCCACGTCGTCGGTGATCTCTTCGCCGCGATGAGCCGGGAGACAGTGCATCACGATCGCGTCTTTGTCGGCGTGACCGAGTAAGTCTGCGTTCACTTGATAGGGTGGGAACACCGCGCGGCGTTTGTCGGCTTCTTCCTCCTGCCCCATGCTGGTCCACGTATCGGTGTAGATGATATGTGCGCCTTCTACCGCGGCGACCGGATCGGTGGTTACCGCTACGTCGAGCTTGCCCCGGCCAAGCTGGCGAGCCTTGTCAATGACATCCTGCGCAGGCTGGTAGCCTTCGGGGGCGGCGACGGTCATTTTGATGTTAAAGTGCGCCGCGCCCATCAATAAGCTGGTGGTCACGTTGTTGCTGTCGCCCAGATAGGCCATGTGCAGCCCGTCAAACTGGCCGAACTCCTCCAGGATCGTCAGCAGGTCGGCCATACCCTGGCAGGGGTGGTTATAGTCGCTCAGACCATTGATCACCGGAACCGGGCTCCAGCGGGCCATATCAAGGATATGCTGGTGGGCAAACGTGCGCGCCATGATGATATCAACGTAGCCGCCCAGCACGCGGGCTACATCAGCCGTGCTCTCGCGCTTGCCTAAGCCAATCTCTTGCGGACTCAAATACAGTGCGTGCCCGCCGACGTGCTGCATCGCCATTTCAAAACTCACGCGCGTGCGGAGTGAAGGCTTCTGGAAGACCATACCCAGGGCCTTATTTTTTAGCACTGGTTTGTTGCCATCTTCCAGCCACTCATCTTTGAGTTTCAGCGCCAACCGGAGCAGCTTGTATACATCATCTGCTGTCCAGTCTGCCAGGTCCAAAAAGTGTTTCATGCTGGTTGTCCTTGTGTGATTGTTATATATACAGCAATAACCTTGATTTCGCTTACGAGGCATCATAGTTGATTGTGCCTGTGTGTCGAGCGTAGTATAGCACATGCAGCGACACTCAAGCTAGAGGTGTATGGCAGGGAGAGCGCCGCCGCGCGGGCGCCAGGTGCCGGTTCGGTGGGTAATCGTCGAACACAGGGAGGTGTTCTTTAAAAAAGAAGGGACCGTCAGCGCTGCCGGACGTTGACGGTCAAAAACAGATTACAGGTACAGGTATATGGTTTGGAAAAAATGGGACATTACACCGGTTGGTGTGAGAGGCACAACAGCCGGGTAACGGCGGCGCCAGGGCCAATGACCCGCCGGGACGCCTGGGCAGAATAAACTGGTTATCCTGCCCATTACAACATAACGCTCTTACACTGTATATGTTATACGCGGCTCAGGTGCTTTTTTGTCGCAAGCAGGTGTTGTCCGCGAATAACATTTACCAGCGCGTTGGTGGCGTTTCCCGGATTGGATGCCGGGGAAACGCGGCAGCAGGTTTTTGCGCTCTGCTTGAGTGTTATACGCAGGTTCAGGCGAATTTTTGCCAGTATGGCGCGGTGAAAAATGGTCGTTCTGGCCGCCAACGGGGATCAAAAACCGGCGGCGTCACGCTGACGCCGCCGGTAAATGCTTTAACTGGGGTAGCGATCAGGCCGTGATGGCCTGGTCGCTGGCAGTTTAGGCAGAGGTGTCAAATGACAACACGGGTTAACCGCGTGCCGCCATCTGAGCGGCCTGATCAATGCTTACCCAGTCGCGATGCGGGCCACCGAAGATACCATCGGTGGTATACACATCGTAGCTGAGCCACGGCTTGAGCAGGGTGTACCCAACGCGCAGGTACAGCGGGATGATGGGGGTGTCGCCCTCAGGCCCGAAGAACTTTTCCTCGATACGTTCGTACAGCTCGATACGCGTATCGGGATCGGATTCCCTGGCGGCCTGGGTCAGCAGGTCATCGACCTCGGTGCACGGACGCATGAAGTCGTTTTCGGATTCGCAGCTCAACACGTCATGGACCCAGTTGTTGGCATCACCGTAGTCGGGGCCCCAACCGAGTGACCACATATTCGGGCGGTCTTCGGTGGCGTTCAGCTTGCTGACGGTTTCGAGCAGCACCGAGAATTCCTGCTGTTCGATGGTGAATACACTCGGATCGCAGCCCAGTTCGCGCTCAACGCTGGCGGCCAGGAATTCGGCCCAGGTGCCGGCGCTGGCATAAGTCACGATATTGATGTTGGGGAAGCCTTCGCAGTTGGGATAACCGGCGGCTTCGATTTCAGACAGCGCGAATGCCGGGTCGTAGCCCACGCCAACTTTGTTGACGGGCGGCGCACCAAACATGCCGGGCGGGGTGAAGTGGATCATGGGGATACCACGGCCCTGCTGAATTTCTTGCACGAAGGCATTGCGGTCGATGGTGGCCGAGAACGCACGACGGGCGTGTACGTCATCAAACGGGGCCTTGTCGTGGGCAAATGCCAGGTAGAACACCGCCGAGTCGGACTTCTGGACCAGCTCTTCGGCGTAAGCTTCGTCATTCAGCACCGACTGCACCTCAGCCGAGGGCACGCCGGAGATGTCGATCTGGCTGTCCTGGTACAGCGCAAAGATGGTACCAGCGTCTTCCACGATGGTGTAGATCACGCGCTCAACATTGCCGGGACCGCGCAGGTCGGCGGGCATGAGTTCGTTCTTGAGCATCACGCGGCGGACACCACGCACCCACTCATCCAGCACGAACGGGCCGTTGGTGGTCAGGTTGCCCAGCTCGGTCCAGTCATCACCGTACTCTTCGATGATTTCCTGCGGAACCGCGCGGAACATCCACATCGGGGTCATGCTGAAGAAATAACCGGCGGGGAATTCAAGGTTCACAACCAGGGTCGAGTCATCCAGCGCTTCGACCTGGATCAGGTCGGCACCTTCGTCGGTGGCTTCGTCTTCGGCCTGGCTCAGCCAGTCCATGCCGCCCTTGATCAACGGGCAGCCGATTTCCGAATAGTAGGCGGCCAGACGCGGGTCGCAGGCGCGCTTGATACCGTACTCGAAGTCGTAGGCCGTCACGTTACGCAGCACTTCGGCGGTGTCGGTCACGGGGTCCCAACGTACCCAGGGCACGTCATTACGGATGGTGAACGTCCACACCAAACCATCGTCGCTGGTGGTCCATTCAGTCGCCATTTCGGCGGTGATGCCGCCGGGCACGACCGGGTCGGTATTGGTCAGGCCCAGGAACAGGTTTTCCAGCATCTCGATCGAAACCGAGTCAGAGGCGCGCTGCGGGTCCAGCGTGCTGATCTGGGAGTTGTCGGTCAGGTAAAATGTAATTGGCTCGCCTTCTTGCATCACGCTGGTCAGCGTAATGTCGGCGTCGTTCGCGAAGGCCATGCCAGCAGGCACGAGAGCCACAATCATAGTCAGTGCGATAGCGAGGGCGGGCAGTGCCCGAAATGTATTTTTGAACATCTTTTTAGCTCCTCCTATAGAGCATGTTTTGGATTTACCGTAGAAGTTGTGGGCCGACCGTATTGCCTCGGCAAGCTGGGGCGTTTACTGGTGGGGTGAGCCTCCTTTTGTGTGGGAAAACACACTATAGTTTTAAGCCCGTAAAAAATGAATTTTGATCGTCATCGGGCACTGGCGGCTGTCGGGACTCGAATCAAAAAATCGCGGATCGCGTCTAACCGGTGGAACCGGCACACACGCGCCCACGATAGCAGCGAGCATATTGAATCAATACGTCGGCTTCGAAAAGCAGCAATATATTAATAACGCACGAAACGTTAAACGGCATTAACCTGTAACCTGTAGGACTGGCGCGGCAAGTACGTGTAAATGATATGCGCCTTTTATGGTATATACCATACTTGGTATTTTGGCAAGCTTTTGCGTTGTTTATGTTGTTGAATGCGTGTCAATCACCGGCATGGTTCACGCCTGACTTGCCACAACTATCTATGGTACTCGTGAGTCTGCGATTTGGTTCAAATGAATTTCTAATACCTGGCCGGGTTTTCGCTTGTTGTGGGCCAGGATGATTTTATGATGGGCCGGCGGGCTGCCAGCTATATTCAAGATGATTGGCTGTTTCTTGTGCGATGTCCGGGCCAAGCAGCCGTTGGACCACGTACAGCGACGCGTCCAGGCCAGCCGTGATCCCGGCAGATGTGATCACTTTGCCGTTGTCAACGAACCGTCGCCCTTTGATGACGTTGGTTTTAGGGGCGATTCTGGCCAGTTCTTCGAGCGCGGCGTGATGGGTGGTGCTGTCTAACCCATCCAGCAGGCCGCAAGCCCCCAGCAGCAGCGCACCCGAACACACCGACATGATGATCTCGGCGTATTCGGCCTGCTGCTTGATGAAGTGTAATATGGCCGGATTCTTGCTTTCGTGACGTGCACCCAAACCGCCGGGGATAACCAAAATATCGGCCTGAATCGGGTCAGCGTAGGTATAATAGGGCAGGACCATAAGTCCACTGCGGGTGTTGATCGGTGGGGAATCCCGCTCGGCGACCATGGACACGGTGAAAGGTACCGGGCCGGTCATACGCTGCCCGGTGATGGCAAATACTTCCAGCGGACCGGCAAAATCTAGTGTATCCACATCATCAAATAACGTAATTAGTACGTGTCGGGCCATGCTGTTCCCTGGGAATAAATAATAGTCAACAAGTCAACAACTAGTTTTAATCATTATACCGTCAAAATGAGGGGTGTACTGTGCCCGCCAGTGTATCTATATTATGATGGATGCTGCATCCGGGCACGGCAAGCCCATTGCAGCATTGTAGCGTTTATGTGATGTTTCGAAAAGACGAGATTCGGCGAAAAGTGTTAATAATCTGGGATAGAGGTGCTTTTATTGTATCCACGATCATACTGCCCGCCGGGCAGTCAGGCAAAGGAGATAAGATATCATGACCCGTTGGCTTCGCGTGATCCTGTTGGGGTGGGTGAGTATAGCGTTGATCCTGGGCACTGCGGGTGTGCAGGGACCAGAACACCGTGCAGCGGCTCAAGCTGACGCCGTCCCGCGTTTTGAACCGTCGGCGTGTCCGTTTGGGGATACGCCGGATGATGTTACATGCGGGTATCTGGTTGTGCCCGAAGATCGCGCCGATCCCGCCAGCCCGACGATCCGGTTGGCGGTGGCGATCCTGGCGAGTCGCAGCGACACACCGGCCCCAGACCCGGTGATCTACCTGGAAGGCGGCCCCGGTGGCAGTCCGCTGGCGTTCCCTGAGGATTACTACGACCTGGCGATACGTGACAACCGTGATTTGATCTTGTTCGACCAGCGCGGCACCGGTTATTCTGAGCCGTCGCTGGACTGCCCGGAACAGGATCAACTGGCGCTTGATACGCTCGACGACGATTTGTCCCCGGAAACTGACCGGGAAGGCATGATCGAAACTGCGCGCGCGTGCCGGGATCGCCTGGTGGCGGACGGCGTGAACCTGGCGGCCTACAACAGCGCGGCCAGCGCCGCCGATATCGCCGATCTGCGGTCTGTGCTGGGGATCGAAACGTGGAACCTGTACGGGATTTCCTACGGTACACGGCTGGCCCTGACCGTCATGCGTGACTATCCCGACGGCGTGCGCAGCGTGGTGCTCGATTCGGTCTATCCCCCCATGGTATCCGGGTACAGCCAACTGCTGCCAAATGCGAAGCGCGCCTTTGACGCGTTTTTTGCGTATTGTGCCGGTGACCCAACATGCGGGGCTGTATTCCCTGACCTGGGCGCCAGCTTGCGCGAGCTGGTCACACAGTTGGAAGCTGACCCGGTCCTGGTGCCGGTGACACACCCATTCAGCGGGGAGTCTTACGATCTGTTGTTTGATGGTGAGGAACTGCTGAACACCACGTTTAACTTGTTTTATTATGCCAGCCTGCTGGGTTATTACCCGGCGCTGATCAGACAAGCTCAAGGCGGAAACTATTCCGAACTGGCGAATCTCGCGGTGTTTTTTGCCGTGATCGGTGAATTTATCGACGAAGGCATGTACTACTCGGTGCAGTGCAACGAGGAGATTTCTTACGATCCCGTTGACGACTTCCTGGTCACGATGGACGATTACCCCGACCTGGCCCTGGTGGTGATGTCGCTCGCAGACTATGCGATCTGCGAAGAATGGGGCGCAGGTGTGGGTGAGTCATTCGAAAACGAACCGGTTGTCAGTGCGATTCCGACCCTGGTCATGAGCGGGGAATATGACCCGATCACGCCGCCCGCATGGGGACGGCTGGTTGTGGAAACGCTGTCGAACGGTTATGCCTACGAATACCCGGCCCTGTCGCACGGTGTAACGTTTGACAGCGGCTGCCCGGTGGATATGATGCTGGCGTTTCTTGACGATCCGGCCACGGCGCCCGATGCAAGCTGCATCGATGCCATGCCCGATATCACCGTGCTCGGCCTGTAGTTTTGCCGCCGCGTTTTACTGGCCCGCCGGATGTGTTCTGGCGGGCATTCGTTATCCCTGCTGCCAGCGTTTTACCGGCATCCGACCGCGCCAACCGCGTATAATGAGTCGGGCCTTATGTTAGTTTTTCCAGGCGGGGAAAGCCAGGCCCTTGATGTGTGTCAGGCATAGGGCAAACCGTCAAAACACACGAGCACCGGGCCGTTTTTCCCTTCACCGATCGCGCTTCGGAGTGCGTATAACCTACAGCGCCGTGTTGCATACGCAGAAGGAGCGACTATGCACGTACGAACACGAGTATCATTGATCTGGCGGGTAGCGATTGCGCTCGCCCTTTGCGCCGGAGTCGCAGCCACGACTGAAACCACGTCGGCGCAGGACCAGCCGGGCTATACGCCGCGTTTTGAGCCTGCTGCCTGCGCGTTCGACATTCCAGCCGGGCACGACGTTACCTGCGGCTACCTGGTTGTGCCGGAGGACCGCAGCCAACCGGACGGCTCCTGGATCAAACTGCACGTCGCGGTATTCAAAAGCCGCAGCGCGACCCCTCTGCCCGACCCGGTGATTTATCTCGCCGGGGGTGGCGGGTATAACCAGCTCGATAATCTGACCTACTAC
>JAFGHR010000055.1 GCA_016930015.1 Anaerolineae bacterium | reverse complement strand
CTCGGATGGGGAAAGGGGAAACGTTACCGCAGGTAACGCGGGGATAGGGGCAAACCGGCGAATTGTAAGCGAAACAAACCATAAAGAGCCTTAGCTTAATGCGTATTGGATTTAGGGGGAAGGCGTTGAGTCGCCCATTTGAAGCGGGCGCAGCCTGCTTAGTGGTACAGGCAGCCCCGGATCATGTCCGGCAGTGAATCGATGAACTCGTCTTGCAGCCGGTACGTGATCGTGCGGTTGTCTTTGCGTTCTTCGGCGATCAAGCCCGCGTCTTTGAACTGGTTCAGGTGCCGTGACACCGCCGACGCGGATAAACTCAGCTTGGACGCGATAAGTTTCCCGCTCATCTCGTCGGGATAATGCGCGATCAGGCGCAGAATGTCCAGCCGGGTATTGTCTCCCAGCGCTTTGAACACGCCGACGGCGTGCGCCTTGTCGCGTTCGACCTGTACCTGCCGCGCTTCGGTGCGTTCGGTATCATACAACACGGTGACATTGCCATAACCAAAGATCACGTAAACCGGGGATGTGATGTGGTAAATGGGGACATACTCAACAGTATTCACAGGTTGGTCGGCGGGGAGTTGGCGCGGCATCGACGGCTTGCCGGTGACAAATTTCAACAATCCCTGGCCGCCTTCTCGCGCCAGGATTGTTTGTTTCTCCTCGATGGCTGCCTGCCAGCGCGGCTGTAAGCTGGCGATTGCATCACTGAAGTATGCTTCCGCATACCACAGCCACAGGTCCGCCAGGCGGTTTTGAAACGCGGGTAAGTTGCTCAGCAAGGTGTGCAGGGGCACTTCCTGCACCAGCCATTTGTGGCCGGGTGAGATGTCTTGCAGGGCGTCGTACACGGTATCATAGCTCAGGCCATCTTCGCGCAGTTCAGCCACCGATTTAACGCGCCCAATCAGGTAAAACACGAATGTCGCCGGGTCCATGTGACGCACGGTATCGATAAAACCAGGGATGTCGTCGTGGTCAGGGTAATCCACTGCCAGCTCGTAAAACATGGCCCCGTACCAGTACGGCTCGTACACAGCGAGCATCTCGTCCCACAGGCCGGGTGGCAGCGCGGCCCGCGTTGCCGTCGCCCAGTCTGTATGGTGGCGCGGTCGGAGCAGTGTACTGAGGCTGATCATCATCTCATAAATGGGAGATGCCAGAAAACGGGTCATGGCTGTCAGGGGGTCGTTGGCTTCAATGACTTCAAAGGGCATGTGATTACCTTTACCTTGATAGTTGCCAGTTGATGTTCAGCACATTTACCACGTGTGTTTATGGTCTGCGCGGGTCCGCGCAAGCTGTGCCTAACCCGTGACGGGGCCGGACCCACGGCCCCACCACGGCGGTAAATCCAAAACAGCCCCATAGCGTGTGGTTACGGGCTGCGTTTGGCGATCATCATTCGGCGCACCAATACGCGCCGGGCCCGGCCCTTTTATGCCCGCGCAATCAGTTGTGCGCGCGCAATCAGGTCGCGTTTTCGGCCAGACCGTCGATCTGCTGGCTCAAACGCGCCAGTAGACCGCCTAATTCGTTCACTTCAGCATCACTCAAAACAGCCCACGGGCCGTAATAATAGCGGTCGGTCAGGTCTTCGACATCCTGGCGCATGGTCTTTCCGGCCTCCGTGATCTGGTAGGTGCCGCTGTCGAACGTCACCCAGCCTTTACTTTCCAGGGTAGCCAGTGCCGCGGTGTAATCTGCCGCGTCATAATTACGCCGGGGCAGCTTGTCGGCCAGTTCCTCAGCGGTATGGGCCTCATTTTTCCAGATAAACGTGAGTGTTTCCCACACGTGTCCGCTGACGCCCACCGGCTGCCATGCCGCCATATGCGAATCGTCGCGGAAGCAGTTGAGATCGGCCAGGTATTGTAATATACGCAGCAGCGGCGGCCCGTCCGGGCCGGGATCAGAATGGCGGTTCACTGGCAGCGCAATTTTGTGGGCCGGTTCCGGCGCTTCCAGGCAGGCATCAACCAACCGGCCCAGCAGGGTCACGGCGCGATCAACGTCGGCGGCATCCAGCGCATCGGGCGTGGCAAGTCCGCTCGCCACGGCATTGTTGATGTCGTCGATGGCCGTGTGGGCCTTGTCGGTCAGGCGGTATTCCGTGTCGTTGACGGCGTAGAGAAAGCCTTTCTCCGCCAGTGACGCCAGGCCATCCCGCCACGCTTGCGGTGACGTGTAGGGGGCACGTTTGGCAAACTTGGCGGCGGAGACGGCGTCCGGCTCAAAGTCGTGTGATCCCGCCAGCAGGAACCATTCCGGGCCGTCACCGAGATCGAGCGCATTCACTTTGTCCTGTATAACAGAATTATAGAGAGTGCCAAGTGCCTGTCTTGTGTCGCCTAATAAGGGAAACAGGTCGGGCCGTTGCATGTTTTTTCCTCCTTGTGCTGTCGCTGTCAGGGACGTATGGCGGTGTGCAGGTAACGTTGGGACAGGTGATGGACCAGCGCCTTGAGATCGGCGGCGCGTTCGGGGAGATCGACTACATCCCACGCGCCGTGATAACGTGCCTGTTTTTTCTGCTCAACCGTCAGGTGCTGCCCGATGGCGACCAGCGCCAGGTCTGGGTAGGTATCGCGCAGGTGCATCAGCAGCGCCAATTGCAGCGGGCGCTGGCGATCCAGGCCAAACACGATCAGGTCAAAGTCGTAAAAATCGAGCGCACGTAACGCGTCAACGTGTTCATCGACGCTGGTGACCGAGACGGCGCGGTCCAGCAGCAGGCTGACGGTGTTGATCACGATGTTGGCCGGGCCGTTGACCGTGTCGATGACGAGCACCTGGGCCGGGCAGCGAAACGCGGCGCAGGTGGGGATGGCGCTGTGAAACAGCGTGCGGTCTGCCTGTATGGTTTCGGGTAAGCCATGCTCGGTTCGGGAGTGCATGAGTTCCTCTCTTGCTTAATTGCGTGATTGTGCAATTGTGATAATAGTTTACCATGCGAGGATTTTGGTGTCAAGCCGTGGCAGCCCGGTTGAGTTAACACTGGCGTTTCTCAAAAGCCCAACCGTCAATGTGATGCAATTGCCTGTCCCGGTGTACGTTTTTGGGGCGGGGGCGCTTTTGGGCTACACTGCGGTGTGGAGGTAGAACTGGCAGATGAGCGAACAATTTTACGACACCATCGCGCGTTTTTATGACGCCGAAAACGAAAACATGACCGAGGACCTGCCGCTGTACCGCGCCCTGGTCGATCAAACCGGTGACCCGGTGCTCGATGTGGGCTGCGGTACCGGGCGGGTGATGCTCCACCTGGCGCAGGCCGGTTATCGCGCCGTGGGCCTGGATCGCTCCGAGGCGATGCTGGTACGCGGCGAGCGTAAGCTGGACATGATGCCCGATCTCAAGCCGCTGGTGACGTTTGTACGCGGGGATGCGCTCGACGCCGAACTGGCGGACCGGTTCAAGCTGATCCTGGTGCCCTACAACGGGTTTATGCACTTCAACGAGCAGGACGACCAGTTGGCGGCGCTGCGGCGCTTCGCGCAGGTGATGGCCGGTGATGGCCTGCTGGTGCTGGATATGCCGAACGCGGGCGAGTCGTTCGGTACGCAGGACGACGGCGCGCTGGTGCTGGAACGCACCTTCGTCGAGCCGGAAAGCGGGTACCTCGTAATGCAGCACTCGGTGAGCACGCTCGACCGCATCACCCAGCAGTTGAGCATCACCTGGATATACGACGAGGTGCGGGGCAATGGTGCCGTACACCGCACGCTGGCGCCGCTGCTGCTGCGTTATGTTTTCCCCGGTGAAATGGACCTGATGCTGGCGGTGGCGGGCCTGCGCCGGGTCGAAACGTATGGTGATTATGATCGCTGCCCGTTTGAGGACGGCAGCCCGCGTATGATCGTGCTCGCTGAGAGGGATTCCGGGGCAGGGGCATGAGCGCTGTATGCCGCCGGGCAGGATGGGTTGTGGTAGCGCTGGCCGTGCTGACCGGCGTTTTGGCTGGCTGCACGGAGACCGGTGATACGCCGACTCCAACCTACGATTGGCCGACGTCGCTGCCGCCGATTGTGCCCAGCCAAACCGTAAACCCGCTGCCGCCGATTGGTGAGGGTGATAGCAGCGATGCGCTGCCGCCCGCTGCCGGTGCGAGCAACCCGACTCAAGCCGGGCTGGCCGCCGAAGGTGAGCCGGAACAAGACCTGCCGACGGTCACGCCGCTGCCCACCGAAACGCAGCTTCCGATGATGATCACGACCAGCGATGGGCTGGTGCTGCGCGGTACACTTTACAGCGCACTCCAACGCCCGGCGCCGGGCGTGCTGATGGTGCCCATGCGCGGGCGTGATCGATCAAGCTGGGAACCGCTGGCCGGGCGTTTACAGGCGAGCGGGTACGCGGTGCTGACCATCGATTTACGGGGTTATGGCGAAACCGGCGGATCGGTGGACTGGTCGCTGGCGCCCGGCGATGTGCGCGAGGCGCTGGCGCTGCTGTCCGAACTGCCCGGCGTGGATGCGAGCCGGCTGGTGGTGGTCGGCGCGGCGATCGGCGCTAACCTGGCGTTAAACGCCTGCGCTGACGCGGCGGGATGTGTGGGCGCGGTGCTGCTCAGCCCTGGGTTGGATATCAAGGGCATCACGGCGGCGGATGCGCTGGCGCGGTTAGGCAGTCGCCCGGTGCTGGTGATCGCCAGCGAAAACGACGACAATAACCCGGCGGACAGCCTGACATTGGACAGCCTGGCGGGCGGTGATCACCAACTGGTGATCATGCCGGAAGGCGGGCGCGGCACCGATCTATTGGATGCTTTCCCGGACTTACTCGACCGGATCGCGGATTGGCTGATCGTGCGCGCCGGCCCGGTCCCGACGGCGGTCCCGCAGTAACGGGGCAAGACGGTAATAGGACGCTGATTATCGCAGAGGAACGCAGATTCAAAATCAAAAATCGGTGTTTATCTGCGTTCCTACAGCCGTATCTATATTTTGCACTTATAAAACGCGAAATCGGAATAGACCTAGAGCCTTTACGTATGCATAAAGGCGACATGCGGGAGGTATCGAGCGGGACCTCAACCTTCCAACCAGGCCTTAAGATTGGCCAGACTCTGCTCGAAGTTTCTCGTATTCTGCCGTTCGACAATCAGCTTATCGGCAATTTTGCCCAGGCCGCCGCCGCCCATCTCGTAATCAAAATGGAGCGTGATGTGTGTTCCGCCGTTTTCCGGCGTGTAGGTCCAGGTCTGAAGACCGGATGCCATGCCTTCGTACTGTGCTACGTATTTTTCGCCGGGGATAAATTCGACCACCGTGCCGGTGGTGTGCAGTGTCAGCCCGGCAGCCTTATACGTCACCTTGAGTTGGCTGCCAACTTCCGGGTAGTTGTCATCCCATTCGACGGTTTCTACTCCCTCAAACCATTCGGGGAGGCGTTCGGGTTGGTAGGCGGTAAAGTCAGTAATGTCCTCAGGGGAGCGGTTGATGAAAATGCTTATTTCAATGACTGTCATCGTTCTGCTCCAAAAACTATTTCAACAGAGATTGAATATATATTAGTTAACCTTCGTAATTAGGGGAGAAGGCAAATGCCCCCGTCCCCGCCAGGATCAGGCAGGCATCCGATGAGCCAACTGACGATTG
>JAFGHR010000054.1 GCA_016930015.1 Anaerolineae bacterium | reverse complement strand
TTAGTTCAGCCTTACTAAAACACCGCATCCACAGAAGCGTGTTGTTCGCGTGACAAATTAGCCGCCTACAGCACTGGTTTCGTTTTGGGGTACAGTGGAATCGCCTTTGAAGAATCTACGTCCCAGCCACAGCGCCACATAGACCAAACCGATCAGTACCGGCACTTCAATCAGCGGGCCAACAACTGTCGCCAGCGCTTCACCGGAGGTAATCCCAAACGCGCCAACGGCGACCGCAATCGCCAGCTCGAAGTTATTACTTGCGGCGGTGAGAGACAATGTAGCGGCTTCGTTGTAGCGGAAGCTCATCCGGTGTGAGAGGTAAAAACTAAGCGCAAACATCAACCCGAAATACAGCAGCAGAGGGATAGCGATCCGCAGCACATCCACCGGATTATCGACGATTTTTTCACCTTGCATACTGAACATCACCACAATCGTGAACAGCAACCCGATGATCGCGGTGCGACCCAGACGCGGTGCAAACTCGCCATCGTACCATTCGCGTCCACGCTGGCGGATCAGCGCGAAACGAGTGATGATGCCTGCTGCTAGCGGAATCCCCAGGAAGATCAGTACGCTCTTGGCGATATCCCACATCGTCACGCCGACTTCAGCGGTATCTGCGCCGAAGAGATCGGGCAGGAATTTCAGGTAGAAGTAAGCCAGCGGGCTGTACATGATGATCTGAAACACGGAGTTGAGCGCCACGAGCATCGCGCAGTCTTCGTTGTTGCCCCCGGCCAGCATGTTCCAGATCAACACCATGGCGATGCAGCGCGCCAGCCCGACAATGATCAACCCTGTGCGGTATTCGGGGTAATCCGATAGGAATATCCAGGCGAGCGCAAACATCAGCGCCGGGCCGATGAGCCAGTTTTGCAGGATCGAGGTGCCGAACAGCCGCCCCTGCCCGCGCAAATTGCCGAGCTCTTCGTATTTCACTTTGGCCAACACCGGGTACATCATCCACAGCAGGCCAATCGCAATCGGGAACGAAACGGTGTCGATGCGCAGCGAGTCGAAGGTATCCTGAATATTGGGGAAAATCGCCCCCAGGATCACCCCGGCAGCCATCGCCAGGAAAATCCACAGCGGCAGAAAACGATCCAGCAGGGCGAGCCGCTGGAAGATCGCGCCGGTTTGAGCGGCAGGTTCAGGTTGAGCTTGTGTGGTCATAATCTCCTCAAAGTTTGACATAAGTTAAAAAGTAAACAGGGCAAATCTTAAAACTACCGTGATAAACGAGGCCCGAAAACCCGGATGTTATCGGGCCAGAAAATTATATCTAAAACGCGGCCAGCGCGACGCCAAACAGATACCCGGCCAGGGTGCTGAAAGCAGTCACTAACCCGACGTAGACCGCGGTTTTCTGACGCCCCATGATTTTTCCCGTCACCAGGATGCTTTGCAGACTGAGTTCGGGGTCGGCCAATAAGTACGCCAGCAGCGGCCCGCGATGCATTCCCAAATCGAGGAACGCGCCTGCAATTGGCACTTCTACCAGCGTCGGGAAATACATAAAAACACCGAACAGCACACCGATCAGGTTGGCCCAGATCGTGTTGCGGCCAGCAAGCTGCTTCACCCATTCTTCCGGCGTGATATACCGTGCCATACCGGCGAAAAAAACGCCAACGATCAGCAGTGGAAAAATTTGTTTGATGAAGCGCCAGGTTTCCCACAGCCAGTGGGCCAGCTCGTCACGTTCCAGGTGTTTCGCGGCCACATAAGCCAGCGCACCCAGCAACAAAACCTCGGCGAAAAAACGCCCGGTAAAGTTGATCACGAGACTGCCGGATTCGGTCGTCGGTGCGGCTAAGAGCAGCGTGAAAGCAACCATGCCCAGCGTGGTCCAGGTCCAACGATTAAAGCCGCTGAGCACGTTGCTCATGCCTTTCCACGCCACCGGCGCAGTCAGCACCAGCAGGATGATGAGCAGCGCCCCTTGCAGCGTCAGGTTGAGGTCTTCAAGGGCGCTCTCAAACCCATCTGAAAGCTCAACCGGGAGCGTGAGTGATACCACCGTGTTCTTGAGCAAGCCGATTTGCAGCGTCCCGGCAATGAGCACCGCCACCAGCAGGCCGAATAATGCCCACAGCGCCGGGCGCATTGATGCAGTGTGCTCGAATATCGCAGCCTTAGCCGGATCGATTTCGGGCTGCTTGAACACGGCGGCCATAATCACGCCGATCACAATGCCAAACGTGATCGCCAGGACAATACGCGCGACTGCGATGTCCATACCGATGGCCGACCCGGTATAACTGATCGCCAGAATATTGACCGCCGGGCCGACGAACAGGAACGTGATCGCCGGGCCCAGCCCCGCGCCACGCTTCCAGATTCCGGCGAACAGCGGCAGGATGGTGCACGAACATACGGCGAGAATAAATCCTCCGATGGCTGACGCGGGATAGCTGATGTACGTGGGCGTTTTGGGGCCAAGAAACCGGGTAACGACCTCTTTGGGCATCAAACCACTGAGGAAACCCGCGATGAAAAACGCCGGGACCAGGCACAACAGCACATGCGCGGCGAGATAATCGAGCAGGCCGGTCCAACCCGCGTTAAATAAATCGAGGATGAGATCCATTATGTGTCCGCCTTAATACATTCAGAAAAATGAATAGGCTTCGACCTGAGAATGCCCTGCATAACGCAGGGTATGGTGTCGAATCGATCCGGGTGATGGGTTACTCTACTTCTGCCAATGCATCAGTCAGCCACGTTTTGATCTCGGACGCGTCCGGGATACGGCCCTCACTGACTACTTTTTCGTTGATCACTAATCCCGGCGTTTTGAGCACATACTCGCTGATGCTGACAGCGTCGGTGACTTTTACAATCTCGAAATCGCCTTCAGGCTCAAGTTGGCCGAGCGCCTGGCGTGTGTTGGCTTCGACTTTCTGGCAGTTGGGGCAGCCAGACCCCAGTACTTTGATGGTCAACATTGTGTTAGCTCTCTCCTGTTATGAG
>JAFGHR010000053.1 GCA_016930015.1 Anaerolineae bacterium | reverse complement strand
GCTGTGGCTGCTGCCGGACTTCACCGCCGAAGCCGTGCTCAACCGCCTGGGCCGCTTCGGGTACCCGGTCGGGGGTGTGATCCGCTACCGCGAAACACCGGGCGCGATGCTCAACGAACGCGCGATCGGCACCTGGATCGATCCCAACGCGTTTGGCGGATTCCTGCTGATGATGGGCGCGATTGCTGCGCCGCAGGTGTTCGCCCGCCAGCCGGTCATGCCGCGTTGGATGACCACCGGGATGCTGGGCGCAATCGTGCTGGCCCTGTTCCTGACCGATTCACGCGGCTCGATGTTATCGCTCGGCGCCGCGCTGGGCTTCATCGCCGTGATCCGCTACCGTAAATTACTGCTGATCATGGCCGCTGCCGCCGTGATCGCGCTGTTCTTGCCGGTCACACAGCGTTACATCACCAAGCTGGAAGCCGGGCTGACCGGTTCGGATGTCGAAACACAGATGCGTTTTGGCGAATACCGGGACGCGCTGACGTTGATCAACCGTCACCCGGTCGTTGGTGTCGGGTTTTCCGGCACGCCGGAGATCGACCTGTACCTGGGCGTGGCGAATACGTATCTGGCCGTGGCGTCGAACGCCGGTTTTGTGGGATTGATCGCCTACCTGCTGCTGTTCGCCAGCGCGTTTATCTACAGCACCGCGCATTACCGGCACATTCAGGCGCTGCCCGCGATCAGCGACGTGTGGTTAGGGTTGGCCGCCGGGTTGATCGGTGTGCTGGGCGGCGGCGTGTTCGATCATTTTTATTTCAACATCGAATCGTTTCAGGCAACCATGACCACCGTGTGGATCGTGATGGGCTTGATGCTGGCGGCGGTGCGGCTGGCGGCTGAATCGCCGCTGCCCGCCGAAACGCCCGGTTAGCCGTCTGCCGGAGCAGCACCGGGCAGATTCCGGGCACTTGTATCTGTCTGACGGCGCCATTCCAGCCAGTGAACGGTCAGCAGCGCGCCCAAAAACAGCGGCGTCAGCAGTTGTTCCAGCGGGTTACCTTTGGGCAGGGTCGCCCCGGCGGAGTCGTAGACCCACGGCGAGAACAGGATCGCCAAAATCGCCAGTGTGCTCCACCAGCGGCCCCGGCTGGCCCACACCACCATCCACGCCGGGAGCAAACCGTACACCAGCGTGTAATCCTTCGATTGGGTCATCACCAGCAGGTACACGATGATCACCACCGACAGCCCCCACGGCACGCGCGTAACGTCGGGGAGTCTGCGCATCTGCCACAGCATCCAAGCGCCCCACCCCAGCACGCCGATCACGAACAGCGGCGACAGCGGCGCATAACCGAGCGTGTCCGGTGGGTAGGTATACAGGCAGCATTCCCGGTAGCCGCGCATGTTATCCAGAAAGTCAGGAATCCAGAAGCCGATTTGCAGCAGCGACAGCACAAACAGGCTGCCCATGATCGCCGTCCAGATGAATACGATCCGGTAGCGCTGCGTCAGGAACAGGTACAGCAGCACCACCGCCGTGATCAATGCGCCTTCGTGCCGCACGGTTGATCCGAGCAGCGCCAGCACCAGCACCCATGATCGGTTGGTGCTGATGCCCCACCACGCGATGATCAGGCAGGCGAGAATGAACAGCAAAAACTGCCCGAACAGGTACGCGTGCATCGAATGGCGGAACAGGAATGACGAAAAGAACGTCAGCACCGCCAGCAGCCAGGGTTTGATGCGCCAGCCCAACTGCATGAACACCGTAAACGGCAGGATCAACAGCAGCAGCAGGTTCATGCCGCACCACAGGCTGATCGCCACGTCCCACGGCAGCAGCCAGAACGGGAGCAGGATATAGGTCACGGTCGCCAGGTACGCAAAATTATGCTTGAACGGGATGTATTCGGCGTAATCCATCAGTTCGAGCGTGCGTTTGTTGACCTCCACGCTGTACGGATTCGTGCCCTGGAGCATTTTTCGCGCCCCGTACCAGCGCGGGAAAAAGTCGAACGTTTTATCCTGCTGAGTCACCCAGATCGCGTAGGACATCCCGACCAGCATGATCCACAGGACCAGCAGAATGATCACGGCGGGGAGCACCTGTCGCAGCGTGGTGCGGGAACCGGTCGTTTTGGGGCGGGTCGAAGGGGCGGGTTGGGCCATACGTTAGTCTTCGTCCTTTTTGTACACAATGTCTTTCTTGTACACGATCTGTTTGAGGTAATACAGCATCTCTTCGTTAAGCTGGCGGTTGATCGCCAGAATCTCGCCCACCAGCCCGATCATGAAGATCAACACGGCGGTGATGATCGCCACCGCGCCCACCATCACCGACTGGACATTCGAGCCGCGCGCCGCTTCACCCATCAGCATCAGGATCAAAAAACGCAGCCACAGCCCCGCACCCGCCAGGAAAAATGGCAGGCTGACATAGGTAAACGAACGCAGCGGTTCGTACAGCAGAAACAGCCGCAGGATCGTGACCATCGAGCGCGTGACGTAGTGCAGGGTGCTGCGCATCAGCCGCGACTCGCGCGTTTGCGGGTTGATCTGGATCGGGATATGCACCGTCGTCAGGTTCTTTTTCCCGGCCTGGATGATCGTTTCGAGTGTATAGCTGTAGTCGGTAAAAATGTTGATGCGTAAGGCCGCTTCGCGTGACAGGGCGCGAAACCCGCTCGGCGCGTCGGGAACCGTCGTTTCGGACACGTAACGGACTACGGCGCTGCCCAAATGTTGCAGCGATTTTTTGAGCCGGGAAAACCCCTCGATCTGGCCGGTCTGCCGGTCACCGATCACCATGTCGGCCCGACGCTTGAGGATTGGTTCGACCAGCGCCGGAATGTACCGGCCCGGATACTGGTTATCGGCGTCCGTGTTGACGATGATATCCGCGCCGTGCTCAAGGCACGCGTTCAGCCCGGTCTTGAACGCCGCCGCCAACCCCTTGTTGGTATCATGTGACACCACGTGATGCACACCTAATTCGCGGGCAACGGCAGCGGTGCGATCGGTGCTGCCGTCGTCGATCACGAGCACTTCGATCACGTCGATCCCATCGATGGCGCGCGGCAGTTCGGCCAGCGTGACCGGCAGCGTGTCTTCTTCGTTCAAACACGGAATCTGAATAATCAGTTTCACAGCAGTTTCCTCGTGTTGGATTCACCATGCAGCCCGTCATGGTGTGGTGCGCGGCGTTCGGCAGCGTAACCCGCGCTAAACACGGTCACATTGACCAGCTCGGCCACCGTCCAGGCGATGCGCGCCAGCACAGCTACGACCAGCGGCACGGGATCGTCAATTATACTGGCTACGCCCACCGCCAACAGCCCATCCCGCACACCGATCCCACCGGGCGTAAAAATAATCAGAAACCCGACCGCCCAGCCCCACGCAAATAACGCGGCCAACTGCACGCTGTGGCCCGCCGCCAATCCCGGCTCAAACGCGTATACCAGTCCCGCAAAACCCAGCCCGATCACGCACCAATCGGCCACGTAAAAAAGCGCGATTCCGGCAGCGGTACGTACCGGCAAATGCAGCGCCAGCGCGCGTAAAACGGTTTCACCGCCCGGCAGGCGTGCTACCAACGCCCGCGCCCAGGCCACGCGTAACACGATGTTCGCCGCCACAAATACGATCACAAACAGGCCGAGAAAACCCGCCACCAGCGGCCAGTAGTCGAAGTCGAGCAGCAGCGGCACGCTCAGCACGCCGAATAATACCGCGCCCGACACGGTCAGCCCGACTTCCCAAAAGATCGCCTCCACGCTGCGCGACGGCGGTAATCCGCGCTGGCTGTACAGATACGCCCGGCTGGGCAGCGCCCAGATTCCGCCCGGCAGGTACTTGGCGACCTGTCCCACAAAAAACGCCTGCCACACCGCCGCCCGTGATGTGGTTCCGCCCAGGCCGCGCACGATGACCCACGATCCGAGCGGCTGCAAGCCCATCCCCACCAAAATAACAAGCTGGGCCAGCGCCAGCAGCCACAGGTTGGGGTCCAGGTCTTCGTCTTTGATCGCGTCCCATCGCGCCAGCAGGTAGCGCCCCATAAAAAACAAAATCGCCGCTGCCAGCGCCAGTTGAACCGCATTTTTGATCGCCTGGAGCCGCTGCCCACTCAGCAGCAAGCGGAGTTGGTGTAACCGGTGATGTGTCGCCGTCATTGGCCCTGTTTCGTCGCCCTCAAAACGCTTGCCTTACTCTAGCATGGTGCCCACATTCTGACCAGCATGCTCAGGTTGAGCGCAGCTTAACCGTCCGGCCCGGCGGCATATGGCTCGCTGCGGCGCGGTATTGCATAAACGACTCAAGGCGGCGTTCGTCAAGCCCATTCGCCCCACAAAATTCGAGATATGGCCCCAGGTGATAGGTAGCCGTTTCGACTTCATACTTAAATACGTGCGCGATCGCGCTGCGGTGGAGATAACCGGCCTGTTCCCAGGCCGCGTATACCGGCGCCCGGTCATAGGCCACGGCCCGCAAATCGGCATGCCACGCGCCGTTGTGTGCCGTGAGCAGCACATACTGCGCCGACGGATCACCGTTAAATGGTGCGCCGACCGCCCCCGTATTCAAAAACCAGCGCTCGCCCACCCGCCGGTTAAATGGGCGGTGTGTATGTGCACACACCAGGACCGGCTCCGGCACACCCGCGGCCAGATCACACAAATCGGCGTCGGACAGCCAGTAACCCACGCCTTCGTTCAGGCGGCGCGGACTGCCATGCACAATCCGAACAGGCGGCAAGCCCGGTTCAGCCAGCACATAATGCCACGGCAGACCCCGCAAAAATGCGACATCGGATTCACTGAGTGACTCAGCCGCGGACCGTGTCGGCAGCCACCAATCAGACTCCCATTCACGCGGCATGTCACCGGACCGCATTTTGAGCACATACTCTTCGTGGTTGCCAAAAACCACCGGCCAGCCCATCGCGCGGACGGCAGTCAAACACGCGGCGCTCTGCGGCCCCCGGTTGATCACATCCCCATTGACGATCACCTGGTCCGCTGACATGCGGCGCAGATCGGCCATAGTGGCTTCCAACGCCGGCAGGTTGCCATGAATATCGGAGATAATGGCGATACGTGTCATGCTGTTCCATTCTGTTTGCGTGATTGTAGTTCAAAAAGCACTAACGACAACCATACCATGCCTGTAACATAAGATTCGAGCGGGGCGGCCTATCAGGGCAGAACATGCTGCCGTTCTGTATCCGCCCTGGATTATAGACAGGCTGCGTGTTTTTACCTCCGACAAAAGGAACAAATTATGCTTCCAAATGGTAGGCATTGGCGCGCGGGAGCCTTCCGCGATGGGGACTCATCATGCACACGGGCAGCTTGACGGCTGCCCGTGTGTGTACTACCGTTTGACGAACGGCGTGATTAGTGCTCGCGCGTGATCGCTAATCGCGCGTGATCGCGAAATCAGCCGCCGAACTCAAACCCGCCAATCGACACCGAAAAGACATCAGCATACAACTGGTCAAAGTCGGCGTCCGGCGCTTCGATCCAGAACGTATAATCATAACCGCCGACGGACGTTGCAAAGAAAGCTCCGGCCATCTTGACATCACCATCATACGTAAAGACGACGAGCGCCCATTCCTGGTTCGCGATGTAAAACGGTTCAGCCGCCAGAATCTCAAAACTAATCACGCTGGCCTGTAGCTGATCGACCCAGAACTGCGCGAGCTGTTCATTGGTCTGACCGGCTGCCTGCTGCGCGGCCAATCCAACAAACACAGCGGGATTGTTAGGCGGGCCGTACAACGTCCACGAGCCGCCGGTTTCCTGCACCCACGTGCTGGGCACCGGGAAGGATGCCAGCCCATCGGCCACGGTCGCTGTCTGCCACGCGCTTTCGCCCACCACCTGGGCTGATTCGAAGAAATTGATGCTGTCCACGAGCGCTTGCAGCGCTTGTTGAGCCGGGCCCGGATTATCGACCGGCGCGTCCAGGTCGAAGCCGTAGCCGACGTTTTGCGCGGGCACGTAGATCGCGATCACCGCGCCCACACGCCCCTGCCCATTAAAGGTGTAGGAGTAATCGATCACAAACGCGGGCAGGCCGTTCACATCCACCGCGCGTTCGTTGGCCACTTGCAGGTCTTGCAGATCACTCCAGCTATCGCGCACGGCGGCGGCGGTTTCTTCAGCCGACGCGACATTGGTGTAGGGGAACAGGCTCAGGATCGTATCGGTGGCCAGGTCGGCGGTAAACAGGCGCAGCCCGTCCGGCGTAAAACGCGGGCGCAGCCAGCTCGACGGGTACAGGAAATTGACGCCATACGTCAGGTCCGTGAACCCGCGCAGCGCCGGATCAAGCCCGTCATTGTTAACCTGGATCATGGCCTCGGCCAGCTTGGTTTCACCGGCCACATTTTCGGCCACAAAACTGATCGAATACTGCCCGGTTGGCGCGGGCACCTTCGTAAACGAGATCGCCTGTGCGCTCTGAAGCGTCAGCGTATCCCCAAAGCTCGTACCGCTGAGTTTGTTATCCGCATCCAGTGTCAGCCACAAGGGCCGGAACTGATCGCCCGCTTCAACCTGGATTTCGAACGGCTGGATCGAGCCGTTGGTGGTTTCGTTCAGCCCCCACAGCGCCGTGGATTGGCGCGTGTTAAGGTCAAACAACAACTGGGCCTGGATCGTATCGCCGCCGCGCACCGAGGTGTATTCCCCGTTCACGATCGCCAGGTCCGGGTTATCGCGGTTGGGGATCATGACCACGTAGGTTTCGGTGGTGCCATCGCTCAGCACCGGCACCTCAGCTTCCCAGGCAAACGTCCGCGCCGTGACTCCGTCGGACCAATCGACAATATCCGCGCCCGACGTCGTTGTCGTGCGTGATACGAGGTA
Organism: Anaerolineae bacterium; assembly: GCA_016930015.1. GTDB lineage: Bacteria > Chloroflexota > Anaerolineae > Aggregatilineales > Aggregatilineaceae > JAFGHR01. The sequence goes on along the minus strand of JAFGHR010000053.1, from coordinate 7,879 downwards.
GTCGAAGTCGAGCACCGCCCGCTCATTTTCATTGATGATGTAGGTCACGGCGTAGTTCACGTCGAGGATATCACGCCCGGACACTTCCAGTGTCACGACTGCGGGCTGGTAGATGCTGGCTACATCCGGGTACACGTTCAGCACGTTTACATCAGGCGCTGTCGTCACTGTGGTAGCTACGGTGCCGTGGAACACATCCAGGAACTGTATCCAGCTTGCCATGCCCGCCGGGACCTCAGTGGGATAACGCTCGTTAAACGCCGCGATTTTGTAGGCTTTGATCGTTCGCGGGAAATAGATCGACAGCCCGTGCGAGCCGTCCAGCGCGTCGTTGTGCTGCTCGTGGATCACAAACTCGTTGATGGCGCTCATCAACCCTTCAGCCGCCTGCTGCACGTCCGGTGAGTCCGAGATTTGCCTGAGCAGGTCGGCAAACGTATACAGGTCAATCGAGGACCACACATCGTAGTACTGCGGGTCATCAAAACCGCCGTAGCTGATCGTGTTATTGCGCGCATCGGCGATGGCGCTGAGCGCGGCCTGCGGGTTGGCTTCGATCACCTGTGCGAACTGGTCAACGGCGCCGGTCATCATGTCCATCTTACCGAGATCAACCGCGCCCAACCCAAACAAACCCACTTCATACGGCCAGATTTCGTCAAAAAACGTCACAAAATAATCCACGACATACCCGGTCAATTCGTTACCACCCATACCGGGATTTCTGACCAGCTCGTCCAGAAACACGTAAAACCAGCCGGGTCCCGGTTCGTTTTCCTCGGAGCCAAGCGCATAATGCGCATACGGTGCGATGGTCTGGAACACTTCCATCTGGCCCATCAAGCACATGTCAAAACCGAGCACCTCGAACTTGTCGATGCCGGTTTCCGCTTTCACACGGTCGAGGCCCGCCTTCAGTTCGGGCAGCGTAATGTCATCGCCGGTATCTTCATCACTGGAATGGCTGATCCATGCCCCGCCGTGATCCCACAACACCAGCATGTATTTTTCCGCCGGGAAATTGGTGATACCCCAGATCGCAAAATCGGCCACGGCGTCGGCGCTGCCGCTGTTGATTTCGCCCAGGTTTTGCAGCGGCTGTGTGTTGATGACCTCCGTATCATTGTCCTGCTGGACCAGGTAGCGGCGGCTTTCGGCCCAGTCACCATCATAGTCCACATAGTCGGCGGACCGGTCGATCTCGACCAGGATGTTAACATCTGTGGTAGAACCGACGGCTTCCATTTCGTTGAGGTCAAACAGCCCGGCGGCTTCCAGGTTGTTATCGGCGGCCAAAAAGATCATCACCGTCCATTTAGCCGTTGTCTGAGCCTGGCGAGCCGGGTCAACGGGCGGTCGCCGCTCGATAGTGGCCGTCAAATCTTCCACGCGCGCTATAGCCTCATCGACCACACGCCCCGTATCAGCCGGGGTTACATCATCAAGCCACCCATCGGTATGGAAGCGCAGGCTGCGGGGCTGTGATACAGACTCTCCGGCCTCGTCTACCGCCGCCAGAGCCGGCTGGGATACGGCCATCGCAGGCGCAACCATTGCAAAGACCAATAACACGGTAATCAGCCAAAAACTTGTTCGTCTTGAATGCAGCATAGAATTACCTCCTGCCACTATGATCCACCACTTGGTTTTGACACCACCTTTGAGAACCGGCAGCCCGCGGTTTTCCACTGGTGCTAACATGCTTCTCTAAAAGTCTAGTACAGATCGGACAATCGTAACAACGCGGCCCGCAGTGCGGCTCGATACACACGGGTGTGATGATACCCGCCCCCCCTCGCGGCGGGCAAGGCAGGCGTATCAAATGAATGGAATCACCCGGTCCGGCGGATCGAGCCTTGCCAAACCGTTCCACCTGAGGTAGTATTGCTCCGCTAAAGCGCCCAGCCAAAACATGGGCGTCTTTCCGCTCATCAAGATCGTGCCAACTATCAGTGGTGAGCAATCCCGAGGAAAGGAGATATATCACTCACAATGAACCGTCCATACGAATTGGGCTTTATCATCTCGATCAGTGTATCCGAAAACGATACAGCAGATGTCATTGCATCGGTTCAGGAAACGATCGAGAAACTTGACGGCTCTGTCACCAAGGTGAATTTTTGGGGCCGCCGCCGCCTGGCTTATCCGATTCAGGATTTCCGTGAAGGCTACTACGTCTTTCTGAATATGGACTATCCAACCGAACAGATCGGCGAACTCGAACGTATTCTGAAGCTCGATGATCGCGTCATCCGGCACCTGGTTGTCCGTTTGGATGAAGACCAAAACGCCAGTACGGAAACGGAAGACCAGGAAAGCGAACAACCGGTCGAATAGCGCCATCCGGCAGCCACGCGGCTACCAGAGCGCTTCACGTTCGCATTGTACGTCGGTGGTAGGAGCTAAACGTCTATGGCACGCGGATTAAACAAGGTAATGATTATTGGTACGTTGGGGCGCGATCCAGAACTACGGTACACGCCCAGCGGACGACCCGTTGCCAGTTTTAGCGTTGCCACCTCACGCACATGGACATCGGCGGAAGGCGAACGCCGTGAAGAAACCGAATGGTTTAATGTCGTGGCCTGGGGCCAACTCGCAGAGATATGTAAAACGCACCTCAGCAAAGGCCAACAAACCTATGTCGAAGGACGTCTGCAAACGCGCGGTTGGGAAGACGAAAACGGTGTGCGGCACTATCGCACCGAGCTGGTCGCCAACGAGATGATCTTGCTGGGCGACCGGCGGTCGCCGCAGGAATTTGATCAGTCTGACGACTTCAACGAGGATTACGCCTTTTAGGACGAATCTGGCACACGCGTTTTGATCGTGGGCCGGGTCCGACAGCTAAACAAGTCATGCCATGCCAGGCGTTTGTCCCGGAGCGTGGCCTACCTGTCAATATACACATCAAGTGGGAGGACTATTCAGGTGAGCGAGGAAAGAGACCTGGATAACAACAGAACCTATTCAAACGCATCAGGCCAGCGCCCCCGTTCCGGCGGTGAGCGTTCCGGCGGTGAGCGTTCCGGCGGCGGGCGTTTTGGCGGTCCAGGCCGTAGCAGTCAGCACCGGGGCAGAGGACGCCGCCGCAAGGAAGATTTTTTCCTGGCGAACAAGATAGAAATCAACTACAAAGACGTTGATACGCTGCGCCGGTTTATGACCGAGCGCGCTAAAATTCGGCCCCGCCGCCAAACCGGTCTGACATCTAAGAACCAGCGGCTGCTGGCTCGCGAAATCAAACGTGCGCGCCATCTGGCCCTGCTGCCATTTACTGATAATCAAAATCGCGGCTAAACCTCACAGGTCGCCCGACGTTTTATTGTTGTCTGCGGGCTGGTGATTAGGCAGACACACACAAAAAGGGGCAGACGCTGCCCCTTCTTTTTGGGTGATGCATCTTTGTAGGAGAACGAGAATTTATGTCAAAGAAAAGCACCACCGGCGGTCCACGCCGCTACCGGTATACCGAAGAAGATGTTAAACGCCGCAAACAATACCGCTCCCGTGCCGAACGGGATCGGCTGTGGCAGCGGCGCGCCAAGATCGTCGCCGGAATCCTGGTGGTGATCAGCGTGGTGGCCCTGGTTGCCGGGATCGTTTACGAGCGCATCATTGTGCCCAACCAGGCCATCGTGTCCGTGAATGGCGATGAATTCTCCACAAATGAGTTTCAAGAGCGTGTGCGCTTAATGCGCTGGCTGACCGCCGACCAGATTCGTTCGATCTACTACCAGTTAGGCGGTGACCTGGATACGCTCTCGCAGTACGCCGGACAGCAGATCAGCCAGCTTCAAAGCCCGTCTGTGTTCGGCAGCCAGATCATGATCGAGATGGAAGAAGACCTGCTGCTCCAGCAGTACGCCGACGAGCACGGAATCAAAGTGGATCAAGCCAGTGTCGATCGCCAGGTGGACGAATATATGGCCAGCCTGGTCGGGCTGACGCTGCCGCTTGCTGAAGGCCAGCCGACGGCCACGCTTACCACGACACCAACCCAAACGCCGACCCCGCTCGTTTCGGCCACGCCGTCGAATACACCGGCACCGACAGCAACCAGCACCCAGCCGCCCACGTCTACCCCCGGCGAGGAAAGCGCTGACACCGGCCCGACCGTGACGCCGACCACTGAGCCGACCGTCACGCTGACGCCAACACCAACCGCCACATTGGCGCCGGGCGAGATTCAGGCGACCGTCGCCAAAGAAGCCGACTCCTACTACGATACGGCCACCGGTGAAGCCGATGTTGACCGTGATACCGTGCGCGCTGTCTTCTATTACGATGCGCTGCGGAAGGCTATCCTGGAAGACTTCGCCAAAGAGGTTCCCACCGAGGAACTCCAGGCCAACGCACGCCACATTCTGATCGCGTTTGATCCAGATGCGCAGTCCGAGCAGGCTGCCGTGCCAGCCACCGACGAGCAAAAAGAAAACGCCATGGCCCGCGCCGAAAGTGTGATGCAGGCGCTTCAGGATGGCGAACCATTTGCCGACCTCGCCAAAGCGTTTTCAGATGACACAGGCAGCGGCACAAGCGGCGGTGAATTGGGCTGGGCAAGCCCGGATAACTACGTGGCGGCGTTTGCCGATGCCGTGCGCGAAGGTGAAATCGGCGCTATCATCGGCCCGATCGAAACCGAGTACGGCTACCACATTATCCAGGTCCAGGGGCGCGAAATCCGCCCGCTGACGGAGAGTGAGCGCACGACCCGCCAGCAGGAAGCATACACAGAATGGTTAGACAGCGCCAAAGCGACCGCCAATATCAAGCGGCATGAGAGTTGGACCGATCGTATTCCTGAAGAACCGACGTACAACGAGCTGTTAGGCGATATTCTAGGCACCTGATAACAGTCAAAAACCACCAGGCGGCGCACCGGTACAAAAACCATTGTGCGCCGCCTGGTTTTTTCTGGCCGCCGTATCATTACCCCGACCGTCACTGGCCCACGTTGGATGGTCTCACCGTGTTAAGCTGCCAGTAGTTCAGAATCACGTCCCACAGATCATTTTCGACCGTTGTATGGTTGGCCGGGTCCGGGCCATGCGTAAAGTCGAACATGTCGTTTCCTTGAAACGGCTCCCACGAGGGATTAAACGTCCAGAACGCGTTGTTCATTCCCCGCGCCTCGAACAGCGCCATTTCGTCCCGCATGAAGTCCGCCGCGCCGGGCACCCACCGCGCCACGCCGTACTCATTCACGGCCACGGGCACGCCGTATTTCGCCTTGTAGTCGTCGATCACACCTAAAAAGTCGTCCAGCCAGTCGCGGTTAACCGTGTCAGGCACACCGTCCCAGGTCACATCAAACTCGCCGGGATACGTGTTTTCGGCGGGGTAGTCCTGGTGGGTGTAGGAGTCTTGCGGCTCGTACTGGTGGACCATATACACCGTGCGGGGATCGTCCACCGGCTGAAGGTAAGGCAGCCAGCGTACACCACTCCACCCCAGCGCCGCGACGAGGATGGGCGTGTCTTGATCGACTTCACGAATCGCGGCCACGATGCGCGGGTACAACTGGTTCCAGTCGTAGAGTGTGCCCGCGTAAGCCGGGTAAAACTCGCTTGGCTCGTAGATGTCTAGCATCTGCCCGGCGGCGTCAGGCTCGACCATGAGATCATACCCGATCACCACCGGGTGATCCTTGTAGTGATCGGCCATAGCGCGCCACATCTCAACCCAGGCATCCTGCGCGGACTGCTCCAGCCAGATATCATCGTTGAGCAGGCTGGCATCACCCCAATCCGCGCCTCCGCTCCAATAGAATGTAAAATCGCTGCGCCCCGGCCCGGTCCGGACGCTGATCACGGCGAACATGTCGGCCTGCGCGATCATGGACAACAAACTGTCCAGATACGCCTGAACGGCTTCATCGAGTTCGTAGGGTTCTGTTTCGGTAAATAACCCCGGCCCGGAAATATTGACGTAGTTGGCACCCATCGCGGCCAGCCGGTCAAAGTCTTCCTGCGTGTACGGCGGCCCGATGTAAGAATCGCCCATAAACTCCATCCCATCGACCCACGTCACAACCACGCGCTGCCACGTATTCACCCCGCGAAGCTGCGTGCCGCCGGTCCACAGCGCGAATTTGTCATAATCACCGATATCCGGCAGTTCTACCACAGGCGGCAGACTCGGCGGTGTATAGGACAGCGCCAGATCATCGATCCAGATCGCGCCGGACTGGCTCTCGTTTAACACAAGCAGCAGGGTGCTGACCTGGTCCAAAGCCAATCTATCCATGCCTGAGCTGCCGACCCATGCCGCTTTTCTAAACGCCGTCCACGGCAGTTCAACGCCGGTCCACTCCGCGCTTGACACTTCGATATCCGCTTGAAACGGCGTGCTCCCTACGGTGTCGGGGTTGGTCTGGCCGGGATCGTTCACACTCAATACAACCGTGATAACCAATCCCGGTTCGCTGCCGCGCAGCATCAAGCGTAATCCGGTAGCAGCGCTCCAATCGGCCCCGGTATCCAGGTCAACACCGCAGCCGGGCCAACTGCCCGCGTTAGTATCAAACGCGATGGACAGCGCGTGATCGCTTTCATAACCGGGACTGCCCTGTTCACAGGCCAGTATGCTGCCATCGTCGTAAGACCACCAGCGATCATTGACTCCGCTGTCTTCGAAATCGCCGCCCACTATTTCCCCGTCTTGCGCCAGCACGGACAAACCGCCCCATACCAACGCAGCCAGAATCGGAACAAGCCAAAGCATGGCGCGCCTGTTCATGATCGTCTCATCTGCCTCCCCTTAACAAAACCCGGTTGTATGTAACCGGGCGCGTGGACTCAGCGTATCACAAGCGCCACGAGTCTACAAGGAGTCAGGATAGTGTTGGCGACCTCAGGTTATTTCAGGCATCCACGCGCGGCGGACCTTGTAACACACGCGCCCGCAGCGCCTCAAACGCTGCCGGATCATCCGCCGGATCATCCGGCGCAAATCCATACACCTCCGGCATCAGCAGTTCGAGCCACCATGTCGCGCCCGCCGCCACCGCAGGCCGTACCCGGTTAACCGCTTCCTGCGCATTCTCCGGCGTATCCGGTCCCGGCGTGACGCCCACCTTCACCACATCAAACGCACCTGTACGCCCTAAGTTCGCGCGTTCGGCCTGCACGAACTGCACCGCCTCAGCAAATAGCCGTTCTTCCGTGGAACCCACCGCTTCAAACAATGGGAACATGCCATCCCACCGGGCCATACGCCGGAACGGGGCTTTATTGGGCCAGAAACCACCCACCCATATTGGAACCTGTTCCTGCACCGGGCGCGGCAAAAACTGCGCATTCGTGATCTGGTAATGCTGCCCGGCAAAGCTGAACGGTACACCCGACCACAACCCGCGCAGAATCGCGAGCGCCTCATCGAGCATCTGCCCGCGCACGTGCTGCTCCGGCTCTTCGCCCAGATCGTCCCACTCCGCTTTTCCCAATCCGATCCCCACACCCAGGATCACGCGCCCGCCGGAAAGCTGATCGAGCGTAACGGTTTCACGCGCGAGCTTCCAGGGCCGCCGCCGGGGTAACGGCGTGACCGTCGTGCCGATCCGCACGCGCGTAGTTTGCAGCGCCACCGCCGCCAGCGCGATCCAGGGATCGATCACCGGCAGCGTTCCGCCATCTTGCGCACGGTACGCCATGTGATCCCACACAAAAAAACCGTCCCAGCCTGCGTTTTCGGCCTCAGCAGCTAACGCCACCATCCGCCCCACATCACCAAACACGCCGTAGTTCGGCAAATAGACCCCATACTGCACCGTCATCACAACACCCTTTCACTAATACTACAGCCGCAGTTGAGATGGTAGAATGAAAGCTCACGTCAATAAGGGATGAATGTGAGCGAAAAATGCCAGAGGTAGAAG
>JAFGHR010000052.1 GCA_016930015.1 Anaerolineae bacterium | reverse complement strand
CGGCACGGACCACACCACGGCGCCCAGAGATCGACCAGCACAGGGAGATCGCTGCCCAGCACGTCCCGCTGAAACGTCGAGTCGGTGACGACAACCGGCTTGCTGCTGGATGTTGATTTTGCCCCGGATGATGTTGGTGCAGCGGGTGATCTTGCCGGTTTTGGGCCGCGTTCCAGCAGGTGATCAACGTGCTCGCGGAACATGGCCGGGGTCAGCCCGCTGGCCCGTGTGACTTCCTGCCCATCACGGAACGTGATCACCGCCGGGGTGCTGCCGTTAAAGCGTGTGGCGCTGTGCGGATTCTCGGATACGTTCAGCCTGGCGACCAACACGCGCCCGGCATCGGTTTTGGCAACCTGCCGCATGGCTTCGCTGAGCGAGGGATCAAGCTGTGCGCCGTCCCAGGCTACCAGCGCCACCGGGTACCCGCTGCTGAGTACGCGGTCGATGCTCTGGTCGTTGGTGTTGAGCGGTATGTCGAAACGTGGCATCGGTGTTTTCTCCTCGTGTGTTGGTAAAACATCAGGTGACGCTCTCACGGTTGGCCAGCGCGTGCCCTGTTACGGGCACCGGGTCAGCCGACCGCCTGGTTGTGATGTGTTCTACCTCTATCACGTTAGATGCAGCAGGCGCGGATACGTTAGCCGGACTGTGTCAGTTTTGCGTTAGAAAAAGGTAAATGAAGGGATTTTATAAAACGAATTTTTGACATTTTATGGTGGCTTTGCTAGGCTTGTGCAATAAGGCGTAGGGCGATTATGCCGTTTGTTACTGGAGTTACACAGGCGGTTTCCTGTGGTTTGCACGCCGGCCTAAACACACACCAGGACAATCACATTGGGCGGTGCTAGATGCAGTTCAACCAGGTGCCGCAGCGTGACCACCAGCGTGCCTTGAGTGCAGTTCTGGGCGAGCCGGGACGCGGCGGGCTGGTGTTTGTACTGCTGGCGACCGGCGCCGGTTTGCTGCTGGATTTTGTGGTGATCCGGCTGCATCCCTTGTTTAGCGTGGGACTGGTGCTGATCAGTGTGCCACTCAGCCACTACTGGCCATCCGCAGGACGTTGACGATGGGTGACAGGCGCCAACCAACAACCGAGTACGTGCGGAATATAGCCCTGGCTATGATGGCCGGTCAGACCGGGTGCGTCACGGTGATCTTGATCTTTATGGCGCTGTTTGGCGGCCTGTTTTTGGATGCCAGATTAAACACACATCCCATTTTTACACTCGGATTGGTGTTGGCGAGTATACCCCTGAGTATATATATTATGATCCGGTTGATGTTGTCTTCAGTGGGCGCAATCAAGCTCAGTTCTTCGACGAAGGCACCTCGCCACACGGCGAAAACGTCGTTCCGAAAGGAGAATGACTCTTGAAGGGACTGCTGATACTGCTCGGCATTATTGCCAGCACTGTAATTTTTTGTGGCGTAGTACCTTTTGTGGTGATGCCTGGCGCCGGGATTAGTATGGCGCTGCCGGTTATCTCAGTCCCCGGCGAAAAGCTCTGGGAAGACTTTTTGGGCGTTGACGGCCTGACCGTCACCAACACGCTGATCGGTACGCTGCTGGCGGACGTGGTGCTGCTGGCGTTTGCTATTGGCGCGACTCGCACCATGCGCGACGTACCGGGTCGTTTGCAAGGGCTGTTTGAAGTGGTGACTGACGCCCTGTACAGCCTGGCGAAGTCAACCGCCGGGGCGAATGCGCGCAAAATCTTCCCGCTGATGGCTACGATTTTCCTGTTTTTGCTGGTCGCCAACTGGATCGAACTGGTGCCCGGCGTGGACAGCGTGGGCCTGATGCACTGCGCCGAAGATGGGGTCAACGGCTACCCGAAAGACGGAGTGACCCTGAAGGTAGACGAACCGCTCGACGCGGGCACCAGGGCTACTGAGGCCGATTATGAGGCGTGTTATGCCAAAGAACATGACGACGGCGAGCACGCCGCTGAAGGTGAGGCAACGGCTGCCGCTGCCGGAGAAAACTCCGGTGAGGAAGACACCGCCGCGCGTGACGACCTGTATGTCGTAACCTCCTTCGTGCGCGCCGCCGCCACCGACCTCAACCTGACGTTGGGTCTGGCGGTGCTGGCCGTGCTGGCGGTGCAGTATTTCGGCATCCGCGCGCTGGGTCTGGGCTACTTTGCCAAGTTCATCAACATCCCTGCCCTGGACAAAATCGACCGTGAGCCGATGGGCGCGATGGACTTTGCCGTCGGATTTTTGGAGATCATCTCCGAAATCTCGCGTATCATCAGTTTTGGCTTCCGTCTTTTTGGCAATATCTTCGCGGGGCAGGTGCTGCTGTTCGTGATCCCGTTTCTGGCCGGGGCGCTGATGCCGCTGGCCGTGTATGGCTTTGAAGTGTTCGTGGGCGTACTCCAGGCGTTCGTATTCTCCATGCTGCTGCTGGTGTTTGCGACCATGGCGATGACCAGCCACAGCCACGACGATTCGCATTAAGTGCGCGACTCTAACTCTGAATCGACTCTCGTCAGGAGGAATTCATGCAAATTAATGGTGCAGATTTTATCAGCGCGATGAAGACTCTGGGTGCCGGGTTGGCTATGATCGGCGTGATCGGGCCTGGCATTGGCATCGGTTTGATCGTGCAAGGGGCGTTGACTGCCATGGGGCGCAACCCTGATGCATCGGGGCAGATCATCACCAACATGATCCTGGGCATCGCGTTTGCTGAGGCTGTAGCCATCTACGCTTTGGTCGTGGCCTTGATCATCCTGTTCGTGCTGTAGATGCGTAGCAGGAGGCAAGCGTGGATAAGCTAGGTATTAACCTCGGATTTTTCCTTTTCCAGTTGTTTAACTTCGGCATCCTCTTCTTTGTGCTGGCGAGGTTCGTATGGCCGCGTGTCCTGGATATGCTCGACGAACGGGCCGAACGTATCGCCAAGGGGCTGGAAGACGCACGCGCCGCTCAGGAAGCGCGGGAAGACGCCCAGCGCGAGCGTGATAAACTGCTCTCGCAGGCACGCACCGAAGGTCAGAAATATATCGACGAGGCGCGTCAACGCGGGGCTGAGCAAGTGCAGCTCATGCTTCGTGAAGCCAGTCGCCAGGCAGACGAACACCGCGCCCAGTCGCGCATCCAGGCCGAAGAAGATCGCAACCGAGTTTTGGCCGATACCCGCGAGCAGATCGTGTCACTGGCGATGGCGGCAGCGGAACAGTTGGTGGGTGAAGTGCTGGACGAGGAACGCCAGCGGGCGATCATCAAGCGTTTTTTCACCGATGTGCCTGCCGCGGCTAAAGGGCTGGGCAAACGCATTGAGGTGGTCAGCGCGCTGCCGCTCACCGATGATGAGCAAGCAGCGATCAAAACGATTAGTGGGACTGATGAGATCACGTTTAAAGTGAACCCGGATATTCTGGGCGGCCTAATCCTGCGGTCAGGTGATAAGGTTGTGGATGGCAGTGTGCGAGGTGATCTCACGGCGTTGAGTGTTCGGATACATTGATAAACCGCCGCAGTACCCATCACTATATGAAGAAAAAAACGCGCCAGAGGTCACCATCCTCTGGCGTTGTGTATAGTATGGATACATAGGGGAAAACCGGTGAAAACGGTTAAGCTGGGACACACCGGGTTACCAGTTGGGGCTGGCGCTGCACCGGCAGCAGCCCTGGTGTTCGTATTTGTTAATATGACCTGTTTTAACCGCTCTGAATAGACTACAATTAAAGATATAGTGTATGATTTTATTCGATCCTGGTGGTGAATATGAATTTGAGCGATCTGTTGGATGCGATCCCGGCTGTCACGACGCCCCCGGCTCATGATGTGCCGGTTACTGCGCCGGTAACCGAAGATGCCCGGTCGGTTGAGGCGGGGGGCGTGTTTCTGGCGCGCCAGGGGAACATGGTAGACGGGCATGATTTTATCCCGCAGGCTGTCGCCAATGGGGCGGCGGCGGTTGTGGGCGAATATTCCCCGGACCGGGTCGTATGTCCGGTGCCCTATGTCCAGGTGCCGGACGGCAAACAGGCGTTAGGGTACCTGGCCGCGGCCTATCACGGTTACCCGTCACGTTCCCTGACGGTGATCGGTGTGACCGGCACCGACGGCAAAACCACCGTGTGCACCCTGATCCACAGCATTCTAAAAGCGGCGGGACTGTCTGCCGGGCTGATCTCGACCGTTAACGCCGTGTTGGGCGATGGCACCATCCCGACCGGCTTACACGTCACGACGCCGCCCGCGCATGAAGTGCAAATGTACCTGGCGCGCATGGTCGAGGCCGGGTTAACGCATGTCGTGCTGGAAACAACCTCGCATGGGCTGGCGCAGAGTCGCGTCAACGGCGTGGATTATGATGTGGCGGTGATGACCAACGTCACGCACGAACACCTGGATTTTCATGGCACATGGGAGCAGTATCGCCACGACAAAGCGCGGCTGTTTCAACTGGCGGGGGACGCATACCGCAAGCCCGGCGTGCCTAAAGTCGCCGTGATCAACGCGACAGACCCCAGCGCCGACCTGTTCCGGCAGACGGCGAAAGGTGTAGACCGGGTGCTGACGTATGCGCTTGAGCCGCTGTACCCGGTTGATGTGCAAGCCGAAGACATCGACTATGCACCGGACGCAACACGTCTGATGATCATTGGGCCGGATGGCCTCAAGCAGCAGGTGACATCACGGTTGGTCGGCTCGTTTAACGTAACAAATATGCTGGCCGCGGTGGCGGCGGTCGGCGCACTGATGCCGGGTGATGGGGAGCGGCTGCGGCGCGCGATTCTGGACGGTATCCGCGACATGCCACCGATTCCCGGTCGCATGGAGCGTATTGACGAGCGACAGGATTTTATGGCGCTGGTCGATTTTGCGCATACGCCTAACTCGCTGCGGTGGGCGCTGCAAGCTGCGCGGGCGATGATCGCACCCGACCGGCGGGTGATCGCTGTGTTTGGCAGCGCCGGGCTGCGTGACCGTGAAAAACGTCGCTTGATGGCCGAAGTCGGGATCGAACTGGCCGATATTTGCGTGTTGACCGCCGAGGACCCGCGCACCGAATCACTCGCGGGTATTCTGAACGAGATGGCCCAGGGCGCCATTAACCGGGGCGGCTCTGAGGGTGAATCCTTCTGGCGGATTATGGACCGCGGGCGGGCGATTCACTTTGCGTGCTCGATGGCGCGGCACGGCGATCTGGTGATCGCGTGCGGCAAAGGGCACGAACAAAGTATGTGTTTCGGAACGACTGAATACCCGTGGGACGACCGCGAGGCGATGCGG
>JAFGHR010000051.1 GCA_016930015.1 Anaerolineae bacterium | reverse complement strand
GGCTTTGATTTCTTGTTCGGTGAGGGTAAAGGTTCGTTTTGCCATACCCTCTAATTATGCGAGTTTCTTTTGATTTGTCCATTAGCTGGTAAACTGGTTACGACGAGAGGCACATGCATGAAATACCAGACGATTGTGAACGACGAAACCTTTGATGTCGAGATCAACGAAGACGGGCGCATCCTGGTCAACGGCGAAGAGCGCGTGATCGATTTCCGCGTGCTGCGCGAACAGGAATTGTATTCCATGCTGCTTGATTACCAGAGTTTTGAAGCGGTAGTCGAGGAGCGAGACGACGTGTACCAGGTGCTCTTGCACGGCAGCATGTTCGACGTCAAGGTAACTGACGAGCGCAGCCGTCGACTCGAAAGTGCGTTCATGGCGTTTGGTGACACAGGGGCCGAGATCGTGATCCGGGCACCGATGCCGGGTTTGATCGTGCGCGTGCCTGTCGAAAAAAATCAACCCATCGTCAAAGGGGACACGGTTGTGATCCTGGAGTCGATGAAAATGGAAAACGAGCTCAAATCGCCGCGTGATGGCACCGTGCACCACATTCATGTGGCCGCGGGTGACAGCGTCGAACAGAACAAAGTGCTTGTCACCATTGCGTAGGCAAAATGGGGGCGATAGGTTCGCCCCTTTTTGTAATAATACGCCGCTGTGGGGGGAACAGGTTTTCCGGTTGTTGCGGCATCCATCGGGATAGGTGCGGTATCAGGGCGACCGGTGTTTTATATTACGGAGAAGCGGGTCATGAACAGGTTCAGGCATCGCTGGCTCTGGCGTGTGTTGGATATCGTGTGGCTGGCCGGACTGGCGGCTTATCTGCTGGTCGGGTACAACGATGTGCCGTTTCATGGTGATGAATCCACACTGTTGTTCATGAGCGGCGATTATTATTTTGTGGTGCAAACGCGTGAAATCGACGTAGTGTATTACACCGACACACCGGCTGATCCCCTCGAACAGGACCTGCGCCTGATCAACGGCACGGTGGGCAAAATGGCAATGGGCTTTACCTGGGACATGGCCGGGTTGACCGTGCACGATCTCAACGGGCCGTGGCTGTGGGGCGCCGGTTGGGATTGGAATGTAGACAACGGCCATATGCCCACCGACCGGCTGCTGCACGCGGGCCGGTTATCGTCGATACTGCTGACCGTGATCAGTGTGTGGGCGGTGTTTGGTACGGCGTGGATTGTGACAGGCCGCCGGGCGGCAGCGTGGATCGCGGCGTTGGTGTACACGACGACACCCGCCGTGGTGATCAACGGCCAGCGGGCGATGATGGACGGCGCGATGTTGTGTTTTGTGGCGCTGACGGCGCTGGTGGCCGTGATCGTAGCCCGTGAGCAGGATCGCGACTCCCCGCGTCCGCGCGTGCTGGCGGTGTGGTATGTGCTGCTTGGGCTGGCAGGTGGCAGCGCGGTGGCGAGCAAACATAATGCCGCCGTGGCGGTACTGGCCGTGTTTCTGGCGCTGCTGCTGCAACCGGTGATCCGGCGGCGGGTGTCGTGGGTATGCCTGGTACGCCTGGCCGCCGCAAGTGCGCTGGTATTCCTGACGTTCCTGTTCTGGAATCCGGCATGGTGGACGGACATAACCGGAATGCCAGGGCGCGTGATCGAACTCCGTTCGAAACTGCTTGACGGGCAGGTTGAGGGTTACGGTGGTTATGATAACGCCGGGGAACGTGTCGCCGGGCTGGTGCGCCAGGCGTTTTCGGCGAAGCCGCAGTTTTACGAAGTGCGGGCCTGGAAAGACTACATCGGCGACCAGATCGACGCTTATCAAAACGCCGGTTATGGTGGGCGGCGCGGCGGCTGGCCGTGGGGTATCGTGATCGCCGGGCTGACCGTGACCGGGCTGGGTGCACTGGTCGCGCGCTGGCGAGAGGGTCCGGTGCTGCTGGTGCTGGTGTGGCTGGGTCTGACCGCGCTCACCCTGTTGATCTTGACACCGCTGGAATGGCAGCGGTATTATCTGCCGCTTCAGGCCCCGGTGGCGGTGATGGCTGGGACGGGTGCAGCTTGCATAGGGATGTGGGGAGTACGTGCAGCACGTGTGCGCGTGCGTATTACGCGTAACAAAAACGGCTAACCCGAACGCGCTAACGGATAACGTATGGCTGACTGGTTACAACCGACATTTTACCTGTTCCCTTTTGCGGCATGGATGTTTGTAGGCGTGGGGCTGCCCTGGGCGCTGGCGCTGCTGCCGCGCGGCCTGTGGCCCGACCGGCTGACCGTGCTCGCGGTGGCGATGGCGTTGGGGCCGATCGCGCTGACGACGATCATGTTTGTGCTGGGCACGGCGGGATCGCTCACATTGGGCGGCACGCTGGCCGGGAGCGCTCTGTGCGCCCTGGTCGGCGTGTATTTTGCGTCACGCCAGCCGCCCGAAACCCTGCTGTCCGGGCGCAGTCCCAGCCGGTTGACCTGGGGCGAAGGGCTGCTGCTCGCCGGGATCGTGCTGCTGCTGCTGGTCAGCGTGATCACGGCGGCGTTCTGGCCGTTCCTGGCCTATGATGCGCTGTGGGTCTACGGTTACAATGCCAAAGTGTTTGTCATGGCAGGCCATATCCCGGCGGACATGAATTATTACCCGCAGCTTGTGCCGCTGGGCTACACTTACATGCAGCAGGCGTGGGACGCGCTGGGCCACGCGCCGATCAACGACCACGCCGCGCGCGTCATCATCCCCTGGTTTAACGTGACACTCGTCTTGATGGCCTACGTATTGGGCCGCCGCACGTTTGGATCGCGGCGCGTCGGGCTGGTGACGGCGGCGCTGTGGATGTTTTACCCGCACGTGGCCGCCTGGGCCGCCTCCGGTGATCTGGAAATTCCGCTGACGTTGTACGTGACCGGCGCGGCCACGTTTTTTATCGAGGCGTGGCGCGCGGAACGTAACCGGCTGGCGATCCTCAGCGGGGTGCTGCTGGCCGGGGCTTTGTGGACCAAGCCCACCGCGGGCGCGCTGGCGCTGGGTATGATGCTGGCGATGGCCCGCTGGATTGTATTGATGCGTTTTCAGCCAAAAGCGATTTTGCCCAAGTTTCGGATCGCGCTGCTGGCCGGGATCGCCAGTATACCGATCGGCGGCATGTGGTATGTGCGCAACCTGCTGCTCGGCCACCGGGCGGTGATCCTCCCCGCATCCTACTGGCACGATCTCGCGCAGCGCTCCGGGCAGGAATTAGGCTGGCCGCTGGTGCTGGCGGCGCTGCTGACCGGGGCCTTGCTGCTGAATCCGCCGGACTGGCTGCGCCGTCGAAACCGCTGGCAGCGAATTGGGCTGCCGCTGTTGGCGCTGGGCCTGCTGCTGGCCGGAATCCTGCCGACCGCCATTAACCCGGACCTGTTTTGGGATGGTAACAACGCGTGGCGCTGGGTGCGTGGTGATCTGGCGGCGGGGGCACGGCTGAACACGGTCGATCTGTTGTTCATTTTTGCCGGGACCGGGCTGCTGATCGGGTTAGGGCGCAGCGCGTGGTGGACGTGGCCCAGCTCGCGCCGTATTCATGACCGGCGCGAAACCGTGTTTGTGCTGTGGGCGCTGCTGCTGCCGTATGCGGTGGTGTGGTT
>JAFGHR010000050.1 GCA_016930015.1 Anaerolineae bacterium | reverse complement strand
CCGCAAAGCAATCGCCCGTGACCCCGCCCTGGACCGCCGCTTCCGCACCATCGAGATCGAGGAACAGAACGTTACCGAAACGCTGAGCGTGGTCGAACATGTCTATAAGCGGTATGAAGATCACCACAAGGTTGTGATCCTGCCGGAAGCACGCGTGGCGGCGGTGCGGCTGTCCGACCGTTATCTGCGTGACCGGCGGCTGCCGGATAAAGCGCTCGACTTGCTGGATGAGGCGTGCGCGCGGCTGGTGATCCAGTCCAACAGCCCGGATGCGCCGGAAGGCAGTGTCGCGCTCGAAGTGAAGGCCGAGACGATCACCGAAGTGCTCAGCGAGTGGACGGGGATTCCGGTCAGCGAGTTAACGGCCAACGAACGGCAGCGTTTTGCCCACATGGCGGATACGCTCCGGCAGCGTGTCGTGGGGCAGGAACACGCGCTCCGGGTGGTTTCGGACGCGGTGAAAACGAATCGGGCCGGGCTGAGTAATCCCCGGCGTCCGGTCGGCGTGTTTTTGTTCCTGGGGCCGAGCGGCGTCGGCAAAACCGAGCTGGCTAAGGCGCTCGCGGAATTCCTGTTTGGCGACGAAGACGCCATTAACCGGCTGGATATGTCGGAATTTCACGACGAACACACGGTCGCACGCCTGATCGGTGCGCCGCCCGGTTATAAAGGCATGGAGCAGGGCGGCCAGCTAACTGAAGCGCTGCGTCGTAAGCCCTACAGTGTAGTGTTGTTGGATGAGATCGAAAAAGCGGCTCCGGAGGTCTTCGACATCTTTTTACAGGTGTTTGACGAAGGCCGGTTAACCGACTCGCAGGGAAGCACCGTCGACGCGCGCCATGCCGTCTGGATCATGACGAGCAATATCGGGACTGCCGACGTAGGCAAGGGGCTGGGTTTTATGGCCGCGCCCGATCAACTCCCCGATTATGATTTCCACCTCAAAAAACACTTTCGCCCCGAATTCTTAAACCGTCTGGACGAAGTTGTTGTATTCCAGGCGCTTGACGAAGATGCGCTCAACCAGATTCTTGATCTACAAATGCGCCAGGTTGTCGAGCGTCTTGAGGAACAGAACCTGACGTTGATCCTGGATGACAGCGCCCGGCAGCTTTTGCTGCGCGAAGGGTATGATCCGGCGAACGGTGCGCGGCCTCTGCGTCGTGCTATTGACCGGATGTTGACACGCCCCTTGAGCACGGCGATTCTAGAGGAAACATTCCGGGCGGGGGCGGCGATTCGGGCGGTAGCCGACGGTGAACAGCTTACGCTGGAACGGATACCGGCGGTGCCAGAACACCAGACCAGCGAAGGTGAACCCGCCGGAGATGAAACCGCGGACGTTGACGGTTCAGAACCGGCCCGCCCCGAAGTGGCAGAAGCGGAGTAGGTCGGTGGGCGGCACATGTAAGTATTGTCCATTCTGCGACGTTTAACAAACACAATGTTAATCAATCAATTTCCACCCGTTCCACAGACCGGCATTCCTCACTTACAGCTTCCACCTGACCAGGAACGTAAGATGTTGGGGCGGCGGCGCAAAGCCGATCATACCGATCCGTTTGCCGGTGATCCTGCTGAAGTCGTCCGGAGGTTGGGCCGCCTGGCCCTGCGCCGTGACGTGATGCACGCCTATGATTACCTGGCCCTGGGCGACCTGTGCGCCAACCTGTCAGCGGTTGAGGGCGAGCAGCGGCTCCGGGTTTATTATGTGGGCAAGACGCTGATGGCTTTTCGCCGGGCGGCGGAACTGGCCGAAACAAAAACCCAGGATCACGATCTGGCGCTTGAAGCGTTGGAGAACTATGTAGACTGGCTGGTGCAGGCGGCGCACGCGGTCCCGACACGCCGTAATATCGCGGTGGCGCTGTGGGCCGTTGCCGAAGTCGAAGAGCAGGGCCTTGCCGAGAGCGTGAGCGATGAGGCGCAGTTGCTGGCCCTGTGGTATGTCGCACCGCCGCAGGCCGATACGCCCACGCCGCCCCCTGATCGCACCCCGTCCCCCGAACTGGAAGAAGTGACCGAAATTTACCCGGAGCAGATCGCTACCCATGTGGACGAGGGACGCGAAATCGAGTCCGAGTTGATCTCGCTTAACGATAGGCCCGGACTCAACGAAACACGCTCCGACCAGTCCGACGTGTTTGTTCTTGAACTCGAAGATTCCCAGGGGACCCGCGCTACACTGTCCCCGGTGATCCCTGTGCCGGGGCCATCACGGCGCAAAGAAGACGATGATTTTCACTACGGCGACCGCATCGATGGGCGGTATGAGGTTGCGCAGGTGCTCACCGGCGGCATGGGAATCGTGTACCTGTGTTACGACCATAACGAGCGGCAGTCGGTGGCGATCAAAACGTTCCAGAGCCGTTTTCTCAACAACGAAAACGCGGTCGCGCGTTTTACCCAGGAAGCGCTCACCTGGATTCGACTTGAAAAACACCGCCATATTGTGCGGGCGCAGCGCGTGCAAAAGTTTGGCGGGCGGCCCCACATCATTTTAGAGCACATTTCCGGGCCGGAAGGGCTGGGGCCGGACCTGCGCAGTTGGATCCGGCACAACCGGATTGACCTGCCATCGGCGCTGGAATTTGCCGTACACATTGCGCTGGCGATGCAGCATGCATCGCGCCTGGTGCCGGGGCTGGTCCACCGTGATCTGAAGCCAGCTAATATTTTGGTCCGGCACGACGGTATTGCCAAAGTGACCGATTTTGGGCTGGTACGCTCATTGGACCTGGACGACATCCCGCTGGCGGGCGATGAAAACAATAATACGTTACACCTGACGCGGGCGGGCGCCGTGGTGGGCACCGCGCCGTACCTCTCGCCAGAGCAGTGCCGCGCGGAGGCGGTTGACGCGCGTTCTGATATTTATGCGTTTGGCTGCGTGTTGTACGAGATGCTGACACGCCAGTTAATATTTGATGCCAAGCGTTTTTCCGAGTGGATCGAAGCGCATCTTACCCAAACCCCATCGTTCCCCGAACAAGAGTCGGGCGTCGAGTCGGTGATTCCGCAGGCGGTGCATGAGCTAACGCTGGCCTGCCTGGAAAAAGACCCCGCCAACCGTCCCCAGTCATGGGGCGAACTGGTCGATGCGTTAGCGGCCCAATACACCGCGATGACCGATTCGGCGCTGGAAATGGAGTTGAGCGGCCCGGCGCTTGAGGTCCGCGAGTTGATGGACAAGGGCTACAGCCTGACCGAACTGGGTTATGCCGATGAAGCGCTGGCGGCTTATGACCGGGCGCTCGAAATTGAGCCAAAATCGGCCTGGGCCTGGGCGCGTAAAGGGCGGACGCTGCGCTTATTGGGGCGATATGAAGAAGCCCTGGCGAGTTATGACCGGGCGCTGGAACTGAATTCACGTTTTGCCTGGGCGTGGACGGGTAAGGGGCAGGTGCTCGAACGGCTCAACCAGACCGAGCGCGCGCTTGCCGCCCACCAGACCGCCACCGAACTCCAGCCGGGCAACGTATGGGCGTGGTATAACCAGGCTGAAGCCCTGCACACGCTGCGCGACTACGGCGCGGGGATGACCTCATTGGACCGCGCGCTGGCGATTGATCCGCACCACGCCGAAAGCTGGGCCAAGCGCGGGCAGGTGCTGCGGGCGCTCGAACGCTTTCCCGAAGCGCTCAACGCGTATAACCGCGCCCTGGAACTCAACCCGCCGTATGCGTGGGCTTGGAACGGTAAGGGGCTGGCGCTCAAAGCGATGGGCCGCCTGGAAGAAGCGCTCGAAGCTTTTGAGCAGGCATCGCGCCACCAGCCGGGCGAAGTCTGGCACTGGTATAACCAGTCGGAAATGCTGGTCGAGATGGGCCGTTATCAGCAGGCGCTCTCACCCGCCCAGCAGGCGACACGGGTTGTGCCCAACCATGCCTATTCCTGGGCCAAGTTGGGCCAGGTTTACCGGTACCTGGAACGCTACGAACCGGCGATCCAGGCTTACGACCAGGCTTTATGGCTCAAACCGGATTATGCCTGGGCGGTGAACGGTAAGGGGATCGTGCTCGAACGGTTGGGGAAGTTTGATGAGGCGCTGGAAATGTACGCGCGCGCGTCCGAGTTAGCGCCGGATGATGTCTGGCACTGGTATAACCAGGGCAACCTGCTCGTGCTGCAAGAACGGTATGCCGAAGCTGCCGATATCCTCGAAAAAGCGACCGGGGTGAATGCGTTACATGCGCGCAGTTGGGCGCGGTTGGGGAATGCCTACCGTCACCTGGACCAGCCCGACAAAGCGCTGACTTATCTGGCGCAGGCGCTCAATCTGGAACCGGATTATGCATGGGCCTGGAATGAGCGTGGCGTTGCGCTCGAAGTGCTGGCGCGTTATGACGAGGCCGTTGAAGCCTACAGCCGCGCCGCACAGGCCGAGCCGGGTAATCCGCTGTACTGGTATAACAAGGGTGATACGCTCGTTTTTTTGAAGCGGCACGAAAGCGCCCTGGAAGCGCTTCAGCGCGCGCTGGAATCCGATCCGCGCTACGTGCGGGCATGGGCCAAACAGGCGCAGGCGCTGCGCCGCATGGGACGTTACGAGGAGGCGCTCGCCAGTTACAGCCGCGCGGTTGAGCTGGCGCCGGATTATGCCTGGGCCTGGAACGGGCGCGGGCTGGCATTGAGCGCCCTGGCACGTCACGACGAAGCCTTGACCTGTTTTCAGCGTGCGGCAGCCCTTCAACCGGATGATGTCTGGTTCTGGTATAACCAGGCCGACGAGTTGATCGTGATGCATCGTTACGAGGACGCGCTGTTACCCCTGGAACGTGCCCTGCGGTTGGATCGTGGACACGCCGAAAGCTGGGCCAAACGCGGGCAGGCGCTGCGCCGCCTGGGCCGTTACAAAGAGAGCGTAGCCGCCTATGACCGGGCGCTCAAGCTGGAACCGCATTATGCCTGGGCCTGGAACGGGCGCGGGCTGGCCCTCGAAGCGATGGATCGCCGCGAAGAAGCGCTGCTCAGTTACGAGCGGGCCACGCAGGAAGATACGACCAGCGTGTGGTATTGGATCAATCAAGTGGAGCCGCTGCTTTCACTCGGTCGGCGTGACGATGCCCTCGACGTGATCGACGAAGCGCTGCGCATTGATCCGCGTAATGATTCCGCCTGGGCGCGCAAAGGGCAGGTGCTGCGGCGGATGGATCGCCACCAGGAAGCGCTGGACGCTTACCAGCAAGCGCTCAAAATTTCGCCAAACTACGGGTGGGCGTGGAACGGTAAAGGGCTGGCTTATGCTGCCCTGGAACACTGGGAGCAGGCGTTAGCGTGTTATAAAAAGGCGACCGATGTTGCCCCGCGAGATGTGTGGTTCTGGCACAACCGGGGTGAGGTCCTGATGCAGCTCAAGCGGTGGGAAGAAGCCGTGCGCGTGTATAATAAAGCGCTGGAAATTGACCCATCACACGGCCCTTCACGCGAAAAACGAACCGAGGCGCGTAAAAAGCTGAGTGAAGATGACGATGATACGTAATGGTATAATCTGGGCAGCAAAACAGCGGCCCGATGCGATAATGTATGCCGTGTGTGAGGAAAGCGAGTATGGAAGAAATATCAATTGCGCTGATGAGCGGCCCCCAGGATGGCGCTGTGCTGTCGTTTGAAACCTTGCTGGATTCGGACGAGGCAACCGAACTTACCATTGGCCGGCGCGAGGGCTGCGACGTGTGTTTGAGTTATGACAGCCAGGTGTCGCGCGAGCATGCCATGCTGAGTTATGACGGTGAGCAGTTTTGGCTGGAAGACATCGGCAGCACGAACGGGACGTTTATCGGTGAAGAACGCGTGACGAGTCGTGTCGGTGTCAAACCGGGGCAGTTATTCCGCGTGGGGCGCACGTGGCTGCGCGTGGAGCCAATGGCGCAGTTTATCTCGTCGTCGGATGATGATTTGCCGTTCTGAGTGCGCCGGATCGTGTCTCGGTGTTAGACTTTGGTGTATGCTAAAGGGGCTGTACGAGCCCCTTTCGTTTATGTTTCAGATTATTATTTATTGAGGAAACATGCGCTATGCGATGGTTACGCCCTGCTGTTTGTGGATTCATCGTGCTGTGCCTGCTGCTGCCGTGGGCGGCGGCCCAACCGTCCATTGCCCAGGAAACAGGGGGCGTTCCGCTGCCGGTCGCCGCGCTGGGCGACCATCCCCGGCTGCTGATCACGCGCGAATACATAAAAAATACGCTGACGCCACGCATCGAGGATAACGTGCCGTCGTGGGTGGCGTTCAGCACGTATGTTGAAGCCGGTAAGCCGGAAGAAGACGCGGAATGGACACCCGGCACGGCGCTGCGGTCGCTGGCGCTGGCCTACCTGGTGTCGAATGACGCGGCGTATGCCAAGCGGGCCAAAACGATCATGGTGGACCTGGCGAACCGCATCGAAGCCGACCCGGTGATGACGCGCGAGGGCGGTTTGACCGGCCAGTTTATGGAAGACGTGGCGGCACTGGCGGTGGGTTATGACTGGCTGTACCGCAGCCTGGCCGAAAACGATCGCGCCGAATTGCAGCAAACGCTGTGGCGCGCGGTCAAACGCCTGCGTGATCCGATGGCTGACACGGGTGGTTTGCTCTGGGTGGATGGCGAAATGGACCTGTTTGGCAATTATCAGCCGCGCTGGTTGTGGGCGCTGACGGCGGTCGGGCTGGCGCTGCGCGGCGAGCATCCCGAAGCCGAGTCCCTGCTCGATTTTTGCCGCGAACAGCTCACCGGCTCCGTCATCCCGGCCCTGGACCTTCAAAGCGGGGGAGCGTGGTCCGAAGGGCCGGTGTACGGTTTTATCGCCAACTGGGCCACAGCTCAAACCGCGCTCGCCTGGTGGACGGCGGCGGGCGAAAACATGTTTGATGATACGCTGTGGTGGTACGAACGGCTGGCCTACGACCTGTTTATGTATTATCCCGTGTCGATGCGCACCTATAACGCGGAGTGGGGCGACGCTATCCCAGGTTACCCGGCCATCATCGGGGATTCGGAGCGTTATCACGCGGTGGCGGTGTATGGTCGCGCCCAGGACTTGCTGCTGTCCGCCATATTCACCGGCCATGACTATGCCGACTGGATGAACTGGTATCTACGCCAGCCGCCGTATGGCCTGCCCGGTTGGATGGCTGCCGAGGAATTTTTGTGGCGCGACCCGGATAACGTGGGCCTGCCGCCAACTGAACGCACCTGGATCGCACCGTTTAACGGGCACGTGTTCATGCGTTCCAACTGGATCAACAGGGACGGTTTGTTTGATCCCACCGCCGCCCATGTCACCTTTAACGCCGGGGATCGGTTGTCCTATCACCAGTATTACGACCAGGGTAGTTTTACGTTTTTTTATAACGGGGCCGACCTGGTGGTGCGCAGCGGCGTCTACAGCGGTGATGGCACATCCGACCACGACGCAAACTATAATGCACGCACGATTGCCGGAAATACCGTGCTGATCTGTGATCTGGGCGAAACGTTCGACGGCATCCGGCCTGACGGCGAGCGTGACGTATGGCTCAACGATTGTGGCCAGCGCTCGATGAGTCCTGGCAGCCGCACCGCGATCAATCTCGATTACCTGCTGGAAAACTGGCGCATCTACGACACGGGATCGGTAACGCGGGTGGCCGAGTTGGGTGATGCAACGTATATTCGCGCCGATCTCACCGGGGCATACAACAGCACGCTGGTCACCACACCCGAAAACAGCGCCAAAGTCCGTTCGGTAGTGCGCGAGCTGGTATTCTGGCGGCCCAACCTGGTGATCGTCTACGACCGGGTGAGCGTGACGTACCCGTCGTACACGCCCATGACGGTGTTTCACTTCCAGACCGAACCATTGCCCACCGGCATCTATTTCCGGTCGGTGGTGGATAACACGGCGGTCTACATGCAGAACTTGCTGCCCAACAGCCGCGTGACCATGGTGCAGGGGTACCAGGTGGCGGGGCAGATGATCGACCAGAGTTGGGGCGAACCCGCCAGTAATACGTTCGAAGACCAGCCCTACGGCATCTACCGCATGGAGATCGCGCCGGGCGGCCCTGACCTGGAACACTGGTTTATGTCGGCGTTCGTGGCGCAGTACGCCGACGCCGACACGCCCGCGCCGGGCATCCTGGTTCAGGGCGAGGAGATGCGCGGCGTGGTGATGGGATCGAATCAGGTGATGTTTGACGAGGAACCGGGCGACGGCCAGGATGTGATCCAGGCCAGATTCCCGATCGGTGAGGGAGTCGCGTTTACGGTCGTGACCGGGCTGCGCCCATCCGGATCGTATGCAGTCACCACCGATGGCAGCGCGGTTTCGCAAGCGCTGAGTGCAAATGAGGCGGGCATGCTCGTCATTACAAACGCTCCGCCCGGCGCGGTTTCGTTGACCCTGCAATAGAGGTTACTGCTCAGGTGCCAGAGTCGCTGTGCGGGTCGCCGTGCGGGGTACGTTAGTGGGCGTGGACGACGGGCGCGCCGTCCTCGTCACTGTAACTGCAAGTGACGCCGTCACTGTCCGTGATGTTGTGGCCGTGGACGATGCTGTTTTGGTCGGCGAGGCTGTGACTGACGCCGTCACGGTCGGTGACGCCGTCACAGTACGTGACGCCGTGATACTCGGCGTGTTTGTTATCGTCGGTGATATTGTTACTGTAGGCGAGACTGTGATCGTGGGCGTTTTTGTAATGGTCGCCGTCGCCGTGACTGACGGCGACGCCGTATCGGACGGTGACGCGGTAACGGTCGGCGTGCGGGTCGGGCGTGCGCGCTGAGTCTGGGTCGCGTAATCGGACTGCCGTGTCGCTTCCAGGTTGAGCGATAAGGTAGCCGTCGGCCCGGTGAATCCCGCCGGTTCATCGTCGTTGTCCGGATCAAATACGCCCAGCAGGGCCGCCGCACCCAGTCCCCCGACGATCACGAGCACGGCCAGCAAACCCACAACCGGCACCAGCCGCCCAATGTCCCGCGCGGAACGTGTTTTTTCGGCCTGAACCGCGCTGTTGGCCTTTACCCAATCCGCGATCAACCCGGCAGGCACGCGGTACGATCCATCCGCGTCCATCGCCGCCAGCCCATCATAGTCCAGGCTGCGCAGCGCGGCGGCGAGTTGGGTCTGGTTCATGCTGTAGCCCAACCCGGTTACCCGGTTGTGAATGGCCTCATACGCTACGGCATTTCCCTCGTTTTCCCGGCTAAGATCAACGAGCGCTTGCAGGGTTAACCGCTGGTTTTGTGCAGCATCCTGCCACAGCGGGCGCAAAATTTCGTCGGCCTGATCCATCACGGCGTCGTGAATCACGCTCAGGTCGTATTCCGTGATCGGCGCGTTGTGGCCGCGCTCCTCCGACCGGCGGAATAACAACCGGCAGATCGAATGCAGCAAAAACGGGTGTCCACCCGCCAGGGCTTGAATGTGTGCCGGTACGCCGTCCTCATACGTGTACACGTCCCGCACCGGCTCCAAAATAAGGCGTTCGGCGTCTTCCGAGGCCAGTTCGGTGAGGCGGAAATGCAGCGCCGGATCGCTCATCACGTCGATGGTGAACACATCCGTTTCGAACGCCGCATCCAGCGCAAAGATCATATCCAGCCGGGGATGATCGGCCAGGATGTCACCCAGAAAACCCAGCACATCGTGCGGCAGTGTGCCGCTTGTGATGGCTTGCAGCAGCAAATGGGCGTCGTCAAGCGCCAGCAGCAGGTGGCGCTGGCGCAGCGCCGATAGGGCCACTTCCAGGTATTCGGTATGAAACCACGCCCGCAGATCGACCGGTTCGCCGCCGGGGACACGTTCGGGCCAGTCGGGCAGGCGGTAGGTGCTGGCGCCGGTCGTTTCGAGCACAAGCCGGATTTCGTCTACCAGTTCCGCGATGAATACGGCTTCACTGGTGATGTCGCGTCTGGCCAGGTTTACCACGCACAGCCGGTAGCGTTCATCGAACTGGTCGGGCAGGCGGTGCAGCACCGAACTTTTTCCTATCCCGCGCCGCCCGATCAACACCAGGGCGTGCTGGTGCGGTGTGCCGACCAGGTTTTGCCGGAAGAACGTAAATACCGCCTCCCGCCCAAAAAAGTGTTCAGCGGCCTGGGGTGGTTGGAGCGGGTTATAGGGGTTGGGAATAAGAGTCATCGCGTTTTCCTTGCCGTGCGTGCCTGTCTGCCTGTGAGTGTACAGCCGGGCGGAGCTTCCGGGCAAATGCACGCGCGAACGCCGTTGTTTGAACTGTCTGGAAGGTACTATTTGGTATGCGGGCGGCTCGCCGTAAACGGTATAATAGAATTGTCGGTACTGTCTGTTCCCGCGAGTATTGAACGAACAGCGAAATACTTTACAGAAGGAAACCGATGGAAAAAATACTTCAATCTCAATCATCACAAGAGTTAATGGATATCGAGGAGCAGTATGGGGCGCACAATTATCAGCCGCTGGACGTGGTGCTCAGCCGGGGTGAAGGTGTCTGGGTGTGGGACGTGGAAGGCAACCGGTATATGGACTGCCTGAGCGCCTACAGCGCCGTAAACCAGGGCCACGCCCATCCCCGCATTTTAGAAGCGTTGATCCAGCAGGCGCAGCGCTTGCCGCTCACCAGCCGGGCCTTTCGTAATGACCAGCTTGGCCGTTTTTACCAGCAGCTTTGTGACCTGACCGGTTATGACATGGTCCTGCCCATGAATACCGGCGCTGAAGCGGTCGAAACGGCGCTCAAGGCGGCCCGCAAATGGGGTTACCAGGAAAAAGGCGTGCCGGATGGCCAGGCCGAGATTATTGCATGTGAGGGGAATTTTGCCGGACGGACGATCTCGATCATCAGTTTTAGCTCCGAAGCGCAGTATCGCGCCGGTTTTGGCCCCTACACGCCCGGCTTTAAGCTGATCCCGTTTGGTGATGCTGGCGCACTCGAAGCCGCGATCACGCCCAACACGGTCGCGTTTGTGTTCGAGCCGATCCAGGGTGAGGGTGGCGTGATCGTGCCGCCGGATGGTTATTTGCGGCGGGTGCGCGATCTATGCACCAGGCATAACGTGCTCATGGTCGCCGATGAAATTCAAACCGGGCTGGGGCGCACCGGCGAATTGTTTGCCTGTGATCATGAACATGTGCGGCCCGACGTGGTCATCATCGGCAAAGCGCTGTCCGGCGGGTTTTACCCGGTATCGGCGGTGCTGTCCGGTCGTGAGGTGTTGGGTGTTTTCCGCCCCGGTGATCACGGCAGCACGTTCGGCGGTAATCCGCTGGGGGCAGCCGTCGCCCAGGCCGCGCTGAGCGCCCTGGTCGACGAGCGCATGATCGAAAATGCCGCCGTGATAGGCGAGTATTTCCAGGATCAACTGGCCGAGATCAACAGCCCTCACGTCAAAGAAGTGCGCGGTAAGGGCCTCATGATCGGCGTGGAACTCAAAGACTCTGCCGGGGGCGCGCGCCGTTTCTGCGAAGCGTTGCAGCACAAAGGTATTTTGGCCAAAGAAACGCATCACAACATCATCCGGTTCGCGCCGCCGCTGGTCATCACGCACGCGGATGTCGATTGGGCGCTGGAACGCATCCGGCCCGTGTTGTTGATGGACTGACGACGGGCGACCTGTCTATGAGTAAAAACAGGGGCCAGGTTCTTTAAAAAACCGGCCCCTGTGTGATTCCGGGCATTACATGCCCATGTCATGCATGGGGTGCGCCTATGACGCGGTCGCGCTGAGGTCCATTTCCGGGATATCGGGCAACTGCGGATCGTACAGCCATCTCTCGAAAAAATCGCTCAGGTCTTCACCGCTGGCCGCTTCGGCTATGGCGATAAAATCGGCAGTGATGGCGTTCCCATATGCGTAACGATTGGCATACGTTCTCAGCGTGTCAAAAAACGCCTCGTCACCGATGTGCTCGCGCAGGGCATGTAACGTAAGCGCGCCGCGATAATACACGCCGCCGTTGAACAGGTTGCCGGGCGGCGGACTGCCGGGCGGCGGAAAGTAGGTTGTCCCGGCAGCAGCGACCTGATCGTAGATCGTCTCGATCAGCCGGTCCAAATCTTCGCCGCTGGTTGTATGTTCAATCCACAGCCACGACGCATAGGTCGCGAATCCCTCGTTCAACCAGATGTCGTTCCACTGTGACAGGCTGACGCTGTTACCGAACCACTGGTGTGCCAGTTCATGCGCGACAGTTTCTTCACGTTCGCCTGTCCCCGTGATCCCGTTGCGGGCAAAGATAGTGAGCGTTTGTGTTTCGAGCGCGACGTTTAAGTCGGTGTCGATCACCACCACGCCGTATGCCTCGAAGGGATACGGGCCGAATATCTCGCTGAAATACGTGATCATGTCGCCGGTCTTGCTGAAGTCAACAGCGGCGGTGGCGGCCAGATCGGGCGGGAAGTAGTTACGAATCGGCAGCCCGCCGGGGCCTTCTTCGGTTTGGATGACGTATTCACCAATAGTGACCGTGACCAGGTAGCTCGCGATCGGGTCCTGGGATTCCCAGGTATAGGTGATGCTGCCATCAGCGGCGGTGGTATCCGCCAGTTGGCCGTTCGCCGCTACGACGTAAGGTTCCGGCACGGTAATGTGGAACGTGTAGGTCGCCTTGTCCAGCGGGTGATCGTTGACGGGATACCAGCCTGCCGCGCCGTCGGGCTCGCTGAGCACCACCACGCCGCCGCCGAAATTACGCCAGCCTAACTCGACCGGCGCGCTGCCGTGATCGACCAGTTCCGGCACGCCGCTGTAGGTCACGCTGACGGTGAACGGCTCACCGGCGGGCAGCGGCGCCAGCGGTATGACGATCAACTCGCCGTCCTGACGATCCCAGTCTACGGCTTCACCGTTGACGTTCACGTGATCGATCGTGAACCCGATGAAATCGAGATTAAATGTGCGTAATTCCTGGGTGGTTTCTGCGTCTATCGTCGTGGTGCCGGAAATCGTGTTGTTCTCGATATCGGCATCCAGTTCGATGGTGTAGTGCAGGGCGTCATAGCCGCCGTTGCCCAGGGTTGGGAACAATTCGTCGCCGAGGCCGTCCGCGCCCTGTCCATCCTGGGCGTATACGGTGCTGGTGATCAAGAGTGCCGCCAGCGTGATCATTGTCGCAAAACGTCGCATATGTGTCTCCTGTTCAAGAATCGATGATCAATCATATATACGCAGTTTGAGGCGCAGAACACTCAGGGCTGCTGACTGACCCGTCTGGCGCTGGCTGGGCCTGCTCAGGTGGCATTACACCTGATAAGGCGGCTTATCATCGAGAGGAGCGAGGCGGAGGGCAATCGAAGCCGAGCGCAGCGGTGTAATGCGCAGCATTACGGGTG
>JAFGHR010000049.1 GCA_016930015.1 Anaerolineae bacterium | reverse complement strand
TACGTGGCCGCCACGCGCGCGCAGGATTACCTGATCGTCAGCGGGAGCCTGCACCGCGCCGGGGAAAACTCCTGGCTGCGGCAGTGGTTGGCCGCGCTGGGCGTGTTGGACGAGGACCTGATCCTGCCGGATGACAGCGTTCCGGCGGATGACACCGCCCTGATCAATTTTGGGTGGGGGCAGTGTACGCTGACGATTCCACGCGTGCCGCCCGCGCCGGATGATCTCATGCCGGGCAGTCCCGCCGCCGAATCATCCCCCGGTCTGGGATTCCTGGACGCCGAAACTGCCGCGCCGGTCCTGCCGCCGCTGCTGGCCGATGTCCCGTTTGAGCGGGACGCGCCCGCACGCGCGCTGACGGCGACCCAGATCGCCAAGCTGGGCCATGCGCCCTATTACGATCCCGCCGCGCAGGGATTGGCCGCGTTCCGCCATTCGGTGCTGTTTGATATGCCGGAGCCGGTCCGCCCGCTGGTGGATCGCACCGCGCTGCCCGATGATCACCGGCTGCGGCGCGTGATCGGCGAGATCGTACACCAGGCGCTTCAGGCGTGGCTGCTGCCCGACGCTGCCGATCCTGCCGTGCTGATGCAGCGTTTGGAAACAATCGCGTGGCAGTTGGGCCTGTCTGACCCGGATCACATCCGGCTGGCCATCAGCCGGGCGCTGGACCTGCTGCGCCGCTTCGAAGGCAGCGACGTGCGCGCCGACCTGGATCGCGCCAGCCAGGTCTACCGCGAACTGCCGTTCATGTACTGGACCGGGCGGCGTATGATCCACGGCGTGATCGATGTGCTGTATCATATGCCGGTCAAGGGCGGCCAGTGGCACGTGATGGACTATAAAACGGCCCTGGTTTCGCAGGCGGGCGCGTATGCGAACGCCAAACGCTATTACCTGCAAGTGGGGGTGTATGCCAAAGCCGTTGAGGCAAAAACGGGGCAACTGCCTGAGACACACTTATATTATATCCATCCGGGCCAGCGCGTTTACGTCAAACCCGCGTACTGGCAGGCCGCGCTGGATCGCCTGGAAGACGACATTCGGGCGGCGTTAGCGGTAGAACAGGTGGATGAAGGCTGATTTTTGAGGACGCGTATGCAGGTTCAGCAGGTTATAACCGGACAGGTCCCCGACTGGGCGCGTCCCGATAACCCGGTGCTGCGTTACACCTTGCAGCGCTACGACCGCCGGATTACGTGGGTGATGCGCTGGTCCGGGCGGCTGGTGGGCATGGCCGCGTTCGGGATGCTGCTGGCGATCAGTTATGCCCGTTACGAAGCGGGCAGCCCGCTGGGTGTATCGCGTGACATCGGGTCGGCTGTGTTTGCGATCCTGTACTTTCCGCTGCTGGCGCTGCAATATGTCGCCGTGCTGACGGCGCTGGTGTGGACGTCCAACACGGTGATATTGGAGCAGCGGCGCGCCGGTTGGGAACTGGTCAAGGTGACGAGTCGCGGGGCGGCGATGTCCACGCGGTCGTGGTGGGTGGCGCTGTTTTACCGGATGCGGTGGATGCTGGCCGCGATCGTGCTGGCGCGCGTGTTTTTTGCCGGTTGGATGCTCGTTGACCTGACCCGCTACCAGGGGCGCTACCTGGATTTGTATATCACCGGGATCACGCCCGCCGTATCCGTCGAGGCCGCGATTGTGCTGCTGGCCATGTACGTGACGGCGGCGCTGCTGCTGCCGGTGGTGCTGGTCGGGCTAAACGCGGCGCTGGGCCTGTTTTTGTCGTCATTTGTGAACAACCGCCTCCTGGCGCCGCTGCTGCGCGTGATGATCGTGTTGTTTGAAACCGGCGTATTCGGCACCGCGCTGCTGATCAATGACCTGGATGTGCGCCTGAGCTGGTATACCGCCGACGCGCGCTCGTTCGGGGATCACGTGTTCGCGGTGCTGGCCGGTGATTTTGGCCTGGAACTGATGGACCTGGAAACGCTGTTCCGCACCTGGGCCGATACTGAGTATGGTGTGCTGCTGGGCGCGGCTGCCCTGGCAGCGGTAATCGGGATGATCGTGCTCACCAACGCGCTGATCATGGCGGCGGGCTGGCGGGCTGGCCGTCCGGGGCGGGGGTAGGATAGTAATGATTGAAATTGTGTGGGAAGTTATCGTCAGGCAGGAAGCCCAGGGCCAGCTCGAACTGGTGTATGGTCCTGGGGGCGCGTGGAGCAAGCTGTTCGGCAAATCCCCAGGCTTCCGTGGTACCACTGTGCTAAACGACATTAATAATCCGAAACGGTATCTGATAATCGACCTTTGGGATACAGAGGTTCAGCAAGAGCAGGCTCTGAGTGAATGCACGGATGAATACGCTAAGCTAAATGCCGATCTTGAGGGCTGGACAGAGTCCAGGATTGAGATCGGGGTCTTCAGGATACGCGCTGAGGCTACAGTCCGCCCTCGTGGCAAACCCAGCCGAGGGAACCGCGGATCATCTCGGTGAACCACTAACCGCCATCCAAATCTCGGCTTTCTCAACTTTGCAGCGACTTTGATCTGGTTGCGATGAAATGTCAACACAACCTAGTCGCGCCAGTCCTCGTGTGTTTCCTCAACCAGTTGATCGACCACGGCAAATAAGGCTTCCTCGTGAGACGCGCCTGTGTTGATACAACGGTAGTAGGTGCGAAGCTGGCGGTCGGCGCTGGTCCCGTTTCTGACGATATGCGTGATGTAGCTCACTTCCTTGCGCGAGCCGAGATCGTCAACGACATCGTCTACGATCTCCAACAGTTCATTCGCCAAAAACCGCATGGGGACTTCGGCCTCGATGCCAAAATCGATCAGTTTACCGTCCACGCCGTAACGCACGGCGCGCCACTTGTTTTCATCGATGTAGATGCCCCGGTAGGTACGCCAGCTCTGGTTCTGGTTGCGCAGTTTGATCAGCTTGGCCGTGATCGCCTGGAGCAGGGCGGCGATAGCGATCGCTTCGTTTATGCGCGTGCAGATATCACAAATGCGCACCTCAAGCGTGCCGAGGTCGGGGTGCGGGCGGGCGTCCCACCAGATTTTGGTCGGATCGCCGATGGCGACTTCGCTGGTCACTTTGCGCGTGTCGCTGCGGCGGCCCAGCGAGCCGACTTTGCCCATCAGGGTCACGTAGCGATCGTATTCGGCGTAGCTGTTAAAGTGCGGGGGAATGCCCGAACGCGGCATATTCTCAAATACCAGGCTGCGATAACTCTTGAGGCCGGTATCGCGCCCGTTCCAGAACGGTGACGAGGTGGTCAGCGCCAGCACATGCGGCAAAAAGTAGCGCAGTTGGTTCAGGATATCGATCATCAGTTCCATGGCTTCGGGCGTTTTCCCGAATCCCAGGTGAACGTGCATCCCGAAGATCAACATCCGGCGGGCGGCGTCTTTCATCTCGCTGGCGAGATCGTCGTAACGCGCGCCCTCGCTGATGCGCTGGTCCTGCCAGCGCGAAAACGGGTGCGTGGACGCCGCGGTCACCACGGCCCCCGCTTGCTCAGCCACCTCGCTGACGGTGCGGCGCAGGCGGATAATCTCCTGGCGGGCTTCCTGGATGTTACGGCAGATGTGGCTGCCGACTTCGATCTGCGACTGCATGAACTCCTGTTTGAGTTGATCGCCCAGCACAACATGCCCATGATTCATCATCTGCTGCACATAGGATGTCAGCTCGCGGGTTTCGGGGTCAATGATCTGGTACTCTTCTTCAATGCCAATGGTTAACGGTGCGTTTGGCATAGTCACCCTCCGGCGAAAATGGAAAAAACAGGCGGCGTGCTGCCAGACTGACTATACTCACACGCGGGTAAGTCATGCAAATCAGGTTTTGGTCAAAATTCACGACTGGATGGATGCTCAAATGGTGATCGACAGGTCCTGATACTTGATAAATTATGAAAACCTTCCGAAATTTGTAAACGAAACCCGCTTTGATTGTTTATGCTACGACAAGCTATGTTACAATAAAATCGTAACCGGGTGATACAAATACGGCGCTGCTTGCATAAGGAAAGAACACACGATGTTATATAACGCACTGGTTGTTGAAGACGACCGGAACTTAGCTCAAAGCCTGGCAAACCAGTTAGGTGTTTTGGGGCATATTGTGGGCATTGCGTACAGTCCGCGCATGGCCATACAACAGCTTAACCAGGTGATTCCCGATGTCATATTCTTAGACATCAATATGCCCGGTGTAAGCGGTCTGGAAGTGCTGGGGTTTTTGCGGCGTGATCCGGCGACGGCTAAAGTGCCCGTGATCGTGGTGTCGGCTGAAGAAGACCTCGGCACCAAGCGCGCGGCGTTTGAGGCTGGCGCCAACTATTACATCGTTAAACCGGCCACGCTTGAAGAACTCGAAGTTGGCCTGGACAGGGTGATGCAAAAAAGCCCGCCGCCCGGACTGTCCAAACACAGCGGTGCATCGCGATAGGGCTGTTCAAGACCAGTGTATTCGCCAGAATCAAACATAGGGACGTAGCTGCTACGCCCCTATTTGATTCGCCGTATGAGTCCGTTTTTGGTCGTGATGGGCGCGTCTACTCGACTTCGGCCCACAACCCGCCGCCGCTGCCGATGACCGTATCGTCGGGCAGTGTCAGGTAGATGCTGGTGGCCGGTGGTGGAACACGCGTCAGGGCAACCTGCTGGAACTGCATCAGGTAGGATTGCTCTGGTGTGACCGCCCATCCTAACTTGTCCCGCACACCCGGCGCATTAGCCCACACGCGCCCGAAGCTGTTCACGGGCACTTCGCGATCAAGCGGTGGGGTTTCGGCGGGGCTGCTTTCGGCCATGGCCGCATATGTGCCTTCCAGGAAAAACGCGGCGGTGCCATCCTCATAGAACACAAAAATCTCAAATGTATCGCCGCGCCAGATCATGAATCCGCCCTCAAATTCCTGGTAAGCGCCCTGCACGGTCAGGTCGTCACCGGCGGGGCAGTCCGCGGCCTTGCCGAAGAAATAGGTATAGGGGCAGTTGATCGCCACGTTGACAGACGCGGAATCGGTGCGGTTGGCAGTCCACAATTTGTACTCAACACTGTAGGCGGCGTAGTCGGGCACGTACACTGTCGCGCTGCCCTGCGGTGACTGCGCGGTGACCACCGTTTCGACCGTGTCAATGCCGGGTACGATCTGCTCAATCGTAACGCTGCCGGTGCCGCGCAGCGCCCACGTCAGGGTGACCGCCGCGCCGGGATTCACGGTATTGGGTTCCGCTGTGAACAAGTCAATTTCATCGGGGACGGTTTCCGGCGTTTTGGTGGGGGGTACGGCGGTACTTTCGGCGGTATCCGGCTGCACGACCTCCGCCCCGCCGATGTTCAGCGACAGGATTTGCTGGTCGTAGATTTGCCCGGACACAAGGTCGATGATCTGCGCGCGCAGATCAACCGTTTGGGCGCCTTCGACGGCAACCGGTACCACCGGGCCGGTCGCGCTGGAGGCTACCCACAAGGTGTCGCGTGGCAGTTCGACCGATACGGCGCTTTCGGCGCCTGACTCACCGGTGATGATCTGCTCAAACACAAGATTGCTGGTTGGCAGGCGATCGCTGACTTTCCACGTCAGGTTGACGCGTGCATTACCGGCATTCAGCATCTCGCCGCTGATGCTTTCGACATCGGCGGTGAGTGTTTCAAGCACGGGCAGCGCGTCCGACTCGACATACGGGATCGACAGTGTGCGCTGGTCAACGACCCGCGACTGGGCATCCACGATCGACAGTAAATAGGTGGGCGGGCCGAAGTTCATCGGGTGCTGAACGGTGACGACACGCGCCCCTTTTGATTCCAGGGGTACGCTGTTTTCGTCAAACAGCGCGACCCAGGTGTTACGCTGGTAACTGTGCAGCGTGAGTGTGTGTGCATCCGTGACGCCGACCGTGTGCCACGTCAGGGTTGTGGTCAGCGTACCCGCTTCGGCGTCGGCGACGGTGACGTTTTCCAGCGAACTTGTGAACATGATGATTGTCGGGGCGGGATCGGCTGCGCCTGCAACGGTTAATCCCCCGGCCAACAGCGCTGCCAATAACGCAACCACCACCAGGAATGGCAATACGCTTGTTTTGATACGCATGGTTATCTGTCCCTATCCTCTGTGAAGACGGCGGCAGCCGTCCGGCCAAAAAGACGTTTCGGGAATACCCGGCAAACGATGACGGTGTTATGTGCCTAGCTTACAGGGACATGAAAAATGCGGCAAGTTGGCGCCTGCCGTGGGATGTGTTCGCGATGCGGCAAAAAAACTATAGTCATCGCAGGTGGTGCCGGTGGCATGGTATCACGTCCCCCGCCCAGCCAAACCGGACGGGGGATTGTGGGGAAAGGCGCTGCTTTAAAGTCATCCGTGCGATTGCTCTAAGGCTTCGCCAAGAAAATAATTACCCCATCCCCCATAACCCCTTCCCTTAGGGAAGGGGAGCAAAAGCCGCGCTGCTGCGTGCAGAGGGCTAAAAAATGAGAGAACTTATTCCCTGGAACAGCCTAACGCCATATCCCGTTGTTTTCCAGCCCTGCGTATAAACGTAACCGCTTATGTGCGCGCTTTCAGGCCCAGCTTGTTGATCATCGCTTCGCGGCCCGGCCATTCGTCGCGCAGCATACCGTACAGCAGGCCGTCTACCCAGCCATGACCGTCTACCATGTGAAAGCTGCGCTCCCGCGCTTCGAGCACAAAGCCGACCTTGATCATCTGGCGCTTGACACGTTCGTTTATATCCATCGTGCCCAGCCAGATTTTGTGCATGTCGAGCCAGTTGAAGGCGTAGTCCAGGATCAGCAGCAGGGCATCGGTGCCGTAACCGCCGCCCCAGTACTCCGGCTCGCTGATACATGCGCCCAGCATCGCCAGCCGGTGATAGGGTAAAACCCAGTTCATGGCGATGTCGCCCAGCGGTTTGCCGTCCTTGGTCTGGATGCCGAAGTACACGCTGGGGATGTTGTGCCGTTCGGCTCGCCGTTCGGCCTCCTCTGCGCGGTACCGGTTGATCGCATCGCGGGATACGATCACCCATTCTCCGGCGGTAGCCCAGAACCACGCTTCGCTGTTGTGCCAGCGGTGTTCCTGGTCAAGAAAACGCTTGCCATACGGTACCAGATCAACCAGTAATCCTTCTAACATGAGATTCAACCCTTCGTTGCCTGTGCACGGGGCCACAGATTTAATCGTTCCAGCATGGCGGCCCGGCCCGGCCATTCGTCGCGTAACAGGCCGTACATCACGATGTCGTACCATGTACCGTCGGCCAGGGTCGCATTACGTTGGCGGTTTTCCATTGTGAACCCGACCTTGTCCATCTGGCGCAGCACGCGCGCGTTGAGGCTCATCGTGACCAGCCACAGCCTGCGCAGGTCGAGCCAGTCAAACGCGTAATCGACGACCAGCAGCAGGGCATCGGTGCCATAACCGCCGCCCCAGTACTCCGGCTCGCCGATGTACGCACCCAGTATCGCCGTGCGGAAAGCCGGTTGGATGTAGGCCACGACAAACAGCCCGATAGGCGTGCTGTCTTTGGTCTGGATGCCGAACGTCACCGCCGGGGACGAGTCGTTTTCGCGTTCGGCGGCGTTCCGTTCGCGCCGGGATCGCAGGTGGTCGCGGGTGAAGAACTGGCGGTCGCCCATGTCACCCCAGAACGCCGCCGGGCCATTTTCCCATTTGTGTTCCAGCTCGACAAAACGTTTGTCGAACGGTGTCAGGTCAACCAGCAGTCCCTCAAGCAAGGGATGACCGGAGTCAGTCGAGTGCGCCATAACGTTTTTCGGCCCTTTCACGCAGGTTGAACTGCTCGACCAGCGTCTCACGGCCCTGCCATTCCTCGCGCAGCATACCGTAGGCCAGCGATGTAACCCATTCGCCGCCAGCATAACCGCCATCGCGCTGCCGCGCTTCGAGCTTAAACCCGCAGCGTTCGACATTACGTTGGGCGCGAATGTTGGGACCCATGGTGAACAGGATCAGGCGGCGCAGGTCGTACCAGTTGAACGCATACTCGGCCAGCAGCAGCAGGGCATCGGTGCCGTGCCCGCCGCTCCAATAGTCCGGTTCGCCGATCCATGAGCCCAGCATACCGTACCGGTTCCAGTAATCGAGCCAGTTGAGCCCTGCCGAGCCGATGATATTACCGTCACGGGCACGCATCATGAAGTGGATGCCGGTATAGCCGCGCTCGTGTCCCTGGATGCGCTCCTCGTTCATGCGTTTGATTTCAGCGCGCGTGACGGGCTGATTATCACCCATGGTGGCCCACCACCGCGATTCATTGTTCCAAAACGTGTGCATTTTTTCCTCGTGAAACTCGCGCGTGAAGGGCACGAGGTCCACGAGCAGGCCATGCAGCAGCATGATTCAGTTTCCCTTTCCGTAGCATCTGGTTGCGCCGGTAAGCAGACTGCCGCGCGCGTTGATGCCGGGCGAAAACATCTCTACAGCCCGGTCGTTATTTTTTGTCGTTGTCCTTAGCGCCGTCTTTGTCATCTTTCTTTTCGAGTTTGGGCTTAGGCTCCAGGCCGCTGGGCTGGAGACCCAGCTTTTCGGTGATCGTCTCGTAGCCAGGCCACTCATCTTCCAGCAGGCCGAACATCTCTATGTCTACATAATCACCGTCGTAACGTATATGCTGGCGCAGTGTGCCTTCGTGCGCAAAACCCGCACGTTCATACATGTCGAACTTGACTTCGTCGAACGTCAGCGCGACCGCGTCCACGCGGTGCAGGCTGCGCGTTTCGAAACAGTAACGCAGCAGCATCAGCAGACCGTCGAGGGCCTCGTCGGTGCCTTCGTAACGTGTATCCCCGACGACCACGGTCACGTCCGCCTTGCGCACGCGTGACCACTCGTGATCAAATATCACGCAGCCAATGGGATCGCCGTTTTTGGCCTGGAATCCGATCAACGCGCCGCGTTCGTTTTTTTCCATTTTTTCGATGAACTTTTTGACCATGTCTTCGGTGTGCGGCTCGCGCCGTTCCCACAAATGCGCCCGGAACCAGGCTTCTTCGTTCATCCATGATTCCAGATAGGTGGCGTAGTCGTCCTCAAACGGGACCAGATCAACCAGTTTGCCTTCTATCATTGTTCAGATTTACTCCTCAAGCTCATAATCATACGGCGGGCAAGCCGCCAACGCGTTACTAATGGACGCGGGGCAGGGTGTGGCCGTCAGCAGTAAGGGCTAAGTGTGGACAAACACCGGCGTTTTGTCAACTCTTGTTTGTGTCGCCCTGGCGCTGGCCTGGCTGGTTACGATGGTTCTTTTTGCGCGAAAAGTACGGGGGATGGCGGGGTATCACGCTGGATCAGCCGTTCGCGGAGCGTGTTCAGCCGCGCGCGCCAGCTTGTCTGACGGGGCGCCTCAGCCGGTAAAAGACCGGCTCCGGTAACGAGCGCTTCGGCAGCGTTGATCGCGTCTTCGCCGGTGCCGGGGGCGTGCATCACGGCCAGCCACCCGCCGGGACGCAGCGCCGCGACAGCGTGATCAAGCGCCGGTCGCTGGTCGGATTCGCGGCCTGATCGGACCAACCCATCCTGAAACACGATCACATCACAGGCACGGCGGGCCAGCGGGGGGCGGAGCGGGTCGGCCTGCACGCGCAAATAGCGGGCAATGGAGTACACGCCCAACCCGTAGCGCGGCCCGGCGGCGGTGTCGAGGGCAATCGTCGTGTACCCGGCCACGTCCAGCGCGTAGGCCAGCCAGCCGTTCCCGGCCCCGATCACGACCGCTTCGCCCACCGGCCCGACGGGCAGCCCGCCGCTTTGCTGGCGCACCATTTCCAAAAAACGCCAGAGCAGGGCGGTCGCATGGGCGACAAAAGCCCAATAACCGTCCGGGTAGCCCGGCAGCCCGGTCTGCGGCAGCCGCTTAAAAGCGCCTTCGTCCGGGGAGGTCCAACCCTGGGCCGCGCACGCGGATTCGTGAGCCTCCGACAGCGCCGCGATTTCGGCCTGGCGATCTGGCGCCACCAGCCGCAGAATTCCGTCTTCAAAACGGTAATCGTGCGCGGGGCCTCCCTCGGAATCACCTGCACAGGTGACCGTGTCGCCGCTCACTCGCAGGCGCGTACCGTCCACCGGGCACGCAAGCAGCGATAGATAGTGGTGTCCGCGCCCCTTGAATGCACCGTTGAGTGGTCGCGTATCCCGGCGGATATCCTGGTTGTACAACATGCCGTCGTCGATGGTGCTCACTCCGTGTGATTCGGTGTATTCGCCTGGTTCGGCTCGTCGGGCGGCATGGTGTGGCGCAGCACCATCAAAAAGTGATCGCCCAGGCCGCGCAAGACC
The DNA here is from genome assembly GCA_016930015.1 of Anaerolineae bacterium. Classification (GTDB taxonomy): domain Bacteria; phylum Chloroflexota; class Anaerolineae; order Aggregatilineales; family Aggregatilineaceae; genus JAFGHR01. The sequence continues at coordinate 31,227 of JAFGHR010000049.1, read as the reverse complement.
GGCCATGACCGCATACGTTCGTCGCGGCGTTCGGCCCGTTGGAAACGCGCCGGGTTGTCGCAGTAGACCTCGTGCATATAGACCGGCGGCAGCCACAGCGGGAACGCGCGTACCGATTCGACAACAAAATAGGGTTCGAACGCTGCCGCAAACGCCGACGGGGTCAGAAAGCGCACCAGGGCTGTCACGCCGCCGCTGGCCCAGCCTTCGTGCCAGTCGGTATGGCGTTTCATGGTCTGGCCCGGCTTGAGCCGCCGCAGGTGGTACAGGATATCGAACAGGCAGCGCCGGTTCATGACGGTGGCGACAAACGGCGCGTTCTGTTCCAGCAGCCCGTGCAGCCCTTTGGCGACGCCGGGTAAATTGGGTTCGGTGTTGAGCGTGCCTAACCCGGCGTATGCGCCCTGAAACGGGCCGCGCTCGTCGAGTGTATCCAGTTTGCCCGCTTCCAGTTGGCGAAAACTGATGCCCCGGCGCAGGCCGTGCACGGCGGCTTTGGTCTGGGCCTGCCGGATCATGGCCGGGCTGATGTCGATGCCCAGCACGCTGTACCCGGCGGCGACCAGTTTGATCGCTTCTTCACCGGTGCCGGAGCCGATATCGATCAGGGAGGCGTTGTCGGGCAGCAGGTCACGCAGCACGGCTGTATGCTGGTCGCGCAGCCAGCCCATTAACGCGTTGCCGTGCCCGCTGTCTGAGGGTGACGCATACGTCGCGTCGTATACCTTCGCGGCGCGGTCAAAACGGGCTTCGAGTGTCTTATAGTGTTGAACAAGCTCGGTTTCAGTCATATCTTGTCCGTGTGGTTCTTAAAATCGTCCATCGGGCATGTGTTAAAATGTGTCAGGCACCGGGCGGCTCATCGGGCGCGGCGGCATCCGGCAGCAGCGGCGGATTAGTGAAACGCCACCACAGCACCACACCCAGTACGGCTATAATCGGCCCGGCGCACATCGCGCACAAGGCACGTACAACGCCCGACCAGCCGATTATCCCCATCGCCGCGTATACGATGCCGGTTACGGCAAAAAATACAAAAACCAGGCGCAGGCCCAGCGCTGCACCACGCTGCCATACGGCCCATCCCAGCGGGCTGTTCGGATCGTCCATTATGCATACTCTCTCGTGTGTGCGGCGTGAGCGTTACACACACTGCCGGGCCGGATACCTCACGGCAGGGCCGGTGCATCGCCCGCGGTACCGGCTGATATGTTACCGCTGTAATAAAGATACACCCACGGCGCGGCGCTGACATCATCCACCAGAAACGTTTCGGTGCCGCTGGGGTCCCATTCATACCCGTTGGCGTCAAAAAAGTTCCACAGCCATTCCGCTTCGCCGGGGACCATGTTCACGCAGCCGTGACTGCGCGGCCTGCCGAACCCGTTATGATACGATGCGCCGTGCAGCGCCGTGTCGCCGTTAAAAAACATCGCCCAACTGGTAGGCACCGCGTATTCAGGCGGATCAGCGCCCGGCGGCCCTTCCATGACCATCGACTCGGCCCGCGCGTAGATTTGAAACAGGCCCGGTTCGGTGGGCAGAAACAACCCACTGGAGATCAGCGCGGCAAAAACCGGCGTATCGTCGTTAAGCGCGATCAGTGTTTGCTGCGTCAGATCGACCGCTGCCCAGCGCCCGGATATGGCTTCCGGGCGTTCCGGCAGGCGCAGCACCGATACAAAATCGTCGCGCATCCACTTGCCCAACCCGATCAGGTGCCAGACTTCACCCCGTACCAGCACACTTTGATAGACGTAATACATCTCGTTGCCCAGCACGCGCCGCTCGATGGTCCAATCATCATCGCCGGGCAGCACGCCGGGGGCATCGGCAAAATACCACGTCCGGCGCTGCCAGCCCACCGGGTAGGGCATAGGCTCATCCGGCAGCAAAAAACCGCGTGGATAGGCGTCCAGATCGCGCAGCGGGTCATAGGTGACGGCTTGATCCAGCAGCGGCAGCGGGTGGGCGGCGATCTCGGTGTCACAGGCGGCGCTGCGGTAGAACTCGGCGGTCAGTTCGGCGCACGACCGGTTTTCCCTGCCGGACTGTGCCGCTGCCTGTTCGCTGTTGATCCCGATCAGCAGCACCGCGATCACTATGATGACCTTACCGGGGCGTGTGGTGCGATGATTCATGCGCGGTGTGCTCTCAGGTGGCAGGCGTGCATCAATTGCCTTCCAGCGGCCAGACCCACACGTTTAGAAAGGCGCACTCGGTTTCGACGGCGCTGTAGTTCAACAGCGACACGCCGATCCGGCCTTCGCCGGACTGGACTTTTTCCTGCGTGACCAGCGCCCCGTTGATGTAAAGCGCCACGCGGCCCGCCTGCGCCACGATCACAAGCTGGTTCGGGACGTTTTGCACCATCGGGCTGTAATCGTATACGTTTGTGATCAGTGCGCTGTTGCGCATCTGGACCACGCCAAAGCCGCCGCCCGTATCCACGTAAACCAGGTCAAGATTATGCTCGTCCTGCTGCCGGTAGACCAGCCCGCAGCCGTTGTCACTGCCTTCGGGCGTGATAATACGAATCACGCCGCCCAGCACAAAATCGGTATAAGCGGCCTGTTCGGTGCCCAGCAGGTCAAATTTGCCGGTCTGCTCGGCGGCTTGGAGTATGGTTTCGGGCACAAACAGGTCACGCGCGGCTGAAAGCGTGATCTGACCCGATTCGGCCAGTTCGGTCGTGATGGCTTCGGGCTCGTTGGTTTCCCAGGTGGTCAGGGCCAGCGGTAAGCCGCGGTACGTGGTGCCCTGGCGTGTCGTGACCGCCAGATCATCAAAGCGCACGGCGGCGGAATCCGGCTGGTCGCTGCGTGTGGCGACCAGCAGCGCCACGAGTCCCGGTCCTGGCAGGCGGTCGTCGGTCAGGTCACCGAGCCGCGTGCCATTAGCGTAAAACACAAAACTGCTGCCGCGCACCAGTACGGCCAATGTCCAGCGTGACGTGTTGAGCGCCGGGTTGGTGGTCCAGCTTCGCAGCGTGTATTCGCCGGTCGCGTCTTGTAACACGACCGTCCATTTGCCCTCGGTGTTGATCTTAAACTGGTAACCCTGCCAGCCGCCTTGACCCGCCGCCAGCGAACCGCGCCCGCGAAATACTAACCCGAACTCGGCATAGGATGTTTCACCGGCAAGTTGGGCTGTCGCCTGGATATACATGTCATCCAGACTTTGAGCGTCGGGCGGCAGGGCGAGCGTGACACCGCCGTCAGGCGGCGCTTCAACGCGCAGGGTTTCGTTTTCCACCGAGATCGTGTCACTGCTGATGAGCGCCCAGGCGGATTCATCGTCTTCGAATGGTTCCGCGTGGACAACACGCGCAAATCCCGGCGTGACCGTCAGTTCATATTTGCCCGTTGTGGTGCCGCTGCTGCCCTTGAAGCGGGTAACGCGCACGGTGTACGTACCATCACCGGGCAGGGTGAGCGCTTCGATCCCAGCATCATTGACCAGCGAGTCGATATCATCGTTTTCCGCGATCACACTGTCACCCGGTCCGATCACCTGGAACGCCGGGTCGAGATTGCCGCCGACGGCTGTCACCCGGATCGATATCACCTGGTCTGCCTGCCCGTCGAACGTCCAATCCTCGAACGGGGTCGTATCGTTGATCGCGCCGCGCACCGGTTCCAGCAGAGTCAGTGTCCGTGTGTCGTCCTGGGCAACCACCGGCTGAGAAGGGATTCCCGCGTGTCCCATTCCGGCGAGTATTATCACGCCGGTCGTGAAGCTGATCGCGATAACCCGCGCCCGCGTGCGTGCGCGCACGCGGGTTCGTTTTTGCTGCAATCGCCCTGGGTGCGGGGCAAACCGTCTGACAATCACAACGTTATCCTTAACAAAGTGGCTCAGGGTTCGCATGGCTATGTTGTGGGGCGCACACGAATACTAATGGTGCGCCCCTTACTTATCACTGCTGCCGGTATTAGAACTCCCACACCCAGATATCGGTTAGCTGGCAGTAGTGGCGCTGCGTGGCCCCGGTGTCATCGGCGACGACCAGCAGTTGCAGAGCGATCCCGCCGCTTTCGGCCTGGAAGGAGCCAGCCGCTACAAATTCGCCGTTGACGTACATGCGCATCTGGTCTTCAATGGCGGTCACGATCACGTTGTTGGTCGAGCCTTCACCCGGTAAAACGGCGGGGGAGCTGTAGAAGAGGCTCGAATCGTGCAGCACTTCATTGTTGAACTGCCCCAGGAACACGGAACCGTCAAGTGTCACCAGCGCGACACTGCGTGATCCGGGATTGTCGCGGAAATGCATGCCGCACGCAGACTCCGGTCCGGAGATATCCAGGCGCACGTTGAACCCCAACACAAAGTTGCGGAAGTTGCGTCCCTGGCCCAGCGGGTAAAAACCGCTGCCGCTGGCATCAGCGTAGCTGGATGGCACGGTCAGCGACGAGCGCCCGCCTGCCGGGACAACGCCTTTTTGCTGAAGTTCGCCCACGACGGTTTGCGGGCTGCCATTCTGCCAGGTGGTGAGCGAGGGGTCCGGGGTGGGTGGGGGCGCCACAGTGGGTTTCTTAGTCGGTGTGGGGGGGACCGGTGTGGCGCTTGGCGCCTTGGTAGGCGGCACCTTGGTCGCCGTAGGTTTTTGCTGATCGGCCCCTTCGTCGGCTGAAGCGCCAAAGGGTAAGCCCCTGGTCGGCGTGGGTGATGCGCCGCCGAACAATCCGGAAACATCCAATCCGCCTGCTGCACCTTCTTCGCCTTCATCACCGCCCGCGCTGACCATGCCGCCGCCGGTTTCGCCCTCGATAGCGCTGGCGACGCTGTCTAGTTCGCTGGGCGCGGTGATGATCAGGTTATCGTACGCCAGCGTAAGCGTATCGGTCTGCTCACGCGTTGTGGCGCCGACTAACGCGATGCTGCCTTCGGTCGGGTGAGCGTCGGCGTCGGTGATCTCGCCAACAAACTGGTTATCAATGTAGGCCCGGAAGGTGTGATCGTGCAGCAAAATGCCGACTGTGGGCGTGATATTCGCCGGGTCCACCAGCGGGGATTTCGTCCAGGGCTGGATGGTGGTCCATTCACCGCTGTAGTAGCTCAACGACCAATCGCCCTCGCTGCTGAACGTGATGGCGTAAAACTCCTGTACATCTGGCTGCATGCCTAACAGGAACCCGTACTCAAAATAGGTCGGGCTGCCCTGAATCTGTATGTCGGCCTGGATGTAAATGTCCGACCACGTCAGGTCGTCACTGGGCTGGATGAAGCTCAGTGTGTCCTGCTCAAAAACTTCGATCACCATCGTGCCGTTTTCCAGCGCGGACGAGCTGTATTGCGCGACCGAGGGGTCCCATGTCAGCGAGAGATCGTCGGCCTCGCCCTCAAAGATATCCCATTTGTCCCAGAAACTGTAACCGGGCAGCAAAAACAGCCCGAACTCGCCCGATGTATCCCCGGCGCGGGTGACGGTGGCCGAGTATTCGCCGGTCACCGGTGCCAGTACGGCCTCTACGCCGGTGACCAGCGATGAATCATCAACGGCGAACGCTTCGCCCATCGGTTCCCCGCCAGGGCCATACACGGCAATGTCAACCGCCAGGTTATCGGACCGGTTCCAGGTCGAAACGGAAAAAATGGTGTTTTCGAGAAGGTCAAATGTAAAGGTGATTGCCGGTGTGGTGGCGTCAAGGGCCCCGGTAACCGAATTAAAAAACGTGACTTTGCCGCCCGTGTTCTGTGCGAGGGGAGCGGCCTGGCTGCCTGCCGGTACGGCGAACATGCTGATCAACAATACCAGCAGCAACGCAGCGACAACGCCTTGTTTTCTTATCCTGCCTGTCATGATGCCTCCCTGTAAAAATGTGTTTGGTAACCTGTTATTGTGTCTGGTGTGTGCTGCTTCTAACGTGACTTTTGGCGGTCATGTGCCCGGTAAAGGACAAAATGTAAGTAACCGATGGATCGGGCGATTCGATGGTGGCTGGCGAATTACGCCCAGCCAGGGACATGTCGTTTAATGCTGGATAGAATAGCCTTGAAATCATCCGGTGCGACTTCTGCGCCATCCTCCCAACGCGCGTTTTCCAGCTTAAGCAGGCGGCGCTGTTCGGCGGCGGCATTCAGATCGGTGTTGGATGTTGTTTCTTTGCGCGGGCGCAGCCGTATAAAGTTGTGATAGCCGGGTATGACTTCGGCATCTTCCGCTGACATAAATGCGTAGATGATCATGTCGCGTTCATCCTGAAGCAGTTGCAGCGCCAGGCACAACCAGCCTTTCGGGATGCGTGTCCGGCGTCTTATCACAAACCGCCAGGCTTTGACGTTGATCGTTTGATCCCAGTTGATATGAATCGTTGCGGGTGGCGTGTGGCGCGCATCCGTCAGGGTGAGCGCCGCGTCGTTCAGCGTGACAAACCGCCGGATGGGTATTCTGGATTTTAACAGGCGCTCGATGATATAGGCGCTGCTCATGAACAGCGCGATGTCAAGCGGCAGGATCACACACGTGGCGCCGATGCCGTGATCGTTCAGCCAGGGCCCGGCGACACGCTGCATCAACACATGGAATACCAGCGTCAGGCTGATGGATAACACCGGTACTAAAAAACGAACGCCGAAGCTTTCCACGTCAACCTTGATGATCTGTTCACCGGCTGCCTGGGCAGGGGTTGAATTCATCTGCGGTGTTGCTCCCTACGCAATGGTGACTGGCGCACAAAACGCGCGCGCAGTCGGCTGGTAAATCAGGGTATGCTGCCGATCAAAGCGTACAGGCAGCGATGCATGTACCAATCGTGCCCCCATCGCGCTAATGGTGGCGTCGTGCTCGTAAGACATTCGGACGCAGCCGTGTGCCAGCCGTGGCCCGGCGGCGGCGAACCTGAGATTGCTGCTGCCGGTCCGCATCAAGCCGGTCTGCATCATGCAGGATCGCCGGGTGCACCGGGTAATTGGCCGGGTCTGGCAGCGGCGGTTGGCCGGTTGGTATGCTGGCGGCGGTGATCAGTTCAGCGGTAGTTCTGGCGTCCGGTGAGAGCGACTGAAGTGTTTCTTCCTGATCAGGCGCATCAAACATACATGCGACAGGCGGTTTGGGCGGCGTCCAAAGGTCTTTGCTGCCCAACATGCCCGCGACTTCACGCCGAAGCTGCACAATATCGAACGGCTTGGTGACATATAAGTTGATCCGGCTGCCAAGAAATGCCTGCCGCCGCTCGGTCCTGACGCTGGTGACCGAGAGCATGATAATGGGAATGAGTTTGAGTTCATCGTCTGCGCGAATGGCGTCATAAATATCCCATCCGTTCATGCCGGGCAGCATCACGTCCAGCGTAACCAGGTCGGGTTTTTGCGCCTTAACCAGCGCTAACCCTTCCGGCCCGGTATCGGCTGTTTGAATCTCGATCTGCGGGTGATCGAGCACAAGTCTTATCAATTCAGCGATTTCCGGTTCGTCTTCAACCGACACGACTTTCCAAACCATCAGCGCACCTTCTTTTTGCTGGTCCAGCCCGCCACAGCCGCCCCTGCCCGGTCATGATCATTGGGTTAGTGCCAGGTAAGTTATCCCTATTGTACAGCCTAATCAGTTGTCGCCCCAACGTGATCAAGGCGCCAGGTGCCCTCCCTGTCCCTGTGTTTGGCGCCGGGTACGGGTTGTGTCCGGCCCTGCACCGCCACTAGCATAGCATGTTTTTGCCAGTCGGAAGAATCAATTTGCCTGTTGATCCATACAAGGGGGAGAGTCCATAATGAGGAATACTGATCTGTGACAAGCAGGAAGCCGCTGGAAAGCGAATATGTTACCTTATCCGATGACTTGCGGCTTCACACCGTGATCGCCGGGCAGGCGGATAACTCGCCGCTGGCGTGAGAAGGAGGATCAATCTGATGGCTGTTGTGACGAACCCGTTTTTCTGGGCATTTGTGAGTATGGCCGGTTTGGTAGGCTGCTGCGGTGTCGTGAGCAGCCGCCGGTTAGGGCGCTTGACGTTATATGGCGCGGTGATGGTCGCCTTGTTCGACCTGGGCCGGTGTGTGCTGGTGCTGCCCGGTGTCGAGCAAACCCGTTTTCACGTGCCGGCTGGACTGGGTGTGTTGGGCACGGTATTGTTGATCGGCGGGGGCGTGGCGGCGCTGGCGCCGTGCGGGTTGATTCGACCGCTCAATGTGGCCGACGAACACACGGCGTTAACGACCGGCGGCCTATACACCGTCGTGCGCAACCCGATCTATTTGGGTGAACTTATATGGTGCCTCGGCTGGGCGATCCTGAATGGATCGGTGGCCGGGGTGGTCCTGGTGCCGGTCTGGTGGGCCGGGCTGCTGGTGCTGATCACGCTCGAAGAAGAAAGCCTGGAACGTTCCATCGGCGAGCCGTACCGCGTGTACAAAGCCCAGGTGCGGGGCCGCATCATCCCCGGTTTGCCGATCTGAGCCGTCCTGGCGTGTTGTTGCGTTGGCACACGCGTTTATACGGCCATTCGCATGAAGTGTGATACAATCCCCGCATTGTTTAGTTCCGCGTGACCCATGTGTATACCGGGGGAAAAGCCTATGTCCGCGTCCATATACCTGTCACTGGTATTTCACAATCACCAGCCGGTGGGCCAGTTCGATTTTGTGAATGAACACGTGGTCGAAGTGGGCTACGAGCCGTTTTTGGACCTGATGGAGCGGCACCCCGGTGTGCGGTGCGCGGTGCATTTTACCGGCAGCCTGCTCGATTACCTGATGGCGCACCAGCAGCCGCTGCTCGAACGTGTGCGGGCGCTGGTAGAACGCGGCCAGCTTGAAGTGCTGTCCGGCGGGTATTATGAGCCGCTGCTGACCGTGCTGCCCGACGCCGATAAACAGGGCCAGATCACCAAGCTCAGCCAGACGGTGACCGGCGTGTTCGGCATGCAGCCGCGCGGGATGTGGCTGGCCGAACGGGTCTGGGAGCCGCACCTGGCGCGATCCATCGCCCAGGCCGGGATCGAATACGTGATCATCGATGACACACACTTCGAGGCTGCCGGATATAACAAGGAGCGCGACCTGTTCGGCTGTTTTGTCAGCGAGGAGCAGGGCGTTACCGTGCGCGTATTCCCCACGTTGAGTTATCTGCGTTACGCGATCCCGTGGGACACGGTGCCCAACGTGATCCGGTGGCTGCGCGATCAGGGCGCTGAACAACTGCCCAACGGCCAGCCCAAGCTCGCGTTTATGGGCGATGATGGCGAAAAATTCGGCGTGTGGCCGGGCACCTACGATCACTGCTGGGGCGGTGGGCAGTACGTGGAAACCCTGTTCGCGGCGCTCGACGCGGAAAGCGGCTGGTTGGAGACAATCCGCCCGTGTGATTACATCGACCAGTACCCGGCGTTGGGGCGCGTGTACCTGCCCACGGCGAGTTATTTCGAGATGGGGCAGTGGTCGCTGCCCGCTGATCGATTCCGCGAGCTGGAACACGTCAAGCAGGACATGCAAGACCAGGGCCGCGACGACGTGCTGCGCTACCTGCGCGGCAGCACTTGGCGTAACTTCATGGTCAAATACGACGAGGTCAACCAGATGCACAAGCGTATGCTGATGGTGGCCGACAAAGTCCACGCCATGATCGACGGGCCGGTTAAGGATCAGGCGTTGGACCTGTTATGGCGTGCCCAGGCGAATGACGCCTACTGGCACGGGTTGTTTGGCGGCATTTACCTGTTTAACTTCCGTATATCGAACTACGCCAATCTGATCGAGGCCGAAGCGCTGGCCGAAGGGCACGATCCGCCGCTGGCCGTCCGGCAGTTTGATTTCACCAAAGACTGCATGGACGAAGTGGTGCTGACCGGCCCCGATTTTAACGCGATCTGGAAGCCGAGCGCGGGCGGTATGCTGCTGGAACTGGACTCGCGCCCGCTGCGTTATAACCTGCTCAACGTGATGACGCGCCGCGAAGAAGGGTATCACGCCGCGATTCGCCGCGCGGCGGCTAACGGCCAACTGGTCACGCCGGAGATGGAACAGCAGGGCGTGTCCTTCGATAACCGTAACGCGGTGCGTGCCAAAGAGGCCGGAATCGAGCGGGCGCTGCTCACCGACTGGTACCGGCGCGGGGCGTTTCTGGATCACTTTTTGCGTGACGATGTTGATCTGAACGCGTTTTACCGCGCGTTTTACGGCGAGCAGGGCGACTTTGTGAGTCTGCCCTATACCGTCAGCGCGGCTGAGGCGAACGGCGACACGGCGCGTGTGACTCTATTCCGGGACGGGTATGTATGGGTTGGTGACCAGCACTGCCCGGTGCGCGTGACCAAGCAGTTTGATTTCCGGCGCGGTGGCGATAGTTTTAGCTGCCAGTACACGGTGCAAAACCAGGCTGACATCCCGGTCGATGTGCGTTTTGCGGTCGAACTGGCGGCAGGTTTTGACGGTGGGCAGTCCCCGGAGCACGTCTTTTTGACGGTGAACGGCGTAAACGAACCTCGGTCACCGGGTAAAATGGCCGAGTACACCAACGTGACGCGCTGCACCACCGTGACCCGGCTGCGGGCGATCCGTTTGACGACCGGGTTTGACCAGCCGTGCACGCTGTGGGCCTTTCCGCTTGAAACGGTCACCATGAGCGAAGCGGGCTACGAGCGCGGCTACCAGGGCACGGTCTACCTGCACATCTGGCCGCTGGCACTTGAACCGGGAGCCAGTTGGCACGGTACTATCAAACAGTGGGTGAGCGCGTATAACGGGTAACCAGTCGCGCCGTTGCCCGATTGCGGCCCGGCTGCGGTGTGCTGTTCCGTCGTTTTGCAGGCAGCTTTTTTCCGAGGTGAAAATATGAACCGTCGTAGGAACCGTTGTAGTGTTGTGATCGGTATGGTGCTGGTGGTCGTGGCGCTGGCGATGAGCCTGGCCGCGTGTTCATCAGGTGATGAGAGCCGGGACGTGATCCACGTCGAAGAAGGCGCGGAAGAAACGCTTCAGGCCCAGACCGCCTGGGTATTGGAACATCCCTCACCGACGCCAGGACCGTCACCGTCGCCGACCGCCACATCCACCCCCTACGCGATTCCAACCAACAGCCCGGACGTTGACCCCGCCACGGTGATCACGCGGGTCGGCAGTATCGATATCACGCTGGACGCGTTCCAGAAGCAGGTGCGGTTCGAGCGCTGGTATCGTCTCTGGCAGGTCGCGCGGCGCGCCGAAGAACTCGGTGTGGACGAGGTGCTTGATCTCACACTGCCCGTAAACCAGATGACATTGTCATTGTTTGTAACGCTGGCCGACAGCAACAGCTTCGGTGTCCAGGTGCAGCGTATTATGGTCATCGACGCGATCACGATGGAAGAGGCGATCCGCCGTAACCTGGACGTTGATCTGTACCAGTTTGACGCACGGCTGGCCGAATTTCTGGGGTTGCAGGTCGGGACACAGGGCGCACTGCCGCCGGAGTTCGACGCGGTATACGCCGACTTTTTGGAGCAGATGGCGATCTTTACCGGCATGACCGAGGAAGACTTCCGCCGGATTGTGCGGGCGCGCACGTTATATTCCGAACTCGAATTCCTGATCGGCCAGGAGCCGGAAGCGCTCGAAGGTGATTCGTCGGCGGGGGTTGGGCTGCGCGTGCAGGATATCCTGGTCGATTCGGAAGAAGAAGCCGCCGAGGTGATCACGCGCCTGGAAGCCGGTGAGTCGATGCTCGTTATTGGCGAGTCGTTCGGACTCGCGCCAGCCGGTGATGAGTACAGCCGCGTGGTCCGGCGCGCTGACGAGACGATGCCGGTTGTTGTGCTGGATGCGCTGTTCGCCGCGTCGCCCGGTGATATCGTGGGGCCGATCGCGATCACGCAGGGCTGGTACGTGGCGCGCGTGGTCGAAACCGTGTTTGACGTGCTGACCCCGGAGGATATCGACGCGGCGCGCCAGCAGTATTTCCTGGACTGGGTCGAGGGTAATATGGATGATCCGGGCTACGTGGAAGACTTCGACAACTGGGTCGATTTTATTCCGCAGGAACCGCTGCCGATGGATGTTTCGCCTTTGCTGCATGATGAGTATATTATCGTGCCAGAGGGTTCCGCCGACCCGTTTGGCGTTGAAGACGTTGAACCGCCGTTGAAACCGGAGTCAACTCCGGCGGAGGCTCCGGCGGAAACTCCGGCAGAACCAGACGAGTCCGAGTAAGCGAGGTGAGTACATGTTATGACCGAAAAAACACACCAGGAACCGCTGCGCGTGGCCGTGATCGGAACCGGGTTTGGGTCGCGTGTTCAACTGCCTGGATTCATGAGTCATGCTGATGTAAATGTGGTGGCGCTGTGCGGCAGGTCGGAGGAAAAAACCAGGGCTGTCGCTGACGAATACGGTGTGCGCGCGGTGTACACCGACTATGAACAAATGCTGGTCGATGTGCTGCCCGACCTGATCAGTATCGTTACACCGCCTGCCTGGCACGCACCGATGACGCTGGCCGCGTTACAGGTCGGTGCCCACGTGTTGTGCGAAAAACCGTTCGCCATGAACACCGAAGAAGCCGACGACATGTTAAAGGAAGCTGTGCGCCTGAATCGTGTGCACGTGGTCGATTTTGAGTTTCGTTACCTGCCCGCTCGTTATTACCAGCGCGTGCTGGTTGACCAGGGTTACATCGGGGAACCGGTGCTGCTCGAAGGTACATACATGTCGGCTATGCGTTGGGACCCGCAGCGGACCTGGAACTGGTGGATGGATGCGGAGCAGGGCGGCGGGTTGTTGGGCGCTATCGGCTCCCACTTTATCGACGCCTTCCGCTGGCTGAGCGGGCGCGAGGTGCGCGCCGTGACGGCGTCGCTGCACACGTCACAGGCTTTTGCCGTGCGCTCCTTGCCCGACGGCAGCGGCGAACGTGAAGTCACCAGCGATGACAGCGGTGTGATAGCGCTCGACCTTGACGGCGGGCTGCGTGGTGTGATCAACCTGTGCGCGGTGGCCGGTGGTGAGACGCAGCGCCTGGCCGTGCATGGCACCGAGGGCGCGTTAGTCGTCGAAAACGACATGACGTTGTGGGGCCGCCGCCGGGGCCAGCCGCTCCAGCCAATTGAAATCCCACCTGAGTATGAGCCGCTGCCCTGGGTCCCGGAAGAAAATATCTTGCTCGGCCCGTTTGCCAAGCTCGCGGGCCTGATGGTGGACGCGATTCGCGGGCGGGCTATCGCCCCCATTCCCACGTTTGAGGATGGAGTAGCTGTACAGCGCGTGCTGGATGCGGCGTACCGGTCCCACGGCGAGGGATGCCGCGTTACGCTGTGAAAGCAGTATCCGCGCGGCATGCTGTTTTCCATCCTGCCGGAATCGCCGAACGGCGCGATCACTGACGTTACGCTGTTTGTCCGTTTTGCGCACAATTCCGGCATGCGAATTGCTGAGACGCCCCTCCTCTCCGGACACAGTCCGCGGGCTTAAGCCCGCAGGTTATGCCCGGTTTCCCTCCCCAGCCGAGCTTTGGAGGGGAGAAAAACAGTCGATCTTACGCGATCAAGGATCGCGCGTGATCTCCGATCGCGCGTTGTTAAGTCCCCCGTCCAGCTTGGCTGGAAGGGGGATTAGGGGGAAGGCGTTGATCAAAAAACCTGTTAAGTGTGACGATTCTATGAGCAAGGACGACCCCGCCGGGCCGTCCTTGTGTGTTTTTCGTGGGGGCTGCTGGTGTCAATAAGACAGCACCCGCGCCAGTTCGAACAGCGCCGGGTCGATCGCCTTGGTTTTGCCGACGACTTCCGCATAGGGCGTGGTGCCGATGTCGCCCAGCAGCACGCCGCACAACACGCCGGTATTACCCTTGGCGATTTCATCGACAGCGCGCGCGGCCAGCCGTGTACCCAGCAGCCGGTCATAGGCGCCGGGCATCCCGCCGCGCTGGACATGGCCGAGCGTAGTCACGCGCAGCCCAAAACCGAGTTCCTCGTTATGCTCCTTGAAGTAGGCCGCCAGCCCGGCGGCGTTGTAGTGCGAGCCTTCAGCCACGACGATGATCGCGTGTGCTTTGCCGCGTTCATAGGATAACTGAATCTCGTCGGCGAGCGCTTCGGGCGGGGTGTCGATCTCTGGAATGACCACGGCTTCCGCGCCGCCCGCGATCCCGGCCATCAGCGCCAGGTAGCCGCAGTTGCGCCCCATCACCTCGACCAGAAAGGCCCGCTGGTGCGAAGACGCGGTAACTTTCAGCCGGTCGATGGCTTCCAGCGCGATGTTTAGCGCGGTATCCACACCGAGCGTAATCTGGGAGCCGACCAGGTCGTTATCGATGGTCGAGGCCACGCCCACCACCGGGAAGCCCATGCTGTTCAGGGCGTTCGCGCCGGTCTGCGAACCGTTGCCGCCGATGACGACCAACGCTTCGATACCTTCCTGGTTGAGTTCGCGCAGCGCTTTGCGCCGCCCGTCTTCGGTCTGGAATTCCGGACAGCGCGCGCTGCCCAGGATCGTGCCGCCCTGCTGGATGATACCGCCGACGTCGCGCGCGCCCATGTTGCGGAAATTGCCCGACACCAGCCCGCTGTACCCGTGATTCACGCCGAATACCTCCCAGCCGCGTTCAAGCCCACAGCGCACCACGGATCGTATAGCCGCGTTCATGCCGGGGGCATCACCACCGCTGGTCAGCACCGCAATACGTTTCATCATATGTCCCTCCTTCGCCGATTCCACGTTACCAGTATAACAGCGCTCCGGTATCCGAGGTAGCGGGGGGTGGGCTGGATTCCCCTCAACGGTGGCAGGCTAAATAGGGGGCTGGGCTGGACGCGAAACCAAACCAGCCGGTCGTTTGCCCGATAGGGTAGGCCGGGTCGCCGGGCGCGTAATAGCGGATCGAGCGCACCCGCATATCGGGTGTCAGGCGCAGCACATCGCCGGGGCGCAGCGCGTTAACCGCGATCAAGCCACCAGCGAAATACAACTGCACGGATGTCACCCAGTCACCGCCAGGATACAGGGTGGTGCGATCCAGGCCGATGCAGCCCACGCGCTCCGGTGGGCCGAATTCGCGCATCACGTCGGCCACGGTCAGCGCCCCGTATATCGATAGTTCCATCATGGTGATGATCTCGTCGCCCTGGTCCGATACGTGGCCGCCGTAGGGGCTGTAATCGTCGAGCGCGTAAAAAAACTGTTCGCGCCGGGCCTTGCCGGGTTTGATTCCCTGCCAGCAGGGCTGCTCGCAGCCGCCCGTTTCAAGGAAGGTCGGCGGCGGAGTGGTGGTCTGGCCGATCGCGCGCGCCCCGGCTACCAGTCCGGCGCTCATCGCGCACACGATGGTGATCAGAACCAGCACGCGTATGGGAATCATGGCATATACTCGTCGGGGAAATAACGCGTCAACGATCCGAATCCGCGCCAATCAAATGCCAGCACCGGGCGTGTCCAGGGCATCGCCTCGTAGGCCAGCGTGCTGACCGGCGTGTCGGGACTCAGCCGCGTGCTGCCGGGCGGCACAAACCCATTCACGATCAGGCGCTGCCGGGGATAATACACGTGGTAATCGAGTGTGTCTTTTCCGGCGATGGTCAGCCCGTAGTTAAAATCGATGAACGCCGGAGCGCCCAGCGCATTGATGATATCGCCCAGTGTGAGGCTGTCCTGTGACACAAACAGCGCATCTTGAGTCGGGCGGGCCATGATCAGCATCGTCAGCGTGATCGCCCGGCCATCCGGCAGCGTGATCGTCCACGCGCCCCCTGGATCGGGGTTGGCGGCGCTGCTTTGATCGGGCGTGATCTGCCACCCGGCAGGTTGGGAATCGAACCATTGTTCCCACACGTCATCCGTAATATAACCGGGCCGGAAACCCTGCCAGCACGGGGCCGGGCAGTCCGGATCGGGCAGCATGGCCGCTACGTGAGCGGGGATATCACGCCGGGCGAACGCGTGCGTCCCGCCGATCACGAGCACGCAGGCCAGCAGCAGCCCGCCGGTCAGCCGGAGTTGGATCGACAGCGCGGTATGCTCACAAAAAACGCTCAGAAAGACGGTTAGTCGCTTCTGCATTCACTGTTTTACTTATTGGCCGGGCCGGATACTGGCCTGATTGTAACACAGGTCAGTATGGCCGGTTGCGGCGCGTGTTCACGAACATGTGTTGAAAAAGTCGGGAAATAGGGAGGCTATTGCTTCAAAAACCAAAAACGCCCCTCCCCGCCGGGCTTCGGCCAAAGGGCCGCGCCCGGCTGCCCCTCCCCGGCCAAGCCAGGGCGGGGCCAAAACAGTCGAACACGTGTTGAAAAAGTCCCTCGTCCAGCCTGGCTGGACGGGGGAAATAGGGGGAAGGCGTTGCACACACAGCGCAGCCGGCCATTTGATGCGATGACCCTGCCGGAATCCGAACGCGAACCGGGCGGAATCGTGATTGATCCGCCCGGCGACTCAGTACCATGATCCGAAACCTTGCGCGCGTTATTTCTTCTTGCGGAACGCGCCCTCGACCAGTTCCGGCGGAAAGTAATTCTCGTCCACTACGCCTTCAACCGCGTAACGATACAGCGCGGCTACGTAGATTCCCTGGAGCGTTGAACTGATCAGGTTGAGGCCGATCACGATCATCACGATCAGCGCCACCGCCAGCACGATCAACACCACGGAACCGGTCGCCGCGGCGAACAGGATCGCGGGCAGTCCGAAGACCACGATCACCGCCAGGCTGAGCAGTCCAAATACCAGCCCAATGCTAAAGTTGCCGATGATCTGTTCGCCCCACGTGCGCTTCAGCAGCGAACCACTGCGCTTGATAGCCTCGACCGGGCCGACATTTTCCACGACCAGCACCGGAATCACCAGGTACGTGACCACGTTCCAGGCCAGGTTGCCGATCCACGCGACGATTTGCCCGACAATGCCGCCGCGCTCCTGAAGGACTCTGAGCACGACGCCGACCGTGGCCGAGATCATCGCATAGCCGAAAATTTGCGGGACGTGATCCATCGCGATTTTAAAGCCGTCGGCCAGCGTGGGATCACCGCCGCGCAGCCGGATCATGGCCGCGCCGACCAGCGCCGTATTCGAGAAGATCACGACAAAATACATGGTCAGGTAGAACAAAAACGCGACGGCGTAATGCGCGACGCCCAGGCCGTCATTCGTGGCGCTGTCGAACAGCCCCGCTAACAGCATTGGCACGGCGAAGGTGATCATCACGGCCAGCGTGCCCAGCGCCGACACGATCGGGAATACGATCAATTCCTTGTCGGCACGGAGCACGCGGTAACTGGCCTTGACCAGCTCCCAACTGCTTGAAATACGTGAAAACATGTAGTTTTCCTCCCAATTTGTGGTGTATGAAGGTGAGATGTTGTTGTCTGTTATTATTATGGATCGGATTTATGTTTGCCGCATGGCCGCCGCAAGCCAGATCGCTGACAATTGGCTGACAGCGTTAGGCAGGGTAGGGCGTGCTTGCGGTGCGGGGATCAGGGCGTGGGGGAGTCGATAAATACGCTCAACAGGTATGCGCCGGTCGTGATGCCGCCCTCGGATGATTCGACCAGCAGGCGGTATGCGCCGTCCGTGGGCAGAGTGAACACCAGGTGTGCGTCCAGGTCATCGGCGGCGCGGTCGTCGTTATTGGCGAGTTCACCGCCTGCCGGACCATACACGCTCACGACCGGATCAACGGTGCTGTCGGGCTGGGCGCTCACGCTGATGCGCCATGTCTGCCCGGCCCGGCCCCGGAACTGGTAACCATGCTGTTCGCTGACTGCGCTAAGCGCGTTTTTGATCATGGCCGGGAGTGTGTGCTCCGGCGCGGCGATCCCCGGCGGCCAGCCCGCGCCCTCGGTGAAGTCCGGTTTGATGTCTTGCGCAAACTGACCGGCTGATTCGCCGGTTGGATCGGGCGCATCGCGCAGCGCGACAAACAGCACCAGCACGATCACAGAAACTCCGGCCAGCAGCGCCAGCGCTGCGGTTATTTTGAATCTTTTTCGCCTGGATGTGCCGCCGCTTGTTTGTTTGCCGCGATCCTGTTTGCTCATTCCGGCGGCCCTAACCGTCGATGATCGCGTCAACAGTGGATCGCACGGTGGGCGGCGCGATCCGTTCATCAGCCAGGTAATCGCGGCGCATGATCTGGTACAGCGTGGGAATCTCGCAGATCGGGACCGCCGGGCCATCACCGGAAAGCTGCACCTGGTCGGACGAAAAAACCACGATGGCGTACACCGGCACGCGCTGGAGTCCGCGTTTGGCCAGGAAGCGGCGCAGCGCGTAGATATCGCGCACACATTCGCGGGTGGGGTTGGTTTTCGCCGGGCGGAGTTTGCCGCGCGTGCGGTTGATCCACTCGGCCCGCTCATTGATCCACACGCCGGGATAGTCCACAATGCGGAAGACAAGCGCGCCCGGCGGCCCAACTAACACGGCATCAATGTAACCCACGTGCTGCTTGCTGACGTTGCGCAGGTAGGTATACCGATTGTCGAGAAACTGCGACAGCGCCTCGCCGACCGCATACGCCAGTGGGTTGTCTTTTTGAAGCGTGAACCCACGCACGATGATGCCGATTCCCACCGCGAGTGTGATCAGCCCGGCCAGCACCATCAGCAGCCGGAACGCGCTGAACAAAAAACTTTCCCACAGCGGGAAGAAAAAGAATAACACCGCCAGCGTGAGGGCTATCGCGCCGCCAAAAAACGCCACGCTGCCCGTAAACAGGTAATACCGTCCACGGCGGGCGATGTTGCGAGAAGGATTGATGTTTTGCATCGTCTGTCTCACCCATTAATCGGCCCTGGCGTTTTGCACACAGGGCAGTACGCATATAGGCTGAACCAGGAAACCAAATCACCCGTTTGTTCGCCGGTGGCTTTTTTGTGGCGAGGGGGCCGTAAAGCCGTGTTGTTGGCGGCCAACCGGGTTATGCTGCACCGGGCGCTACGATGGCTTACGGACGTGCCCCGGCGAATTTGCCGGCGGCTGGGTTGGCGATGACGGTGGACCCGTTTTGACGCCGGGCGGCGATGGTTGGGTGCTGGTATCCGGCGGCGGTGGCGGCTGGTCTGGCAGCGCGGCGGAAACCGGCTCCGGCGGGACCATTTGAGGCACGACCACTTCTGGCGTTTCTTCGACGACGGCAGCCCCGGCCACCGCCTGTGTTTTGCGTTGGTGATGTTTGGCGATCACACCATCCATGGCCTCGCGCAGTTCGGCCATTGCCGGCAGCGGCTTGTACATCAGTAAATCCGCTTTCGCCTGGGCAACCACCGATTTTTCTTCTTCTGGCGACAGCCGATAAGCCGTAATCAGCACAATCGCAATATCGCCCAATACCGTGCTTTTGCGGAGACGTGCGCCTACCTCGGTACCGCTGATTTCGGGCAGCCGGATATCCAGGATCGCCAGTTCGGGGAGTTCGCCGTGAACCCGGCCCTGGTCGACGGTTTCGATCCAGGAAACGGCCTCGGCGCCATCGACAAACGCGACGCCCTCAATGCCCCATATCTCAAACATGGCCAGCAGTACATCATAAATATCGGGTTCGTCCTCAACAACCATCCAGGTAGACAATGGAAACCCCCTCGCGGATGTCCGTCCGTTTCGATTTTATAACCGTATATCACTAACAATATAGGCGTGGGCGCACGAAATCGCAAATCTTGGTTCAACGTAACTCTAATCATACCCTATCCGTGCGCGTATTTCAGACTTACGACAAAATCGATACATCACCACGGCAGGCGCGACGCACCTGGGAGCATGGCGCTTCCGGTGTATTCCGTATCACAAAAATATCGCCTCAAATCTGACCCCAACTCTGGCATGGCCCGCGATTCTTAATTCACTAAAAATTCAGGACGTGGTATGATTCATTAAGCGATTTAACCCGTTTTTGTGTTATCATTAATCTTTGTAGCGCGTGTTTTTCGGGCTATCGCTTCAAAATCGAAAAATGACTCTCCCCTCCGGGCTGAAGCCCGGTATCCCCTCCATAACTCGGCTGGGGAGGGGAAAAACAGTCGATCTCGCGTGATCTCTGATCGCGCGTTGTCAAGTCCCCCCGTCCAGCTTGGCTGGAAGGGAGTTAGGGGGAAGGCGTTGCACACAGAAAGCCCAACCGCTCATTTGAAACGATTACTCTGTGCGTGTTTTTGGTTGTCAAGTTTGGCAAACATAACAAGCACGGCAAACATGACAAACATCGTACATTAATCTATAGACAGGAGTTGTTGGTAGTGAAACCCTGGCTAGTGGTCGAAGACGAAGAGGATATCCGCAATATTGTCAAAGTCATGTTTCAGGTGTGGGGACACTCATTCCTCGAATTTCGGAATGGACACGAAGCCTGGGCATGGATAGACGCGATCGAGAACGGCGCCTACGAGGGCGACTTGCCCGAACTGGCGCTGATGGATATTCGGATGCCCGGCCACAAGGGGCACGAGATTGCCCGACGGATGCGTTCTGTTGACAGGCTAAAACATATCCCGATTGTGCTGATGACCGCTTTCAGCCTGTCCGAGGATGAACGCCAGCAGATGGTGGCCGAGTGCGGGGTCAACAAGATTATCAACAAGCCTCTGCCGGACATGTTCGAGTTTAAAGCGCTGCTGGATGCCGAGTTTTAGCCGCGTGCCGTGTAACCTGGGTAGGCAGCGAGTAGCGCATACGATCATTGTTGCGTACAGTTAGGCTGTATCAGGGAACCATATATAAACCAGGACTGACCCATGTCGCCCTCTCCAAATCCCGCCTCTGTTGATCGCACCGAACCGGTAGCGAATATGCTGCATTCGGTAGATGCGCTGGGCACAAACACCGGGCGGTTGTTTGGCCGGTTGTATGGTGGGCTGCGTCGTAAAAGCCGCGAACGGGAAGTCACGCTGCAAAAGACCCGCCTCCAACTCGACCAACTCAAGCAGCTTACGGTGACCCAAAGCACCGATATCGCACGCCTGACCGGTCTGTTGGCGGTGATCAACGAGGGCGTGATCATGCAGGACAATGACGGGCGTATCGTGCTGATGAACCGCGCTGCCCGTGATTTGTTAGGATCGGTGCGCACATTTTGGGACAGCGAACTGGGCAAAATGTTTTCTGCCGCGCGCAGCCAGCGCACCCTGGATGGCGAGATCACGCTGGGCAAACCGCAGCGTGTTGAAGTTAATGACCGCGTGATCGGTGCTCAGCTTGCCGTTGTGGCCGATCCACAGGGGACCCGGCTGGGCTCGGTATTGATGCTGCGTGATGTCACGCGGGATGCGCTTGCCGATCGCCTCAAAGACCAGTTCGTAACGCAGATGAGTCATGAACTGCGTACCCCGCTGGCCGCTATCAAGGGTATGAGCGAGGTGCTGCTCGCCATGCCGGAGGATCGCCCGCCAAACCGGAAATTCCTCGAAGCCATCAACCGCAATGTCGCCGTTCTGGACCGGATGATCATCGAACTGCTGGACATTTCGGAGATCGGCGCGGGCAGTTTTGCCGTGCGTGAGCAGGAAGTCGCGCTGGAAGAACTGGTATTTACAGTCGTTCAGGGCTTTGCGCCGCGCCTTCGCAAAGCTGATCTCCGCCTGGGTGTGATGGTCGCCAACCGTGACCGGCTTACCCTGACAGGTGATGATCGCCGCCTGCAATGGGCGATCGGGCACCTGCTGGATAACAGCCTGAAATACACCGAGCCCGGCGGCGAGATCGTGATTCGCCTGGGGCGGATTCGTGGTGCGTATGTCCTGGTCGATATCAGCGATACTGGCGTGGGCATCAGTCCGCGTGATCTGCCGCATGTCTTCGAACGTTTTTACCGGGGCGAAGCACGCACCCCGGACGGCAGAACCATCGATCCGCGCGGGTTGGGGCAGGGGCTGTTTGTGGCGCGGGCCGTGGCCGAAGCGCACGGCGGTTACCTGAGCGTGGCCAGCGCCGTAAGCGAAGGCAGTACGTTTACGCTGGCGCTGCCCAGCGATCGTGACGGCGGGCCGGAGCTGTCATTGACCGATATGCCAGCGGCGCCGCCAGTTGACGAACCTACGTTTGATCCTACCGCCGCCACGATTCCCAGCCGGGCCATTCGCCCGGACGACGCCTGATCGGGCGGTTTTCCCCCTGAACGATCCTGGTGTGTTTCTCCCGCCGCCGATATAATGATTGGCGTGTTCACTGGCGCCGTCGCAGCGGCGCAATAGCGGCAAAGGGTTTTTTCGTATGCATAACTAGTTTTCCCCCCACTGGAATGACCGAAACACATGCCTGATTGTGTTAGCATCCGTGCGGCGTTTTGCCGCCTGGGTTAGCGGTGGTTGGAAACTGGTAAGCAAAGGAAAAACCCGATAATGACACGCAATCGTAATGTCACACTGCTGTATTGGTTCAATTTTTTCCTCAAACTCAAATTCTACAATGCCATCCTGGTCATTTATTTTGTGTATGTTACCGGCTCGTATGCGCTGGCGATGAGCGTGTTTGCAGTTGCTTCGCTGAGCAGCACTGTGTTTGAGCTGCCCACCGGCGTTTTTTCTGACCTGATTGGACGCAAACGTACGCTGGTGCTGGGTGCCACCGCCCATGCCGGGGCTGTGATCTTTTTTGCTGTCGGCGGGGGGTATGCGGCGCTGGTGGTGGGCGGCATATGTGAAGGCCTGGCGCGGGCGCTGTTCAGCGGCAATAACGCGGCGCTGCTGCATGATACGCTGGCCGAAAGCGGCCAGGAGGCCGATTACCAGGAATACCTGGGGCGCACTACGGCTATGGAACATGTCGGGGTGGCGCTGGTAGGCGTGACCGGTTCGGTGCTGGTCGCGCTGACGTCGTTCGCGGCGGTGATGTGGTTATCCGTATTTCCTCAGCTTGTGCTGGTGGGGATCGCCCTGGCCTTCCGTGAGCCGCAAACGACCACACCGCCCGCCGGGAATCCGTTCGCCCACGTGCAAACGGCGTGGCGTATCCTGCGCCGGAACCACCGCCTGCGGCTGTTGAGCGCGGCATCGGTGATCGGGTACAGCGTAGGCGAAGCTGCGTACCAGCTTCGAGTCGCGTTTATCGACATGTTGTGGCCGCTGTGGGCGGTCGGTGTGGCGCGGATGCTGGACAATATCATGGCGGCGGCCAGTTATTATTTCAGTGGGCGGCTGATCCGGCGTTTTTCGGCGCTGCGTGTGCTGGTTGGCGGCGGGTTGGTGGGCCGTGCCGTGATGGTGCTCGCTTACGGGGTGCCGACCGGGCTGTCGCCCGTGCTGCTCTCGGCTACGTCAACCCTGCACGGCGTGACCAACGTCGCACAAGATAGCCTGATGCAGCACGAATTTTCCACCGAACAGCGAGCTACACTAGGTTCGTTGGTCGCGCTGGGTGGCAGCCTGGTGTTCGCGGCGGCGTCGGTATTGATCGGTGGCCTGGCGGACTGGCTGGGGCTGGTGGCGGTGTTACTGCTGGCGCAGGTGGTGCTGCTTGTTCCGGTCTGGCTGAACTGGCGCGCGTTTCACACATCCGGGCGTGATGCGGTCGCACGCGGGGATATGTTTCCCGCGTCTGGCAGTTAATCGGTAAATTGGCAAATTGCCAGCGGCTTGTTATGCTAAACATCAGTTTAGTCAGTTTGACATGAACTGACATCGTTTACAAAGGCTGCCACTGGGTTCAGCAGGAGAGTTCAGAACATGGTCAAACCTGTCGCGACGGTAGATATCGTTCCCAATCTGCCGCCTATCCTAGAACGCCTTGCGGAACTGGCATACAACATGCGGTGGTCGTGGGATCATGAGACTATCGCACTGTTTCGCCGGTTAGACCGGGATCTTTGGGAGCAGACCGGGCGCAACCCCGTTTGGATGCTTGGGTTGATTGGCCAGGACGCATTACAGGCCGCCGCCGAGGATGAAGCTTTTTTGGCGCATCTCGACCGTGTGTGCAGCATGTATGATGAATACATGAGTCCTGAAGCGCGCACATGGTACCGGCGCAATTATGGTGAGTTCGAAAAACCCTATATTGCTTACTTTTCGATGGAATATGGACTGACCGACTGCCTTCGGAATTACTCTGGGGGCCTGGGTGTGCTGTCCGGCGATCACCTGAAAAGCGCCTCTGATCTGGGTTTGCCGCTGGTCGGGATCGGCCTGCTTTATGAAGAAGGTTACTTCCACCAATATCTGAATGCCGATGGTTACCAACAGCAGTCATACCCGATCAACGATTATGCCAACCTGCCGGTTCAGCGGGTGTTTGACGCCGATGGGAGTCCGCTCGTTATCGAGGTGCCGATTGCCGAATTTGTAGCCAAAGTCTACGTCTGGAAAGTACGGGTAGGCCGTATTCCGCTTTACCTGTTGGATAGCAACCACGGTGGCAATGTCGAAGGCATTCGAGACCTGACCGACCGCTTGTACGGCGGTGACCAGCGCACGCGTATCCGCCAGGAAATTTTGCTCGGTATCGGTGGTATGCGGCTGCTCGAAGCGCTCGACATGTCACCCACGGTGTGCCACATGAACGAGGGGCACAGTGTATTTCTGGCGTTGGAACGCATAGGCCGCATGATGAAGGAAAGTCCGGGCATGGACTTCTGGCAGGCGAAAGATATTTGCACTGCCGGAAATGTTTACACCATTCATACCCCGGTATCTGCTGGCCTGGAACGGTTTGGTTATGACCTGATTGATGAGCACTTCCCGTCAATGTGGAAAGAATTGGGCCTGACGCGTGAGGAATTCCACGACCTGGGACGCGAAAACATGGGTGGCTTTGACCTGTTCAGCCTTCCGGTGTTGGCGCTGCGGTTGTCCGGCGCGGCCAACGGTGTAAGCCAACTTCATGGCTCGGTGAGCCGCAGCATGTGGCAGTGGATGTTCCCTGATATTCCTGAACACGAAATCCCGATCGGCGCGGTGACGAATGGCATCCATATTCAAAGCTGGATCAGCGGCGAAATGGCCGGGTTGTATGACCGTTACCTTGATCCGGTCTGGCGTGATGATCCCGATTTGCCCGAAGTCTGGTGGGATGCCGACCGGATTCCCGATGCCGAATTGTGGCGCACTCACGAACGCCGCCGCGAACGGCTGGTAGCTTTTGCACGTAGAAAACTGCACGACCAGCTTGAGGCACGCGGGGCGCCGCAGTCGGAAATTCAGTTCGCGCTCGAAGTGCTCAACCCGGACGCGCTGACGATCGGGTTTGCGCGGCGGTTTGCCACGTACAAACGCGCGACCCTGCTGCTGCGTGACAAAGAACGCTTCTCACGCCTGGTGAATGATCCTGACCGCCCCATACAGTTCATTTTTGCCGGTAAAGCGCATCCCCACGATCATCTTGGCAAAGAGTTGATTAAGGAAATCGTCAAGACTGCCGAACTGCCGGAATTCCGTCACGCTATCGTGTTTTTGGAAAACTATGATATCAGTGTGGCGCGTTACATGGTGCAGGGTGTGGACGTGTGGTTGAATACACCGCGCCGCCCGCATGAAGCCAGCGGTACCAGCGGGATGAAAGCGATTTATAACGGCGGCCTCAACGCCAGTATTCTTGACGGCTGGTGGGCCGAAGGGTATGAGCCGTCGTTGGGTTGGGCGATCGGTAGTGGTGAAGAATACGAACAGCATGAATGGGACCTGCAAGACTTCATTGAAGCCCAGGCGCTGTATAATATGCTGGAAAAAGACATTATCCCGTGTTTTTACGTCCGAGGACGTGACGGACTGCCGCGCGACTGGCTCGCCCATATCAAGGCCAGTATGCGCAAGTTGTCCCCCTTCTTTAACTCGTATCGCATGGTGCGCGAGTATACCGAAGAATACTACATCCCCAGCCGTGACCGGTTTAACGGCCTGACTCGTCCCGACCTATCACGCGGGCAAGCCTACGCCAAGTGGAGCCAGAAAGTTCGTAAAAACTGGAAATCCGTTGCTGTTCAACGTGTGGTGATTGAGCCGGAAACACTCAAAGTGGACGAGGAATTGACCGTACACGCCTGGGTGAAACTGGGCAAGCTCAAACCCGGCGATGTGAGCGTTCAGTTATATTATGGTGCGCTCGATACACGCGGTCAGATCGTGGTCGGTGAAACGCGTGATATGACATGCTGCTCGGACGGCGATCAAGAAAGTGATGTCCATGAGTTTATGACGATGCTGCGCTATCCGACCACCGGTAAACGCGGCTTTTCGGTCCGCGTCCTGCCGAATCATGAAGACCTGCCCAACCCGTTGTTGACTAACATGATTGTGTGGGCCAACATGTAACATGTGGTGGGCCATACGGTGCCTATAGCGGGCCGGACCCTGCATACAGACGGGGGTCCGGCCCGGTTTTGTTGTTTGGTGGCCGTTCGCCGTACAATCACATCAGTTATACAATCAACCCTTCCTGTCCTGTGTTTTGCCGCCAATGGGCGTTGGCGGTTGGCGTTGTGGCCCTGTTGAAATGAGCGCATGATGGATGAGCAAGTCTCTCGCCTGTTAACGCTGTTTTTCCTGACAATGCTGCTGGCTGTGGTGTTGGCTGTAGTGATTCTACTGCCGCCCAAGTCGGTGTTGGTGGCATTGATGGTTGTGTTTTCAGCCGCCGGTCTGGCGCTCTATGGCCTGATCCGGCTGCGTGACCGGGCGATGAGTCACGTACACCGGCTGATGCAGGCGCTTGAGGAAATTCAGGATGGGGACGCGAAAGCCGTACTGGACGCGGCCCAGCAGCGCCGTGACCAGGATAACGACCGGTCGGTCGAAAATGCGCTGGTATTGGCGGCGGCTCACACGTACCTGGGTCACAGCGACGAGGCGGAAGCGCTGGCCCATGAGGCGCTTGACACGTTAACACGGACCGGGACATCTGGCAAAGAAGACGTGCCGACCCGCATGTTTTGTGATTTTGCGTGGTGTGCGCTGTTTGACGCGTGGCTCATCCAGGGCAAGTTTGACAAAGCGGCCCAATACCTGGAGCAGCACGTAAACAGCGCCTACGATCCGGTATTTGTGCAGATTCTTGTGGCGTGGGGTTATTTCCTGGCGGTGAATGTTGATGCGGCGCGTATCGCGCTGGCGGCGGCGGTTGATCCCGATCACGGTGAGCACACCGTTACCCCGGATTATCGCGTCATGCTGCTGTATATGCGTCACCGGTTGTTGGGGATGCGGCTGCCCGATGCCCGTGATATACGTGACGGGGTGGCCGAGTGGACGCCGGAAGCAGAGCGCAACGCCGCGAATCCGTATGGCAGGCGGCTGCGCGTGATTCTGGACGATATGCTGGCGGTGGTTGCCCCGGACGTGTCGTGATCCCTGCGCTTGAACCGGTAGTGTATGTTGATTTTCGCCTGATGCAGGGCTATTGCTTCAAAAACCAAAAACGCCCCTCCCCGCCGAGCTACGCCCGGTCTCCCCTCCCCGGCCAAGCCATGGAGGGGAAAAGCAGCCGATCGCACAAAAAAAGTCCCCCGTCTAGCTTGGCTGGAAGGGGGAAATAGGGGGAAGGCGTTGCTCAAAAGCCCAATCATCCATTTGAAGCGATTACCCTGTTGCCTGATACCTTCTCTCAAGCGCGGCCTAACCTGTTCTTTGGCGAGCGAATGCCGGAGATTGGCGGGATAGGGCTTGCTGTCTCCTGCTGGTTTTTCGTACACTCTCGATACCACAGTATCCTGCACAACAGAGGTGTATCCATGACCGAATCATCCAGTGGCAGCGCGGCGGACACAATTCGTATGTACGGCGCCAACTGGTGCCCCGACTGCCGCCGTGCCAAAACGTTCTTTGGCGAAAACCGCATTCACTACGACTACATTGATGTGGACCAACACCCCGAAGCGATATCCGAAGTCGAACGCATCAATAAGGGGATGCGCAGTATTCCGACCATCATTTTCCCCGATGGTTCGGTGCTCGTCGAGCCAAGTGATACCGAACTCGCGCGGCAGGTCGGGCTGCGCACAGAAGCCAGCAGTGATTATTATGATGTGATCATCGTTGGCAGCGGACCCACCGGCTTAACGGCGGGTATTTATACCAGTCGCGAAGGGCTGTCAACGCTCGTGATCGAAAAAAGCGGCATCGGCGGCCAGGTGGGCATGACCCGCCAGATGGACAATTTCCCCGGTTTTGACGAGGGCATCGCCGGTGTAGAACTGGCGCGGCGCTTGCGACACCAGGCGGAACGGTTCGGCGTCGAGATTTTGCAGGCTCAGACCGTCACCGGGCTGGATCAGGATGGCGCCTACCGCATTGTTCGCACGGCGGACGGCCAGGAATACTGCGGCGGCACGGTGCTGCTGGCGACCGGCAGCCACTACCGCCGCCTGGGTGTGCGCGGCGAATCACGCCTGATCGGTATCAACATTCATTTCTGCGCGACGTGTGACGCGCCCTTTTACCGTGATCGGGACGTCGTTGTGATCGGCGGCGGCAACAGCGGTTTTCAGGAAGCGCTCCACATCTGCCAGTTTGCGCGGCACGTCACGATCCTGGAATACGAGGACAAGCCGCGTGCCAGCGTGGTATTACAACAAAAAGTGATGGACTGCCCGGCGATCGATGTGCAGACGAATCAGGATGTACGTGAATTTTTGGTGAGCGATGAGCGCACACTGGCCGGTATTCGCATCCGTGACCGCGTGACCGGCGCGGAACGCATTGATCACCCGGACGGCGTATTTGTGCTGATTGGCATGGACCCGAACAGCGATCCGTTCCGTGATTCGTTAAAAACGGATCAATGGGGGTTTATCGTTACCGGTGATTCCCTGGAAACCAGCATCCCCGGTGTGTTTGCAGCGGGTGATGTACGCGCGGGCAGCACCAAGCAGGCTGCCTCAGCGGCAGGTGAAGGCGCAACCGCCGCGTTGATGATGCGCCAGTACTTGGCCCGCGTGGCCGTGATGTAAGGTTGAACCGGGGAAAAATCTCCCGCTTGGGCGTAATTATTTTTATGGCGCAGCCTTATTTGGTCAGCATATCGGGGGGCAGGTGCGGCGCATAGTTGATTCCGCGTATGTCCCACAGGCCGTCCTGCCAGTCCAGGTAATGCATGGCTGTGCAATACATCCAGATATTCAGATTATGGCAGCGCAAAACCATACGGATCATGGTGCTGGCGGTGCCACCGTGACACACGACCACCACGGTTTGTGTGGATGATGGGTTTTCGATGAGGCGGTTGAGCACACGCCGGGTTTGCTCGGCAAACCGCTGGTAGAAGTTGTCGTGAGGTAACACATAATACTGTGGGCCGGTGTCCGATGGATGAACCAGGCGCGGCAGCTCCATCAACAAGTCACGTTTTGTTTCGCGCAGGTCGTCATCAACCTCAACCGGCGCATTGATGTAACGGCTGAGAATCGATATCGTTTCACGCGCACGCAGCAGCGGGCTGGTGACCAGCTGGTCAATGTGCGTTTCATTTCTCTGGAGCCACTGCCCCAGCATTTCGACCTGACGCTTACCGCGATCGGTGAGATACAGGTTGTCACCGCTTGTCCCTATGCGATGTTCGGCTTCACCGTGACGCACCAATATCAAGCGCATAATGCCTTCACTTTCGTCCCCATATCCTCACATGCAGCCCCACTGGGCTGACAACATCCCTGACAAACAACACTTTTCGCAACGTTCCCAAACAATAATTACGCGCGTAAAAAGTTCATTGTTGTGCGCTTGCTGGGCATGCTGCATGCTCGGATCGGGCATGAAGAATCAGGCGCGTTGTTGTGGACTCACATTCCAGGCATAAGGGAAGCTCCCCCCGATGACGGTTCTTAACGGTCGTCACGACAGATCATTATACGGTTGTGGTTGTGTCCGGGCAACATCGTGCCATAGCCGGACACGCCGCGCAGGGCGTATTACTGGTTGTTGGATTGTGCAATCCAGCCTGCGACCTCGTCCGCGGCCTCGTTCCGGCCCAGGCTGCGATAGTGAATTTCGGCTTCACGCCACGCGGTTATCGCACCCGCCAGATCACCAAGTTCTTCACAGGCAATGCCCAGGTTGGCTTGTGTCCGTGCATAGGCATAGGGCGCGGTGTCGGCAGTACGGTGTTTGAGCGCCAGGTTGTAAGCGTTTATCGCGCGCCGGAGATTGGCCTCACGGGCGTTATGGGCTGCCAGGTCACGGTATACGTTGCCTAAATTATTTTGTGTTACGGCAAAATCGAGCGGCAGGTTATCCGCCGGGCGGTAGCGGAGCGCCTCGTCAAAGGCGGTGATGGCCCGCTCCAGGTTGGCGGTTGGGTCTTCGTGAGCGGCCAGTTTGTGGTACGCTACGCCGAGATTGTTTTGCAGCATGGCGTAGGCATCCGGCTCGGTTTCGGGGGGCAGATATTTCAGTGCTTCACCGTAGGCATGCAGCGCACGTAACAGGTTATCATACGGGTTCCCGGTTGGTCTTTCCTGGAAAATCACGCCCAGTGTGTTTTGAGCCGTAGCCCACAACCGCCGGTCCGGGTGGTTTGCCAGCGCCGCGACCACCAGATCAAACCAGCCCGCCTGCTGTTCGTACCGCCCCAGATCGGCCAGGAAGCCCATCGCGGCCTGGGCGAGCCACAGCGCCGCCTGAGCATCCCCGGCCCCCAACACCCATTCAAATGCGGCCTCTATGTTAGCCAGTTCAACATCCAGCCCGGCATACTCGCGTTGGGCCTGGTGATGGCGTGTTAATTCCAGGAAGTAGTCAAAATGTGTTTTGTAGGCGGCCTCGGTGACGGCGGCGGCGTCCTGGCGGAGCTGTTCGGCGGTCAAGTTATCGATAAAAAAACGTGCGGTATGTTTATCCTGCGCGTGTTGATCAGGGCCGGTTTGCTGGACCGTCACGAAGCCCCAGGTACGCAGCGTGTACAGCGTGTCTTCCAGCCCGTGATCGTCAACCGGTACTTGCAGCACAGCCGTCGCCGCATCCAGCGTAAAGCCGCCGCGAAATACAACCAGTTTGCGCAGGGTGGTTTCTGGTTCAGAACCGGCCTGACCGGCCATTTGCTGCAATCTGATTTGCAGTGTTTTGTTCATGGGCCCTCCCAAAACAGCCTGCATATCGCGCACCGGCCTGGGGTGGGGGAGATAAACCGGGCGGCGGTATGATCCTGTTGCTGCTCCCTGGTTGTATTCTACACCGATACGGGCGGTGTCTCAAATGTGAAATACGCATTCAACAGAATGGGCGATGCATCAGGGTGATTGCATCAAAATATGCCTGACGCCCCTCCCCTCCCCGGCCAAGCCATAGAGGGGAAAAAACATCCGGTTGCACGTTGTCAAGTCTCCCGTCCAGCTTGGCTGGAAGGGGGATTTAGGGCATACGCATTAAGCTAAGCGTTTTTTTGCGTGCTTTCGCTTAGCCCCTCCCCTCC
>JAFGHR010000048.1 GCA_016930015.1 Anaerolineae bacterium | reverse complement strand
ATCATACGGCCAGGGTGGCTAGCTCAGTTGGTTAGAGCGCTTCCCTTACAAGGAAGAAGTCAGGGGTTCGAGTCCCTTGCCACCCACTGTGCAGCGCCTCGTCTTAAACGGCGGGGCGTTGTGTTGTTACACTGGGAGATTGGGCCGTTTTACAGTGGCTATTCGCTTTCCGTCGTGCTAGAATGCACATAATGATTAAGTATTGAGCCCCTCTTAATGGTTGTATTCTTTTTCAAGGAGTTCTGATGGAAGACTTCCTGTTCCGTGGCAGCCTGGCCGACCTGGACCCCGATGTTGCGGCACTCGTGGACCTGGAAGCGATTCGCCAGGCCAAACGGCTAATTCTGATCCCATCCGAATCCAGCGTACCGGCATCCGTCCGCGAAGCTGTCGGTTCGGTATTCCATAACATTTACGCCGAAGGGTATCCGGCCGCGGATTGGCGCGATTTTGATCAATCCGACATTCTCGACCTGGATATCCGGCTGGCCGACTATCGACGTTATTCCGATGCACGTTATTACAAAGGCACCGAATTCGCCGATATCATCGAAAGCCTGGCGCGCCGTCGTGCCGCCGAATTGTTCGCCACCGACAGCGTGAGTCCCGATGACCTGTGGGTCAACGTGCAGCCGTTGAGCGGTGCACCGGCCAACAGTGCTATTTACAGCGCCCTGCTGGAACCCGGCGACACCTTTATGGGCCTGAACCTGCTGCACGGCGGCCACCTGACGCACGGCAGCCCGGTTAATCGCAGCGGGCTGGTGTACAACGTCGTCAGCTACAGCGTAGACGAAAAAACCGACCGCCTGAACTACGACACTATTCGTGATCAGGCGCTCGAACACCGGCCCAAGCTGATCATCGCCGGGTTTACGTCATATCCCTACGCGCCGGATTGGGCGGCATTCCGGGCCATCGCCGACGAGGTGGGCGCGTACCTGGTCGCCGACGTGTCGCACGTCTCCGGGTTGGTGGCAGCGGGCATTTTCCCGACACCGGTCGGTTTTGCCGACGTGATATCCTTCACCACGCACAAAACGCTGACGGGGCCGCGCGGCGCGGTGCTGATGACCACCGATCCCAAACTGGGGCGTAAGCTGGATCGTGCCGTGTTCCCCGGCGAGCAGGGCGGGCCGCACGTCAACGCCATCGCCGGGATGGCCGTTGCCTTTAAGTTGGCCGCAACCGAGCAGTTCCGCGCGCTTCAGCGCCAGATCGTGATCAACGCGCAGCGATTGGCCGAAAAACTGGCCGAACATGGATTACACATTCCGCACGGCGGCACAGACACGCACCTGCTGCTGGTGGACTGCAAAAGCGTCATGGGCGCGGATGGAACGCCGCTCAGCGGGGACATGGCCGCGCGTATTCTTGACCTGGCGGGCATCGTGTGCAACCGTAACACGATCCCCGGTGACACGTCCGCGTTCCGCGCCACGGGTATCCGCATGGGTACACCCTGGATCACGCAGCGCGGTTTCCGCGAACCCCACATCGACCGGCTGGCCGATATCATCGCCAACGTGCTCAAGGCTTGCGAGCCGTTTACCTACCCCATGCCGGGGCGTAAACTCGGCTGGCGGGCCAAGATCGACTTCGACACGTTCACATGGGCGCGGCACGAGGTGACACGGCTGGCAACAACGGCGGGAATCGATTACCGGGTGCCCGACCTGGCGACCTATCCCAAAGAAACCGATGCCGCGCTGGAACACTTTTACACGGTGCCGGACCGTCCCGACGAACAAGACGGCTGGTGTACGATTGACGTGTACGGACTGGCAGCCGGTGACTTGCTCGACGTCGCG
Organism: Anaerolineae bacterium; assembly: GCA_016930015.1. Classification (GTDB taxonomy): domain Bacteria; phylum Chloroflexota; class Anaerolineae; order Aggregatilineales; family Aggregatilineaceae; genus JAFGHR01. The sequence goes on along the minus strand of JAFGHR010000048.1, from coordinate 1,294 downwards.
CTGACCAGCGACGTGATGAGCCTGGGTGACGGTGACGCGCAGCCAGCGTGGATTCTGGCCGCTGACGGCGAGCCGCTGTCCCGCGCCATCGTGCACCGCCTGCACGAGAATGTATATTTCCTGTACGTCGATCAAAACGTGGACCGCGCCGCCGCCTGGTTGATCGCTCTGTCGGATGGATTCGTGCAGTTTGATCCCGACGACGTGTATGCTAAAGTCCCCGGCCCGGTGAGCGTCAGCCCGCTTAACACGGTGCCGCGCCTGAACCGCCTCGGCATCGACCTGGACGCCGATTGGGCCGCCGAGGGACTCGGTTATGCGCCCGGCAAAGCGTACTTCATCGGCTGTCGCGGCGACAGGTACAGCGGGCCAACGCTGGACCCGCTGCCCGCATTCACCTGGACCGAGCCGGACGATCCGCCGCTGTTATCCACCACGCTGCACAGCCTGCACCAGGAACTGGGCGCTAAAATGGTGCCGTTTGCCGGGTACGATATGCCGGTGTGGTATACGTCGGTGAGCGCCGAACACGCCGCGACGCGCACCGGGGCGGGCCTGTTTGACGTGTCACACATGGGCACATTTGAGGTCGCGGGGGCGGGCGCCGAAGTCTTTTTGAACGCGGTGACTACCAACGACGTCAGCGCCCTGAAGCCCGGCCAGGCGCATTACAGCTACCTGCTGGGCGTGGATGGCATCCCGATCGATGATATTTTTATCTACCGGCTGGAACCTGATTATTTCCTGGTCGTGGTCAACTCGGCCAACAATGACAAAGACTGGGCATGGCTCAGCGGCCTGAAAAACGGCAGCCTGATGGCCGACCCGGACCGGCCTTATGTACGGATGCCGGGCCGCGACGACTTCGTGCTGCGCGATCTGCGCGATCCGGCAGTGGGCAACGAGCGCCGCGTGGATATCGCGCTCCAGGGACCCGCCAGCCGTGATATCCTGCTGGGCCTGCATGGCAGTGATGCGGACAAAGCCCGCATCAAACGGCTGACGTGGGCGGGCGTGGCTCGCGTGACGCTGGGAGGTTACGACCTGGTCGTGGCGCGCACCGGGTACACGGGCGAGCGTATCGCTTATGAATTGTTCGTACATCCCGACAAGGCCCCGGCGCTGTTCAAAGACCTGGCCGAAGGCGGCGCGACACCGTGCGGCCTGGCCGCGCGTGACAGTTTGCGCACCGAAGCGGGCTTACCGTTGTACGGGCACGAACTGGCCGGTAACCTGGGCCTGAATCCGGCAGACGCCGGGTTCGGCAGCTACGCCAAGCTGTGGAAACCGTATT
>JAFGHR010000047.1 GCA_016930015.1 Anaerolineae bacterium | reverse complement strand
TTTTGCTTGGTTTGAGTCACTTGTTTTGGTCAACAATAACTCTACCTCAAAAGCCCTACAGACCCTCATTTTTTGGCGAAGGTATTGTATAAAACACATGTTTATTTTAATCGATTTTTCACTGAAAGTCTTCAATAGTTCCCCTAATTTATTGTGAATCTCTTAATCACCCGGTTTGCCAGCGGCGCGATTTCCAACCCATCACGCTCGCGCCCCCCGCCAGCGCAGCCAAATATGACATGTGTACGTTATTATGATCTCTCGCCAGCCGGGATAGTCTGACCTGCATAAGCTGGCCAGCATAAGCTGACCAGCACAGGAGTGGTATCGGAGCAAACAAAGGTGACGTTATTCAGACAAACTGGAAAATCAGGGTTAACTGTGCTAGTATACCGCGCTGGCATTACACCGTGAAATAGACACGAGGCAATCATAACGATGACTAGCTCCAAGCTAATCCCACCGTATGGTGGTGAATTGATCAATCTGCTGGTCCCCCAGGAAGCTGTCAACGAACTTAAGTCATACGCCAGTCACCTGCCTTCGATTCAGTTAACCGAACGCCAGATGTGTGATCTTGAGCTGCTGGCTGTTGGTGCGTTTTCACCTCTGGACCGTTTTATGGGCCAGGCGGACCACCAGCACGTACTGGACGACATGCGGCTGATCAGCGGGCATCTGTTCCCCATCCCGGTTACCTTATCCGTCCTGCCCACCCCAGACATTCGCCTGGGCCAGGAAGTCGCCTTGCGCAGTCGCAAAAACGAACTGCTGGCGATTATGAAGATCGAGGAAATGTACGAGTGGGACCGGGACGAAACCGCCCAAAAAGTATTCGGCACGCTGGACACACACCACCCGCTGGTGGCCGAAATGTACAACTGGGCCCCGGTGAATATTTCCGGCGAACTGCGCGTGCTGCAACTGCCCCCACACTACGATTTTCGCGATCTGCGGCTGACACCGGCTGAAACGCGCGAACGCCTGGCGGCTTTTGGATACGAAAACATCGTCGCTTTTCAGACTCGTAATCCACTTCACCGCGTGCATGAAGAACTGACCAAGCGTGCCGCCGAAGAGGTCAATGGCGTGCTGCTGCTGCACCCGGTCGTGGGCATGACCAAGCCGGGCGATGTGGATCACTTTATCCGTGTGCGTACCTATCGGGCGCTGACGCGCAATTATTACGAAGACAACCGGCTGCTGCTGTCGCTGCTGCCGCTGGCGATGCGTATGGGTGGTCCGCGTGAAGCGCTGTGGCATGCGCTGATCCGCCGTAATTATGGGGCCAACCACCTGATCGTGGGCCGTGATCACGCCGGGCCGGGTAAGGATGCGTCGGGCCGACCGTTTTACGGGCCGTATGACGCCCAGGAAATAGTCGAAAAACACAGCGAGGAACTCGGCGTTAAGATGGTCCCGTTCCGCCTGGTGGTGTACCTGCCCGAAGAAGAACGCTACGAAGAAGTATCCAAAATTTCGGAAGGCACGCCTACATTGGCACTATCCGGCACCCAGGTGCGCGAAGAATACCTGGGCAATGGTAAAACGCTGCCCGGTTGGTTTACGCGCCCCGAAGTGGCTACCATTCTGGCCGACAGTTACCCGCCGCGTCACCGCCAGGGCGTGTGCATCTGGTTTACCGGCCTGAGCGGTGCGGGTAAATCTACGACAGCCGATGTACTGACCGTGCTGCTGCTCGAACATGGCCGCCAGGTGACTGTGTTAGACGGCGACGTAGTGCGCACGCACCTGTCTAAAGGGTTAGGTTTCAGCAAGGAAGACCGTGATATCAACATCCGGCGTATCGGGTTTGTTGCCGCGGAAATCGTGCGGCACGGCGGCATGGTGATCTGCGCTGCGATCAGCCCTTACCGCGCGACCCGTAACGATGTTCGCAACATGGTAGGCAGCGACAACTTCATGGAAGTGTTTGTTGACACGCCGCTGAGTGTCTGCGAAGACCGTGACACCAAGGGGTTGTATGCCAAGGCCCGGCGCGGAGAAATCAAAGGCTTTACCGGCATCGATGATCCGTATGAGCCCCCATTGAATCCTGAACTTGTGCTGGATACGGTGGGTCATATACCCGAAGAAAACGCGCACATCATCGTGGAGACGTTGGTCAAACAGGGCTTCGTCAAAAACGACGCGTAACCGGCTGCGCGAAATCCGCAACCATCAAAAAGAGCCTGTTTTGGGCTCTTTTTTTGTTCCTGATACCGGCCCGGTGGCACTCAATCCGGCAGGTCAAGCTGCGGCAGGAAATCGAACTGAGACGGGCGCGCATACACGATCACGGGGAAATCCTGCCCCGCCGACCACGGCGACTGGTCGCCTGATTTGCCGGTTTCTGTTGTATCCTCGGTGTTTGCGATATCGTCGGGCTGCTCATTTGATCCATGCCGCTGTTGGTCGATTTGCTGCAATACGGTTTTGTTTGTGTCGCTTTCGCTGTTGATAAACAACGCTGTTTTAGCGTCATGTTCTGCCGCGTTTAGATCACCCTGCGCCAGGTACACTTTTGCCCGCTCGATCAGGGCTGCATCAGCGGTGGGGAATCCATCAATGGCCAGCGAAAACCAGGCGAGCGCCTGTTCATCGTCACCGAGAATCTCGAAGGCGTAACGGCCCAGCGCATAACGCGACGGGTATTTTTTGGGTGAGCGCTGGAGGTGATCCTCAACCAGGCGCACCAACCCGGCGAAATCGTTGTCTTCGATGGTCATCGCGCCGCTGGAACTCGCCAACACGGCGGCCAGCAGCCGTTGGTCGGGATCGATTGTTTCATCATTCAAAAACGTGGTCAGGCTGGCGGGGTCAGCTTCGGCGACATATTCGGCCAGAGACACCTGTTTTTCTAATGCACGTTGGTAATCGCCCAGCAAAAACCAGTACAGCCCGTTGAACGGACTGATCGCCACGGCGCGTTGTATAGCGTCGTGGGCTGCGTCCGTGTCGCCGCGCTGCGCGTATAGCGCCGACAGGTTGACCCATCCGACATCATACGTCGGCACCTGTGCGAGCGCCGATTCATGCGCCTCAATCGCGCGGTCAAGGTACGTTTCTGGATCATCATCGGCCAGCAGGCCCAGCACATAGGCTTCGTGCAGCGCGTACAGCGATAGGTCGGGGTCCCATGTCCGCGCGCTTTCGGCCAGTTCCAGCGCATACGGTAAATCACCATCCGGCAATTCGAACAGGCTGACCATCATACGCGCTTGCGCCACGTCCATCACCAGAATCCACACGCTGAAAACGCCCGTGATCAAGAGTGCGCCCCACGCGATGCGGTTGTGGCGGTGGGTGTATGCCGCCGCCGGTGATGGTGCCGGATAAGCGGCTGTGTATGCGCCCAGAATCACGAGGGGCAGCAGTGTAACAGGCAGCATAAAAACGCCAAATTGACCGTGTGCCACATAGGCCGCCAGGACAGCCAGCGTACCGCTCAACCGCAGGCGCTGTTCGGCTGATGCGGCGCTAGGTGCGGTGCACCAGTTTTTGTACCACATCCAGAGAAAAGCGCCGCCCAGCCACACGACGATCAGTAGGCCGGGCAGCCCGGTTTCCGACAGCACTTGCAGCGGTAAATTGTGAGCAGTCGCCACCTGATTCCAGCTCACGGTTTGGGGGTCGCGGTACGTCCATAACTGGTAACCGAACTGCCCAGGCCCCACGCCAACCACCGGGTGATCGTGCGCCATGTCTAACGCGCTGCGCCACGTATCCTGGCGGATAGAACCCACGGCGAGCGCGTTGAACCGGTAGGAATACATAAAAACAAACAGTCCGATGCCACCTGCCAGCGCGATACCGGTCACGATCACATAGTGTATGATCGTGCGCTGTTCGGCGGATTGAACAACCTGCCACAGCCGCAGCGCGATCAGTGTGCCAATGCCCGCACACAAGCCGAGAAGCGCGCCGCGTGACAGCGTAAACGCCCCGGCGATGATCAACGCCGCGCCCACAACACCCCATATCCCCCGCGTAACCCGGCGGCGGCTGGTCAAAAAATACACGCCCGTCAGCGGTATGAGCATGGCCAAAAAGTTTCCGAGCGTGTTCGGAGTCATGGCCGGGGCCAGGTCCAGGCGGATCATACTGACGGGCACCGGGTCATCCAACCCGCCGATGGGAAACCAGCCGGGCATGCCTAAGCCGCCAACATACCAGGTCGCCAGCTTGAGCATACACAACCCGGCAACGATCACCGCCGCAAGCCCCAGCGCCGCCCACAAATGGCGCTCCCAGCCGCGCCGGATCAAGTCTACCACGTAGTAGAATCCCAACACCGCGAGCAGCACCGGCCAGATCGCTTCCAGACTCAGGCGGCGGTCCTGCGCTACCAGCGCCGTAAACATGAGCCATGCCACAAAAACAAGCAGCGGCGTATCCAGCGCGGTACGTGGAAACGCGCGCCCGGTCCGGATAAGACGGCCCAGCCACAGCACAATCGGACCGGCGATGATGATCAGGTGAACGCTGTCAGGAATGGGACCGGTGCGGGCAAAGTCAGTCCCCCCGATGAAGGTAATGTACAGTACAACAAACACGGTGAGCGTCCGGCGGCCTGGGGTTGGCATCAGCACGATCTTTCTACGCGGCAGCACGCGTATCAAACGGGACAGTATTCATTGAAGCATAGCGCGATCCGGTCTTGCGTGTCCAGCAGGTACAACAGGCACGTAAACCGATAGGGGGGATTACAACCGGTTAACCAGGGGATGAAATACGCTCGTGAATTGCCGGTTGTTATTTGTTAATCGACGAGTGGCTATTGGGTAAGGGGCCGGACTGCTGTTGTTTGGCGCGCTGGTTGGCCCGCTGATACACCACGACTATCCACAGTGTCAGGCCGAGGAGAGGAATAACCAGCACACACGCCCATTCGGCACCTGCGATATCCGATACCCATGCCTGAAGCAGCACGTAACCGGCAGCGGATAACATCATATACAGGATGCTGACAACCCGGTGGCCGTATCCCAGGATAACCAACTGCTGGTAGAGGTGGGATCGGTGCGCCTGGAATACATCTTCACCGCGTTTTAAGCGGCACAACAGCGTATAACCGGTATCAAACAGGTAAGCCCACAACATCAATGCCGTGCCGGTGGCCAGCGCTGTCCGGTGGCTGCCGCTGAGCATCAGGGGCATAACCGCCAGTGTATACCCGATGAATGTGCTGCCAATGTCCCCTAAAAATATCGTGGCCGGTGCCCAGTTGTGTCCCAAAAAGCCCAGGCTGCTGCCAGCTAACAACACACCCAACATAGCTACGAGCCTGATGTCAGCGCCGTCAAACGACTGCGCGACTAAAAACCAGCCCAGGCCGATCACAGCCGTTTGCCCGCCGGATATACCGTCGATGCCGTCCATGAAGTTCACGGCATTGATCACACCGGCGATCCAGATCACCGTGATCAGAATGCCAAAAACACCCAGGTCCAGGGTGCCCACCACGGGCAGATCGACCTGCTGCCAATACCCCAACCCTACAACAGCAATGGCCGCGCTGATTAAGTGGACCAACAAGCGAATATGAGCTCGCAAAAAACGCGTGTCGTCGATCCAGCTAATAATAACGATCAGGCTGACACCAAGCAGGTACGGTAACAGCCGGTCCCATACGTCACCATGCCAGAAACCGTAAACCAGGCTGCCGCCCAACACCACGAGAACAATTCCCCAACCGCCACCTCTAGGAACGGGCAGAGTATGCGAACTGCGATAATTAGGAATGTCCAGAATCCGACGTGTGGTTGCCCACTTTTTGATGGCGTATACCAAAAAATAGGACAAAACCACAGTTGGTACAATCCAAATTAACTCAAGCATGTTATCCTATCTCCCTTGGGTTCCATGTGAGATCAGTGGAAAAGGATAAGGGTTGATATCCATCCAATGGTGTATACCTGTCTTCAGTTTAGTCGAACCTGATAGTTTTGCCCAAGCTCCGGATGGATTCGACTCTGGCAGATGGTTGCATCCAGACTCCAACTGGCACATAAACGAATGCTTCCGGCCAAAAGCAGCAGGTTATCAGGGCAGCCCACATACCCTATCGATCACTTTATTATAAGTCAATGACGCATCTCCCGGAAAGCAAGTGAGAATATTGTACCAGTGGGCATGCAGGATGATCACCGGTCACGCGCAGTCTGAACAGGAGAGTCAGGTGTCAATGAGGAACACAGCCGGGCGCATTATGTCGGGCCGGGGGGAAAAAACAACCCTGGCTACACGCTGCCAGGGCTGATAACTGTGGTTGGAAGCTGAACAAACCTTCTGTCTGCCGGAGCATTACGCTGTCTGGGCTGGCAGTTGGTGGCGGCGGTTGATCGCCTGGAAAAATACCAGGCTGACCGCGGGCCAGAGAAACACGCCCATCAGGTTTGCAACGGCATGAAACACGTAGGATACGGATATATCCATATAACTGACGTTACGCACTGAGTGTTTTTGATCGTGTGATTGATGATCAAAAACAGGGTCAAGGCAACCATCCAGTACTTCAACCACGCATGTCCGCATCAAAGCATCGACGGGCAGATTCCAATCCATCCGGTTCACCGCCACCGGTCGTTCCCCTTTTATCTCGGCTCCGGCGCATTCCGATTTTAGGAGGCTTGCATCACGATTATCAATGGGCTGCCTGCGCGAGGAATCCTGTCCGGGCGGCCAAAGTAGCCGGTGCAACTCCCTTTTTGAACGCCTCCTTGACGGCGCCACGTTTTTTCTGTATCCTTTATAGTTAAGGGCTTAATCACTGTCTGTAATGAAGAATTTCCCGGTTGCTGCTTTTTTTTCAGTATATAGTTAACCGCTTAACTATAAAATGCATTGATTGAGGTTTTTAAAAGTGCCCACACTAGAAGACGTATCGAAACGCGCCGGGGTTTCGACCGCGACCGCTTCCAAAGTGCTCTCCAATACCCCCTACTTCACCGACGAAACACGGCAGAAGGTAATGCAGGCGGTCAAGGAGTTGGGCTATATCCCTAACCTCGCGGCGCGTGCCCTGTCAACCGGCAAAACGCACATCATTGCTGTGGTGTTCCCCTACGTCTACGAGGCGATCTTCACCGACCCCAACGTCATGCATATCCTGGCGGGCATCGAGACTGAATGCACGTCGCGTGGTTACAACATATTGCTCAGCACCCCCAATCTTTCGGCCAACGAAGTCGATCACCATTACCTGCAACTGATCCAAAGTGGCTACCTGGATGGCATCCTGGCCATTGACGCTTACCCGGAAGCCTCGGCCCTCGAACCTGCCCAGGCCAAAGGTATTCCCTCTGTCGCGATTGGCTATGGCACAACCGATCACTACGTGCGCCACAACGATCGGGCCGGGGGCCGCGCCATAGGGGAACATCTGCTTGCGTTAGGACACACGCAGATCGGTATCATCGACGTGCCGGAAGTCATGAACTATGGTGTCCAAGAGCGTTTGATCGGGCTGCGTACAGCTTGTGTCGAAGCAAACATCGATTTCGAAGCCCTGCCAATCCGGCATGGTGATTGGTCAACAGCCAGCGGGGCAAAATGTGCTGCCGAGTTGCTCACCACACATCCTGATCTGACAGCATTGTTATGCATGAATGACCGCATGGCGATGGGTGCCATCCAGCAAACGCGCGAGATGGGCCGCGACATACCGGGCGATCTGTCGATTACCGGCTACGATGATATCCCGACGGCGGCATTTCTCGTGCCGCCGCTAACCACCGTCAGCCAACGCGCTCCCGAACAGGGGCAGGTAGCGGCCCGCATGTTATTTGACATCCTCGACGGTGGAAAGCCGGACCCTGTCGAACTACCGCCGCAACTGATGGTACGGCAGTCGTCCGGCCCGGCCACCTGGCCGCTTAATACAATGTAGATACTGCTAAATGGTAACGTCTGATTGCCAAGAGAAAGGAGCAAGGCCGCAGAAATTGTTGGTCGTAGCACCTGCTACAACATCGTTCATTAACTAGATCGTCTTTCGTTAGTTAGTTTTTGAGGAGTAAAGTACCGTGTCTAAGTTCAAGTTT
>JAFGHR010000046.1 GCA_016930015.1 Anaerolineae bacterium | reverse complement strand
GCGTATTAAAAAGCTAACTGGCATTACCACGGTCACCAGGCCCGCACGAGCGCTTCTCCCCATAGTATGTCTGGCATTCCTGGCAGCAGGTCTTTTAGGGACAGGCCCTATCGCAACGGCTCAAGACCAGACCGGTGATGTGTCATTCAAAACCCCGGAAGAAGCCATCACTTTCTATATGCAGGCTGTGGCCCAGGGTGATGTCCCCAAAATCATGCAGGCCTGCGCTATAAATGAGATGAGCGAAAAGTTCAGATTCGATCTTTATATTGAACGGTTACGAGCCCTGCATCCTACCGCCCCGGCACCGTCCGACTATCCGTTTTACGCGGAGATGAACAAAGCGCAGCTTTCATGGCAAATTCTTTTTCAAGCGAGAAATCTGGCTTACGGTTTGCTGCTTACCGAAAAAGAGTTAGTTGAAGGTTATACTGTTCTCATGGAACCAGAAGGAGCTACCCAGTTCATAAACGAGGTGGATCCTGAAAGGCTTGCCCAGCTACAGGTCACGAAGATTGGTGTTCCTAATCCTGAGCTCGTGTCCTCTGAACGCAATCAGGATAATTGGAACAGACAAGCCCAGATCTACGGGGCCGACGAACTCACCGAACGGGTGGTCCTGCTTCTGTTCGAAGGGAATTATTATTACGTGGGCTTCACGCTGCTTCGCTATGGAGAAAACTGGAAAATCAGCAATGCGGCCTCTTTACTGGCCGGTACCACTTCATTAGGAGTGCCCCAGATAACAACAGAGGAAGAATTCCAGGAATTAATCGGCAGCAATTAAAGTCATCTGGAATGCGGTCTAAAAGCAACCTGTTTCTCTATTTCAACAAGGCGCAACAACGAAAGCCAGGTGCTTAGGGTAACCGAGGCATCTGGCTATGATTACCCTGGATCAGTAACCGGCTGGCTGATTCACAAAAAAACGGGGTGTAACGCACACCCCGCTGTTGTTGTCGTGCCGGATCAACCGGATCGGGTCAACCGGCTTATTCGCCTGTTACCGGGGCGCCAAGACTGGCGCAGTCAGCCGGGCAGGTGAGCGCGCTTTCTGTCGCGTCACACAGACCGTTGCCGCACAATTCCGGCGCTGCCGGGCTGAAGTACTGCGCCGGTTCGCAGTCATCCGGGCAGGTGATGCCGCTTTCGTTCAGGTCACACGTGCCATCGCCGCATGACTCGCCGGTTTTGGGTGCGCAGTCCTGCGGGCAGATCAGCAGGTCCTCGCGTGCTTCCGTATCACACACACCGTCGCCGCAGTCCTCCAGCGTCAGAGAATCCGGGCAGTCCAGCGGGCACGTGATCGTTTCGCGGACATTGCACACCCCGTTACCACACAGTGGACGCGCCAGCGCTGATTCACGCGGGCGCCGGGGCGGTTCAAAATCGATGCCGAAGCGGTTGATCGTGCCGCTGCGGTTGGTGAACAGGCTGACGCCGTCGCTCAGTTCGTACACGGTGGCAAAGCGTTCGTTCAGCGGCACAGCCGCCGCAGGCGCGGTTTCTTCGGCGGCGGTTACGGCTTCTTCACCGGGGGGTGGTGGGGCGGCGGCTATAGGGGGCTGGACGGTATCCGGGCGTATCTGCGACGTGTGCGGGATGATGTTCACCAGGCCGCGTTCGGCGGCAAAGGTGGCGTTGCCTTCCGGTGTGACGACCGTCCACCATTCCGTGCCGCGCACGACGGCGCTGGCCGTTGGCGTGTGGATTTCGAAGCGGTCGCCGGGATTAAGCGCCGCGTTGACACTGGCAAACGTGTTGCCGACCAGCACGTCCATCGACACGTTAACCGTGCCGTTGTCGCCTTCGGGCAGCACCAACGTGCTGACCACAACCAGCGTACTCTGGCCGATCTGGGTCTGGATGCCCTCAAAAAATGTCAGGTATGCCAGCCCTACGCTGTCCGTGCGGATACGATCGCCTTCGCCCACCAGAATACGCTGGGTGACGGTGTGCCAGCTTTGCGGGTCCTGCGGGTTTTCGAAGGCGGTCTGGTGCTGGATCAAGCCCTGGACCGGGTCCAGGGAAGCGAGTGAGCCGCTCGCCTGCGCCGCGACCGGACCGGGTGCAGGCGCATACCCGGCCAGGACCGGCAGCGCGGTCACAGCCGGGGCAAGCAGAACGGCGAACCCGATCAAAAGCGGGATACAGCGCGTCAGGCGTTTCATGTGTGCCCTTTCTGCTAACCAAGCATACTATGCAGTGGTGCCTGTCATTCTACTCTTGAACCCGCATTCCGGCATAATGGCCCTACCCGCAGAATCCAGTACAATCGAGAAACCATTATTGTGGGAATCGGGCCTTAGATGAGGAGTGAGACATGGGATTCTTCGAACAAGGTGCAATGGTCAGAGAGATGCCGGTAACCGTACTGCTGGCGGGTTTTCAGGCCAAAGGGATGCTGCCGGTGTTTGGGATGCTTCAAACGTATATCAACGACGACACCAAGTCGGTGTTTACCATAAGAAACGCGACGCTGCACGGTCTGGAGCCGGGGAATCCTGCTGTGAGTATGCACCTACCGGAACTCTATGTACGAAAAGACCAGTGCCATGCGGTCGCGTTCACCGAAACGCTGTCGCATGACGAAACCGGCTTGATGCCGCGTGCTGAACGGCTGGCCGTGTACACGTCCCATTTTGTGATCCAGGGGCACTATCACATGGGCGCGGACGAAATGCTGTCGGACTTCATCGACAGCGCTAAATCGTTGTTTATTGGCGCGACGGATGCGTTTATTTTCCCGTTATTCAAGCCCCAGGCTGCCGTGATCCAGCAGTCGCCGCTGGTGTTCATTTACCGGGACGTTACACGCATGCACCACCCGATGTAACCCACATTCCGCAATCCTGCGGAACCGGTGCGGAATGTAGGTTCATGCCAAGTGCTAAACCGTGATACAATGAACTCAGTAACTACTACTGCTGACTAATTGCAGCGGCGGAACTACGGAAATATCATAGAAACTGCCGAAGATCATTGCGGGAATACATGCGCGATGTCTTCGGTTTTTTGTTGTTTTTGGAGGAGTGGGCAATGAACGAGATGTTCCGTTTTGTTCTGGCTGTGTTATTGGGTCTGGTCGTCGTGCTGCCGGGGCTTGCCACCGCGCAGGACGGCGAATGGACATGCGGTGATGATCTGCTGGCGGCGGTACAGGCGACTTCCGATGAGGCGAGCGATCTGGAAGGTCAGGCGCGGTTCGATAAATTGAAGGAAGCGTACTGGCTGGCAGCCCATGCCGAAGCGCTTTGCGTGGGCGACCTGGATCGATTCCACGATGCGCAGCAACTGAGGTCGAAGGCGCTTACGCGCCTTCAAAATAAGGGGCAGTCTCCTTTTGAAACGGTAAAGGTTGATCTTGGAGACTATGAACTGCCTATGATTTGTATGGGAGAGGGGAGTCCGACGGTCATCTTTGAGCACGGCTACGGTTCTGGTACTGGGGATTGGGCAGACATTCAGCCCGCGATCAGCACGTTCACACGTACCTGTAGCTATAACCGGGGGAGCGCTAAGATACCGGAGGGCGTGGTTTTAACGACGCAGGACCAGGTCGATAATCTGCTCACGATGCTGGCTTTGGCCGAAATTGATCCGCCCTACGTTTTTGTCGCGCATTCGCACGGCGGGTGGAATGCCCTTTTGTTCACGAATCAGAATCCGGAGTTGGTGGCGGGTCTTGTGCTGCTTGAGGCATCTCATCCAGACATTCACCGGCGTTGGTGCGATGCCGGGCTTGAAGAATGCGGGAAAAATCGCCTGCCCGATGATCCGGACAACATCGAGCATTTAGATTTTGCTGCGAGCGAGCTGCAAGTTGCGGGGATCGATTCCGTAGGGGATATCCCTCTGGTCGTCATTTCCGCCGCTGTGAGATTTGGTTATTGGGATGAGGCGGCGTTTGATATCTGGTATGAGCTGCAACCGGATTTGGTCACGTTTTCGGGCAACAGCCGCCACATCATCCTTGAGAACAGCGACCATTTTGTCCAGGGGGGCAGCGAGCTGCACCTGGTTATCGAGGGGATTCTGTGGGTGATTGACGAGGCGCGCGCTGCGGAGGAATAAGTGCAGCTTGCCTCGTTTGCCTGGCTCGCAATGGACAAAAGCCTTGCGCGAGCAGGCGCGGAATGCCAGCATAAACGCACCGGAGCTTTTCGCTGACGGCGGCGCGCGCTATGTGCGTTGGCCCCAACGTTGGAGTATCAGTCCATGTCGGCGAGAACGTTCAGCACCAGGGCGGCGATCACGCCGGGAATCCAGCCCAACAGAGTCAGGACGGTGACGACCATCACGACACCGCAGCCGCGATCAATCACGGCCAGCGGCGGCAGGATCAGGCACAGGCAGCCGCGTACACAACCCATAGTTCATTCTCCTCGATAGTCTATACGCGGGCTAGGCGAGGCCGGTTGCGACGATCGGTGATTTCGCTCGTCAGGGTGTAACGACCGGCACACCATCGCACGCGCCGGATACGGTCACGATATCCGACCGGACCCACAGCCCGTTCGCCAGCAGCCACCATGTCATCGCGTCCGCGCCGTAATATTGGCCGGTCACCGCGATTGTCTGGCCGACTGACAGCGAACCGGTGGTCCCATAGTCCAGGCTGGGGCCGCTGCGTAAATTGACCGTGCCGTTAGCGATTGCCATACACGGGCCGGACGGTTCGCCGCCGCTTTCTCCCGCCACGGGGGGCAGGGTGATCGCGCTGTCGGTAATGCCCCACAAACTGACGATCGTGCTTTCGATATCCTCGGTGGCGGTCAGGTTGCCGATCACCAGCGCCAGGATCGTACCGTCCGCGCTCAGCGTCATGTCGATCACGGCCTGGGTGCTGGGCGGTCCCATCAGCGTTTTGAACTCGGTTCCGGTGGACGTGTTGAGCACGCGCACCGTTTTCCCTGCGGTGAATAACACCCCGCCGTCTGGACTGATGCTCACAAAATCGACGTAACTGAGATCGTTGCGGTTGAACATGCTGTCGCCCGACACCACATTGTACAGCGTTGCGCCGTAGTTGCCGCCGGATACCAGCCGGTTACCGTCCGGTGTAAACGCGACATCGTTGATCACGTCACCGCAGATCAGGCGGTTGGCAGTATCGCCCGCCGCGATATCCCATATCCAGATGTTGGGGAAGCCGCCGGACGCCAGTAACGTACCGTCGGGACTAAACGCCAGACTCCATACATCGTCCTGGCCGGACATGGCGCTGATAGTCGCGCCGGTTGCCAGGTCCCACACGTGGATTTCACTGGGTGATCCGCTGTTCGGGCTGGGGTAGGCGTTGGATGCCAGCCGCGTACCGTCCGGGCTGAACACCACGTTCCAGATCGGCCCGCCGTGACCGGCCAACGTCTGCGCCAGCGTGCCGGATGCCGCGTCCCACACGCGCACCAGGGCATCCAGCGCCCCGGTTGCGATCAGGCGCCCATCCGGGCTGATCGCGATACGGACTACCAGTTCATCATGCGGCAGGACGATCACACCCTCCGGCGCAGGACCACCGACTGCCGCGAACAACGATCCCAGGGCGGCGGGGTCCTGCCGCCAGTTGAGTGTCGCCGTCCAGACGGCGCGGTTGTCCACCAGGATCGCGACCTGGTCCCCGGCCATCACGACCTGGTTCACGATCTGCGCGGTTGGCAGTTCGAGCAGCGAGTTGATGCGTGTGGCGTTGTCCGACGAAATCGCCGCCAGGAGTGGGTCTTGCTGAGCGATACCCTGATCGGTATCGCCCATATCGTGATCGGCCCGGATGCGAGCGGGATTCGCCGTGACCAGGACGGCGCATACCAGCAGCATGATGCCTATCTGACGGGCAAAACCTGCCAGACGGGCAGAAGAGCGGGTGCGAAAGGATGTGAACATTAATGAGCTCCTCAATACAATACGGTAGCCGTGCGCCGTTGTGCAAACGCATCACATGGGCGGATTGTTTCTGAATGACGCCTTCCCCCTAAATCCCCCTTCCAGCCAAGCTGGACGGGGGACTTTTCAGGCGTGCGTGTTCAAGTAACACGCGCGGACCCTGTATTTTCCCCTCCATCGCTCGGCGGGGGAGGGGATACCGGGCGCGGCCCGGAGGGGAGGGGCGTATCTAACTTGCGCCCTGTGTGTCCAGCGTACAAAAACGATTTTATCCCGTAACGGGCAGCGTGAAGCCCGGCGGGCAGGTGAGATTGGTTATCAAAAAATCAGCGAGCCAGGGCGTGCTGCTGTCATCACGTAAAACCTGGTACCAGTCTCCGGCGGTGTTCTGGCCGATGATCTGGAGTAGTGACCCGGCATACGCGCTGTCGGCGATGTCGTAGGCCGTGCCGGGACCGGTGCGCATGTTGGCATTAGCGGAAAGGTAGGCTGTACAGGTTTCGCCCACCGCAGCGGGAGCGGTGGTGTCACCGCCGGTGGTATCACCGCCGGGCGCCGTATCCGTGATCGCGTCCGCGGCTGTGCCAGCAGGCGGTTCCGGGAACACGGTATCCAGCTCAGGATAGATATCCTTCGGGTGTTCTTCCGGCGTGTAGTTGATCGATCCCACGCGCCAGTGCAGTGATTCCGGCGAGAACGCAATCGTCACCGGCTCACCGGTAATGGGGTGGCTGATCTGGGCAAGCTGCTGCTGCATGGCTGCCAGCGAAAGCTCGATATGCAAGCGCTGCCGGTCTTCGCTGAGCGTGACAGTGGCTGGCGTGTCGCCCACGCGTATATTGGTTATTTCGCCGTCCAGCTCGCCGCGCGCCAGGAAATTAGCCTCAATCGCCAATTCACCGCTTTCGGTCAGTTCCACCAGGGCGACCAGGTCCGCGCCGAGGCCGGTGAACATCTGCTGCACATCCGGCTTTACAAAGCCGGTATCCGGGTCGCCGTCCATGTCAAGCTGGATGAACCAGACCTGTTCCGCCGTGCGTGACGAGTTGGCGACGGCCTGCGCCATGTCCACGGTGATCACCAGCGATTGCATCACCGCCGGAAAAAACGCCTGCGCCTCGTCGATCGGGGAAAGCTGCGCGAGCACGTCCCCGTCGGCGTTGACGCGCACGGCAAACGCCTGGGTGCCGTCGTTCGGACCGCTGTAGGTTTCGGGCTGCGGCTCAACGAGCGCCATCTGGCCTTCGATCAGGTAGGCGGTCGTTTCGCCGCTGTCCTGGTCATAACGCACGACCGCGTTGGCGCCGGTCAGCGTAAACAGGCTGTTAGGCGTTTCGAACGTGGTGGACGGCAGCCGCGATGCTGGCGTATCGCGCAGCACGCTGGTAAAACTCTCGCTGCTGCTGATCGTAACACCGGTCACGGGATCGACGAACGAGGCAGCCCACCCGGCACCGTCGATCCACAGGGTCGCGCCGCCAAACGTGAACATCGCTTCACCCTGGCCGGTGACCGTTTCGCCCCACGCGATCCCGCCGCCGGGATCGATCATGCCGCGTGCTGACAGAATATTTTCGCCGTACACGTGCCACTGTCCCTGCTGGTAGGGGCGTCCGGTGGAGGGTGCGGGCACACCGCCCAGGCTGGCCGATATGCCGATCATGTCGGCGTAAGCGGCGTCGTCGCTGGTAGCCGCCTGCACCAGATCGTAATCGTACACGTCGCCGGGCGGTTCGGGCGCGGGCGGCTCGATGGACGGCGGCGGCTCCGGGGTTTCGGTTTGCACGGGCGGCGGAGTCTCGGTTTCCTCAGCGGGTGGCGCTTCGGTTTCTTCGGCGGGCGGTGTTTCGGTTTCCTCAGCAGGTGGCGCCTCGGTTTCTTCGGCGACCGGCGCCTCGGTTTCTTCGGCGACCGGCGCCTCGGTTTCGGCGGCGACCGGCGCCTCGGTTTCGGCGGCGACCGGCGCCTCGGTTTCGGCGGCGACCGGCGCCTCGGTTTCGACGGTCTCAGGGAGCGCCTCCTCAGCCTCACATGTTGGGCAGGCGAACGCGCAGCGGATACCGCTGTCCGGCCCCGGCCCGGCTGGGCTGATCGCGCTCGTTGTTTGGCCATCTTCCGGCGGCGTGAGCCAGCTCCCGCCCATCAGCGAGCCGTCGCTCACCCACTCGGACGCGTTGCCGGACATGTCGTACAGGAAATAGGGACTCTGGCCCATGTCGAACGATCCGACCGGAAGCGGTTCGCCGGTCGCACCCACCACGGCCAGATTCGCCTCGTGCCCGGTGAATTCGTCACCCCAGGGATAAAGTAGCAGCCGCCCGGCGTCGGCATCCCACCCGGCAGCCTTGATCCACTCGGTTTGATCGGGCACGCGCATACCCGCCCAGGTGCAGTAAACCTGCGCCTGTTCGAGGGAAACGCCCAACACCGGATAGTCCGGCTCAGTAGGGGGAGCGCTGTCGTCGTCGGGTGGTGTGCAGGTCCCATCGGCCATACACAGCGCATAATTGGCGTTGGTGACTTCGGTCACGCCGATCAAAAATGGTTCTACAAACACGGTGCTCCCGTCCGGCAGTGTGATCTCACCCGCCGGGACCAACTGCATCGCGTAGTCGGGCTGTGCTGGCGCGTTGGCTTGCACCGACGTGATAAAAATCGGGACGGCTGCCACCAGCGCCCCGACCATACAACACAACCCGATCGTGATCGTGCGGTGTGACATCTGTCGCAGCATAAGATATCTCCCCTCAAATCCACGCGTAAAAGGTCTGGTTTTCGGAAAAAAACAACTATTTACTTGTGGCGACAATCGTTGTTTACGGCTTTCTTTATGCAGTCACCTTTCTACATCATAATAATTCTGGGCAGGCTTGGCAACAGCTAAAGCCGGGTTATTCGCTTTAAAAACCAAAAAACGCCCCTCCCCCGCGCGACCGTCGGTCGCGCACCCTCTCCCCGGCCAAGCCAGGGCGAGGGAAAAACACCGGTTGCGGGGGCGCGTGTTCAGGAAACACGCGGCGTTAAGTCTCCCGTCCAGCTTGGCTGGAAGGGGGATTAGGGGGAAGGCGTTGCTCATAAGCGCGATCGCTCATTTGAAGCGGTTACCCTGACAGCTAAAACCTGCCCACAGCGGGAATATGTGTGCCGCGTTATAATCGACGCACATGGCAAACGTGGTTTTTCCGCCTGTTTTGATCGCACCGAAAGTGACTCATCGATGGTTTTTGAACCGGTAACCCCGCCGCCTGATGCCTGGGACGTGTTCGTAACCGCGCATCCCCGCGCGCACCTGTTGCAGCTCAGCGCGTGGGGTGAGTTGAAGGGCGCGTTTGGCTGGCGCCCGGTCTGCGTGGGACTGGCCGATTCCGGCGGGGCTCTGATCGCAGGCGTACAACTGCTGCTGCGACGGCTGCCGTTCCGCCTGGGTTGGTTGGCCTACGCGCCTTACGGCCCGCTCGTAGACTGGTCGGACACGGCGCAGGTGAACGCGTTGGTGGCCGCCGTCGATCACACGGCACGCCAGCACGGCGCGGCCTTCCTGAAAATCGAGCCGGGTTACGACCTGGACGGCGTGGACATTGCCGCACACGGGTTTGTGCCCAGCCCGCAAACTGTCCAGCCGCCGCGCACCGTTGTGCTTGATATCGGCGGCGACGAGGATTCGATCCTGGCACGCATGAACCAGGGCACGCGCCGTAACATTCGCAAAAGCGACAAATATGAGGTGGCGATCCGTGAAGGCACGCGCGACGACCTCGCCAGCTTTAGCACGCTGCTGGCTGAAACCGGCTCCCGGTCGGAATTTGGCGTCCATATCCCGGCCTACTACCGGCAGGCGTTCGATTTGTTTGTGCCGCCGGGCCGCGCCGCGTTGATCATGGGCAGTTATGACGGGCAGGACCTCGCGGGCGTGATGGTCTACGCGGTGGGGCGGTGGGCGTGGTACATCAGCGGGGCGTCCACCGACCGCGAGCGCCAGCGTATGGCGTCTTACGGCGTGCAGTGGGCCGCGATCCAGTGGGCAAGGGCGCGGGGCGCGGTGTATTATGACATGTACGGCGTGCCCGATGCGGACGCGGACGTGCTCGAAACCCAGTTTTCCGAACGGCACGACGGCTTGTGGGGCGTATACCGGTTTAAGCGTGGCTGGGGCGGCGAGATAATTCGCAGCGTCGGCGCATGGGATCGCGTGTATAATCGAATTGTGTATCGGGCGTACCGGCTGGTCATAGACCGGTTGGTCATAGGCCGAATGGGTAACGCATGAAAGTCGAACAGTTTACGCCAAAACATCGATTGTGGCCCTCGTATCTGGCCCACTTGCGGCGGGTCGATATGATGCGTAGGGTGTTGGATGACCAGGACCAGCCGCACACGTCGATCTGTTATCTCGGTGCGATCAGTGACGATAGTGTGGTGGGCCACCTGACGTTTAAAGTGCAAAATATCGTGGTGCCCGCCAGCCTGCTGAGCGACGGTAACGCCGTGATCCTGACCGGTGCCGATGGTAAACGCCTGCGTGAAACATTCGTGCAGACATTCGCCGTGGACGAAGACCACCGCCGCCAGGGATACGGGCGCAGTCTCCAGGTGGCCGCCCTGGCGTTGAGCAAAGCGTTCGGTTGTTACCAGATGCGGTCATGGTCACCGCTGGACAAACCGGCCAACTACCTGCTCAAGATCGGGTTGGGTTTTTCGATGTACCCCGCGCTTTCTGATAACGAGGACGGCAAACCGGTTGGCGGTGTGTACTTCGTCAAAACGGTATGAGGCGCGTTGCTGGAAATTCTTATGTTATATCAATCTTGCGTATGCTGGCTGCGGGTCGAAACTGCCGCCCGGCAGTGACCGCTTGATGTGCGGGTGAATCGCCCGGCGCGCACACCTTACACCTCACCTGAAAAGAGTAAGCCTGTGTTAGTGACTGTTCATCACATAACGGATCGTGCGGCCTGGAACGCCCTGCTGCGTGATCTTCCGGCGGCGCACGTGCTGCAAACCTGGGAGTGGGGCGCGTTCAAGCAGGCTGAAACCGGCTGGCTGCCCGAACATGTCCAGTTTTGTGATGCGCAGGGCGCTACAGTCGCGGCGGCGCAAATCCTGACGCGGCGAGCCGGCCCGCTGCGCGTGATCTACGTGCCCAAAGGCCCGGCGCTGGCGTATCACGACGCCGACCTGGCCGCTGCCATACTCGATCACCTGGAAAAATTAGCCCGAAGCCGCCGCGCGGTCTGGCTCAAAATCGATCCGGACGTGATCGCCGGGACCGGCATCCCCGGTGATCCCGACCATCCCGCCCATGATGACCCGGTCGGGCAGCGTGTGCTGGCCCAACTGTGTGATCGCGGCTGGTGTTTCAGCGCGTCACAGGTGCAGTTCCGCAACACGGTCACGCTCGACCTGACGCCCGACGAGGACACGATCCTGATGGGCATGAGCCAGGGCACGCGCCGCAAAGTGCGGGCCGGTCCCAAAAAGGGGGTGACCGTCCGCGCTGCCGCCGCCGAAGCCGACTTCCGCACGCTGTACGATCTGTACGCCGAAACCGGCACGCGCCAGGGTTTTTTGATCCGGCCCCCGGACTATTACCGCGCGGCGTGGACCCGGTTTATAAAGGCCGGGCTGGCGCACGGTTTTCTGGCGGAAGTCGAGGGCGAAGCCATAGCCGGGCTGGTGATCTTTCATTTTGGCCCGAAAGCGTGGTATTTCTACGGCATGAGCGGCAGCCAGCGGCGCGAAACCCTGCCCAATTACGCGTTACAGTGGGAAGCGATCCGCTGGGCGAAGGCGCACGGTTACGCGACCTACGATTTTTGGGGTGCGCCGGACGCGTTCACCGAAGACGATCCCATGTGGGGCGTGTACCGTTTCAAGGACGGATTCGGCGGCACGGTGGTGCGTCACATTGGCGCGTGGGATTACGCCCCGAATCCGCTTTTATACCGCCTGTACGAACAGTGGATGCCGCGCGTGCTGGGCGTGATGCGGCGCTGGCGATAGGGTGGGGCACACGCCAAAAAAACGCGCCCGGCTCATGACGAACCGGGCGCCTCTTTATCCCTGGGCGGGTTGGGTTACGCTGTGTTAACCCTCGCCGCTTTCTTCACCCGCTGGCGCCGTGTAGGTAACCGACTCAATGATCTTCATGGCTGTGTCCTCGAACTTGTCGAGTTCACCTTTGGCCCCAACGCCGGAAGCAATGATCATGTTGCCGTCGCCTATGTCCATTCCCAGGATGAAGCCTTCGGTGTCCGCGTCGGTTACCTTAGCTTTGTACGCGTCCTGGCCGCCGACTTTGAGCGATTCGATTTCGCCGACTTCGGTTTCCTCGTCTTCGGCAGCCATTGATTCGCTCATCTGCTTGAACGCGTCTTCCATGTTGATACCTTCGCCCATCATCGCGAGCGGCACCGGCCCCATAAGCATAACCGCGTGCTGGTCCGCTTTAGGCTTAATGTCCGATTCATCAGAATTAATGGCGTCCATCGTTTCCTGGGAATTGGCAAGATAAATCTGTCCCATACCAACGTCATCTTTGACAACCCAGCCGTCCGGGTACTTCAGACTGATGCCGCTGGCGGAGTCCAATGTCTGGTTGAGCTCTACGCCCTTATCGCCGTTATCACCGCCATCATCATCGCCGCAGGCCGCCAACACGAGCGGTACAACCAGCACCAGCACAATTAAAAACAACTGCCATTTCTTAAGCATGAGAGGTCTCCCTGTTTAGATAGTTCTTGATACAGCCCTGATTTTAGTGTTGAATGTCATGAAGGTAAAAAACAGCATACGGGCGGGTACCATCGATGATAGTGTGTGGGCTGCAAATCACATTCACTTAGACTGCCTGTACGCATATATCTTACATCATACCGCCCCAGCGTGACCATACCGTGATTAATAAAAACCATTTTTGTTAACAAGTCGTTTGGGAATGGTTTTGTGATCGCTGGTAGCTATGCTAGAATGGGAGGGGTTGATGCACAGCAGGTTTAATTGCCCATTGCCGGGGCGGTTGATATACTATTTCGCTGTTGCACCACACACAATGTGTAACGATTAGTTTTTTGCTGAGATAGTGGCTGCATGGCATGTGATCAGTTAACCGGCGTGGCCGCATGGCTTCGCCGGGGGATCAGGGATTTATGAAATTAAACGAGTGGATTTTTGTAGGGATTTTTATGGCGCTTGCCTGGGTATTCCCAACTATACCCATTGTGTTAGGTAAGCTTCTCGGCCCCAAACGCCCCAACCCCAGCAAACAGGACACCTACGAATGCGGTGTCGAGACCGTCGGACCGGCCTGGGTTCAGTTCCGCTCACAGTACTATATCTTCGCCCTGGTATTCGTCATCTTTGATGTTGAATTGGTATTCCTGTTTCCCTTTGCTCTGGCTTTTAACCGGCTGGGCCTGTTTGCCCTGTTCGAGGTCACGATCTTTATCGCTTTATTGTTGGTGGCGCTGTTTTATACCTGGCGCAGGGGCGTGTTGGAATGGCTGTAGTAGGGTGGCCTACTCACTTTCTCCCTGTTGGGCCTGATCTCGCCGGAGAAACTGTATGACAGATACGTTGATGGATATGGGTTTGTCGCACAATCTCGCCGTGTTGATCGCGAAAACACTGGGCGTGATTGTCGTGGCGACGTTCGGCCTGCTGTGGACCCTGGTCGGCATCTGGCTGGAACGTAAGGTATCGGGCCGGTTGCAAGATCGCCTGGGGCCGAATCGTGTCGGGCCGTTTGGCATTGTGCAGCCGGTGGCCGACGCCATCAAAATTTTGCTGAAAGAGGACCTGATGCCGCTGGGCGCCGATCGCTGGGTGTTCAATCTCGCGCCGGTGCTGTCGGTGGTCGCCGTGCTGCTGCTGTGGCCCGTGGTTCCATTTGCGCCGGGCTGGATCGGTACTGACCTGAGCATCGGCGTGTTGTACCTGGTTGCGGTCGGGGCGCTGGGATCGGTCGCGGTGCTGATGGCGGGTT
>JAFGHR010000045.1 GCA_016930015.1 Anaerolineae bacterium | reverse complement strand
GTGCCCTGTTCGGAACTGGTGCGCGAAGTGCGCGGTTATTCGCTCGATGAACATGAAGCGCGGGAAGTGATCCGGCCTCATGTAAGCAACCTGCGGCGCAAGCTCAAGGCGTCGGGCCAGAATCCGAACATCATCGTGAATGTGCGCGGGATCGGGTATCGTCTGGCCGAAGCATCCTGAACCAATTCAGCCAACGGCCAGGGTAATTGATAATGTGTTGAGCACGCTGCCAACAGCGTGCAAATGATGCTTGGCGTCTCACAGGGTAGTGATGGCCTGTGGGGCGTCGTTGTGTTTGTGGTAGGCCGCACCTTGTGGCTACAATGGGCGGTGTTGGTGCGTGCATTTACCCATTTTTTGCCATCGAAGGATCACCATGTCGCCATCCATACGCCGCTTAACGTTCCCGGTCGTGTTGTGCTGGATCGTTGTCATCCTTTCGGGCAGTTTTGCGCCCCCAACCGGGCGAGCCTGGGGCCGGTCGCCGGACCTGCCCGGCAGCGAGTCCGTAACGCTGGGCGATCTGTCGCTGGAAGAAAAGGTCGGCCAGCTTTTTTTGCTCACGCTGTTCTCGACCACGCTCGACCAGTCGGATCGTGACCTGATCGCGGCCACGCATCCCGGCGGCGTGGTGCTGTTCCCGCATAATCTCGGCTCGCCGCAGGCGATCACGCGGCTGACTAACGCCATCCAGAGTCACGCGATGGACGTTGGGCCGGACGTGCCGCTGTTGATCGCAGTTGATCAGGAGGGCGGGCGCGTGCTGCGTTTGCAGGACGGGTTTACGATCTTTCCATCCGTGCTGATGGTGGGCGCGGCGGGCAGCCAGCACCAGGCGGTGCAGTTCGGTTACGCGATGGGCCAGGAAATGGCTGCGGTGGGCATCAACATGAACCTGGCCCCGGTCACCGACCTGGCCTACCCGGACGCGTCAGGCGGCATCGGGCAGGTGCTCTACCGCCGGGCGATTGCATCCGATCCGGGGTTGGTTGGCAGGCTGGCGGGGGGCATGGTCAACGGGATGCGCCAGGCGGGCGTGATCGGCGTGCTGAAACATTTCCCCGGTCATGGCGCGGCTGAACTGGACAGTCACAGCGTGCTGGCCGAAGTGCGCTTATCCCGCGAGGAAGTGAACCGGACGGCGCTGGCCGCGTTTGCGGGCGCGATCAATGCCGGTGCACCGGCGGTGATGGTCGGCCACCTGTATTATCCGGCGCTCGATCCGGGCGTGCGCCGCCCGGCGACGGTGTCGCCCGTCGTGCTGGACGTGCTGCGCCGCGACCTGGGATTTGGCGGCGTGGTGGTCAGCGACGCGATGGACATGGGCGCGATCAAACAGGATTACGACATGGCCGACGCGGTGATCGAAGCCATCAACGCCGGGGTGGACCTGATCGCGTTTGGGCCGCATGTGCTGCCGTGGAAACAGCAGCAGGTGATCGCGGCGGTCGTGGATGCGGCTCGCAGCGGGCGTATTCCGGCGGCGCGGCTGGACGAAGCCGTTGGGCGTATGCTGTCGCTGCGCGACTCCTACGGCCTGATGACGTGGACGCCCCTCGATGTGGGCCAGACCGCCGAGCGGTTGAACCGCACCGGGCATAACGCGGTGCTCAACGTGCTGGCGCAAGAAGCCGTGACGATTCTCGATAACCAGGCCGGGCTGCTGCCGCTGGACGGCGCCAACAGGCGGGTGGTGATCCTGTACCCGGCGGATTACGATGATATTCCGGATACCTGCTGGCCGTTTGACGGTGACCTGACGGCGCTGGGTTACACGTATAACCCGACCGGCTGGGATATCGCCAATGCGACCGCGCTCGCGGCTAAGGCTGACGTGATCGTCGTGTTTATTGAGGACCTGTGGAACAACTCCCAGCAGCACGCGCTGGTATGGGCGCTGCCGCCGGAAAAAACGATCGTCGTGTCGCTGCGCTCACCGTTCGACTGGTACGATCTGCCGGTGCCGCTGACGACGGTTGTGCTCACGTATGACAACATCCCGGAGGCGCGGGGCGCCGTCTGCCGCGTGTTGTATGGCGAGGTTCCGGCGCGGGGACGGCTGCCGATGGCGGTCGGGCCTTACCCGCCGGGCGGCGGCGTGACGTGGGACACCGTAGTCACCGGCCAGCCGTCGAATTGATGTTTGCTTGCAGGCCCGCTTGATCTTAGGGCAATTGTTCCAAATGAGTGTTCGGGCTTTTGAGCAACGCCTTCCCCCTAGTCCCCCGTCCAGCTTGGCTGGAAGGGGGACTTGACAACGCGCGATCCTTGATCACACGCGATCGGCTGTTTTTCCCCGCCATGGCTTGGCCGGGGAGGGGACGCGCGACCGCCGGTCGCGCGGGGGAGGGGCATTTTTGGGTTTTGAAGCGATAGCCCTGCGCTGGCTCTTGTTTCCAGACCCGTTTCGAAGTACCTTTGGTATGAACGACACGTGTAATGGACACAGCATTTTTATTTCCAGAACAGGATAATCAATGGGCAACCTGAATCCGAATCTGCTCACCAAAGACACACAGACGGTGCTCGACGACGCGGTCGATATCCTCAGTGCTTACGGCAAAAACCTGCTGACGCCTGAGGCGGTGCTGCTGGCATTGGTTCGCAGCAAAGACACCGCGGCAGCCCGTTTGCTCAAATATTTTGCCGAACGGCGCGGGGCCGATCTCGACCGGCTGGAACGCCAGGCCCGGTTAGCGGTACAAAGCCGCCGCGATCTCAAAGGTGACCTGACGTATTTAGGCAGTGATGGCCGCAAAGCCGAGCTCAGCCGCACGATGGTGATCGCGCTGGATGAAGCGCTCAGCGTGGCGCAGGCGCTCAACGAACTGGCGGTAGACACCGATCACCTGCTGGGCGTGATGACCGAACGCGAAATCGGTACGGCGGGCATGTTGACTCAGTTTGGCATTACCAAAAGCGCCATACGGGATGTGCTCACGTCGGCATCCTCCACCAGTTCGGACGTGATCCGCAAAACGGTTACCGATCTCAGCAGCGATATGGTTGCCCAGGCGCAGTCCGGTGAACTGCACGCCGTATATTTCCGTGAAAAGCTGCTGCGCGACCTGATGCAAATGTTGGGCCAGACGGTCAACCGGCACGTGATCTTGCTCGGTCAGGACGGCGTCGGCAAGCGGACATTGGCCTACAGCCTCGCGCTGCTGATCGCGGAGGGCAAAGGTCCGAAGGGATTAGATAAACTGGTGCGCATCGATGAAAAAGCGCTGCTCGACCAGCAGCAAAAAGCCATCGACAGCGGCTTGAAACGGGCCAAGGGCGGCATTCTGTTTATCCCGCACATTCACCGTTTTTTTGGCGGCGCGCTCAAAGCTGAATTCCCCAAAGCGGCACCCTCGCTGCAAAAGGCGTATCTCAGCGACGACCCGGTGATCATCGGCTCGACCACGCAAAGCCTGTGGGATGAGCGGCTGCGCGGCATCAGCGCTATTGCCGAAAACGCCCAACTGATGACCGTGCCTGAGCCAAGCCTGAACGAAACGATCGAGATTCTGACCGTGCTGTCCCCGCACATCGCGGCAGACTATGATATTGAAATCGACGATGAAGCGCTCAAAGTGGCCGCGAACCTGGCCAAACGTTACATGAGTCGCACCCCGCTGCCGCTGAGCGCCGAACACCTGCTGCACCGTGCGGCCTCGCTGGTCAGCCTGAGCGAGCAAAAACATCTCGCGTTTCGCCAGGAAGTAGCCGACCTGGTGCTGGATGCCGAAGACGTAACGCTGGCCGCCGCGCAGATGACGGGTATCCCGGTTAGCAAACTCGGCCAGGACGAACGCACCAAGTACGCGAGCATGGTCGAGCATCTGCACGAACGTATCATCGGCCAGGATGAAGCCGTGATCGCGCTCAGCCGCGCCGTCAAAACGGCGCGTGTGGGCCTCAAAGACCCCAAGCGACCGATCGGTTCGTTTTTGTTCCTGGGGCCGACGGGGGTCGGTAAAACAGAGCTGGCTAAGGCGCTGGCCGAGTTTATGTTTGGCAGCGAAGACGCCATGCTCCAGTTGGACATGTCGGAGTATATGGACGAAAACACCGTCAGCCGCCTGATCGGTGCGCCGCCCGGTTACGTGGGTTATGAGGGCGGAGGGCAGCTTACCGACCGTGTGCGCGAGCAGCCGTATATCGTGGTGGTGTTCGACGAGGTCGAGAAGGCGCACCGCCGCGTGCTGGACGTGCTGCTGCAAGTGATGGAAGAGGGCCGCCTGACGGATGGCCAGGGCAACGTCGCCAACTTCAGCGAGGCCGTGATCATCATGACCAGCAACGCCGGGGCCAGCTACCTCGAAACGACCGTGATCGATGACGCGACGCGTGATGCCGTCATGGACGAAGTGCGCAATTCGTTCCGGCCCGAATTCCTGAATCGCCTGGACGAGATCGTGATCTTCCACCCGCTGCTCGATGAGCACCTGGCGTTGATTCTCGACCTGATGTTGAAGAAGGAAAACCAACTCGCTGCCGAACGCGGCCTGGCGCTGGATATTACGCCCGAAGCCAAAACATGGATGCTCGGCCAGAATGAGCACCCGGAATGGGGCGCGCGCCCGCTGCGGCGTATCATTCAACGTAACGTGCGCGAACAGCTTGCCGATTTTCTGCTCAAGGAAAATCTGGAAGCCGGGACAACCGTCAGGATTGACGCGGGACCGGATGGCCTGATCTTCGAGAGGGATAAGGCTAAAACGTAACACGGCTGGCGGGCGACCCGTTTTTCCGGGCCGCCCGTTTTTGTTTGTGGAGTCGTTAGAAGGTGATTGATCGGCTGGCCCGCGTGCGCCGGTTTCATGCCCCCTGAGTCACCCCAGGAGCGCACGATTTTTGCGGCATGCTGATGGTTTTTGATGCTGTAGCTTGGTCAAACCGCAGGAATGTATGATATGCTATATGCAAGCCCCGGAGGTTAAATCACTTTAACCGCCACTGACGTGACGTATGGTTGTTCTTCGATGATTTAGAGTAAGAATGGGGTGAACCACACTATGACTCCTCCAGCAAATCAGCCAACCGGTCAACGAAAACTCTCATCCGATCAGGTGTATACTGTATTGGGCGTACGGTCGCCGCACGTCAGGCCGCCGCGCTGGCGTCGTTATTCGCTTACACACGGCGGGCGACGAACACGGTTGCATGAACGTTACCTGTTACAGCGCCTGCCCCGCCCAATTCACAGCCAGCTTGTTACACACCGCCGCCGTTTTACGACGGGGCATAAACACAAACAACCCTATCAAGGGTAGGTTGGCGTTTTTACGGGACGATCGAACAGGGCATCTTGGGGCGGATGCCCGTTTTTTTGCGCCGGAGTGATACGCTCGGCTTGGCCGGGATATTTCTGGCCCGATACCCCCGGTGTTATAATGTGCCGCACGACCGGATCGGTTCAGGAAGGGGCGCATCATGCAAAAAGTAAAGGCGCTGATCTGGGGCGCGGCGGCGGCGTTGATCGGGCTGCTCAGCATCATGCCGTCGTTTTCGGCGCTGCGGCGGCCACGATTGGCGACAATGCAGCTTGTGGCGACTGAAGACCCTGGGCTGGCGATGGTTTCGGGCGGGATAGCTGCGTGGCAGGGGTTACGATCGTGCTCGTGGCGGGCCGTGATCCTTGGGATGATAGGCTTGCTGTTGGGGCTGCGCCCGTTGATCCGGCGTAAAGCGGTCAACCGCGCCATGTCGGACGCCATGCGGGAGGGCCTGGGGAACGGCTGGCAGCGCCAGATTCCGCCGGACGTTCACCGCGCCTTCGGCCAGACGCACCGCACCGATACGTGGGGACCGCTGCGCTACCTGGCACGGCTGCGCACGCAGGAAACGCACGATATCCTGTTTGCCGCCCCGGACCGGCACCCGCTGCGGCTGGATGTTTACGAACCGCGGCGGTCGGATGGGCTGCGCCCGGCGGTGATTGTCGTTCACGGTGGCGCGTGGTTTCAGGGTGACAAGAGCGCATACGCCTTTGGCTGGCATGATCGCTGGCTGGCTGCACAGGGGTACGTGGTGTTTGACGTGCAGTACCGCCTGTCGGGACGCTGGCCCGCGCCGCTCGCGGACGTAAAATGTGCGATCCGCTGGGTGAAACAAAACGCGGATCGCTACCGGGTCGATCCCAACCGGATCGCCGTGATGGGGCGGGCGGCGGGCGCACATCTGGCGCTGATGGCTGCCTATACGGCCAATGATCGGCGCTTCGTCGCCGGGTGCCTGGCACAAAACCCGGTTGATGAGTCCGTACAGGCCGTGGTGGTGAGTTATCCCCCGGTTGATCTGCGGCTGTGGCCAGCGGAGCGCGGCAGCGCCATCGAGCAGTTGTTAGGCGGTCTGCCGCACGAAATCCCCGGCGATTACCGCGATGCGGCCCCGATCAGTCACATCCGGCCCGGTTTACCGCCGACGTTGATCATTCACGGCCAGCGGGATCGCGTGGTGTCACCCGCCCATTCCGAACTGCTGGCCGCTCATTTGCGCGGCGCGGGCGTAACAACCGTGCTGCTGCGGATTCCGTGGGGGCGGCACGGCGTGGACAGCCTGCTCGTTGGGCTTACCGGCCCCATGATCCAATACGACGTAGACCGTTTTCTCGCCTGGGTATTTCGCCAACAGGACACAGAATCATGAAAAATATCATGATCATTACGTATCACACAGTGTGGCGCGTGCGGCGGCTGGTTGGTTTGCCCGTCCTGATCGCTGTTCTGCTCAGCGGGTGCGGCGGTGAAGACGAATCGGCGCCCGAACTGGCCGTTTTGCCGACTCGCACGCCGGTGCCCGCGACTGACGCTCCGGTGGACGAACCATCGGCTCATTATGAAGTGGTGTCATTACAGGACGAGGTAAACGCGTACCTGGCAGCAGCCGACGCGGCGGGCGCGCTCGACCGGATCGACCTGTTCCGCGAGCACGTCATCCAACAGGCGCCGGAATGCGCTCAAAGCGAGATGTGGCCGGAGGCGCAGCCGCTGGAGCTGTTTGATTTTAACCTGGTCGAAGTCGATAACGTGACCTGGCACGAGGTGGTCGATACCTTTCCGGAAGACGGAATCATGCAGGTTGTTTCCGAAACGATGGAACAGACCGTACCCTTACTGCCGCCGCCGCAGCCGGTCCGAATCTGCCTGGTGCCGGTGCCGCGTAACGGCCCGCCCGAAGATCAACCTGACGGCGGCGTGAATGTGATTGTGTTCAGCGATGACCTGATCATTATCGCGTGTTCGGCGGGATCGTTGTGCCTTGACTATCTGCCGGATAAACTCGCGTTTTTCTACAGCTACGCCTATCAGGTTGGGCAGACCGGCTGGATTGGCGGGGAAACGCCGCTGCTGGGGTTTGCCGTATATTTTGGACGTGGGACTGACTTCGCTCGTCAAATTAACCCGGACGCCGTGTTTGCGTGGGATGACGCGCTCACACCTGAAAAAGAAGCGGATGTCTGGTCACGCATGCAGGAGTTTCTGCTCACCACCTACCAGGATTGGCCGGAGTATCGCAACGTCAACCGGTTTATGTATGGCGACCAGGATCAGGACCGGTTCCCGGCGTGGGGTGGGGCGTACATTGGGACGCAGATTGTCAGCGCCTACCGTGAGCGGCACCCGGATGTATCGCTGGTCGAACTGGCCGCGCTGCCGCCGGATATCCTGCTGGCGGACAGCGGTTATACGCCGTAGTGTGTGTTTTGGAATCAGTGGGCACTTCGAGGACAAAAATCATATGATCATCACTATCAAACACGCGGCAGGGCGGGCAGTTTTCGCCGTGCTGGTGGTCGTTCTGCTGCTGGCGCTCAGCGCGTGCGGCGGCGATACTGGCGGCGAGGAATCACAGGTATTGTCCGCGCCGCCGACGCGCACGCCGACCCCGGTCGGCGCGCCAACTGGTGTTGGCGTGAGCGCCAGCGTCGACTCGAACGCGTTACCGGATGGCCTGGCGGTCGTGGCGCTGGATGACACGATCAACGGCTTTTTGACGGCGGTCGAGGCTGGCGAGATCGACGTGATGGACCAGGGCCTGATATTCACCCAAATGCTAATTGACTCTGACCGATCATGTTTTGGCGATACGACATGGGCTAATCGCCGGTTTGAATTGTTTTTTGACATGACCGGGATCACGCTTCCGGTGCTGGATATCAGCGCCTGGCGCGATGCGGTAGCGCGGTTTCCCAAGGATGACCTGGCCGCCCTGATTCGAACCACGTGGGACGACGCCGCAGCCCTGGCACCTGTGAATGCTGGAGCAGCCGCGAACATCACAGTGTGTACTATCCCGGTGCCGCATATGGATTTGCCGGAAGAACTGCCAGCGTCGACCTGGGAGTCGCCGTATACGGTGGTGTATGATGACGCCAAGGTCCTGACCTTCGACGGTGATACGCTGCTGGTTATGTGTGCCGGTGGAGAAGCCTGCATGGACGGTATGCAGCGCGAACTGGCGCACGCGTTTGGGCTGGCCTACCAACTGCGCTTGTCCGGGTTTTCGCTGGATGATCTTGACGTGTTTGCGCGCCTGATTTTTGAGGCGCGGTCGGGCCTGTTTGCCCGGTTGGTGTATCCTGATCTGCCTTCTAAGTGGCCGGACGGCCTGGCGCCGGAAGACGAGAAAAAATTCTGGCGGGTGCTGTTGGCTCGAATGCAGTTTGACGGGGTGCCCACCGAAACGTCTATGCAACTGTTCTACGGGTACTACGGGGTCGAATATTTCCCGCCCTGGGGCGGTATGATCGTTGCATCGGGCATGGTTGACGATTACCAGCAGCAGCACAGCGATTTGGCATGGGTCGAACTGGCCGCGCTGCCGCCGGATGTGTTGTTCGATATGACGCGCGGCGACGCGTTCGTGGACGTTTCCGGCTGAGCGGCAGCGGTCACGCCGCAATCACGCTGGGGCAGTAACGTATGATAATGCAGCACAAAACAAGGCAAAACACCGTTTAATGGGCGAGTGCCAGGAGGCGTAGATGAGACGAGTAACGGTTGGCGTGGGGCTGGTGGTGATGCTGTTTTCAGTCGTGGGGTTGGGTGTGTGGAACCGGTCAATGCCGCGTGTTGATGCGTATGACGTGTCGTCGGTCATGATCGAGCGCCTGCGGCAGAATCAGGCCGAGTGGACTGTGGCAAGCGCGACCTTTCAGAGCGCGTACCCGAACGGGTTTATATTCGAGATCGACGCGTCCAGCAGCGGCGGCGCGATCGTAAGTGCGCAGGTGGAATGGGTGCATCGCGCGGTGACGCGTACGGATCTGCCGAATTTTGTTCGCCGCGCTGACGGAGAGATCGATCCTGAAACCGGTCTGATCACCGCGGTCTGGACGCCCAGGGGAGCTACGGCGGTACCGCCCTGGGTGGGCGTGCGTTATCACTGGGTGCTGCGTGACGAAGCCGGGAACGAGTTCGAAACCGAGGAGGCATTCGCCGAATACGAGGATGTCTCCCGGCAGTGGATACGCGCCGAGTCCGACGAGGTGATCGTGTTTTCGACTGGGCTGTCGCCGGACGTGGGCGAACTCGTCGTCCAGGCGATGGCGTACCAGCGCCAGAAATACGTTGACGGCTGGGGCGAGCAGCTCCCGTACCGCCCGCGTGTGATCCTGTTTGGTGACTTTGATACCTGGCTGGAATGGCAGGTCGGGCACCAGGATACGACCGGCCTGGGTGTTGTCGCGGTGGGTATGACCAGCGGCGTATGGGGCGGTACGGTGCAGGTCGTGTTCGGGTCGGAAGAAGAAATGGCCTACGGCACGGTGCTGCACGAGGTCGAGCACATGTACCAGCAGGAATACCTGGCCAAGCGCCTGTCGTTTACGCCGGGCTGGTTCATCGAAGGTGACGCCACCTTTTACCAGGAAGAAGACATGTCCTTCGCTGTGAATTATGTTCAGAACCTCGTGCGTAACGATGACCTCCCGGTGCTGCTGCAAGGTGATGGTCCGACCACCGGCGGTGAGGATGCGCTGCATGGGTACTACATGGGTTACATGTTTTTCAAGTGGGTGGATGAAAACTGGGGCATCGAAGCCCACCGCGAGATCATGGACCTGCTGGCGCAAAACCTGCCGTTTTTTGATGTGTTGGAGCAGGTGATCGGCCTGGACGTGATGACGATGGAAAGCCAGTGGCGGGTGTGGCTGGGAGCTTCGCCGGACGTGCCCACGCTGATTCCCACGTGGACGCCGCTGCCCTTTTTGGAGCCGCCCACGCCGATGCAGTTTGGCAATAACTAGCCTGCCGGATTGTCGCAGAATTTCTAAAAACATGTTTCCCTGGATGGTTCCGCATCCGGGGAAACTTTTTTATTGATCATGCGTATAGAACAATGGGATGCTTGAATAAATTTAAGTTGATATTCATAAAATTGAACCATAACATTGAAATTTTTAAGGACGTGCAGTATTCTTATCAATAAGCAGCTTTGAGGTTAAGGAGCACACGGGTATGAATAATGACACAGCGCAGCAGCCATCAAACCTCAACTGGTTCGAAACGCACAACTGGAAAGTTTTGTTTGCGGCCATCTGGAGCGGGCAGGCGTTTTCGCTGCTGGGCAGCAGTCTGGTGCAGTTTGCGCTGGTATGGTGGCTGACGGAAAAGACCGGCTCCGCGACGGTGTTGGCAACGGCCAGCCTGGCCGCGCTGCTGCCGCAGGTGGTGTTCAGCCCGTTCGCGGGCGCGCTCGTGGATCGCTGGAACCGGCGCCTGATCATGATCGTGGCCGACAGCGGTATCGCGCTGGTCACCCTGGGCTTGATCGGCCTGTTCGCCGCCGATATGGCGCAGGTGTGGCATATTTACGTGATCATGATGATCCGGTCGGTCGGGGGCGCGTTCCACTGGCCCGCGATGCAGGCGTCCTCATCGCTGATGGTGCCCAAGCAGCACCTGTCCCGCGTGGCCGGATTCAACCAGACGCTTCAGGGAGGAATCGGCATTATCGCCCCGCCGCTGGGCGCGTTATTGATCGAAGCGCTGCCGATGCAAACTGTCCTGTCGATTGATGTGATCACGGCGGCGATCGCCGTGTCGCCGCTGCTGCTGATCGCCATTCCGCAGCCGGAACGCTCGACCGCACCGGATGGTAAACCAACATCAGTGCTCGGTGATGTCCGCGAAGGGCTGCGTTATGTGCGCGGCTGGCCGGGCCTGCTCATGATTCTGCTGATGGCGACCGGTATCAATTTCCTGTTTACGCCTGCGTTTTCGCTGCTGCCGCTGGTGATCACTGAGCATTTTGACGGTGGTGCGCTGGAACTGGGCTGGATTCAAACGGCCTGGGGCGTGGGCGTGGTGCTGGGCGGCCTGACCCTGGGCGTATGGGGCGGATTCAAGAACAATATATACACGTCCATGCTGGGTCTGCTCGGCATGGGGGCCGGTGTCATTGTCCTGGGGCTGAGTCCGGCGTCGGCGTTTGTTTTTGGCCTCGTAGGCATGTTTATGGCCGGGTTCATGAACCCGATCACCAATGGACCGCTGTTTGCGATGCTGCAATCCTCGGTGGTGCCGGATATGCAGGGGCGTGTGTTTACGCTGGTGAACGCGTCTGCTATGGCGATGAGCCCGCTCAGCCTGGCGGTAGCGGGTCCCGTGGCCGATCTGGTTGGCATCCGGTTCTGGTATGTGGTGGCCGGGATGTTCTGCATGCTGATGGGCGTGACCGGCTGTTTCCTGCCCGCGATTGTGAACGTTGAAAAACAGGGCCAGCAGCGCATGGCCGACTACAAGGCCCAGAACGGTTACGCCGTGGAACATGACCCTATCGAGTCGGACCCGGTGGCGACACCGGACCCGGTGCCACCGACCGGCGCGGTTGTGGCCGGGGAAGCGTAACAAGGGCAGCGATTCGGGCGGGCGGCAAAAACTGAGTCTTGCCACGGCCCGGTTCATATGATATCCTGAATTAACCGGCGGGTACTCTGCATTACAGATGTGGGCAGCCCGCCGGTTTTTATTACATGATGTGCAACAACTGGTTTCGACCGTTTCCCCGGATGCTTATACGGCATCTGGGGATTTTTTATATCCCAGAGGAGGGGTAACCTGATGTCATTTGACGCGCACGCACACCCGGATCGATCGTCTCAATCACAGGCACCCGGTTGGGCAGGGCCGTTTTTTACGATATGGACCGGGCAGGCGTTTTCACTGTTGGGCAGCAGCCTGGTGCAGTTTGCGCTGGTATGGTGGCTGACCGAAGAAACCGGCTCCGCGACGGTGTTGGCAACGGCGACGCTGTTCGCGCTGCTGCCACAGGTGTTTTTGGGGCCGTTCGCCGGGGCGCTCGTGGATCGCTGGTGCCGCCGCTGGGTGATGGTCGTGGCTGACAGCCTGGTCGCGCTGGCGACGGCGCTGCTGGTTGGGCTGTTTGTGGCTGGTGTGGTACAGCCGTGGCACATCTACATCATTATGCTGGTCCGGTCGGCAGGATCGGCGTTCCACTGGCCCGCCATGCAAGCCTCAACAACCTTAATGGTCCCGCAAAAGCAGTTGTCGCGCGTGTCCGGTATGAACCAGGCGCTCGGCGGGGCGATGACGATCATGGCGCCGCCGCTGGGCGCGCTGCTGCTGATGGTGCTGCCGGTCGAAGGCGTGGTGCTGATCGACGTGATCACGGCGCTGCCGGGAATCGTGCCGCTGCTGTTCATCGACGTGCCGCAGCCAGAACGCGCGGCTGACGGAACGGAATCGGTGTTTCAAGATTTCGTGATCGGGCTGCGTTACGTGTGGGCGTGGCCGGGACTGCGCACCCTGTTGATCCTGGCGATGTTGATCACGCTCTCGTTTTATCCTACGGCGGCGCTGATGCCGCTGGCGGTGACCGATCACTTTGGCGGCGGCGCGTCCGACCTGGCGTGGATGCAGTCGGTACGCGGGATCGGGCTGGTGCTGGGTGGTATCGTGTTGGGCGTGTGGGGCGGTTTTGAACGCCGCATCGTCACGTCGCTGCTGGGCCTGATCGGGATGGGGCTGGGCCTGCTGCTGACTGGCCTGCTGCCGTCTTCAGCGTTTGGGCTGGCGTTGGGGTTTACGTTTGTGGCCGGATTCATGATGTCATTACACGGCGGGCCGTTGTATGCGGCGATTCAAGCCAGCGTTGCCCCGGAGATGCAGGGGCGCGCGCTGAGTCTCGTTAACAGCCTGTCGATCGCCATGACGCCGCTCAGTCTGGCGGTAGCCGGGCCGGTGGCGGATGTGTCGGGCGTGATGGTGTGGTACGTGTTGGGCGGTGCGGCGTGTGTGCTGCTGGGCGTGGCCGGGTTATGTATGCCCGTGCTGGTCGCGATGGAGGAGCAGGTCGCGACGCCGCCGGAAGTCGCCGCTGCCCCCACTGATATCTAACCCGCAAGGGCAGGCGTACAGGGTTATCGCATCAAAATGAATAAATGCCCCTCCCCTCCAAGCTGTAGCCCTGTAGCTCGCAGGCTGCGCCCGGTGTTAAGTCCCCCGTCCAAACAGCGGGACGGGGGATTTAGGGGGAAGGCGTTGTAGCGGACCCCATAAACCAGCCGTTGATATGATGCGTTTGTCCTGAACCCGCTGCCGGGGCAGCATTAGCCTCTAAGCGCGGAGTATGGTTATAATCCATTCGCTGGCTGCTATTGGAGGGAAAATAGTGATGCAGTCGATTATTGCGGAGCTGACGGTTGATGATGTCAATGCGTCGATGTACTGGTATCGCGAATTAGGGTTTGAAGTTGAACTGCGCGGGCTCGAAGATGATGACGGGCTGCAATGGGTGAGCATGGGGCGTGAAGGCCGGTCGGTGTGGCTGCTGCGTGAGGATATTTCGCGGCACGAGGCCGGAAACACTGGCGGGATCACGTTCTATCTTCAGGTAGAAGATGTCGATAAGTTATATCACCACCTGGCCGAACATGGCATCGAAACCGAAAACCGCCCGCAAAACCAGTGGTACGGGCTTCGCGAATTTTTAGTGCGTGATCCGGACGGCTTCTGGTGGGCGATCAACCAGTCGATCCCGCGTGAAGACTGCCCGCCGCACCCTGATCTGGGCCGCCGCGTCGGGCTGTTGTAACCGGACCACTTTTTGATTACCAGCGAACACAACCAATCATGTGGAGGAATGTTATGGCGCAAGTACCAACGGCAATTTTCCGTAAATACGATATTCGCGGCGTCGCGGTGGGTGAGGATGCCCAACTGACACCCCGCGTCGCGAAGCTGGTCGGCCAGGCTTACGGTACGTATGTCCAGCGCCGCCTGGGTATCACACAGGTATTTGTCGGCGGCGATAACCGCGAAACGACGCCCATGCTGCGCCAGGCGGTGATCGACGGGGTGGTATCAACCGGCCTGACGGTGACCGATATCGGCGGCGTGATGACACCGACCGTGTACTTTGCCTCGGCATCGCATGATAACGCGGGCGGCATCATGATCACGGGCAGCCACCTGACGACCGAGTACAACGGGATCAAAATGGCATATGGCCGTCTGGCGCTGGCTGATGAGCAGATCAAAGACCTGTTGAAATTGATCCAGGCGGACGATTTTGTCGCGGCGGAGGGCAGGCTGGTCACCGATCATGACATGGTCCGCCGCCACATGGACGTGATCAAAAGCAAAGTGTCGATGGGCGACCGCAAGATCAAGATTGTGGTGGATGCCGGGAACGGCCTCAGCGGGGCGTTTGTTCCACCCGTGATGGAAGACCTCGGCATTGACGTGATCTGCCTGTTTTGCGAGCCGGACGGCACATTCCCTAACCATTTGCCCAACCCCGAAGACCCGGAACTGACCAAAGACCTCGAAGCGGCTGTTATGAAACATGGCGCGGACTTCGGGATCGGTTTTGACGGTGACGCCGACCGGTCGGGCCTGATCGATGATCATGGGCACCACGTCGCGGCAGACCGCCTGCTGGCGCTGCTGGCCCGTGACCTGCTGACGCGGCATCCCGGCACACCGGTGGTGTTTGACGTCAAAACCAGCATGGTTTTGCCCGATATCATCCGTGAACATGGCGGTATCCCGGTGATGTGGAAGGCCGGGCACAGCCTGATGAAGAAAAAAATGAACGAGATCGGCGCGTTGATCGGCGGCGAGGTGAGCGGGCACCTGTTCATCGGTGAGGACTATTACGGTTTTGACGATGCGCCGTTAGTCGCGCTCAAGGCGCTGGAACTGTTCAGCAAGACCGACAAAAAACTGTCCGAACTGCTGGCCGAAATGCCCACGCTGCCCGCCACGCCGGAAATTATCATGTCCGCGCCCGATGATGTGAAATTTAAGATCATCGACGCTGTATCCGAAAAACTCCAGAGCCAGTACGAAGTGATCACCGTGGACGGCGCGCGCGCCGCGTTCCCGCACGGCTGGGGACTGGTCCGTCCCAGCAACACCCAGCCCGCGATCACCATGCGCTTTGAGGCTGAAACGCGTGAGCAGTTGGTTGAATACATGAAAACGTTTAGTGCGCTGTTGGATGACTATCCACAGGTGGATCGCAGCGAACTGCTCAAGCAGATCGAAGCCTTCAGCGCCTGATCGGATTTCCTGCAAACAGGGGCGCGAGTCGTACACGCGCTCAGTTCCCTGTTTGCCTGGATTACCGGCTGTTGGCAGACTCGATTTCATGAGTATTCGATAAGAGCCTCCCGGTAAGGCCGGGTGCGTGGTATAATGCGCGGCGTGGTATCACGTCTGAGCTGTAGGTGAGGAGAGTAAACCGCATTGGTTAGCCCCCTTGACTGGGTATTGGGCATGTTTTCGCTCGATATCGGTATCGACTTGGGTACCGCCAATACGCTGGTGTGTGTCCGAGGCAAGGGTATCGTTATCAACGAGCCGTCTTATGTGGCCATTGAGCGAAAGACACGCCGCCCGATCAGCGTTGGGCGTGAAGCTAAAGAGATGTTCGGCAAGACGCCCACAGCCAAATTTATGGTGGTTCGCCCCTTGCGCGACGGCGTGATCAGCGAGTTCGAGATCACCGAGGCCATGCTGGACTATTTTATCCGCAAGGCCCACGAACAAAGCTGGGTACCGATCCCGCGCCCGCGTGTCGTGGTCGGTATTCCGTCCGGCGTGACTGAAGTCGAAAAACGTGCGGTATACGACGCAACGATCAGCGCCGGGGCGCGAGAAGCGTTTTTGATCGAAGAGCCGGTCGCCGCTGCGATCGGCGCCGGGCTGCCCATTCAGGAAACGCGCGGCAGCATGATAGTCGATATCGGCGGCGGTACAACCGAAGTCGCGATCTTTTCGCTGGGCGGGATCGTGATCAGCCGTTCGATCCGCGTGGCTGGCGATGAAATGGATGAAGATATCGTCCAGTATATGCGCTCCAAGTACAATTTGCTGATCGGTGAGCGCACCGCCGAACGCGCCAAGATCGAGATCGGCTCGGCCTATCCGCTGCCCGAAGAACGCACGATGGTGCTGCGCGGGCGGAACCTGGTGTCCGGTTTGCCGGAGGCGGTCGAAGTGTCCTCGATCGAGCTGCGCGAGGCGCTGAGTCCTTCGGTGAGCATTGTGATCGACACGATCCGGGATGCGCTGGATGAAACGCCGCCGGAACTGGTCTCTGACCTGATGGAATCCGGTATTTGTATGGCGGGCGGCGGCAGCCAGTTGATGGGCCTGACCGAGCGTGTCGCGGATGAAGTTAACGTGCGCGTGTGGCTGGCCGAAGATTCGATGACGTGTGTGGCACGCGGCGCGGGCCGCATTCTGGAAGATTACGACAATTTACGTTCGCTGCTGGCCGGGCTGGAGCGCGGCTCCACGCAGCACTAAGCCGCGGACGTTTCTGCCATTTTTACAACGTTGCTGCCGCGCCCCGGATCATGCGGTTCGGGGCGTGTGGTGTTGTCAGGGTAGGGGATGGGGTAGACTAGGTATTCGTTGGAGTCATCGCATTAACGCCCCTCCCCCGCGCGACCGCCGGTCGCGCACCCCCTCCCCGGTCTATACACCAAGCCAGGGAGGGGAAAAACACGCCCGGCGTGTGTGTAAGTCCCCCGTCCAAACAGCGGGACGGGGGATTTAGGGGGAAGGCGTCAGACAAACGATTGGATGTGATGCCCTGGGTTACCTACCGGGATTCCTCGTCCGTTGTGCGAGTGTGGAGGACCGTGCGTGTTTCGTGGAAGCCGCATTTTTACGTTCGCTATGACCCTGATGATCGTGCTGCTGCTGATCTTTTTAAGCTGGCGGGGGACATTGGGACCCATAGAAGGGATCGTGGCCGTTCCACTCAACCTTGCCCAAAGCGTGATCGGCGGTATCTCAGGCGGTATCAGCCAATTTTTGGACGACGTGGCGCAGTTTCGCCGGTTGGAACAACGCAACAAAGACCTCGAAGAATCGCTGGCCGTTTACCAGGCTGATCTGGCCCAACTGCGCGAAAAAGGCCATGATTACGACCGGCTCGCCGCGCTGCTGGAATACGATCGCCAGGGGCCCGAAGACCGCCAATATGTGACCTGTGATGTGATCGGCATGGACACCGCCGGGTTTGTGCGGGCGATTCAGATCGACTGCGGACGGCGCGACGGCGTGGAATTGTACGACCCGGTGGTGACCGAGTTGGGCATGGTCGGGCGTGTGTTCAAGCTGTCGGCCACGGGCGCCGAAGTGCTGCTGCTCACCGACTCCGACAGCAGCGTGAACGCGCGTTTGCAGCAGTCACGCGCTGATGGGGTGGTGGTCGGCCAGCTTGCCGGTGATCTTGTGATGGCGTTTATCCCGGTTGACGCGGTCGTTGATGAGGGTGATCTGGTGATGACCAGCGGCCTGGGCCAGACATTCCCGGCAGACGTGGTTTTGGGCCGCGTGTTGAGCGTGGCGCTGGCCGAAAGTGAGCTGTACCAGGAAGCCCGCGTGCGCTCCCTGGTGGACTTCAACCGGCTGGAAGTGGTGCAGGTGATCATCAACTTTGAGCCGGTGGACCTGTCAGTGTTTGAGGAAGAAGAAGTTTCCGGTGCGCAATAACTGGCTCACGTTGGCGATCCAACAGGATCACGGTGACGATTTATGACCCGATACATCGGCATCCCGGTGTTGATGATAGCCGCGCTGCTCAATGCGACGGTGATGACGGAGATTCGCATCGGCGGCGGTGCGCCTGATCTGGTGTTTCTGCTGGTGGTGTCGTGGGCGATGCTGTCCGACCTGCGGGACGCGCTGACGTGGTCGGTGGTGGGCGGCCTGTTCCAGGATTGGCTGTCGGTGGCGCCCCTGGGTACATCCGCGCTGGGACTGGTCATTGTCGCGTTTGTGGCCGATTCGGTGTTTGGACGGGTTCACCATCACAACATCCTGATCCCCCCGCTTGTCGCGGCGGCGGGCACGGTGGTGTATCACCTGAGTATTATATTTGTGCTGCGCCTGACCGGTACGGCTGTGCCGCTGGGGTTGGGCCTGTTCTATGTCACAATTTCGACTGTCATTTATAATACAATCATGATCGTGCCGGTGTTCCGCGTGGTAGGAGCGGTATATCGCACGTTTCAGCCCCGTCGCACCGGCCTTGAGTAACAATACGGATTGACTCCCGTTCAATTAATTTTTTACGCACAGGAGGAGGACGGTGAAACACGCAACAAGCAGAATGGCGGGAGCGCTGTGGCTGGTAGTGGCGCTCGTGGTGAGTCAGGCCGGGTTGAATATTCCGGCCTATGCGCAAGGACCGGATTATAGCCAGGCGTTCGATGATCCGGCGGCGCTGTCGGGCTGGCAGTCAACACCGGAAGTGGCTATTTCGGGCGGGGTGTTACGGGTGCCCGCGCCGGGGTTTGTTATCATCGATCTAAGTTGGGCCGACTTTAACATGTCGGTATGGGTCCAGCGTTACGGCGAAGGTGACGTGCTGGTGATGTACCGGTCCGGCGCAGAAGGGTATTATGCTGTGCGCATTGGCGCCGCATCGCTGTCACTTCAGCGCGTGGTCGGTGATGAACAGGTTGAGCTGGCCACAGCCCCCGCCGCGATCCCGGCGGCGGGCTGGTTTAATGTCAGTGTATTGCTGGCAGGTGCCGAGCACGTGATAGCGCTCAATCACCAGCCGGTGCTGACAGCCTCGGATCAGCAGTTGTCTGCGGGTAGTGTGGGGTTTCGTGTCGAAGGTGCTGCCACCGCCGATTTTGACGACCTGGTGATCATGGCTAGCGGCGCACCC
Source organism: Anaerolineae bacterium (assembly GCA_016930015.1). Classification (GTDB taxonomy): domain Bacteria; phylum Chloroflexota; class Anaerolineae; order Aggregatilineales; family Aggregatilineaceae; genus JAFGHR01. The sequence goes on along the minus strand of JAFGHR010000045.1, from coordinate 13,789 downwards.
CTCCCGGCAGATGCCGCGCCACCGGCTGACAGTCCTCAGCCGCCCGCGAACGCTGTGCCACCCGCTGCTGAGGCGTCCGATACCACCGCCCCGGTAGCGGCGCCCGCTGCGGCGGCCCCGTCCGGTGAGTGTACACAGACGGTCACACCGGGCGGTCTGGCGGCTGCCATCGAAGCGGCCCAGCCCGGCGCCGTGATCTGCGCGGCTGGCGGGGATTATACTGCCGAAGGTGAACTGATTATTGCCGTATCCGGCACCGCCGACCAGCCGATCACGATCATGGCCAACGGTGATCCCGCCACGGTTGAGGCGTTCGCCCTGGAAAATGGCGCGTCACACCTGCGTATTCACGGGTTTATCGTTTACGGATTCGGGGTGTGGGGCGTGACGTTGAACGGCAACAACGAGGATATTTCGCTGACCGGGCTGGATATTGGCGGCGGCGAAACGGGCATACGCCTGACGTATGACGACGGAACGCCGGTCAACAATATCACGATAGCCGACAGCGTGATTCACGACATGGTTTATGCGGCGGTGGATTGTACGCCCGGCCCGTGTAATAACTTACATTTCCAGCGCGTGGAAGCGTATGGCGCCGGAATGGGTTCGCAGGATTACGCCTCCGACGCGCTGTCAATCGAGATGGGCTCGTACATCCTGATCGAAGACTGCTACCTGCACGATAACAGCGGCGACGGTATCGACCTGAATTCGCGGGATGCCGGGCCGGTGCCGGGTATCGTGGTGCGGCGCAACCGGGTGATCAACCACAATGCCAACGGGATCAAGCTGTGGAACGGCGGCGAGATCAGCAATAACCTGGTGGTGTATGCGACTGTGCTGCTGGTGACCGAACCCGGCGATTACACGATTGTCAACAACACGTTTGCCAACAATCGCGAATACGACTACATGGCGCTGCTGGGTGGGGCCGATACCACCGGCCCGGCTACGCTGCGCCTGTACAACAACATTTTCTACAACGACGAGCCGGCCATGGGCGGCACGATCGCCTATTTTGCCAGCGGCGTTCAGCTCGAAGGCGGCCACAACCTGTATTACAACCCCTACCGCGAAGAAGACGTCATCTGCGCGGCGTTCTTGGCCGGTGGCGAAGCCTGCTTCAACCGCGACCAGATCAATGATGGCACGTGGGCCGCGCAGGCGGGAGGGCTTCAGAACATCCTGTACGCCGATCCGGTATTTGTGGACCCGGCCAACGGGGATTATCATCTGGCCGCAGGCAGCCCCGCAATTGACGCCGGGTTCGCCGGTGACTGGCTGCCGCTGCTTGACCTGGATGGGACCGCGCGGCCTGCCGGTGCCGGGCCTGATCTGGGCGCATACGAAGCCGGGTCATAGGGTTATGGTATACTCGCAGACTAACCGGTTTTGGAGATTAAACTGGGAGTCGTGCGCGTAAGCCGGATAGAATCGAGCCGGTGGGGTAGAGTGGACCTGCTCGGAAGAGTGGACCTGCTCTACTCCTGCCGTGCCGACCGTGTTGGTAATGGTATGGTTGTGGTGAGCAGGTAGCGAGCGAGATAGTATGAATCAACGGCGAATACTCCCGTTTCAGGGTTGGCGCCTGGTGTTTTTCCAGGCCGTTATGGTGTTTTCGCTGGTGGCGCTGGTGCTGCGAATGGGTAACCTCCAGTTTATGCGCGGCGACCAGTTTGTCGAAGACGCCGAAGAAAACCGCTTGCAGTTGGTGCTGCAAGCCGCCCCGCGCGGCGCGATCTATGATCGCAATCGTGTGCCGCTGGCGAAGAATGACCCGGCCTATAATGTGATGATCACGCCCGCCGAACTGCCCGAAGACCCCGCTGACGTGCTCGAAATTTATAACCGGCTGTCCGCGTTGATCGACGTGCCCGCAACACGGGCCGTGGCCGATGCGGCAGGGCGTTTTAATGAGCGCAGCCTGGACGAGATGGTCACGGAAGGGCAGGGTATTGCCCCTTACCGCGCCGTGCTGGTCGCGCAGGACATCGAGCGTTATGTCGCTTTCCGTATTTTGGAACAGGCGCAGCTTTTGCCGGGCGTTGAGGTCGAAGTGGCCTCGGTGCGCGAGTATCCCAGCGGCGAAACAACCGCCCACGTGATCGGTTACCTGGGTCCGATTGGGCCGGAGGAAGAAACCCGCCTGCGTGAACTGGGCTATAACCCGGCATTTGACCGCATCGGGTACGCCGGGATCGAGGCGTTTCTTGAGGAACAGCTCGCCGGGACGCGCGGCACGCAGACCTGGGTGGTGGATGTGGCCGGTCAGCCGCTCCAGCTTGTGGAAGAAGAATCGTTCGAGGCCGGAATGAGCGTACAATTGACGCTTGACCTGGACTTGCAGATCGCGGCGGAAGAAGCGCTGACACGCCGGATCAACATCGTGAACGCCGAAGCCCAGCGTGTGATCACACAGCAGGGTGTTGTGATCGCCATGGACCCGCGCAACGGTGAGATTCTGGCGATGGTGAGCTGGCCCAGCTACGACAATACGCGGTTTGCGCGGGCGATTGACGGCGACTATTACTTCAGCCAGTTCGAAGACCTGCTGCGCCCGCTGGTGAATCACGCCATCAGCGCGTTATATCCGCCCGGCTCCGTCTGGAAACTGATCACGGCGGTCGGCGCGTTAGAAGAAGACGTTATCGATCCCAATACCAACCTGTATTGTGCGGGGCGGTTGGTGCTGCCGAACGCATTTGCGCCGCGTGATGTCAGCCAGAGCCAGACGTTTGTGTGCTGGCTTAAGAATCCCGGCCACCAGGAAGTCAACCTGCTCAAGGGAATCGCGCAAAGTTGTGACATCTATTTTTACCAGTTGGGCGGCGGCAACCCGGAACTTAGCTCTAGCACGCTCAAACCGGGCGGCCTGGGTATTTATAACCTCTACCGCTGGGCGACGGCGTTTGGCATCGGCTCTGAATTGGGGCTTGAGCTGCCCGGCGAGCTGGCGGGGCGTATGCCGGAAAGCCAGTGGAAGCGCCGCAACTACGGCGAAAGCTGGTCAACCGGTGACACGTACAATGCGGCATTCGGCCAGGGTTATGTAACAGTGACCCCGCTCCAACTGTTAAACGCCCTGGTCGCGATGGCGAACGGCGGCACGCTGTACCAGCCCACGATCATCAAGAATCTCCAGGATGCGAACGGCAACATTCTTGAGGAATTCGAACCGCATGTCACGCGCACCCTGACCACGACCGGGATTGACGATATCGTGCTGCTGCTTCAGGAAGACATGTTGATCCAGGGGCCTAACAGCCTGGCGTGCCGCTGTGAAGACACCAGCGATTTTTACGACGAGGCGTTGTGTGATCCCGATAATTACGTGGCGCAGTTTGACCGCGATCCCAACCCGGAAGACGATGTACACGACTGGGTCGAGTATCGCGTTAATGTCCCGTTTAATTACAACTTCAACGCCGGGGTGTGTGATCAATTGGAGTACGAAAGTGTTCAACGCGAAAGTGTGAACGAAACCGGCCACGAGTATTTCCCGCCCTTCGCCGACACTGAAACGATCGAACTGATCCAGCGCGGTATGCGTGAAGCGGTGTTGAGCGGTACGGCATCTGTCGCCGCCCTGCCAAACGTCAACGTGGCAGGCAAGACCGGCACGGCGGAATACTGCGACGATATCGCGTACCCGCTGGGGCTGTGTGTGCCGGGGCAGTGGCCGGCCCATGCATGGTATGTCGGGTATGCGCCCTATGAGGACCCGGAAATCATGGTGCTCGCGTTTGTGTATAACGGTGGTGAGGGGTCGGGCGTGGCCGCGCCGGTGGTGCGTGACGTGATCGAAACCTATTTAAAGCTCAAAACCGAGCGCCAGTTCACCGCGCAGTAAACGCCGGGGTTAAACTGGTGTGTTTTCGGGCGAATAGCACGCCAGCCCAAAATGAGTATAGTAATAGAATGATCATGTGCGCAGCCATTGTGAGCAGGTGAAACCAGCCGTAGACTATGGACGACTCGATCACGCTCAAAGGAATTAAACAGGGATTGTTAGTCACGATCAAGCCCACCGGCAAGTGGTCTGATCTGACAGGTCGCCTGGCGTCGATTATCGATTCGCAGGGTGATTTTTTCCGGGGTGCGCAGGTGACGCTGGCGGTCGGCCCGCGTGAGATTCGCCGTCACGAGCTGGCCAATATGCAAACCCTGCTCGCTAAGCGCGATGTGACGCTGGTCGCCGTTCTGGCCGAGAGTGTGACCACCCAGGGCGCTGCCCGTAAGTTAAACCTGGAAACTGACCTGGCAGGGCTGGACGTTGAAGTCAAAGACCGCGTTGTCGAAACGCTGCCGCTGCACCCGCCGCCGATTGATCCGGAGGAACGCGGCACGGATGGTGTGCTCATCAAGCGCACACTGCGCAATGGGCGCACGGTGCACAGTGACGGGCACGCGATCGTGATCGGTGATGTGAATGCCGGGGCGGTTATTGTCGCCGCGGGTGATGTCGTGGTCTGGGGACGGCTGCGCGGCACGGTTCAGGCCGGCGCCTATGGTGACGAGTCGGCGGTGGTGTGCGCGCTGTATCTCGCGCCGACCCAGCTTCGGATTGCGAACTATATCACGATTTCGCCCGAAGATAAACGCCGCCGCCCGCGTCCTGAAAAAGCCCTGGTGCGCAACGGGCGGATCGAAGCCGAAGCATGGGAAATCTAAACTGGCGGCTGTGGAATGCCGTATACCTGGAAGGAACAGTATGGGGGCACGAGTAATCACGATCACGTCCGGCAAAGGGGGCGTAGGCAAAACAACAGCCACGGCCAATATGGCGGTTTCATTGGCCCGATTGGACAAAAAAGTGGTATGTGTGGATGCCGATATTGGCCTGCGTAACCTGGATGTGGTGATGGGGCTGGAAAACCGTATTGTGTACGACCTGGTTGACGTGGTCGAAGGGCGCTGCAAGCTGCGCCAGGCGATGGTCAAGGACAAGCGGCTGCCCGATCTGTACCTGCTTCCGGCTGCTCAAACACGTGACAAAACCGCTGTCAGCCCGCAGGACATGATCACCCTGGCCAACCAGCTCCGCGAAGACTTTGATGTTGTGCTGATCGACAGCCCCGCTGGGATCGAGTGGGGGTTTCGAAATGCGCTGGCTCCGGCGGACGAGGTGATCGTGATCACCAACCCGGAGGTGTCGGCGGTGCGTGATGCCGACCGGATCATTGGGCTGGTGGAAGCTGCCGAGCGTAAAGTGCCGACCAGCCTGGTGATCAACCGCATTAAGCCGGAGATGATCCGCCGGGGTGATATGCTGTCGGTGACGGATGTCATGGAAATTTTGTCGATCCCGCTGTTGGGTATTATCCCCGAAGACGAACTGATTTTGATCTCGTCCAACCGGGGAGCGCCGCTGTCATTGGATAATGATAAAAGCCCGGCAGCCGAAGCATTTCGTAATATCGCGCGGCGCATCACGGGTGAAAAAGTGCCGCTGGCCCAGTTTGATCAAAAAGCAGGGTTGTTTCAGCGTTTGACGCGTGTGTTTGGCTCATCCGACTCATCATAAACATGCCCGCAGGGGGCACAAGAACAGCGCAGGGGGCGGCTTATGGCTTCCTTTTTTGACCGTATCATGGGACGCAGAGAACCGAACAGTGCCGAGGTCGCACGCGAGCGCCTTAAATTGGTGCTGGTGAGCGATCGCAGCGATCTGTCACCAGAAAAGCTGGAAGAGATGCAGTCCGAGATTATCCAGGTGATCAAACGTTACCTGGAGATCGATGAAGCGATGGTGCACCTTAAGCTGGAACGCCGCCAGCGTAAAACGTACATGGTCGCCGATATCCCGCTTGAGCGGCATCCGCAGGACTATCAGATCGGCCCGGAGGCTGTGCCACCTGAAAGCGGCGCACCTGCGGGCGCTGAAGTGAGTCATGTCCCGCATGTTGCCGATACGCAGCCCAAAAAGCCCGGCGACGTGTCCGGTTCGACACCGGCATAAGTACCGCCCCGCCCGAAAACGATCAAAAAGCGTGGCCCGGCATCGCTTTTTTGTTGCATATGTGCCCGGCGTTATACCCACATTCCGCACCTGAATCGAGCAAAATCTGAATTAATCAGGTAGCCTTTAGATACGGGGGAATCTGGAGATTGCTGGTATGGCTGAACAAGCCGCTTATAGCACGGAACGACTGGATCATCATGGCATTGTGGCGGGGATTTGCCATTCTTTTCACTTTAAGGAGGTTAGTGATGTCTGATATGGGTTGTCTTGCGGCAATGGCGGACGGTTTATTTGCTGTTTGCGCGTATGTTGCAGATACGATTGCTAGTAGTTTAGGCATAGATGGCCATGGCGCGGGATGGGCTTTTAGCTTTTTATTAGCAATAGTTGCGGTGGTAGGTTTGATTGCTCTTATAATTTACTTATTAATATAAGTAGGGTAACTGAAAAGCTGTTAGGAAGCGTTACCTAGACCCACCTTCCGCACCAACTCAAAACAAAATCAGATTAATTCCGATTTTGCTCAATTCAGGTGCGGAATATGGGTTATAATCCGCGGTGGACAATGCGGCGGCTGAGGCCAGAGTCATCGTATGGGAACGGAACGAACGCCCCTCCCCTCCGGGCTGAAGCCCGGTGTCCCCTCCCCGGCCAAACCAAGGAGGGGAAAAGACAGCCGAATGCGTGTGTTCCTTGACCGCGCGTGTTCAGAGAACGCACGTGGTTAAGTCCCCCGTCCAGCTTGGCTGGAAGGTGAATTTAGGGGGAAGGCGTCGCTCAAATGCTCAACCGCAGCCGCGATAGGTAAGTGTATTGGTAGGGTGGGTAAGAGTGGTGACGTATGCAGGCCAAACCAAATATCTGGCGTGATTTTGATTTCACGCTGTTTGGTGTGACGTTTTTGTTGATTATTATCGGTATCCTCATGATCCGCAGCGCCACACTTGGCGCGGTGGATACCGACCTCATTAACCGTGTGCCCAGCCAGATTCAATTTACCATTGTCGGGATCGGCGTGGTGTTTGCCATGGCGGCGATTGACTACCGCCTGTTGGGCAGCGTTCACGGGTTCATCTACGGGTTTGTGGTATTCATTTTAGGGCTGGTGACCGGATTGGGCGTGGCCGGGGCGGCAGGTGCGCAAAGCTGGCTGAACGTGGGGTTGCAGGTCCAGCCGTCCGAGTTGGGCAAAATTCTACTGGTGGTCACACTGGCCCAACATCTGGCGACACGTTACCAGGAAATGGATAGTCTGCAAACGGTGCTGCTGTCGCTGGGTCATGTAGCGCTTCCGGCGATGATGGTGTTTGTCCAGCCCGACCTGGGCACGACCAGTGTGATGTTGGTGGTGTGGTTTGTCATGATCTGGGGCGCGGGGCTGCGTTTGAAACATCTGGCGCTGTTTATAGTTGTAGGGCTGGGGATGCTGCCGGTGCTGTGGACCGGCATGGAAGACTACCAGCGCCAGCGTATTGTGTCGTTTATTGATCCCGGCTCGGACCCGGACGCCCAATATAACATTGACCAGGCGTTGATCACGATCGGTTCTGGCGGGTTGATGGGCAAGGGTTACGGCAACGGCTCGCAGACTCAGGGGCGATTTTTACGCGTGCGCCACACGGACTTTATCTTCAGCGTGATCGCGGAGGAAATGGGGTTTGTCGGCGCGACGACCGTGATCATGCTGATGGGCGTGGTCATCTGGCGCTGTTTGCGGGCGGCAGCCCTCGCGGCTGATCCACTCGGCAGCCTGATCTGTTATGGCATTGGCGGCATGATCTTTTTCCAGACGATGGTATCGATCGGCATGAATTTGAGCATTCTCCCGGTGACGGGCCTGACGCTGCCGTTTGTAAGTTCGGGTGGGTCGTCGCTGCTCACGATGCTGATGGGGATCGGGTTGGTGGAAAGTGTGGTCATGCGGCGGCGTCTCGGCGAGTTTGCGTAGCGGGGCATCATGGCCAAAAAGACCGCCAGGTCGCGCCAATCCAAAAGTGGCAGCAGCTACCTGACCGTGTATTGTGCGGCCTGCCGTGAGCCGGTTTTACTCTACCAGAAAGACGGTCCCGGCGGGCTGCTGCGGGCTTACCTGGATCGTATCCTGGCCCCGGAGAACCTGGCCGCGCTGTGTGCCACCTGTGATACAAAATCCGACGTGCCGAACCTGGTATGTCCGGCCTGCGGGAGTGTGCTCGGTGTGCCGATGGTGCACGGTTCCGGTGATCGATTGGCGTTCCGGTTGGTCAGGGGGCGTTTTGTGAAGCGTAAAACCGCGCGCGTGTTTCCGCCACAAAACGATTAGATCGTGTTTCCCAGCACAAGCACTTCGTGAATCGTGCCGCGTTTGCCCGCCTTCGAATTGATCTGGCGGCGGGCTTCCACCGTTTCGATCTGGAAATGTGCATACAAGTCGCGCACCAGCGGCGTGTCGGAGTTGCTGAGCAGCACGCGACATCCCCTGGCGGCCAGCGCCGCGAATACCCCGGCTAGCTGGCGCTGCTGGTGTTCCCCGAAGGCGTCCGCGGCATAACTCGTGAAATTCGCCGTCGCGCTGAGCGGGACATACGGCGGGTCAAAGTACACGCAGTCACCCGGCCCGGCATGATCGAGCACAGCCTCAAACGGACGCGCCGCTACCGTCACGTGTTGCAGCGCGCGTGATGCCGCTCGCAGCCGGGATTCATTGAAGATATCCGGGTTTTTGTAGCGGCCCATCGGCACGTTAAAGTAACCCTTGCTGTTGACGCGCCACAGCCCGTTATAACATGTCTTGTTGAGATAGATCAGGCGGGCGGCGCGTTCGGTGGACGGGGTGGTGGGCCACGCCGGATCACGGTCCAGCGCGCGCACGGCGTAATAGTGATCGCGGCTGTGGTGGGCGTTGTGTTCCGCCAGCCGTTCGATCACGACACCGACATGATCGCGCACGGCCTCGTAACACGTGATCAGCTCGGTGTTGATCTCCGACAGCGTGTACTGCTCGAACAAGGCACGCTCGCGCAGGTGGAAAAACACCGCGCCGCTGCCCACAAACGGCTCAAAATAAGCGCGCATGGGCTCAGTGGGGAAAAATCGCGCATACTGCGCCAGGAGTTGGCTCTTGCCTCCAGCCCATTTCAAAAACGGCTTGGCCGGGATGGTGTTTTGCGAATCGGTCATTGAACCTCTGCTGGATGGCGGCTGCATGTGCGATGAGTATAACGTAAAAGCGAGCACGGAATCCATAGGAGGGTAGGGCGGCAGGGTGATTGCATAAAAACGCCCCTCCCCTCCGGGCTAACGCCCGGTTTCCCCTCCCCCGCCGAGCGAAGGAGGGGAAAAAACAGCCGGTTGCGAGCGCGTGTGAAAAAGTCCTCCCGCCCATCCATTTGATGTAATCCCCTGCAAACTGCCGGTTTTAAGCGGGGGGACGCTCTGGTATAATGGCGCTGCCGCACCTCACAGCCAGTCATTTCAAGGAGCAAAGGATTGTGAACGAACCATCCGCTATGCCCGTTCGTGTGCGCTTTGCGCCCAGTCCGACCGGGCCATTTCACATCGGCGGCGCGCGTACCGCGCTGTTCACCTGGTTGTTTGCCCGCCGTCACGGCGGCACATTTATCTTGCGGATCGAAGACACCGACCGCAAACGGTACGATCCGGAGGCGCTGCGCCTGCTCTTGGATGGGCTGCGCTGGCTGGGGATCGACTGGGACGAAGGGCCGGAGGTTGGCGGTGAGTTTGGCCCGTACTTTCAATCCGAGCGCACGGAACTCTACCGCCAGTGGGCGGATTGGCTCATTGAACATGATAAAGCTTACCGCTGTTACTGCACGCCGGAGCGTCTGGCCGAAGTCCGTGAGCGCCAGAAAACGAACCGAGAATCGCTGGGGTATGATCGTCACTGCCGTAACCTGACCCCGGCGGAACGCGATCAACAACACGCGGAAACCGGCGGCCACTACGTGGTCCGCTTAAAGATGCCGCTGGACGGTGAAACGACCGTGCACGACATCCTGCGCGGTGATATCACGTTTGACAACCGGCAGCTTCAAGACCTGGTGCTGCTCAAGTCGGACGGTTTCCCGACGTACCATCTCGCCAACGTGATCGACGACCATTTTATGCAGGTCAGCCACATCATGCGGGCCGAGGAATGGATTTCGACCGCGCCGGTTCACAAACACCTGTATGATGCGTTCGGCTGGCCGACGCCCAAAATCGCGCACCTGCCCGTGATCCTGAGTCCCAGCGGCAAAGGCAAGCTGTCCAAGCGCAGCGTGGCGTTTACCGATGGCGGGCGCAAGGTGCCGGTGCTGCTCCATGAATTTGTCGAAGCGGGGTACGTGCCGGAAGCGCTGGTCAACTTTTTGACCAACGTGGGGTGGAGTTTTGGCGACGACCGCGAGGTGTTCACCGTTCAAGAAACGATCGAACGGTTCGACCTGGACCGCGTCAACCCGGCGGGGAGCGCCTTCCCGCTGGAAAAACTCGACTGGCTGAACGGGTTATACATTCGCGACATGGCACCGGATAAACTCGCGGCGCTGCTCAAGCCGGTATTTGAGCACGCCGGGTACACGCCCAGCGATGATCAGGTATTGGCCGTCGTGCCGCTGGTCCAGCCGCGCATCAAAACGTTGAATGAAGCCATCGATTTTGTCGGGTTCATCTTTGCCGACACGTTCACGCCCGCGCCGCCGGAGGACCTGATCCAGAAAAAAATGGACGCTGCCGGGACCAAAGCCGCGCTCGAACAGGCATTAGCCGCGCTGGAAGGACTGCCCGACTTCGACGCCGCGACTCAAGAAGCCGCGCTGCGCCCGCTGGCGAAAGAACTCGGCCTGAATCCGGGCCAGTTGTTCGGAGCGCTGCGCGTCGCCACGACCGCCCAACAGGTCGCGCCGCCGCTGTTTGAAACGATGGCCGTGTTGGGGCGTGATACGTCGCTGGCCCGCATCCGGGGCGCGATCGCCAGCCTGGATCACACTGGCTGACGGCTGCTGTCGAAAAAAACACGGTAACAACTAACCGCCCGCTGTGGTGCATACGTCACGGCGGGCGATGTGTTTGGTTGGTGTGCCTGTTGTGCATGGTGTTAGACGCCGGACAGCGAGCCGATCATGGACGCGATGCCAAACCAGCCGCAGCAGAAAATGCCGAACAGCAAAACACCGGACATGATCAGGCTCAGGCAGCCGGTAAACAGGCCGAACCCGTACACATTGGCAACGATGGCGCACAGAAAGTACAGCGCGGCAAAACCGCCGATGATGGACCCGAATGACATGACCGTCATCATGATTTCAACCTGGCCGATCAGTGAAATTAACACAATCGCCCCGGCGGTGACCAGTGCGACTACAGTTTGAAAGGGAACCAGCTTTCGGAACAAGGACAGCATCAACCCGTTGCCGCTCAAAATATACGTGGCGGCAAAGTGGATGGCCGCGCCCTGCACCACGATCGCAAATGCGGAATAGATGCCGTTGCCGACGGCGGCGGGGAGCATGGCAACCAGGCTGAGATCGGTCATGGTGTCAAGATCAATTTCGGTGAAAGCCATCGTCGCGGTGCCGTCGGTGGTCGAGTAACTGGGTGAATATTCTTCCACCAACGTTTTAAACGCGCTCATGCTGAACACAAACATGGCGATGGTGGATAGGGCGGTCACCAGCGCGTAAATCCCCAGGTCGATCAGCACGTTTTCCCAGCCGCCGTCATCATCACTGGCCATAGCATCGATATGCTGGCGGCGCAGGCTTTGTTTGCCACCGGCCCGCTCGATCAGTTGCGTGCGCTGGACCGGATCGATCAGGATGGCCATGCCCTGTGGACCGAGCATACCGGTCAGGCTGAAGACCATGTTGCTCACAAACGAATCGTTGGCAAGTGATGGGTCCAGGCTAAGCGCTTTGCCCAGGTTTTCGACCGTGCGTGCCCTATCGCCCTGCATGTGATAGGTTGTGGCGGCTTCCAGATAACTCTGGGCGCGTTTGAGATCGCGTGGGGATGCCGGGCCGGTTTCGGTGCCCGCCGTACCTGCCGTGCCTGCGGCGGCTTGAGCACCGCCCGCGCTGCTCCGCGCTGTCCCCGCGTCCATGTGTTTGCGGATATATTGGCCGGCCTTAAGCGCGACTTCCTGCACGTCGGGATCGGGATCGTGGCGAAATACGTATGCCAGCGGCTTAAGCGCTGCCGGATTTCTTAAGTTAGCCAGTTCGATCGCGGCCTGCCTGCGTACTGATGGATCGGGATCGTCCAGTCGTTTGATGATGTCATCGAGCATAGATAAGATTCCCCCTTAACTATGATACGCAAGTGCAATTATGCACGATTTGCACGATGCCAGCCAACCGAGGTATGGTACATCCTAATGGTTCCTGTTGGTGCTGATGTTTTTTAACTACTATTTTGTGGCATAAGGAGAATACTCGTGGTTACTGTGGTAACCGATAGCTGCGCAAGTGTGCCCGCGTCTATGGTCAAGGACCTGGGCATCGCGGTTGTTTCGTACTACGTTCATACGGTTAACGGCTCACTGCGTGATGGCATCGACATGCCGCCGGACGCGTTTTATGACTGGTTAAAAAGCGCGCCTGAATGGCCGACTACGGCCAATCCAAGCGCCGGGGAATACCTGGAAACCTACCGCCGTTTGTCGCATGAGAGTGACGGGGTGGTCACTGTCACCATGACCGGCACCGGCAGCGGCGGCTACCAGGCAGCGATGGTGGCCAAGCGGCTGGCCGAACAAGAACTGCCCGGTTTCCCGATCGAGGTCGTGGATACGCAGACGGTCGCTATGGCGCATGGCTGGGCGGTGATCCAGGCGGCACGCGCGGCGCTCAAGGGTAAACCGTTGGTCGATGTGACCACCGCCGCCCAGGAAACGGCCAAACGGGCGTTTGTGGGCTTCACCAACGACACGTTGGAGTATTTGCAGCGCGGCGGGCGTATTGGCAAAGTGACCAGCATGGTGGGTGACCTGCTGAGCATCAAGCCGGTGATCGGTATACGAGGGGGGATGCCGTCGCCGCTGGGTGTGGCCCGCTCGCGCATCAGCGCTTATAAGCGGATCGTCGCGCTGGCGCTGAATCGTATTCCCGAAGGCAGCGCGGTTCGCGTGGCGCTGATGCACGTCGCGGCCCCGGACGAGGTCGAACGATTCCGCCCCATGTTAGAGGAAAAATACGCGGTCGTTGAGTGGGTTGTAGCCCAGTTATCGCCTGCGCTGGGTGTGCATAGTGGACCGGGTACGGTGGGTGTGTCACTGATCCCGGATATCACGTTAGACTGAGCCGCGCGGCGTGTGTTAGCCTGGCGTGGGGTGATCGGCAGGGGCCGGTATTGAAACCTGCTCCCGGCACGGTATAGTCAGGGGCGTTTTGTGCTCGCGCGGCGGGTAACCTGTGGCACGCCGCGACTTGTGCCAACCTGTAAAGAGCGATAGCCCATTATGCAAAAAACTGAAGTTACCCCGACCCGGTCCTGGTATGCGGCGCTGGCGCGGCACGTCGATATGGGGTTGGTGTTCACGGTGGGGTTGTGCCTGTTTGCGCTGTGGCCGTCGTTGAGTTCGGCTGAGCTGGCGAACGGTCATGATACCCTGTTTCACATTCACCGCACCGCCGAAATGAGCCGCGCGTGGTCACACGGTGTGTTAACGCCGCGCTGGGCCGAATCGTTTTATTTTGGCTATGGTTCGCCGCTGTACCAGTATTATTCCAGCCTGGTGTATTATCTCGGTGCGCTGGTGATGCGCGTGTTCGCGCTGGACGCGGCGGGCGCGCTGCGCGTGATCGTGATGGTGTGTTTGCCTGCTGCCGGGGCGGGCATGTACCT
>JAFGHR010000044.1 GCA_016930015.1 Anaerolineae bacterium | reverse complement strand
TCCCGATCACGCATGCCGCCTGGGGCCTGTCCGCCGATGGGCGAACGCCGTGCCGAGTCACTGAACGGGCTGGGGCGTGATGACCGCCCGCCCTGGTCATCATCCCGGCCACCAATGGGTGCGCGCCGTGGCGAACTGCCGAGTGCCCCGCTGCGAGACCGGTCGTCAGGACCTCGTACCGCTCCTGTGCGGCGGGCACCGGGTTCGTCGTCATCGGCAAAATCACTGCCTAAAAACGGGCTGCGTGCCGGTGAACGTGTGCCTTTTGTATCCTTGTCATCACTTTTTGAGCCACGCCCAAAACGCCGACCGCTTTTGCTGCGGTCGCCACCGCGATCACCGCCGCGGTCGCCGCCGCGATCCCGTTTGGAGTCACTTTGTTTCTGGCTCTTGTCGCCGCCGCGGTTTAAACCCAACCGCCGGCCACCGCCAGAGTCATCTTTCTGGCGAGGGGGGGTATCACCACGCTTTGACCCAGGACGCTGGACACCGCCGCGGTCACCGCTGCGATCAGTGCCGAGGGTCCCGCCGCGGGCACCACTGCGATCAGCGCCGAGGGCCCCGCCGCGGTCACCGCTGCGATCCCGCTTGGAGTCGCTTTGTTTCCGGTCCTTGTCGCCGCCGCGGTTTAAACCCAACCGTCGACCACCGCCGGAGTCATCCTTTTGAGGATCCCTATCTCGGCCACCAACCGGAAGACGCCGCTCTGGTGAATCACCAGGGCGGGATTCATCCCGTGTACGTGCAAACCGAGGAGGCTGCTGGGATTCCGGGCGATTGTCGTCGTCATCGTCGTCACGTCGTCTGCGAAATCGATCTGCCATTTTTCCGCTGCACCTGAATTGTTATCCACCAACGAGCGTATCTGCGACGGTTTTTACTTGTATTACGAATAGCGCCTCCCTGTTGTTGCAACCCTGACAAAACCTTCCAACAGGAGGCTAATACTACTTTGATTATAACACATTAGAACATTTGTGCGAAGCCGGGTGCCGAGGGTACACACCTGACCCTATCTACTTCAGGATATACCAGAAATGGCCTGATTACCAAGTCCGATCGGCCCCAGGTGCCGTAAAATTATCCCAGGAAATCTACAATCACGCGGGCAAAAATGCGTATCGTGTCGATCAGGCTGTCCAGCTCGACGTATTCGTCCGGGGCATGCACACCCGCCCCATTGGGACCAAACTCGCAGATCGCCGGAATGCCGCGCGTGATGAACATCCAGCCGTCATTCCAGGGGCCGCAGCCTAATATAGTCGGTGGGCTGCCGAGACTCCTTTTAATTCCGGTGACAGCCCGATATCACGCAGTTTGTTATGGATCAGGTGGGCGATCTCGCGCTCGATGGGCCGGTCCGGGTCGGACGCATCCGGTGTAAAGGGATTGGCGCTGTTTGCCTGCACGATCTGCTGAAGAAAACCGATCTGCTCGTCGCGGTTACGCAAAATAATCTCGTCAAGCTGGTTCAAAACAGCGTCCGTCATGGTGCATCCCTTTCTACCGGAATGCTTATTTTACACGTTAATAGTCTTCAAGGTTCCCGATCACGTGTTTGTGTTCAGCAGCACGTCCAAAAGAACCTGCCACCGGTCAAAAAGAAACAAGTGCCCCTCGCCAGGAAAAATCGTGATCTCGCAGCCCGGTATGTGTGACGCCATGTGGCGCGCCAGGCTGATCGGGGTGCTTGCATCCTGGTCACCGTGCCAGATCACGACCGGTGTTTTGATATCCTCAAGCCGGAACCGCCACGGCTGCGCAAAAAGCCGCAGTTCGTGCGCCAGCCCGCGCACGCCGCGCCGCGTGGATTCGGCATAACTGGCCAGGAACATCGCTTTGATGTGCGGGCGATCCATAATCGCCCGGTCTGCCGGGCACAACCCGCCAGAAAAACGTTCCATGAATCGCGCCGGGTTCCGGCTGGGATTCGTCGTGAACCAGAGCACCGGCACCAGCAGCCACGGCGCTCGCTGTGCGATGGTTAGCCCGATGCGCCGCATCCGCGTCATGCCCTTTCCGGCATCGGGCGTATCAAGCGGACCTGCCCCGGCAACTATTGCCGCCACCGTCAGCCGGTCCGGTATTTTGTAGGCACAGGCCGCTGTGTATGGGCCGCCGCCGGAAATCCCGACCACGGCAAAGCGCTCGAATCCCAGCGAATCGGCCACCGCGAGGATATCATCCGGCCAGTCGAGTAAACGCCGTCCAGGCGCAAAATCCGACAGCCCAAACCCCGGACGGTCGATGGCGATCAGCCGTGCGCCCGCCGCCGCCGTGATCGTGTCGTCGGGATGCATCAGGCGTGAACTGGGCGTTCCCTGGATGAATATGACCGGTTTCCCTGCCGGATCACCGTACTCGGCATAGGCGAGATTACGCCCGGACGGAAGACGAACGAACTTAACCGGCGCTTGTGATTCAGGTGATGCTGACATAAACCATACTCCTTAAAAGTCTTCAGTTTGTCCAAAATCCCCCCGACCTGCCACCGCTCCCGCCCAGGCGGCTGCGAAACCTACCTGAATCTACACAGCCAGGCGCCGAAACTACCAAATAATACTTTAAAGTTGACAACTAAACCGATCAGTTTTATTGTAAACTCATAAGTTTACGCATGGAGGCAGCAGGTGTCGCGCGGACGGTATCAACAAAAACAATGGGAACAGCGCCAATCGGCTATTCTGGACGCACTGACCACGCTCTCAGCCGAACACGGTTTTGCTAACGTGACCATGGACGACCTGGCCGACGAGGTGGGTATTTCAAAAGCCACGCTTTACCAGCATTTTGATAGCAAAGACGACATGCTGGTTCACATGATCGCGTGGCATGCCGGGCAGTTTCTCGACTGGCTGGCGGGCACGGTTGAACAGCCGCCGGTTGAGCGGCTGTGTGCGGCTATGCGTTACCTGATGGAAGGCCAGATTACCCCGCTGCGCGGCCTGATCCACACGGGGCGCGACAACGTGCTGCCGGCGTTTCATGAAAACGACCAGTTTGTCGAGCAGCATACCCATACACTCGAAACCCTGGGCGCGATCATTCAGCAGGGCCAGGAGCAAGGCGCGATCCGGCGTGATCTGGCCCCATCGGTGATCATCAGCGCCATGTGGGCGCTTAGCAACGTGTCGATGAGCGCCTATGTCCCATTAGACTGCGTCCAGCGTCCAGCGTCTGACGGTGACTACGTCAACCAGATGATCGCACTGTTCGAGCGCAGCATTCAACCCGCATCGTAAAACGTTCCGGCTGTGAACATACTCGCCCTGAATAGAACAACAAACACTATAAGGAACACTATGTGATGGCAAACACACCCGTTTTATCCGCCGACATGGTCATTCAAGACGGCTCCGAGCACCACCGGCGCCGCTGGTACGCCCTGCTCATCCTGAGCCTGAGCCTGACGCTGGTCATCATGGATGCGACCATCGTTAACGTGGCGATTCCATCGATCACCCAGGATTTTGATTCGACGTTTCGTGATGCCGAATGGGTCAATACCATCTATTCGCTGGTTTATGCCGCCACCCTGATCCTGTGGGGCAAGATCGGTGATCAATATGGCCGCCGGTTGTTGTTCATGCTGGGGGTCGTATTGTTCGGCGTGGGATCGGCCCTAGTTGGCGCTTCCACGTCGATCAACATGCTGATCCTGATGCGTGCGATTCAAGGCGTGGGTGCGGCCATGCTCAGCCCCAGCACGTTATCGATCGTCACCACGACGTTTAAAGGTAAGGAACGCGGCATTGCTTTTGGGATTTGGGGGGCGACGGCGGGCGTCGCGGCGGCGTTGGGACCGCTGCTCGGCGGTTGGATGGTCGATAACGCGTCATGGCGCTGGGCGTTTTACATCAATATCCCGATCGTGATAACGGCCTTTTTCGGCAGCCTGTGGGCCATTCGTGAATCGCGTGATATCAAAACCAGGCACTACTTTGATGTGCCCGGCATACTGTTGGGTGGGGTCGGATTGGCCGCGTTTGTGTTCGGCATTATCGAGGGGCAGGGCTACGGCTGGTGGAAACCCGATGACCAGTTTTCCATGCTGGGCTGGGATTGGCCCTACGACAGCATTTCGATCGTTCCCGTTTCGATCACAATCGGCGTGATCCTGCTGGGCATTTTTACATGGTACGAGCGGCGTCTCGAACGCCAGAACAGCGAACCGCTCTTTGAGTTCGGGCTGTTTCGATATCCCAGCTACCGCTACGGCATGATCACCGGGCTGATCGTCAACCTGGGCGAGATCGGTATCCTGTTTGCTTTGAGCCTCTACCTCCAGGGCACCAAGGGGCTGAGCGCGTTTGATACCGGGATCGCCTTACTGCCGCTGGCGGCCATGGCCTTTGTCGGCGCGCCGCTGGCCGGGGCGTTTTCGGCGCGTATCGGTCCCAAGTGGATCGTCACCAGCGGGATGGTACTCGAAATTATCGCCCTGTTTATCCTCAGCCAGATCATTGATCCGGGTGTATCGGTGAATACGATCGCGCTGGTGCTGGGCGTGTACGGGTTAGGGCTTGGTCTGGCCATCGCCCAACTGACGAATCTTGTCCTATATGATATCCCCGGTCCCAAAGCCGGAATCGCGTCCGGCGGAAACAGCACCATCCGGCAGGTTGGGGCCGCGCTCGGTATCGCCATTATCGGTACGGTCGTATCAACGACAACTGAAAACCGGCTTGTCGATGCCTTTGATCAGAGTACCGTACTCGCCCCGCCGGTGCTGGCGATGGAAGACATGTATATGGAGATGGCCAAGCAGCCGGTAAACTTTGACTTTGAGGTTATGCTGGGGGACGCACTACCGCACGGTATGCCTGCCGGAGCCGCTGAAAGCGCAGACCCGCCCATGACCGGTGACACAACCGAAGCAGCACCCGTGCCGCCTGTGGAAAATTCCATCGACATGAGCGCTCAAGGCCGCGAAGTAGGCCGCCTGGTAGAAGCGGCCCGGTCAGAGGGGATGTCAAATGCGGCGCTGGCGGCCTTTTTCTTTGTCGGGATTGGCGCGCTCAGTTCGCTGATGCTGCCCAATCCAAAACCCGGCGCGCCCGAAGACGAAGCGCCTGCCGCCGGATAACTGACCTATTACCCGGCCTGCTGTGTTCCCCACGCTCGCCCGGCGTGGGGTTTTGGTTGTTTCGGCCTAATGCCGTCTATTGCTCAAAGCCAGGACCGTGAATATACTCAACACCAGTTCCTTCGTAATAAGGAGACTTTTTCATCATGCGTGATTTTGTTTCACAACGTGTCCAAGCGATTCCGCCGTCTGGCATTCGTCGATTTTTTGACATCAGCGCCACCATGAAAGACGTGATCTCGTTGGGGATCGGTGAACCGGACTTTATCACGCCCGACCCGATTATCCAGGCCGGGATTCGGTCACTCGAACAGGGGCACACGCACTATACCAGTAACAGCGGTACGATCGAACTGCGCCAGGCCATCGCCGCGTATCTGGAACGCCTGTACGGCATAACGTATGACGTCGAGAGGGAAATTCTGGTCACA
Organism: Anaerolineae bacterium; assembly: GCA_016930015.1. GTDB lineage: Bacteria > Chloroflexota > Anaerolineae > Aggregatilineales > Aggregatilineaceae > JAFGHR01. The sequence goes on along the minus strand of JAFGHR010000044.1, from coordinate 9,123 downwards.
GTCGGTGTCAGCGAAGCGCTGTACCTGGCAGCTAACACGCTGCTTAACCCCGGTGACGAGGTGATCATTCCTGAACCCTGTTTTGTGGCTTATGCCCCGGAAGTATCCCTGGCGGGCGGCGTGCCGGTCACGATTGATACCCATGTTGGCGAAAATTTCCAGGTTACCGGAGAAACTATCGAAGCCGCCATTACACCCCAAACCAAGGCGATTTTGATCGGGTACCCGAACAATCCGACCGGGGCCGTGATGACACGTGAGCGGCTGGCCGAAATCGCCGCTGTGGCCGAAAAACACGACTTGTTTATCATCTCCGACGAAATTTATGACCGGCTGGTCTACACCGGCAGCCATACGCACTTTGCCACGCTGCCCAACATGCGCGCGCGCACCGTTGTCTTGAGCGGATTCAGCAAGAGCCACGCCATGACCGGGTGGCGCCTGGGGTACGCCGTCGGACCAGAAAACATCATTGGGGGCATGCGCAAGATTCACCAATACACGATTATGTCAGCACCTACCACCGCCCAAAACGCCGTCGCGGAGTCACTGGCTAAAGCTGACGATCAGGTTGAACGTATGGTCCAGGAATATGATCGCCGCCGCCGCTTGATGGTTTCCGGTTTTAATGAACTGGGATTGGCGTGTTTTGAACCGGGGGGAGCGTTTTACGCCTTCCCCAATGTGGCCGCGTCGGGCATGGATGAAACAATGTTTGCCGAAACCCTGTTAACGGAAGAACAGGTCGCCGTGATACCCGGCAGCGCATTTGGTAAAGCGGGCGCCGGGTTTGTGCGTGCCTGTTATGCGACATCATACGAACAGATCGAAGAAGCGCTGGAACGCCTTCAGCGTTTTATGCAGCGGCACGGCTGAATCCAGCGCCGGTTGCAGTGAATACTTATGTGATGCAGGAGATATCCCGTGGATGATGATCAACGGCAGAAGTATCTAGTAGACCTGAATACTGTGATGCAGCGCCGCATTGCCAGCCACCAGGCGCTCTACCAATACCTGAAGGAATTTTCAAGCCGCCTGTTTACCGCCATTGAAGCGGTATTGGCTGAATGCCAGGTTCACGGTGTGCCGGGCCTGAGCAAATCGCGCCGCCTGATACACCCGGCAGGCGGCGGCATCGAAGGCTTGCAAATGTTTATTGAAGACTGGAGCATTGTCTTTGTGCCCTTGTTAGGTTTCGCCCGGCCTAATCCAGAGGACGAAGCCCGCATCCCGCCCGTTCAGTTCAAAGAGGACTGTGCCCGGATTGCCGTTTTTCTGACCGACGAGCCCGAAGGTAAGTCATTTTACGATATCATCATTTTTCAGGATGGATCGTGGTTTGCCTGGGGATACGGCTGGCCAAAACAGCAGTCGGATATCGAAAGCACCGATTTTGAGGCGCTGGCCTTTGAGTTAGTATACAGCTTCGTCAAAGATATCTTCACCACGTGGAACACCCGCGACAATACCAGCTTATCGACCGCGCTCGACACCAAGCGTCACGCGTTCGAGTTCAGGCTGCCCGGTGAAAGTATCCAGGGAGTATAACCAGCACGCTTTATGGTCGATTGTATCTCGGCGCGTCTCCAACCACCTTGAAGACGCGCCGGTGTTGTGACGTGCCACCAAACAGACATAAACCGCACAGCACGCCCCCAAAAACAAATCCACACAAACCCACATTACCCACAAAAATGAAAAGAAAACCGCTCTGATTCACAAAAATCGGATTCAAAGTGAAATGTTAAATTTTTCGAGCGCGATGAAAATTTTAACATTTCTAGCACTCGCACATCTCGATTCAGACCAATCCCCCAGGGCTGGGGCATAACTCAAAAACTACCCCCACATATAGCGATTACCCGCGCTAAGACTCGATATTTGAGTCCTGTGTTTCATCGCATGGACTCGCAAAACCGGAGTCGACTCTGCCGAACCTTAAAAATTTGAAACATTTAAGGTTCAAAGCCCGATTCCGATTGAGTCTCTGACTAGAGTTTGTTAAAATGTTTTTACTCTCCAGTCGGGGTAAACCTTTCATCACCAACACGACTTTTCGTCGCCAGGGTGACACAAATCAAGCAATTCGACAGTCTATTCAAGCAGTATGGCTGCGCCAGATCGTAGTGTATGCAGCTGTAGATATTGGTTTCGTTTTTTTTTCGCTGCCGCATGGGGTAAGCATCGATGTTGAGCGCACGCGACGCCTGGCAAGCAACATTAGGCCAGCTCCAACTACAACTCAACCGCGCGACCTTCGACACCTGGCTCAAAGGCTCGGAGCTGTTGGCGTATGAAGACGGCGAGTTTGTGGTGCGTGTGCGGCATGCCTATGCTAAAGACTGGTTAGACAAACACCTCAAAACCCTTATCACCCAGACCCTGTCCGATATTTTTGAGCGGTCTGTGCGGGTGAACTTTGTCGTCCACGTGTCGAACCGGAAGGTCACAGCACCTGAAACCGAAGCTGGTCCGCTGTGGACACACAAACCCACCTCAAGTGATTCGGAGCGTGTCCAGGAACCGTATTCCGAGTGGGACCCCCGCGTATCGAATGTCCGGCGCAGCAAAGCCGCTGACCGGCCTGGTATCTTCCAGACCCCGCTCAACCAACATTACACGTTTGACGCGTTTGTAGTCGGGCCGAACAATCGTTTTGTTTTGGCGGCGGCGCAGGCCGTTGCGGAAGCGCCCGGCACAGCTTACAACCCGCTGTGCATCTACGGCGGGGTAGGGCTGGGCAAAACGCATTTGCTCCAGGCCATCGGCCATGTATGCCAAACCAGTGACCACAACGTCATCTATGTAACCGCCGAAGCCTTCACCAACGAAATGGTGATGTCTATCCGGGCTAAAACCATGGACGAGTTCCGCCAGAAATATCGCACAGCGGACGTGTTGTTGATCGATGATGTCCAGTTTATGGCGGGGAAAACCAGCACGGAAGAAGAGTTCTACCACACCTGCAATGTCATCCACGAGCACAATGGGCAAATCGTCGCGGTTTCGACTTGCCATCCACGCCAGCTTAACAAGCTGGACGAACGCCTGCGGTCACGGTTCCAGGGCGGCTTACTGGCCGACATCTCCCCTCCAGACTATGAAACCCGGCTGGCGATTTTGGAAGCCAAAGCCGCCGCGCAGCATGCCCGGCTGCCACAGGATGTCGCCGAGATGCTGGCCAACCATGCCACGGACAATATCCGTGAACTGGAAGGTCTGCTCACGCAGGTGCTGGCACGCGCCAAACTGACCCGCCAGCCGCTCACCCCGTTTCTGGCTAATCGTGTGCTGGACAAGAATCCGGCAGCGCCTCAAACGCCATCCACTGCCGGGACCAACCTGGATCAGGTGCTCGAAGCCACCGCGTCGTATCACCAGCTTTCGCTTGACGATCTGATCAGCAAACGCCGCACAAAGGAGATTGTCCGCGCCCGGCATATCGCTATCTACCTGGCTCGCGAAGAAACCAAAGCGTCATTCCCTCAGATCGGCGAAGCATTGGGCGGACGGAATCACAGCACGGTGGTGCATGGTTACCAAAAGATATCCGATGAATTCGCCGCCGATGACACACTGCGCGAGGATGTATCCGCCATCCGCCAGCAGTTGGGGTTAGCGACCCACATCGTCCCACCTATGCATTCCGCAGTGAACAGCATCGTTGCTAACAGCCTCGCCAACTAACCTCATCGACTGGCCCTCATCACCGGGGCAGGGTTACCACCAGATTCACCGCCAATAAATTTGTTCCACCCGCCATCCCTGCTGTTTATCACCCCACCAACATGGTTTATGCATTATCCCACATGATCAAAATTGATAGACGACTCGTCTATGATTCTACTCCAACCTGTCGATAACCTGTTGATAACCTGTCGATAACTCGTGTTGCCTGTCGATAACCTGTTGATAACTTTTTTTCCAACATTTTTCACACTATTTTCCAACACACCATATACGGGGGGATCGACTGGTTCAGACCCCCACATTTGGTGGTTTGCTCATTTTGCTCATCTGGTAATAGAACATAAGGCTGTCGATTATGTCGATAACTTTTCGAGTTATCAACAGGGTCCTGTCGATAACTTTTTGCGTCACCAGGGATAATGTGGGAAATATATGGGGGGTCGATATACGGTGACCCCCCATATATGGGAAAATGGCCCTTTTTTGTCGCGGGGAGCCAGAGTTATCGACATATCGACAGGCCCTACTACTACGACTAAAAACTATTATTTACTGATCTGGGGAAACAAATTTTTTTATACAGTGGCCGATCACAGTCATCAGCCAGCCCAAACAGCCGTTATTGCCGTCCATTAGGGTATCGTGTACTATTCAGGACAAGTGTGTTCTGCGTGTACAGAAATGGATGCCTGCTGCATATGGGAGCGCTTAATGTCAGACTCTTCAACCGAACTCCTCGCGTGTCACCAGGAAGTACATCGCTTGAACCGTCTGGTTGAAGTGAGCCTGGTGATCAACTCAACTCTGGAGCTTCGCCCCCTGTTGAGTGTGATCATGAATTATGCAGCCGAGATCACCGAGGCGGAGTCAGCCTCGGTCTTGTTATATGACCAGCAGACACAACAGCTTCACTTTGTCGCCTCGACCACCTACAGCACCGTGGTCGATGAGTTGCTTAACATTCAAGTGCCGCTGGAAGGGAGTATTGCCGGAAACATCCTGCGCGAAAACAAAGCGATTGTGCTGGACGACGTAACTCAAGACCCGCGCCATTACCGCCAGGCCGACGCTCAAAGTGGGTTTGATACCCGGTCTTTGTTAGGAGTTCCCATGCGGCACAAAAACCAGCCGATAGGGGTGCTCGAATCCGTGAACAAAAAAGAAGGCGCCTGGACCCAAGAAGACCGGCACAACATGATGATTCTGGCTGCCCAGTCTGCCGTAGCGATTACGAATGCCCAACTGCTGGACCAACTTCAGCGAGCCTACGATGAACTCGATCAGCTCGATAAGCTCAAAAACGACTTTATCGCCATTGCGTCGCATGAACTCCGCACCCCGTTAAGCGTGATTTTGGGCTACGCCACGTTTTTAAAAGAGGATGCACAGGGCGACGTTAGTGATCACGTGACGGCAGTTTTGAACAGTGCGCTGCGCATGCGTAACCTGATTGAGGACATGACGAATCTGCGTTACCTGAAAATCGGTGAGGCTGAGCTTTCCCTGGAGCATATTCCCCTGGTCGCTGTTTTCCAGGCGGCGCAAAACGAAGTGCAGAATCTGGCCGAGGCCAAAGGCCATACCCTGTTCGTTACAATGCCTGATGTGAGCCTGGTGGTCGTGGTTGACCGCATCAAATTTGGAATGGCGCTGACCAATTTGTTGAACAATGCCGTGAAATTTACCCCCAGCGGCGGCGAGATCGTATTATCGTTTGAACGTAAGCCGCATTCCGTGTGGATTCGGGTTAGTGATACCGGGATCGGTATTCCACAAGACCAGCTTGACCGGGTTTTCGAGGAATTTTACCAGGTTGAAGACCACATGACGCGGCGTCACGGGGGTATGGGGTTGGGCTTGTCGATTGCCAAAGCCATCATCGAAACGCACGGCGGGTCTATCTGGGCCGAAAGTGACGGGCTTAACCGGGGCAGCACGTTTTACGTCAATCTTCCCCTGGCGCAGTGAGTGACCCTGCTGCGCGTTTCTTTTTTACACGTGAGCTTATTAAACGCGTTATAGGGCCGGGTAGTCCAGCATCAGGACTTCTAGCGCCAGGCGCGTGTTAACATTACGTCCCAGGCTGCCGAGCGTGTTTCCGGTAGCATGCAGGGCGTGTTCGGCACGTTCGGCCCCGGCCAGTTTCGCCAAATCTTGAATCCCCGCCAATCGATCGTAGTTTGTGATCGGAGCCCGGCTGCCGTTGGCGACCAGGGTGACATCACGCCAATAACTCATCCACACTTCCAACAGGGTAATGAGTGCCGGTTTATCGGTCGCTAACTTTTCCGCGATCGCAAACCGGTCAAGGCGTTTGCCCAGCAGCAACTTTTCCAGCACGTCGAGGGCTTCGTCCCGCTGTTCGAGTTCACCGGGGTTTTCGATGGCACGGATCGCCCAACCGATGCGTCCCCCGGAAAGCTGCGCCAGGGTTTTGGCCTGGACCTGGTCCGCATTCCAGTGCCATTCCAACGCTTCACGCACCGTTTCGATGGGCAGTGGGCGCAGGTGAATCGGCTGGCAGCGCGAGACGATGGTGGGCAGCAGGGTGTCGCTTGACCTGGCGGTGAGAATCAGGACCACGCGGGACGGCGGTTCTTCCAGGGTTTTAAGCAGCGCATTGGCCGCCGCCGGATTCGCGTTGTGGAACTGGCGCAGAATGGCGACCCGGTAGTGTACTTCATACGGGCGCAGCGCGAGGGTTTGTTGCAGCGTGCGCACCTGTTCGATTTTGAGCGTGCCGCTGTTTTCGCCTTCAACGATGGTTACGTCGGGGTGGCTGTTTTTGGCAATCAGCTTGCAGGCGCGGCATTCACCGCAGGGCGGCGAGTCGCCGGTGCAGTTGAGCGCCGAGGCAAAAGTTCGCGCCAGGGTCGTTTTGCCGATCTGGTCTGGCCCGGTGATCAGGTACGCATGCCGCATGCGGTCGTGCCGGATCGCCCGTTCGAGATGGCTGATCGCCCATTCGTGCCCGATCACGGGCCAGGAAGCTGTGCCAGAGTTCGCCATGATGGTTGATGTTGGTCTAAAAACTAACGTAGTCCTGCGGATTACGCGCGTTGAAGTCAGCGTCACGTACTTCAAAGTGAAGGTGCGACCCGCTGCTGTTGCCGGTGCTGCCCAGGGTGCCGATCACATCACCGGCGCCCACATTTTGCCCGCAGCTTACGTTGATTGAGTTCAAGTGAGCGTACAGGCTGAACGCCGCCCCGTGAGCTATAACGACCACGTTCCCATAACCATAGGTATTCCATCCGGCATAAACCACGGTGCCCCCGCCCGCGGCGTAGACTGGATCACCGGTGTTACCGGACAGGTCAACGCCGGTATGGCCGCCGGGAACAAAGCCCTGCATCCATTTATAATTGGATAGAGGCCGGTTAACCGGCAGCGTACCGCCCGATACGGTGGCCGAACAGCCCCACAGCGAATAGGACCCGCTGACCACACCGCCGCTGGACTGTCCCCCGTCGGAGGTGTTAGCGGCTAACAGGTTCACGACTTCACCCTTGCCGCCGGGGATGACGATCCCGCCCATGCCGCGTACCAGCAGCGTGTCCGGCGAGGAGCCGTACAGGTTGTTGTAGTCTGAGTCGATGAGTGCATACGGATCAACCCCGTACTTGTCGGCAAGGGCGCCAATGGTGATATTTTCGGTCACCTCATAATACACGCCATCTTCGGGCACGATGTTGAGCGTCACGCCAGGACGCAGCGGGCTGTATTTGCTGGACGAGTTGGCCCAGATGATGGAATAAAAATCCTCCAGGCCGAACTTGGCGGCGATATTTTCCAACGAGTCGCCCTGCTGCACCGTGTATTGGATCACGTTGGAACGCGTTTGTGCGGGCAATATGGTAAACGGCTCGTTCACACGCTGAATCCCGGTGATCTCGTGCACCAGCGGAGCCGGTGTGAGCAGCGCGACCGCGATTTCATCGGCTGCCGCCGTGGGATAGGTGACCGGATCAATACGTGCGGCGGCAACCGGCACGGTCTGATCGTCTGCCGGTTTTGGCGAAGACGGGACCGCTGTTTTTGTGGGCGACGGGGTGCTCGCGGCGGCAACCGGCGCGTTTGATGCGGATCCCTGGAGCGGCGGCGGTTCTGAGTTTTCCTCAGCATCGAGCCAAAGCCAGGTCGCAGCGAGAGTCAGCGCCAGGGCGGCGGCCAGCATCATCAGGGCCAGGACACGCTGCCCGCGTCCCGCGCGGCTGGTTGCTGCCTGTGACAGGTCATCGGCCCAGGACGGTCTAAACGCGCGCGATGGGCTGGTATCGTCCGCCGCGATTGGCGGTTCGTCGCGCCGGAGCTGCTCATCCAGGGCGCTGACCCGGTGCGGGTTCGTATCCTCATCGGCGACCGGTGGTTCCTCGCGGCGCAGTTGTTCTTCCAGCGCCGATACCCGGTGCGGGTTGGTGTCCTCATCGCTGGCCGGGGGTTCGTCACGCCGGAGCTGCTCGTCCAGGCTGATAGGTTTTTCAGGGTGTGTGTCGTTCTGGGTGATCCTGGGTTCCTCGATCATAGTACGCCAATGCTCCAATCTTGTTGATCGTTGGTCCCCCCATGTGGCCGGGATCGTACCGCAGCCCGCCTGATCCTGCAATTCGGCCAGCCGGGCGCCGGGCCGCTTATACGGCTCCCTGGACTTCGCGGGCCAAGCGCTCAAAGAAGCTGACCATGTAGTTGTGCCGCTCGCGGGCGATCGCGCGCCCTTTGTTGGTATACATGCGGTCCTGGATGCGTGTCAGCTTGTACACGAATTCGTGGTGCGGGGTATGGTTGGCCCCACCGCCGGGATAATCCGCTGGCACTTCGCCCCACAAGCGCTGCCCGTTCATGCCGCCAAAAGCATAAGCACGCGCCACCCCGATCGCGCCGATGGCATCGAGCTTATCGGCGTCAAACACGACCTGAGCTTCCAGCGTTTGCGGCTCGACCTGGTTACGGAAGCGGTGGGCCGCGATGGCGTGCGCCACCGCGTCAATAAAGTTAGCGTCCGGGGGCGGGTTGAGATTGCCCAGAATCTCGCGGGCCTGTTCGGCGCCCAGCAGCGCGTGATCGACAGTTTCCGCGTTATGAACGTGTGCCTGTTGATCTTCGTCGGCGCGGTGGATGTCATGCAGCAGTACGGCAGTTTCGACGATCGCCATGTCGGCCCCTTCCGCGCGTCCGATGCGGCGTGCGAGAGCCAGCACGCGCAGCACGTGGTCAAAATCGTGGACCGGGTCGGTATCATCGTACAGGGTGCGGGCAAACTCAACCGAAATCCAGGACATACACGTCTCCCTATAAACATGACACGGCAGACTGTGTTATCTGCCGTGGCGGTGCGTGATAGGAAAAATAGTGGCGGAGAGGGTGGGATTTGAACCCACGGAGCGGAAACCGCTCACGCGCTCTCCAGGCGCGCGCATTAGGCCAGACTATGCT
>JAFGHR010000043.1 GCA_016930015.1 Anaerolineae bacterium | reverse complement strand
TTTTCGGCGCTAAAAATCGACAAGGCGACGATTATTGGCATTTCACAGGGAAGCTGGACAGCGTTGAAGTTTGCGACAACCAGGCCGGAACATATCGAGAAACTGGTATTGATGTGTCCTGGGGGCGTGGTGCCAGACCGGATATCGTTTGTCTTCCGCACGGTACCGTTATCATTACTGGGGCAGTGGGGCATCCGGCGGATTGTACGCATGATCTTTGCCGACCAGCCGGTGCCGGAGGGTGTCGAGGAGATCACCGCCCTGGTTATGAGCAGCTTTAAGCCGCGTTTTGGTGTACTTCCGCTTTTTTCTGATGAGGAGATGCAGCGCTTGACGATGCCGGTATTGTTACTCGGCGGCACGAAAGACGTGATGCGCGACCACAAAAAGATATCGGCGCGAATGAACAAGTTCCTGCCTGATCTGGCGGTCAAGATGCTTCCCGGAGCGGGGCACGCGCTGCTGAACACGACCGGGCACATCATGCCGTTCCTGGCGGATGAAGGTTAGCGACTGTAGTGCACATATTATGCTGGAAAACACGATGAACATTGAGTGGGTAAACGTACCAGGGGGAAACGTCACGCTGGCGGCGGGTGGTTATCTCTCAGCGCCGACTACTGATGAGGTTGAGGCGTTTATGATGGCCCGGTATCCCGTAACCAACATCCAGTATGCCGCGTTTGTTAACGCTGGCGGGTATACCAATGCCACCTGGTGGACGGACGCCGGGTGGGCGGCAAAAGAAAACGAGCAGTGGACAGAACCGCGCTACTGGCAAAGCAGCGACTGGAACCGGCCACACTGCCCGGTAGTAGGTGTATCCTGGTATGAGGCTGCGGCGTTTTGCCACTGGTTAAGCGCCGTGACCGGTAAGAGCGCTGCCTTACCAACCGAACAGCAGTGGCAGCACGCCGCGCAAGGGGATGATGGACGAGATTATCCCTGGGGGGACGAAGAACCCAATGTACACGTGTGTAACTGGAACCGGTATGTTGATGAAACAACCCCCGTGACACATTATCCGGATGGGGCCAGTCCCTATGGGGTCATGGATATGGCCGGGAACGTGTGGGAGTGGTGCGTAACCGGCTGGGACAGCGGAATAGCTGCGGTATTCGATGAGCGCGAAGCTCGCATGCTGCGCGGCGGTTCGTGGAGTAGTGACAGCGTCTTGAGTTTACGCGCGGCTAACCGCAGCAGCAAAGACCCGAATACCAGGCTTGACCCCCGCAGCAGAAACCTTGTCACGGTTGGATTCCGTTGTGTTTGTTTGTAACGCTGTGAGTGGAATGATCGTACCCGTATGGCCGGATATCAAAACGATATCCCAAACGCTGCGATCATTTCATGTTTTTGATCCTGTGGGACAATTTCCACGGCAGCGCAAAGTTCCACATTTTGAGGCGAACCTTGATTTTGTAGGCGATCTCCATCACGCTGTATACACGCTGCTCGGCTGGCGAAAAATAACGCTCGTGGATTCGTTTTTTGTCCGTCTCATACGCGTTTCGATTCGATGACACACCCCCCGCATTAAAGACACAAACCGGAATGGGAAGATGAATCGCGGAACAGCCCGCCTGCACGATTGCCCGTGCCAACCAATCCCAATCCGCCGCAACAGGCATACTGGTATCGAACAGTCCGACCGCATCGAAGACACTTCGGTGAGCAAACAAGGACTGGTGGCAGACCGGGTTTCCTTTCCATAAACGCCATTTTGAAACCGGTGATGCCTGTTTTTTGTACAGGGTTTTATCGGGGAATTTCACCAGCACATCACCGAATATTAATTGTGACGAAGGCTGTTTTTCCGCGCGGTTGATCATGGTTTCGACGGTATCCGGTGCCGCAAAAACATCGTCGGCGTTCAAAAACACAACGTAATCACCATGAACGTACTGTATAGCCTTATTCATGGCGTCATACAAACCCCGGTCGGGTTCGCTGATCCAGAAACTCACGTTGTGTGCGTACCGCTGAATGATTGGTACGGTCCCGTCGCTGGATTCACCATCGATGATGATATAGTCCAGGTTTGGGTACGTTTGAGATACAACACTCTGAATTGTGTTTTCGAGGGTATCAGCCGCATTCAAACACACTGTGACCACAGATACGGCTGGTAATGCAGATGGCATAACGGCACCTTTAACCATCACGGGGTAACTGTCCGGGCTTGATTTCCACCGGTATTGTTACGCTGTTCGCCGGTCGGGATACCGTCATAGTATCTTACCCTGTTGCAGAACGTCATAGTCCAACCGACCGGAATCTACCGGTTTTTTTTCCAACAGGCCCTTGACTATGCCTTCCAGGGTGAATATTTCGACCATCACGTACAAAAGGCCGCGCCGTAGACTGTGAAGCCTGACCGCCAACAGGGATATGATAAGCAGCGTGCTGATCAGGTTGAGCAGCAAAAGACCGTAAAACTGAAAACCAATAGACACAACAGTGAAAAAGACCAGACTCAACAGCCAGAGCAAAACAACCAGGGGTACTTTGAGTGACCACAAATACCGCCAGCGATCAGGTGTATGCCATGTGGCGCGAAGCACCTGCCCTAAGCCAATATAGTATCCGTTTCTCCGGCGTCTCACTATTTCTGTTATGGTCAGGTCGGATGTGTGATGGTCACACATCGGAAACGGCAAGCCAAGTATGCGAAAGCCTTGCGCCATCACCCGGAAAGCGAACTCTTGCTCCTCGCGTCCTCGCACAAAGGGATCGAAACTTCCGGCGGCCTGAATGGCTGTACGTCTGACAATCGATACGCCGCCTATGGTGCGGCTTTCAACGACATCATCAAACACGCGCCGCGCCAGGCGTGAAAAATCACCATTATGCTTTTGAAAAACATCGATGATATTCCCGGACACAATACCAACGGTGTCATCATCAAAAAAAGGAAGCGCCTTCACGAACCAATCCGGATCGCACACTATGTCACCATCAAAAAAGGCCAGATAATCGCCCCGCGCATAGTGCGTTCCCAGCGAACGCCCCGCCGCCGCTGAAAGCGGTTGTCCCGGTTTGAGATGCAGTACAGTAGCCGGATACTTGCTTGCGATTGCCGTTGAGTTATCCTGGCTCGCGGAGTCAACATAGAGCAGTTCATATGATTGGTTCAGGCGTTGAGCGGCGGTGATTGTTGATTCCAGGCAGGCAGCAAGGCGGCTGCCCTCGTTACGACCGATAACGATAATGGATATGACCGGGTGCTCGATGCTCATGTCCCCTCATCAGAAATCTGCATCAGCGATGACTTGAGCGACGCGCCGCACACAAAGCCAAATACATACATCGTTTCACCAAGCCAGATCGTGCCTACTACGGCGAACGCCAGGATAAAAATGACGTATCCTGATAACCCTAATCGTTCTGCAAAAAACTCGGTGTTGGGAACAAGGCCACGATTGGTCATAACCAGCCAGGCTAACAAGAGCATAATCAAGGGGGCAGTGCCTGTCAAACCGGTGGTCAGCAAAAAATGTAACAGAACGTTGTGGATGGCAAAACCCCTGAGATCGTGCTCAGAGTTTTTGAAGTTTGAAACAGCACCGAACCCTTCACCGAAGAACGGTTTTTGTTCGAAGCGTTCATACGCATCTTCCCAAATCCATAGGCGGCCCCCATCCAGCGGTATACCCTCAGGCCGTTCACCTGTGGACGGGTCTATTTTCAGGTAGCGGGTATCAATTTCATGTTGGTACTGCGCGAGGACTTCCCCCCCCGTGATCACGTTGAACAAGCCTAACACAACCAGGAACACCAGTAACAATGGTGCGAGCCGTGTCATGTTGGTGATATTACCCATTTTGACGAGATGCAGCAGCAGTACAAACAGCATTGCCAACACGGTGGACCACACAATAGGTTTATCCAACGCGATCAATACACTGGCAGCGATAAAAAACAATGTCAAAAAATCACGTCGATGCAACTGGCGCTCAGCAAGAAAACGGCTGAGTGTTACGGTAAAAGCCAGGCCGATCATCAAGTTATCGGTCCATACCTCGTGGAACAACATCGTACCTGTTACCCAGGATATGATGTGATTGATCAGACGCGCGACAGCCAGAACAAACAGTAAGGAAAGATACTTCTTGAGTATTACGTTGAGAACGCTTTGGCTGGTAATCGTGTAAAACGCAATAAAGGCGGTTGCCCAAAATTTAGACAGTGCAACTAATTCATCAAGAGTTTGTCCCAGGTGCTCTTGATATCCCAAAAACGTGCCGAATAATGTAGCAACACCAAACAGGTAAATCGAAACTGGGAACACCAACGGCAGGCGTCGGACCTGCTTTGAGCGCATCCCGTGGCGTTTTGACATCGCGAACGCATGGAACCACAAAGCGCTGATAACAAACGGTGTGGCTGTTACGAAAAACGATAACGGGGAGCCTGAAAGCGCGTTTTCTCCGCCAATCAACTGGAGAACACCATGAAACACGGTATAGTACAATAGCAGAATCAAAAAACGTGATTCAGGCGATTCTTCTTGGGCTCGTTCTGAAAGGGTAAGCCGCTGTTTGTAAGAATCTGCTACGCGCATACCGGTACACCTTAATCTGCCAGGTTTTGGTATTCACTCACTATTTGTTTGCTGTGAATAGGCAGTGCGTATCTCTGCCTGGCCTCTTCAAACCCTGCCTGTCCCAGTTTTTCAGCAAGGCCTGCGTCTTTTAACACGCGAATGATTGCATTGGCTAATTCTGTTGCGTCACCAGGCGGCACCAAAAGCCCGTTGTGTTCGTGGGTAATGATCTCTTCAATACCACCAATACGCGATGCGACGACCGGCTTTGCCATCGCGTGTGCTTCGATAACCGGTCGCGCAAAATGAGGCGCAACAAATGGCACCACGACGACATCTGCTATGGCGAAAAACCGCTCGATATCGGTGCGAAAACCTGTCCTCAGAACCCGATCTCTCACATCAACTGCGTCCAGGTGCCTGTCGACTCGTTGGGCCAGACTATATATTCCCAGGCTGTTAGCCGTTTTCCGCATCATTACACGCAAGCGGCGTTGCGACGGATCGCGCTGTGTGAACGGAAGCAGAAATGAAACATCCGGCAGTTGTCCGGCAACACGTGACATGGCTTTAACGAAAGGAATAATGCCATTTTCGCGGGCCAGCCCACCGGCAAATAGAATCACACTGCCATTCTCCGGTAGTCCTAAGTTCTGCCTGATCTCTATCGTATCCAGGTTTTTGTCAAACTTTGCAAAATCAACCGGGTTATAAATAACCACGCCTTTAGGATCAGAACCGGTCAGCCGCTTACGATTATCTTCACATATATAAATGATTCGATCAACATGATTTGTGACAAGCCGTTTTAACCACTGCGTGCGCACTCCCAGTAAACCATCAACGACCGATTCTCGTACATGAACTACAACAGGGATTTTTAGCCTGGAACATACAGCTGCATACGGTGCCAGTGTTAGCGAGTTCAGATGCACAATATCCGGTTTGGCTGTTTGAATAACGTACTCAAACTGCTCGAGTCCGGCTCTGTATTTTTTTAACCACCGCCCACATGCAATAATAGCCCCCGGATATCGGAGAGGATGCTCAACCCAGCCGCCTTCAACATGCGCAAACCGGTCAAGCGGGAGGTGAATCACATCAATGTTGTTCTGTTTAAACAGGTCCTCTGCCGGGCCTGGATACGGTACGGCAACAACCGGTTCAACTCCCATCTGTTTTACCCGGTTCACGAGATAAAGCAGGCTCCACGTGGAACCTGCCAGTTTATCCGTATGATGGACGTACAAGACTCGCATCAACACACCACCCGCGTGATCTGAAATATCAGAGCGCCCTGGTCAACGTCAAATAATCGGAGCTGCGGCCCTGACAAACTGGCCTTCTGAATGTGCTCCACCGTATCCGGGTTGGATCATAGTCGTCATCAGGGATGCAGTAGGGACGGTTCCAGCGCAGGTCAGGGTTAACCAATGTGCTGAGCGCAAAACCAACATCCAGGCAGGCAGTTTTCAGCGGCTCCAATTGAACCAGTACATTCACTGACCCCACACCCGCCCCGACCAGCACGATATCGACAGGCATCTGAGCAACCGACAAATCCAGAATATCAAGCATGGCTTTGGTTTTTGATATGGGTAAAAACTGGACCGATGCAACCCCAATGTTTTGCAGCCCGCGTTTGATGCCCACCTCTTTTTTTTCGTCCAGGCTGGTGACGACAAGGACATGCCGGTTCTTCAATACGCGGTGACGGTCGGGCCCGTGCATCATAACGTAGACGGAGTAAAAGTGATAATAGTTATCCGCATTGATCCGGACCTGATTTGAGTCAAACCAATCCAGAATATCAGCCGCATACGGTTTGAACAGCTTACTGTCATGCAGCGCCAGCGCCAGAATCCCGGTCTGGGCGATTTTTCGAACGTCAGATACGTACTTTTCCATCAGGCTCATTCGTTCGGTAAGCGTGTATTCTTCCCAACCGTACTCCCTGGACCCACTTCTATGCACCACTGGTTTACGCAGGATTCTGTTTCGTAACCGAGAAACAAGCTGTTGGGGCGGGATTTGCCATACGGGCAGGCGGTCATAATAATTCCCGCCTAGCGCAAAGTTATACTCGCCGTCCGCCATGCGGTATACCGGCAAATAGCGCTTGTTGTCGGACGCGTCGATAACGCGCTCGACAAATTCCTGGTACCACGCGCGGCAGTCAATGGTATCGAAGTAGTAGGCATTACTCGGTCGTTTTGAGCCTTGATAGTGCTTCTCAAAATGCGGAAACCTGAGAGTAACGCATGGCGACACTTGTTTTTTTAGGGGATGTACGTGCATGTTTGTGTCATTTGAATCCATTGGGTTTTAACCAGTCCCGGATTGAGTGTCGAGATATTTCGAAAATCGCAGCGCGTGACGCCAATCATTTCACACCTGCCCCGGTCAGGCGGGCAGAAAACTGCCTGGTCCACCGCGCGACAAAACGATGCGTTTTCCCCCTTATCGATTTGGCAATGTGTCGCGCGCGTAAGTCCAGTATGATGATGATAACACCGAAAACACTACACAATAATGCTGCCACTATAGCCAACACGAACCATGATTCGGTCAGCACAAAAAAGCCGATAACAGAAGCCGTTGTTATTATGACAGTGAACAAAACCAGCGTCACGCGGCGCCCACCTTTATTGGTCGTGGCATTCTCGCCGGTGAGCTCGCGAAATGTGACATGCAGCGCGATTTCCGCCACCACAAACGATGTGATGAGTTTGGGTAACGGGGCGAACTCGACTCCTGCCGTTGCCAATACAATGAGCAGTAGGGGCAGCCTGAACAATGACTCGGCAAACACGAGGTAGGAACTTTGAATCAAGCGTCCGGTTGCGCCATATAAGTAGGTCATTACCTGCGACCGGCCAGCCGTAAATGTGCTCAGGCCGATCAGTATCGTCAACACCTGGCCGCCGAATTGGTCGGAACCCACCCACAAATTGATAAATGTGTGATTCAGCGCCATGTAGACGCTAAAAAACAGCAGCGCCACAAAACTGTATAACGACATCACTTCGGTATGAATCTGGGCTGCACGGGTGCGGTTGCCTTCGCCAACAAGATGTGCGAATCCGCCAAACGTGGCGCCACCAAAGTGGTCGAGGAAAGTTTGGAGCAGTTCGGCCACCCGGCGGGTAAGCGAATAAACGGTAGCCATCTCAGGTTTGATGAATACGGCGATGAGCGCAACTTCAGTTCGTTGTGAGAGCGCGTTGCCCAGTTTTGAAAAAAACAGCGCGGGCGAAATAATGGCCAGATCACGCATAACACGCCGCGTTGGCCGGAACGGTGCGTGGATTTCAGTACCGAACAACCAGATGGCGTGGATCGAATTGGCCGTCACCAGCAAGATAGCTTTTGCCAGTACGCCGATAGGAATCGACCATAGACCATGACCATGATAGAGCAAAAACAGGGTGAGTGAAAACCGGAGAATGGTTCCAATGATATTCATAACGTTGTAAAAAAGCGTTCGTTGGAGCGCCATGGCAAAGCCTACAATGCCATTGTTTATAAACGTTAAGCCGGTGCCAAGGGCAGCGAGTACAAAACTCCCGGATAGTACACGTGCGTCGCTGCCTGAAATCTCCATCCATCTCGGCACAAAAACCGATACGATCAGCGCCAGCAGCACAATGAGTGAGATGAGGCACACTTGAAGCAGAAAACCACTGGCAAAGTACTCTGCCACTTTTTGGCGTTCCTGGTTACCATAGGCTTTCGCCATGCGTTGAATCATGACGGAAGCCAGGCCAACCTCCAAAACGGACAACCAGGTTACGATTTCACCCGAACCAACCCAGGCACCGTATAGGCGCGAGCCGATGTAATGGAGGTAGATGGGAATAGTCACCAGCCCAAACACAACCGTGATGGCGCTGTTGATGTTTCCCCCAACCAGCACCGTTAATGCTGCGCGGCGCCGGTTTACCTTTTGAGGAGGTATGGTGTCATGTTGTTTATCAACGGTCATGCAAGGTTTTCCATCGCATAAGTGATGCGTATGTCGTCAAATGGTAATTGCAGCGGGTATATATCAACCACTAACATACGCGTGTCGAATACTCATCGAGAATGGTGGAGGTTTAGTGCCCGTTTGAGTTTTGCTTTTATGCGGCGTTGCAGACGGAACAACGCAGGCCAATGTTTTTCTACTAACCGTCGAAAATACCTGCCCCACGGTTCAAGCTGTCGGGATGACAAATCAACATCAATACCTTCACGCTTGCACATCCGTACCGCGTCACGGCACCAGGCACCTCTAAATACAGCAGTGTACCAATAGTACTTGATCGGCCACGATATGCCTTTTCGAATGCTCAAAAAAGGCCGGTCAAGTTCATCTGTGCGCCGCGAGCCTTCGATCTCAAACTGCCAGGGCGTTTCGCCCTCTTTCACCAGTGATAGCAAAATCTGGCGATCCCAGAGTCCTGCTTGTGTTGTCAGGCGGTATGCCGCTCCCTTTGAGATTTCCCCTACATCATCATTGTCTGGACAGGCCATGTCCGGCGGTGGTGAAGGCCGCAGTCGTAAATAAGCTGCGTTTTTCTCTCGCATATAGTCAAACAAGGCTTCGATACGGGCACTGTCAACCGGTGCTTCGAAAAGATAATCTTCGAGCAGCAGCAGTACGTATGGCTCCGGTACTGCTTGCAGCCCTCTGGAGAACGTATGAGCCCAGTTGATATCGTCTCCTACTTTGATGGTGGTCACGCGCTCGTCTGAATAGTCCAGGTGGTTTGCTAACAGATAAACCGGATAGGGGCAAGCGGGCCAGTATTTGAAAAAAAGAGAAAAGAAAGGGGACCAGAGATCGGCGTAAGCGTCACACGACATGACAAACACGGCAAGCTGGCTCATCGGGTTCCCTCAATGAAGATAATAACCAATGTACTCTCACTCCGACCATAGAAGTACGCAGAAAACCAATCCGGTGACCGCGAACTAAATCAAGTATCGTATTGTTGGCCAATCTTTTTTAGTTTTTCCTGCACGCTCTTGCTTTAGCGCTTTGGTTACCGGCGTTTTTGGGCAGTAGAGTTACTCGGCAGCAAATAGGGATTCAGACCAATAACAGGCGTTGGTACACCTTTTTGCTGCTGAAACCCGTCATGGGGACAATATACTGCAAAGTGGAAGAAGGCTAGCATGCCACACAGAATAATGCAAAAACCGGTCGCCGTCTGGGGTGTGATGAATCATGGTTTTGGTCGAACTGGACAATCTGTTCAGGCTGACGATAATTAAAGTAATCATTGGGAGGAATTATGGCTAACGCTAAATCATTATCTGATAGCCTGGATTTTCGCGCTGTGCTCGATGGCCTGGGGCAAGGTGTGCTTATTTTTGATGCCGAGGATCGGTTGGTGTTGGACAATGTGGCCGCGCGTGCTATTTTGGGCGCGAATCTGGTGCTTGTCCGGGCGGAAGGATGGCGTGCGGCAGCGATG
The DNA here is from genome assembly GCA_016930015.1 of Anaerolineae bacterium. Lineage (GTDB taxonomy): Bacteria > Chloroflexota > Anaerolineae > Aggregatilineales > Aggregatilineaceae > JAFGHR01. The sequence goes on along the minus strand of JAFGHR010000043.1, from coordinate 39,206 downwards.
CTGCTCGACGCCGTGACCGATGAGCGGCCACCAGCGGATGATATCCGGGCCAAAGCGCTGCGCCAGACCGAAGCCGTTCGTTTTCATACGTTTCTGTCGGGCGCTTATACCCCGTGTTGGGCAACAGCCATTTACGGGTCGGGTGGTGCGATTTACACTATGATCACGTTAGAGCGGCCTGACTGGTCATCACTGGTCGAATTGATGAGCACATTTCGCTCTGAAGCGCGCATGTCCATCACCAGTACACGCGGCCATGCTGAATTGATCAAGCAGGTGATCACCAAGCGCACCCCGAATACAACCGCTGATGTTCTGGCGAAACAGGTGTTGGGATTTGCCGATATCATGGCGGTCCACATGTATCGTCTGGAGCTGCTGATGAACCTGCTCCACCGGTTGGAGGTGATCCGGATCGGCCAACTCGGCGACATGATCCGCACTAATCGGAAACCCATTCACCTGGCTGAATTCCTAGAGGACTTGTTAGAGGATATAACTGAAACGCCGCTGGTAGAATCCCCGGACCCAACAGTAGATTATCGGGATCGTATCCGGCTGGATGTTCCTGACGAACTGGTCGTGTCGGCCTCCAAAACGCACCTGACAGATATTGTGCGTGATCTGCTGCGGAACAGCGTGATGTATAGTGAGCCGGGTACGCCGATTACGATCCGCGCTACACCTATGGCGAAAACCCGGAGTGCTCAGATCGACATTATTGATCAGGGGTATGGTATTCGTGCTAAGGAAGCAGGCCGGGTATTCGCACCGTTCCAGCGCGCTCGCCAGCCGCAGATCATCGCCGAGTTTGGGTATGGTGTCAGTCTCTATCTCGCCAAAATGGAAATCGAAGCGATGGGCGGGCGCATCTGGTTTACCAGCGATGAAGGTGTGGGTACGACGATGAGCTTTAAGCTGCTGCCCTGGCGAGCGTCAAACGAAAACTAAAGCGCTGCGCTGGCATATAACCACATAACAGGCTCGACAACAGCCTGCCATCACACCACGGCAGGCTGTTTTGTTGTAGTGATTCACGCTCTATCGGGCTTTGTGCGGTCTACGGTGTTATCGAGCGCGACGCGATTGGTCGCAGCGCGATCAACCGCCGCGCAAAGGTTGCATTAAATCGCGGGGCCGGGATCACGGCGCCAGCCTGGAGTTCGGCATACCGTCCGGACGGGTTATGCAGCATATAGTGAGTCGGGCGGCGGCCATCCCATAAAAAGCCGAAGACCAGCACAACATGCCCGCCATAATACCGCCGCCGGGGATGGCGCTCGCCAAGCTCCGGCGTCACGGACGCACCGACTAACCAGCCCGCCTGGATGTAACGGCACACCGTCCACGGTGAGGCATAAGCGCGTGTCTCTGCGGTTAACCCGTGTGCAGCCCGGCCAGGTGTTTTTGCGCATGTACATACCACCCCTGGTCAACCCAGCGCCCGCGTTCATCACGAACAGTGTACCCGTTTACCGCCAAACCTTGCTGCACCAGGTCCCATAATGTGAGCTGCGCATCTGGATAAAACGCGCCAACGGCCATTTTGATACACGCCAGCGCGCACACACGGTGTGACCAAAACGCGTAATCTTCCGGGACATCTGCCCCAAACGTGTGCCAGTCAGGATCGTGTGTGCCGTCATAACCCCGGTGGATGTAATCGTGAATGCGCTCCGGGCTGGCGAATTGTGCGTAATAGGGCACCCGGACACCAACGCGGTACTCACCGGCTGGCAGTGACTGTAACGCCCGCCGGGCACATCGATGATCGCGCGTGCTGAGCAGCGGATCGATCCAGGGATGCGCAACCGCTTTCAAGCGCCCTATCCAGGCTGGTGCAGCTATTTTTTAATGCCTTTCAATCCCCTGGCGGCAGCATGTGCGATCAGGCCGGTTTTGTGGCTGTAGGTTGTCTTGCGTTTTTCGGTGAAAGCGTCAAACGCCAGTTCGATCAGTTCATCAACAACCTGTGTTGGCGTCAACCCGTCTTCCTGCCACAAGTAAAAAGCCAGCGAGCCGGGCATGGTGTTGATTTCGTTCAGATAAACCTCGCCGGTCGATTCCTTAACCAGGAAATCAACACGGGCCGTACCCCGTCCATCGAGAGCCGCAAAAGCATCAACTGCCATTTTCTTGATGTGACCTGTCAATTCGTCCGAGATTGGGGCGGGGATTTTGCGTTCGGCGCCTTTCATCCCGGCGGCTCCCTCGCTGCGCATGTATTTTTCCTCGTAGGTCAAAAACTCCTGCCAGGTGATCGGTTGTTCGAGCACAGACGCGCGGATGTCGTCATTTCCCATCACGGCGCAGTTGATCTCGACAGCCTCGTCCATGGCGGTTTCGACCACCAGCCGCCGGTCAAAATTGGCCGCAATGTTGATGTAATTTTGTACTTCCTCGGCGTTCGCTGCGCGAGCCACGCCGATACTTGATCCCAGTGAAGCCGGTTTGACAAACACCGGGTAACCCAGTTCGGTTTTTATACGCTGCAAGATATGTTTGGGATCGGTGATCCAGGTTTGGCGCGTGAACCCGATGTGCGGTACGACCGGGATATCAAAATGGGATAACAAGGCTTTGGTCATTAATTTGTCGCGCATGATGGCGGAGGCCATCACACCGGCACCCACATACGGAATATCCGCCAGTTCCAGCAGCCCCTGAAGTGTACCGTCTTCACCGTGAGAACCATGAACAACCGGGAATACAACGTCCAGGCGGCGAACATGATTGCGCCTAAACAGGCCGCTGGTGGGAGGCGTGATCATGCCGTGATGTTGCGTGCTCGGTGAGATCAACGTCTCGCTGATGCCCATCAGTTCGGCGATGTTGTCGGCCTGAAAATTTTTCAAATCACGCAAGCCTGCGCCTGTAATCCAGCGTCCATCACGCGTGATGTAGATGGGAACCACATCATATTTATGGGGCTGCATCGCCTGCATAACCTGTTGAGCGGTAACAATCGACACATCATGTTCGACAGATCGGCTGCCGAAAATTACACCAACTGTACGTTTTCCCGAAGTGCTCATCGTCTATTTACCCTTCTTTCGAGTTGATATCAACAGTGATGACTGCCACATACGCGCCTGATTGTTTACAGATAGGTGTCTGGCAAATCGTTCAGGAACAACACTGTGTCACCAGACTGCGGTTCGTGTTGGAACCATGCAATGGCTTCGTCTCGCGTGTCAAAAATGAACAGGCGCGCTTCATCAAAACCAACGGCGCGAATGCCCCGCTGGATGGGCTGCGTCTGTTCAATGCCAACCAGCACGATATCCGTACAGACCTGTGCGGCATGGTGTCCCAACTTTTTATTTTCCTGTTCCTGAAGCTGTCCCAGTTCGACCAGCCCCGGCGTGATCAATATGCGGCGGCCACTGGTATGGTAAGCTAACACATCCAACGCATTATGGGCGCCAACCGGGTTAGCGCTGTAAGCATCGTCGATCAACGTGATGCCGCTGGACAATTTTTTGCGGTGGAGGCGATGTTCAGCCGGTTCGAGGCTGGCGACCCGCATCGCGATTTCAGTTAGCGGAATGCCCAAATGCCGCGCAACGGCTGTGGCAAGCAGGATATTCGTGATATTGTGCTGCCCTAACAACGGCGTGTTGAAATGGGCCTCTTCTTCCAGGAACGTATCAATCACGTCGAAGGTTATTCCATCCACAGACTCGCGAATATCGCGCGCCAGAAAGCGCAGTTGGACCGCGTGATCGGCATTTTGCCAGGAAACCGCGAGCCGGGTGTCAGGATAACCGCGCTCGTACATCGAACGAACGTAGTGATTATCCCAGTTGAACACGCCTACGCCATCTTGCGGCAGCGCTTCGATAATTTCGTACTTGGCTTTGGCTATCGTTTCGACACTGCCAAATCGCTCTAAGTGCTGCGGGCCAACGGCGGTCACGATGCTGATGCCGGGTTGGACCAGGTGGCAAATGCCGCGGATTTCACCTTCAACATAAGCGCCCATCTCAACGATAAAATAGTCGTAGCCGTAGTCGTCTTTGAGCTGGTTGTTGATGACAATACACACACCCATCAGTGTGTTGTAACTTTTCGGTGTGGCCAGCACCCGGTAACGTCCCCCTAGAATGTGCGCCAGGTATTCTTTGGTGCTGGTTTTGCCATAACTGCCGGTAATGCCGATCACGGTCGGATTGGCTCGCTGCAATATGCGGCGGGCGCGTGCTCGGAACATATACCGGAAGCTGGCTTCAACCGGATACATGATCACATTGGCCAGCGGCAGGATAAGCGGGCACAGGTGATAAACCACCAGCCCAACCCCGGTAATCACGGCAAAATTGGTTCTGGCGGTCATATCTACCAGGTTGTCGAATGCGATTTCGGCGCCAACCAGCACAATGACCGCTACCGCAAGGGCCGTGACCAAGAGCCGGGTGGCACGCTGTGTCAGCTTAAACTTTTGTTTGACTTCTTTGAACGGCTCCGGCCACACAGCTAATACAGCGGCTGCGCCCCAGATCAACAGGTAGACGGATTCCGTGTCTTGTCCCGATAGTCCCAGCGCGATCGTGAGCAGGGCGGCAGCGCCGGTAAAAACAAGGGCGCGCCACATCAGGTAGCGCTGCGGTTTATCGATCAGCCAGCGCAAATAACGCGCATTGTCATACCCTTCGATCTGGAAAAAGCGCGCTAACCGCCAGATGCGGAGCCATATACCGGCCAGCCAGATAAAGATCAAAACCTGTACCATCGAGGGTTCAACTCTCACTACTCAGGAAATGGTCAACAATACGAATGTAATCTCCGATGTGCTGCTGGTATGCAAAATGGCCTGTTCCCTGAAATACAATTAACCCCGCATCAGGGATCAGTTCCTCCAAACGGCGGCCTTGCCAGAGTGGGGTTTCGGTATCCTGGTCCCCCCAGATCAACACCGTCGGGGCCTGGATTTGCCTCGCGATCGGTGTCAGGTCTTCGTTGATGACACGCACAAATGTGTCGCGCAGTGGCCCCGCTGTCAAATAGTCTTCAGAAGCGAACCGGCGGTTGAAACGCTCCTGGAGCCGGTCGCGCCAGGCGTAGAGCCGGAGTGTTTCAAGCAACTGCCGGATGATGCGCGCCCCGATTTGAAGAATCCGGTGGCGGAGAGTCGGCTGTGTACGCAGCCCGGCGCTGGCCGCTAACACCATCTTGTTAACACGTTCCGGGTGTTTTGCCGCCAACATCAAGCTGATGCGCCCGCCAAACGAATGCCCCAGTATGGAGACTCGCTCCAGTTTATTGGCATCCAGGTACGCCAGCACAAACCGCATATAGTCGGCTACCGCCCACGGCTCAGGCGGCAGATCACTTTTGCCGAATCCGGGCAAATCCAGCAGGTGAACCTGATAACCTTTGGGTGCCAGGCGCTCAGCTACCGGCCAGAAACTTTGAATCTCGCCGCCCCAGCCGTGCAGCGCGAGAACCGGGCATCCTTCGCCAACAACACACACACCCGCCAACAGGTTTTGAATGGAATGACGCTCGATAACCGGCTTGCTCATGACTGTACGACCTCTATCCTGGCGCCGAGATCGACCAATCGACCCACGACGTTTTCAAACGTCCGGTCGATCAACTCGGCGCTGTCAATGGTAACGCTGGCTTTGGCACACAGGGCCGCTCCCAACAACGCCAGCCCCGTTCGGACGTCCGGTGTATCCAGGTATTCCCCGCGCAGCGTCGAAGGTCCGACAACCAGCGCCCGGTGTGGATCACACAACACAATTTGAGCGCCCATCGCGGTTAGTTTATCGACAAACAGCAGCCGGTTGTCAAATAGTTTTTCATGGATCAGCGTGGTACCTCGCGCCTGGGTGGCAACCACCGTTGCCATCGCGATCAGGTCAGACGGAAAACCCGGCCAGGGCATGGTTTCGATGGGCGCATCCAGTTCTTCCGCACGCTGTGACACAACCAGGCTGTCATGCGCAGGCAGAAATAGCTTATCATCGTCCAGGTAGAGATCGATTCCCAGGCGTTTGAATACCCGGCAGATCAACCGCAGGTGATCAGGTTTAACCCCCTCAATCGTCAGCGTGCCATGTGTTATGGCGCCAATCGCGGCGATACTCGCGATCTCGACATGATCGGGCGACAGGCGCATCGATGCGCCGCCAAGCTGTTTTGTTCCGTATACGCCGTGCACGTGTACCCGGTTCGATCCGATCCCCTCGATGCGAGCGCCCATGCTGGTCAGCATGTGCTGAAGGTCCTGAACGTGTGGTTCAGAGGCGGCGTTATGGATCACCGTGTCCTGGCCCATACTGGCCGCGAGCATGCAAGCCAGCGCCGTGCCCGTTACGCTGGTTTCCAACAAAATGATATCGCGGTGTTCCCACGGCTCGGCGTGAAAATCGATCACACCGCTGCCGACACGCACATCAATACCCAGGTCACGGAGTGCCGACAGGTGCGCAAACAAACGGCTGATAGGATACGAAATCTCCAGCCGGGCATACTTCCGGCGGGCCAGGATCGGCGCTAAAAACAGCACCGCCCCGACTAACTTGTCGGTCAGGTCCTGGTCCAGCGTCCGGGTGTGAAGTGACGGTGTACTGAGGTGAACGGTGTGGGTGTCCTGAGTCACCTGGGCGCCCAGCGCACGCGCGGCATTAAACATCTGGGCTGTGCTCAGGGTATTTGGCACATCCTGCAATGTAACCGGCGCATCGGTCAGCAGCGCGGCGGCTGTTAGCAGCAGCGCCGAATTGCTGTTGCCCGATGGATAAAAGGTTCCCTCTAGGGGTTGGCCACCATGTATGACCATGTGCATAGGTTGTTTCTCCAGTAAGTCCTATCGGATGCACCCAGCGCGTGATTATACCAGGAAGCCCAGAGGCTCCAAGAGGCCCGATTTGAGAAGTCGCCAAAACGTTTTTGTCTTTTGTAAAACACACCTATACCGGATGGCGTGTAAGGTTATTTCAAGAGCACTATAGGTGATTGCCTGCAATGACCATATGGTTTGCGCCCCAAAACAGAATCCTTGTATAGTAAAACCTGATCAAGTTAATTACCACAATAGGTAAAAACTAAGCTTTGACATAATTCTCCTTTACATGGGTGGAAACGATCACGGACTGGCAAAAAACAGGCAAACAATGCACTTTTCATGACCGTCACATGGTGTGAACGTTTGTTGCAGAAAGGAGATCACATGCGTGTTGTAACCGGCTTATTCTCAGGGCGGCGGTTGGTTGTTGGTATGGTGGCTTTAGCGTCCATGCTGCTGCTGGCAGCCTATTTGTTGTTTTTTACATCCGACACCACCACAGCCAGAACCGATCAGCCGATTGCCTTTAATCACGAGGTGCATGCTCAAAACGGTATACCGTGCCAGTATTGTCATAACGGCGTGACACGTTCACCTGTCGCCGGTATTCCCAGTGTCGAGTTATGCATGGGGTGCCACCAGCATGTTGCCACAGAAAAAAACGAGATCGTCAAACTGGCGGGCTACTGGGAGCGGCAAGAACCCATCCCCTGGAAACGGGTGCACTACCAGCCCGACTACGTGTATTTTAATCACCAGTCGCATATAACAGCCGGGGTAAACTGCGGGTCGTGTCATGGCGATGTGGCCAGGATGAAGGAAGCCGAAGCCGTTGTTAACATGAACATGGGCTTCTGTCTCGATTGTCATGCCGAGCAAAAGAACAAAGACGCGCTGTACGACTGCGTGGTCTGCCATCGTTAGGAGCGAGCAATGACACATTTTTCACGTCGTGACTTCCTCAAAGTCGGCGCGGCTGGCACCGCGACTGTGATCCTGGCTGGCTGCCAGTCTCATGAGCGCTGGGTCGAGTTGGAACCCTATGTTCGTGCACCTGAGGAACAGGTGGCTGGCGTGGCGAACTGGTACGCGAGCACCTGCCGCCTGTGTCCTGCCGGATGCGGCATTGTAGTGCGTGTCATGAACGGGCGCGCGGTCAAGATCGAAGGCAGCCCGGATCACCCGGTCAACCGGGGTAAATTGTGCGCACGCGGCCAGGCTGGGCTGCACCTGTTATATAACCCGGACCGCGTGACGGGTGCTGTTCGGCAAGAAAAACGCGGCGAGCGTAAATTTAAGCCCATTCACTGGAACGAAGGCATCAACACGTTAGTCGAACGCCTTGAATTTGCAGGCGATAAAGTGGCGGTCTGGATCGGTGGGACTACGCCCGGCCATGTGGTTGACCTGTTTACCCGCTTTACGGATGCCATAGGGGCACCCCCACCGGTTCGTTACGACCTGTACACCGGTTTCCACGGCTATCACGCCCTGGCGCATCACAGCGAAACGGTGTTCGAACGCGGCGGGTTACCCACCTATGACCTGGGCCGCGCCGATGCGATCTTTTCGTTCGGGGCGGACTTTTTGGGCACGTGGCTGTCATCGACCGGGTACGGTATAAAGTACGGCCAGTTTCGCAGCCAGGAATTTGGCAAACGCGGTTACCTGGTGCAGTTTGAGCCGCGCATGTCCACGACCGGCGCCGTAGCCGATCGCTGGGTGCCGGTGTTACCCGGCGCGGATGCGCTGGTCGCGCAGGCGCTTGTTACCCTGATCGCCGAGGAAAAATTAGGTTCACCGGAGCGGGTCGAACGTGCGAAGGCGCTGGCCGGTGACGTGGACGTCGAGAGCGCTGCCGCCGCGTGTGAAACATCGGTTGAGGAACTGGTGAAATTGGCGCGTGTGTTTGCGACCGCTGACCATCCGATCGCGATCCCCGGCAGCGCGCTGACCGGCCAGAATAACGGTATGGAGGCAATAGCCGCCGTGCAAGCGCTCAACATCGTGGCGGGGTCGGGTGGCATGATGCTGGGCGGCCTGATGCCGCTATCCGAACAGCCCGCCGCTGACCTGGTTGGTTTGACGCTCTCACCCTATGCGGATGCGCAAACCCTGATCGACCGCATGATCAACGGTGATGTTTATATGCTGCTGGTTCATGGCGCCAATCCCGCCTATGACCTGCCCCAGGAAACCGGTTTTGTCGACGCGCTGGAAAACGTGTCTTACATCGTATCCTTCAACCCGATGGTCGATGAAACCACCCGCTGGGCCGATCTGGTGCTGCCTGACCGGACCTATCTTGAGGGCTGGGGATACGTGATCCCGGCGCCGGTGGTAGGCGGCTTGCCCACCGTCAGCAGCCAGCAGCCGGTCGTGCCGCCGCTGTACGACGTACATTCCACCGCCGACGTGCTGCTCACCGTGACGAAGGGGTTTCCGGCGGCGGCTCAAGCGCTGCCCTGGACCGATGAAGTCGCCTTCTTGAAAGAAATCATTACCGCTCTGCCCGCGGGCGCCGCAGGTGGTGAAGACGCTGATGTGCGCTGGGCGCGGTATTTGCAGACGGGCGGCTGGTGGCCTGAGTCCGCACCTGGGGAAACTGCGCCGCCGCCAGCCGTAAACGAGCCGGTAGCCGTGGCGCCGACCGAGTATCAGGGCGATGAAAACGACTATCCTTATCACCTGTACTTGTATATGCCGGTGGCGCTGAGCGACGGCAGCGGTGCGAATTCGCCCTGGCTGCAAGGCACACCCGACCCCATGACGACCATTTCCTGGCAGACATGGGCCGAGATCAACCCGAAAACGGCCAAAGAACTTGATGTCGAGAATGGCGACGTGGTCACGATCACGTCACCGTATGGCGAACTAAAGGTTCCGGTGTACGTGTATCCCGCCGTGCGACCTGACACGGTCGCGATCCCACTGGGGCAGGGGCACTCGGATTACGGGCGTTATGCCAGAAAACGCGGGCACAACCCGCTCAAACTCATCGGCAGCCAAACCGACGCCAGCGGCGATTATCTGGCCTGGTCTACGGTGCGAGTCAGCATCAAGCGCACAGGTGATCACAAGACTCTGGCGCTGTTCGAGAGCACGATTGAACCGGAAGAATTCGTGCACGATCCTGTCTAAGTCACGCCGTCAGGACATACCAGTTTAGTGTGAGGAGCCTTAATAATGGCAGAACACAAATGGACCATGATCGTCGATCTCGACAAATGCACGGGCTGTAACGCCTGCGTGGTCGCCTGCCATGCCGAAAATAACGTGCCGGTTGCCAGTGAAGACGAGGTAAAACGCGGGCGCGGTTTGCACTGGATGCGCATCGAGCGTTATTGGGAAGGCGAGTATCCGGACGTTAAGGCCAGGTTCATGCCCGTTTTTTGCCAGCAGTGCGGTAACGCCCCCTGCGAGCCGGTGTGCCCGGTGTATGCCTCGTATCACAGCGAGCAGGAAAACCTGAACGTTCAGGTTTATAACCGCTGTATCGGCACGCGTTACTGTGGCAACAACTGCCCGTACCGCGTGCGTTACTTCAACTATCGCACACCGGAGTATGATGCACCGCTGGAACAACAGCTTAATCCCGACGTGTCCTACCGGAGCGCGGGGGTTATGGAAAAATGCACGTTTTGTATTCAACGTATCCGCCGCGCCCGTGAAACGGCCAATGCCGACAACCGTGAACTGCAAGATGGTGATGTGCAGCCCGCCTGTGTACAGGTCTGTCCATCCGGCGCGCTTGTCTTCGGTGACAAGTACGATCACGAAAGCCGGGTCACCAACATGCTGCCCAACGAGCGCCAGTTTAAGTTATTAGAACACATGGGCACCGAACCCGCCGTTTATTACCTGAAAGGGGGAGAAACCGATGTTGGAGACTAATGCCGAACGTGTTCCCTTCTGGGAACAACCGCTCCCCGAAGACGAAAAACTGGCCGAACAGGTTGAACATGAGCGGCAGGAACACCTGATGCTGGATGCGCTGCCGCCGAGTGAAAATAACGCGCTTGTGCTGGCCAGGATGCAGCAGACGACCCGGTTGTTCTGGGTGCTGGTGCTCGGCCTGGGCGGGATAACGCTCGCGTTTGTGGTGACATGGGTCATCCAGATGCAGTACGGCATCGGAATCACCGGTCTTAACCGCTCGGTGATGTGGGGGCCGTATATCGCGAACCTGGTGTATTTTGTCGGTATCGGCCACGCGGGAACCTTCATTTCCGCCGCGCTGCGTATGATGAAGCTGGACTTCCGGCGCCCCATCGCGCGTGCAGCCGAAATCGTGACATTGTTTGGCCTGGCGACCGCCGGTCTGTTCCCCTTCCTGCACGTGGGGCGCCTCTGGAAAATCTTTTATATGTTCCCCATCCCCAACCAGCGCGGATTGTGGCCCAATTTCCGGTCGGCGCTGTTTTGGGACGCCACCGCGATCACGACGTATCTGATCGGCAGCACGATGTTTATGTTTATCGCGCTGCTGCCCGACCTGGCGATGGCACGTGATCATACGTCCGGTTTACACCGCCGCATCTACCGCACCCTGGCGATGGGCTGGCGCGGCACAGAGCACGAATGGCATAACCTGGAAGTGATCGCCAATATCCTGAGCTTCGTCATCATCCCGGTTATGTTCTCAGTGCATACGGGTGTGTCGTGGAACTTTGCCATGGCGCTTCAACCCGGCTGGCACAGCACGATCTTTGGGCCATTCTTTATCGTGGGCGCGCTGTTTTCCGGCGTGGCAGCGGTGATCATTGTGATGATTATCCTCCGTAAAATGATGGGACTGGGTTACTTTTTCCGCGAGGAACACTTTAACGCGATGGGCATTTTCCTGATGCTGATGTCGATGGCGTGGGTGTATTTTTACTTCACCGAGTGGATCGTCAACTGGTACGGCAACCTGCCGATGGAAAAAGCGCTGCAAAGTATGTTAACCGGCGACCTGGCCCCACTGTTTTACCTGATGTTGTTCAGCAACATCGTGGTGCCGCTGGGTACACTATGGTCACGGCGCGTGCGTACCTCGCTTCCGGCGATGCTCGTGATCTGCATCTTTATCCAGATCGGCATGTACCTGGAACGCATCATTATTGTGGCCGGGTTTCTGTCGCGCAATGAACTGCCGTTCAACTGGGTAAACTATACCCCGCGCTGGCCGGAGGTTGTGATCACGGTGGGCGCGCTGGCCTTCCTGGCGCTGATGTATACGGTGTTTACGCGGCTGGTTCCCATCATCCCGGTGTGGGAAGTGTATGAAGGCCAGGCAATGCATACACCGCGTCGTTTTGGCCGTGCGATCTTCTCCGTCCGCACGGAACAGCACTAGGAGGACGACATGGCTGATTTTATGCTGCTCGGTTTGTTCAATAATGTGACACCAACAGCGGACGCTGTTGACGGGCTGCGCGACCTGGGTATTGACGACAAAAACATCACGATCATGTCGAGCCTGCCTTATGCGTCGAAGCTGTTCGGGCGCAAAACACCCCGCTCCTGGTATCTACCATTCGTGCTGGGCGGCGCTGTTGCCGGTTTGTTGCTGGGCCTGTTTGTGGCCGCGATTACGCCAGAATTGTACCCGATTGAGGTCGGCGGCCAGGGGGCAACTCCGATCCCGCCGTCAGCGATCATCGTGTTTGAGCTAACGGCCCTGTTTAGCATGGTGGCCGCGTTTGTGGCGTTTCTGCTCCAGGGCCGTTTTCCGATCCTGACGCGCCAGATGTACGATCCGCGCATCACGGACGGCTATATCGGGCTTCAGGTGCGCGTGAGCGGTGATATGCTCGATCAGGCGGTCAAGGTGCTGGAAGCCAGCGGCGCGCGGTCCGTGCAGCGCGAGGATGCCGCCGAGTATCGTTCCCAGGGTATCCGGCATTTGTTATTCTGGGGCGGGGTGAGCACTGCCGGGTTGATCGCGCTGCTGATTCCGCTGCTGCTCACCTACGACGTGATCCGGCTGCCGTGGATCAACAACATGAAAGATACACCCGTGGTAGATGCGCAGGAAGGCCCGCGCCGGGCGGTGCCTGCCGGGTCGATCCCGGTTCAGGGACCGGTGCTTATTGCTGGACAACCGGCAACCGAACCGATCCCGTCCAGCCCGGAATCGCTCCAGCGTGGCGACGTGTTATATAACATCAACTGCGCGATGTGTCACGGTTCACTTGGCGGTGGTGATGGGTTGATGACCAAGTACTTCCCCGAAGTGCCCGCGCTCACGGATGATCGTATTCAAACCATGGCGGCGCACGATATCTTTTTGGTGATCACCAACGGCAAGAATCGTATGCCCGGCATCGCCAAGAACCTGACAGCGGGTGAAACGTGGGATGTTATTAATTTTGTGTACAGCCTGGACGAATAACCAGACAATGGTGCCGGGCAGACAGACTGTTGTATTCGATAAGGTGTATGTTGAACAAAAACGCGGCCAACTAAAAACGGAGGTCTGTTGTGTCCAAGCGAACCTGGACGATGATCATGTGTGCCCTGGCGCTGGGTGGTGTGCTGAGCGCCTGCGGCAGTGGTGATCTGGCAGAAGATTTAACCCCGATCCCCACATTGGCCCCCGGCCAGACACCAACCCTGGCCGATAGTATTCAAGAAGGGGCTGCTGCTGTGGCCGAAGCTTTGCCAGATGCCGCGCCAAATGCCGGGGAAGAAGCCGCTGGTGAGGTTGACCTCGTGGCGCAAGGTGAGCGTATTTTCCTGGGAGTTTGCGCTGGCTGTCACGCTGCACAAGACGGTGTTGGACCGGCTTTGACCGGCATGGCGGTGCGGGCAGCGACTCGTGTTGAGGGACAGTCAGCGGAAGCGTATCTCCATGAGTCGATTGTTGATCCCGGCGCGGTTGTGGTCGAGGGTTATCAGAACATCATGCCCAAGACCTACGGCGACGATTACAGCGAAACTGAACTCAACGGGCTGGCGGCTTATATCCTGGCCGAAGGTGGCGGGGATGAAATGGCGGAGGAACCGGCAGAGAAAGAGCCGACTGAAGAACCCGCCGAGGAGGAGCCAACTGAAGAACCCGAAGCGGCAGAGGGTGGCATGCCGGGTGATCCGGCTGCGGGTGAAGCAGTATTTACTGGCGACTGCGCAGGTTGTCATAAGGCGGAAGGCGGCGTTGGCCCGGCCTTTACCGGCATGGGTGAGCGGGCAGCCACTCGTGTTGAGGGACAATCCGCCGAAGCATACCTGCACGAGTCGATAGTTGATCCGGGCGCGTATGTGGTTGAAGGTTACCAGAACATCATGCCGCTGGCGTATGGCGACACATACGACGAACAGCAGTTAGCCGATATAATCGCGTACATTCTGGCACAATAACGCCAGGAAAAACGTGCAGCCAGGTAAATTTGCCTGTTTGTATGACGACCGGGGCGGTTCCATCACGCATTCGTGATGGGATGCCGCCCCGGCTTGACCGAGCAGTTAGGTCGGCTTGCTCGCTCATGGTAGGATAAGCGCACGCTGACCGGTCGAATATCGAGAGTGTTCATGTCACGCACATATCGCCTGGGCTTGTCCGGATTATTACTCGCAGTCGTGTTATTCCTGGCCCTGATGTCGGGAATGGGTAGTTTAATCCAGGCCCAGGATAATACCCCGACCGCAACACCAAACATCAACTGGGTACGGGAAGAAGCCGGTATCAATGTCCGGTCAGGTCCCGGCTACCAGTATGATGCAATTGGGTATTTGATCTTTAAGACCTGGGTGCAGCCGTTGGCCCGCAGCCTGGATGGTGAATGGATTCTGATCAATTACCTGTATACACGCGGTTGGGTGCAGCACGACGTTGTGAGCTGGCGCTTAAACACCAACGGGCTGCCCGTGATGACGGACCCCGAACCTACCCCGCTGCCGCGCCCATTGAGCCACACGACAACCACGCCCGGCGGCCCAACCCATACCCCCAATGCCAATTGGGTTCGCGTAGACCTCGGTGGGGCGTATGTGCGTTCCGGTCCCGGCCAGGGTTACCTGTCTGTCGGCGAGTTGTTTACCGGCGATGTCGTTGATCCGGTGGCCATCAACCAGGAGGGCAGTTGGATCATGGTGCGCTACGGCGATGGGTACGGCTGGATTCGACGTGACCTCGTGGTGTGGGTGAGTGATATAACCCGGCTGGGTGTGGTTGACGAACCGGAGCTAACACCGAGTTTTACGCGTGTGCCGGTACGCCGCACCGCGACCCGCACACCTACACATACTGCGACGGCGACAGCGACAGCGACCGCCACACAGACACCAACAGATACGTTAACGGCGACCAACTCGCCAACGGCGACTGATTCGCCGACAGTGACCGACTCACCGACGGCGACCGATTCGCCGACCCTGACAGCATCGGCTACACCAACACCCTCGCACACGATGACCACGACCAATACACCGTCACCGCTGCCTACCGAAACGTTCACACCAACACCCACAGCGACCCAAACCGATACGCTGACGCCAACGGCATCACATACACCGCCGCCCACAGCGACCGCTGCGCCGTCATCGACGCCTACCGAGGCTCCCACGGATACCGCTGTTCCAACCGTCGAAGCCGCCGCCGCGCTGCCAACTTCAGCACCGACGGATACCCCGGCACCGTCCCTGACACCGACCGCCACAGCCACACTGACGCCGACCGTGTCCCCGTCAAACACGCCGCTGCCAACGGCTACAGCCACGCCAACATCCACCGCGACCGCGGCGCCGTCGAACACGCCTGCGCCCAGCCATACGCCAACCGAATCACCCACCCATACCGCTACGCCGCTGGCCGCCGCCCTGGCGGAACCCTCCGGCGGCGACTCGGACCTCGTCCCGCCGTCTGACAATGGGAACGACAGTGAATCGGCTGTATCCAGCGAGGAACCGCCGGGCGGCGACTCGTCACAGTCGCCCCTGGTTATGTGGTTAGGCGGTGGTGTGCTGCTGGTGGCAGCGGCCTACCTGGGCGTATACGTGTTTAATGCGGCCAATCTCGACCGCCGTGTCCGGCAGGGGTTTTTCCTGTCCATCTGCCCGGTGTGCGAAAAGGGAACACTCTTTCTCGAAGACCGGCGTTATCGTGTATTGGGGATTCCACGAGCGCGATGTGTCGTGCGCTGTGATCACTGCCGGTCGGTACTGCGGCAGGTTGGAACCGAGCGCTGGCGTTATGCGGTTGATGGCGCGGTGAATGCCGATCTGTTTTATAAGCTGAACGGGCGTGTTATGACTGAGCGTGACTTAATACAGATTGCGCCGGAATTCCAGACACCACCGGAATATATCGAAGGTGACGAGTACCATTAAACCTGCCCTCCCATTGTGATACACTACTATTCGGTGATTGCACGCTGCCACCCCATGTGTCGATCTATACCCATGCAACGCAAGTTTTGCCGACTGCGTATAGAGTAGGTACCATTCTGAGTCAACAGCTTGTACTGAATGTGTCATAATCTATTGGAGAACGCGGTGTCTCATACGATCAAAACACCCGACTGGGTTAAGGATGCTGTTTTTTACCAGATATTCCCTGATCGCTTCGCCACCAGTGAACGCGTAACCAAACCATCCAATCTCGAAGCCTGGGACTCCCCGCCAACGCCGCGCGGTTTTAAGGGCGGTGATTTGCTCGGTGTGGCCGAACACCTGGATCATTTGGAAAACCTGGGAATCACGGCCATATACTTTAATCCTATATTTCAGTCAGCATCGAACCACCGTTACCACACACACGACTACTACCAGGTTGATCCGCTGTTGGGCGGGAATGCCGCGCTGCGAGAACTGGTAGACGCGGCGCATGCACGCGGTATCAACGTGGTGTTGGATGGTGTGTTTAACCACGCCAGCCGTGGTTTTTTCCAGTTTAATCACATCCTGGAATGCGGCGAGCAGTCGCCTTACCTGGATTGGTTCACGGTGAAGGGGCTGCCGTTAAACGCCTATGATCACGAACAGGCGCCAAACTACGGAGCCTGGCTCGGTCTTCATGCGCTGCCCGAACTGAACACGACCAACCCGCAGGTGCGCGCGTTTATTTGGGATATCGCCGAATACTGGGTCAAGTTTGGGATCGACGGCTGGCGGCTGGATGTCCCGTATGAGATCGACGATGACGCGTTCTGGCAGGAATTCCGGCGGCGCGTGAAGGGTGCCAATCCCGAAGCCTATATTGTGGGCGAGATATGGCACGAGTCACAGCGCTGGCTGCAAGGCGACCAGTATGACGCGGTGATGAACTACATCCAGACTCGCGCCGCAATGGCCTTTTTCGGTGCGCGTTCGCTGGCGCCCTTGTATCCTGGTGGCGGTTTTGATCGGCTCCAACCGCTCGACGCCGCTGCATTTGCCAAAACAATCGACGACATGCTGGCGCTGTATGACTGGGAAATCACGATGGCGCAGTTGAACCTGTTGGGCAGTCACGACACGGCCCGGTTTATCACCATGGTTCAAGACAACAAAAGCGCGCTCAAGCTGGCGATGTTGTTCCAGATGACGATGCCCGGCGCGCCGATGGTGTATTATGGTGATGAAATCGGTTTGAGCGGCGGGTACGAACCCGCGTCACGCGGCGCGATGCCCTGGGATCGTGCTCAGTGGGACATGGACCTGCTGGATTATGTGCGCCAAACGATTCGGGTGCGCAAGGCTCACCCTGCGCTGCGGCGGGGCACATACCGTACCCTGCTGGCGGAAGGCGAATTGTATGCCTTTGAACGCAAGTACGAAACACAGCGGCTCGTAGTCGCCTTCAACACGGCGGCTGAAGCAAAAACGCTGGATGTGCCGCTTGGACAAGGTGCAGCACACGCGCACGCGGTGTTTGGTGATGCTCAACACGTGGTCTTGCACGGCACAACAGTGACGATCAACGCGCCGCCGCGAACGGGTTTCGTGATCGGTTTAGAATAAGAAGCAGCGTAAATAACGCGATACACAGTTGGGAGCCATACATGGCAGTACGGACGTCAGTCATTCGTCATGCTGAACCGCGCACAGTGGTTCAGGTGACGTTTCCGGATAATACGATCCTGGAAGGACCGGTTGGGGCTACGCTTGAGACATTTGTCAGGGCGTATGTAGACGAGCAGCCAACACACGGCGCGCTCAGCGTGGCGGCCATCGTGGATGGCAGACTGCGCGAGCTTACCATGCCGGTTGTGCGTGATATACGTATCGAACTGGTCAAGACAGACTCCGGTGATGGCGGGCGCATTTACCGGCGTTCGCTGGCTTTTTTGCTGACGGTGGCGGCCACCGAGTTGTTTCCCGATGCCCAGATTGAGATCAACTATTCCCTGCCCAGCGGCGCCTACTTTTGTAATGTGCGGGGACGCGACCCGTTTAGCGCCGAAGAGATCGAGTCGATCAAAACCCGGATGCAGGAAATTGTCGCGGAAAACGAGCCGATTACGCGCCACGAGGTCAAACTCGAAGACGCTGTCGAGTTATTCAAAACGTGTGGTGATGACGACAAAGTGCGCCTGCTGGAGTTTCGCACCAAAGACTATCTCACGCTGTACAAACTGCGGGGTGAGTATGACTATTTCTACGGGTATATGGTGCCCAACTCTGGCTACCTGACGCTGTTTAACCTGTTTCAGGACGACGATGGGTTTGTGTTGCAGTATCCGCGCCGCGAAAGTCCCACGATCATCCAGCCCTACACGCATTCACCGCAGCTAACAGCGAACTTCCGCCAAACCGAGGAATGGCTGCGGCTGCTGGGTGTGGAAGATATCGGGCATCTCAACCAGGCGATCCGCGATGGGCGAGCGCGTGAACTGGTGTTGGTCAACGAAGCGCTGCACGAACAGCGTATCGCGCAGATCGCGTCTGATATCGCCCAGCGGCATCCCGATGGCCTGCGGCTGGTGTTGATCGCGGGGCCGTCGTCGTCCGGCAAAACGACATTTTCGAAGCGGCTGGCAGTGCAGTTAATGGCGCAGGGCCTCCAGCCGTATACGCTAGAAATGGACGCTTATTTTGTCGACCGGCACCTGACACCACGTGATGAAAACGGCGAGTACGACTATGAAGCGCTGGAAACGGTTGACGTGCCGCTGTTCAACCAGCAGTTGCTCGACCTGATCGCCGGAAAACCGGTACCGATCCCGCATTTTGACTTTAAGTCAGGGCTGCGCCAGCTTGGTGAAGAAGTGCAGCTTAGTCCCGATCATATCCTGATCATCGAAGGTATTCACGGGCTTAATCCGCAGTTGGTGTCAGCGCTGCCCACCGCGCGCATTTACCGGCTGTATGTGTCGGCGCTCACCCAACTCAACGTAGACCGGCATAACCGGGTGCCAACCACGGATGTCCGCCTGATTCGCCGGATTGTGCGGGACGCAACCTACCGGGGTTATTCGGCTCTGGATACGCTTTCTCGGTGGGAAAGTGTGCGTCGTGGTGAAAAACGGAACATCTTTCCATACCAGGAACACGCCGACGTGATGTTTAACTCGGCGCTGGTGTACGAGTTGGCGGTGCTGCGTCCACTGGCCGAACCGCTGCTGCTTCAGGTGGAACCGTCCCAGGCGCATTATCTCGAAGCGCGGCGGCTGCTGGCGATCCTGGGGTGGCTCATGCCCATGGATACCGAACTGGTACCTGACAACTCGCTGCTGCGAGAATTTATCGGTGGCTCGATCCTGCGCGATTATTCACCGGGGCGCAGTTGACTCGATCACAAGGCGCATGGATAACTATTCCCAGACGGGTAGGTGTGTTTTGGACTCTGAACAGGTTTCGACGAAACTGCTCCGCCATTACGAAACGATCCGCCGCCAGGAGCATGACGAGATCACCAGCTTGCTGGAAACACTGGGCCGTGTCGATGGGCTGCCCGAAAGCCAGATGGAACAGGTGCGCGATGCCCTGTTTCATACCAATCACCCCTTTTTGATGGTCATGGTCGGGCCGTTTAGCTCCGGCAAGTCCAGCATCATTAACGCCCTGCTTGGCGAGGAGGTGATGGAAGTCGGGCCGATCCCGACCACCGACCATATTGTGATTTTACGGCACGGCCCGGATATGCAGCGTATACGGTCGGGCGAGGTCGAGACGGTCTTTTATCCCAGCCCGCTGCTGGAAAACCTCAGCCTGGTAGATACGCCGGGGTTGGAGTCGGTATTCCGCATGCATGAAGACCTGACCCGGCGGTTCTTGCACCGCGCCGACGTGGTGATGCTGGTCATGATCGCCACCCAGGTATTGACCGCCAGCAACCTGGAATACTTGCAGGAACTCGAAGCTTTCGGCAAACGGGTGAATGTGATTGTGAACCAGGTTGACGTGTTGGAGCCGGAAGAACGCACCCAGGTTCGTGATTTTGTGCTGGAACAGTGCCGCCTGCACCTGGGTGTCGAGCCGCGCGTATGGCTGGTATCGGCCCGGCAGGCGCTCGACGCGCAGCGGGAAACACCCCGCGACGAGATCGTGTGGGATGAAAGCGGCCTGGTCGATGTTGAGGAATATATCAAAGAGACGCTGGGTGATGTCGAGCGCTTCCGCCAGAAGCTCGAAACACCGGTCCAGATATGCCAGAACGTGACCAAGTCGGCGTTGGTCCTGGTGCAGGATCAACAAGCCGCGCTGGACGATCACCGCAAAACGACCGAAAACATCGACGTGCAGATTACGCACAGCCAGCGTGATCAGCGGAAAACAATCGATGATACGATCAACGACATTAACAACGCCTGGGGCGAAGCGATCCAGCGTGGGCAGCGGGCGATTGGTGACCTGTTCCAGTTCTCACGGGGGATTTCGCTCTTTTTTGGCGGGCTGGGTGAGATGATCGGGATCGCGCGGCTGGTTCGCCGTTTTGGGGGACAGACCCGCGCCGAAAATGCCTTTGAGCGCTACAAGGTGCGCGAAACCTTACAGAAAATCCCTAAGGCCGTTGACAAGCTCGGCCCGCGCCTGGAAGGTCGTGATCTGCAAGATATCGACGAACTGGTCGATTACACGCGCGGGGCGGTCAAGGAACTGCCGCCGAGCCTGGAAAACAAGGTGATCGGCAAAATCCAAACGCCGCTTCGTTACGAACGCAGTTTTTTGCGTGACGTGCGCGGCGAAATGGACGACATTTTGCGCAAGGCGGAGCATTTTGAACTGGACCGGCTGGACCGCACCCTGCGCAACACGCTCATTATCCTGGCGCTGTGGCAGATCATGACAGTGTGCCTGATATTGGGTATTGCCGTCAGTTCATTTTCCAATACGACGCCGGGTATGGGCGCGGTGCTGGTCGTTTTCGCGGTCGGCATCAGCATGGTGGTGTTAGGGCTGGCGCTGGTGCCGGTGCGGGGATGGTATCGCGGCAAGCAGTACGAAAATCGCCTGCGCCAGCACCAACATGATTACGTGACCCGGCTGCGCGGGGCAGCGGATGAACTGTTGGCGCACGGCGTCCAACTACGCCGGGATGCGGTGGCGCCGTTCACCCGCTTGATCGAATCTCAGACCGAATTGTTAGACGAGCTTCGCCGCGATATTGAAACGCACCAACAGGCGTCGCTGCGCATCCAGGCCGGACTGTCCGCTATGATCGGCACTCCGCCCGACCAGACTGTGAAGGATTAGGTTCCCAATGGCCAATATTGTATTGGAAGGCCCAATTGCCGATGTCCGTGAGCGCGAGGTACGGCTGCTGCACGAGGTGGCCGAACTTGTCAGCCAGGTAGGCGACGAAACACAGGACAAAAAACGACTTCAGCAAAACGCGGCGGACCTCCAGGATATGTTTTTTTTGATCGTGGTGGTCGGTGAATTTAACGCCGGGAAATCCACGTTTGTGAACGCGCTGATTGGTGATGAACTGCTGCCGATGGGCATCACACCCACCACCGACGCGATCGAGCTGGTGCGGTGGTCGAAACAACGCAGCAAAGAACCGCTCTGGCGCGAGCCGGGCATCGTGCGCGAGTGGACACACCCTAATACCGGCGGGCCGGGCGTGGTCATCGTGGATACGCCGGGAACCGGCTCGGTGTTTCGCAAGCACGAAACCATCGCCAAGAGTTTTCTCAGCCGCAGCGACCTGGTGATCTTCCTGATCTCGGCCAAACGCGCGCTGGCCGAAACCGAGCGGTTGTACCTGGAACTGGCCCGCGACTATGGCAAAAAGATCGTGGTGGTGATCAACCAGGGCGACCTGCTGCAAAAACGCGAACAAAAAGAGGTGCGCGGATTTGTGCAGCAGCAGTTGGATGAACTGCTGGATTTGCAGCCCGCCATTTTTATGCTGTCGGCCAAGCAGGCCCTGAAACAAAAAGAAACGCTGCGCGGGTTTTTCTCTGGGGCGGCGGGCGATCCCGGCGAAATGAACGCATTTCGTGATCATCTACGCACGACGTTTAGCCATGTACCTCCGGCCAAACAAAAATTGTATGCCCAGTTGGACTTTGTGGACAGTATCACGCGCAAGTACACCGAACAACTGGTTAACCAGATCGGCGTGATCACGAATGACACGGCGCTGGTTAACGATTTGCGCCAGGAGCTTGAGCAGCAGTCCGAAGCCATCAACGAACAATTAGCCTCGGCGCGGCGCGAACTCGACCGCGTGTTTGCCGACCTGCGGGCGCGTGGACACAAGTTCATTCAACAAAACCTGACGATTCAACGTGCCGGTCGCACGCTGGACCGGAACGAGATGCGCAACGAATTCGAAAAACAGGTGGTAGGCAGCGCCCTCGACCAGATCACGAGCATTTCCGAGCAGTATGTAAACGCCGTGGTCGATCACAGCCGCCGGTACTGGCGCAGTATTCTGGACCGGCTCACCAGGCTCGAAACGATGCTCAACCAGGAAGTCGGCGCGCTGGATGCTACCGGTTACGCCGAGCAGCGCGCGGCGCTGCAAGATGCGATTGCGATCGCCGACACCGAGCTGAAATCGTATACCGATAACAGCCTGGCGGAGAATCTAAGAAACACGTTCCGGGGTAATCTGGTCGGTTTTTCGGCGGGTTTTACCGCTGTGCTGGGCGGCATCATCGCCGCGATTCTGGGGATCGCGGCACCGGGCGCGATCACGGCTACCGCGGGGGCTGCATTGGCAACGCTGGTTGTAGGCCCGGCCCTGCTGGTTGGCGGCGGCGCGGCGGCCATGTTGTACTGGCGCAAACTGAAACGTGATGCCGCCAAAGAGTTAGATAACCGGCTGAGCACATTACAGCACAGCTACAATGAGGCCATGGTTGACCTGACCAACCGTGAACGCAACCGGCTGCTGCAATATGGCCAGCAGATTTTGTCACCGGTATTCAGCCAGCTCAGCGTGTTTTCCGAACGGTACCACCAACAACAAACTGCCCTGCACGACAAGGCAGAACAGTCTAAGGCGCTGCGCCAGGAAATCGACGCGATTCAGATTATCATTGAGGATTAGGCCGAACACACCTGCACACCATTAACCGAAGTGGATGACTTCGAAGGTGTGGTTCTCGATCATGATATCGGGCCGGTTGCGTTCGATCCAGCGCAGCACGTTTTCTAGTTTAGCCTCGGCGTGAACCGCACTGGTGCTGACAATAGCCACACCCAGCGCCGCGGACTGCCAGACGTCATGTAAATCAACCTCGGCTACGGCGATGTTGAATGTTTTGTGCAGGCGTGCGATCAACCCTTTGAGAATGCCGCGCTTTTCCTTCAGCGAGCCGACGCCTGGCAAATGTAAGTCTATCGTGGCGGCAACAATCACCATCCGGTTTACTCGTTATAGATACGTATCGTCCCCGGCATCTTTTAAGCGGGCGACCACCTGGCGCACATCCTGAGAGCGGTCACGGTGACAGACCAGCAGCACGTCGTCGGTGTCAACGATAACAATCTCCTCGATGCCAATAGTTACCACCATCCGGTCACTGACGATCAAGGTTTGTTTGGTGTCGATTTTGATGTGGGCCGAACCATGACTTTGAGAAACATTGCCGTCCAGGTCTGCGGCCAGCACCTCGCCCAGTGACGACCAGCTTCCGACATCGCTCCACCCCATATCCACCGGGATCACGACCATGTTGTCGGCGCATTCCATCACGGCGTAATCCAATGATATCTTTTTCATAGTGGACCAGACGCGGCCCAGCGTGTCATCGTATTCGGCGTGCCCGATGGCATGCGCGATCATCTCGAACTGGGCGTACATGGCGGGCTGCTGCCGGGCGAACTCGTTTAATACCTGGTTCGCTTTGCAGATAAACATGCCGCTGTTCCAGCTATATAACCCGGTGGTGAGAAAGTGAATCGCCGTATCACCATCCGGTTTTTCTGTGAACCCGGCAGAATGGTAACATTGGAATCCTTCAACCACGTCCAACTGCTCACCGCGCTTGATGTAGCCGAAGCCGGTTGACGGGTAGGACGGCGATACCCCCAGCGTGACGATATGCCCCCTGGTGGCCAGGTTATGAGCGGCAACCAGGGTACGGTTAAATTTGACGGTATCGGCGATGTAATGATCGGAGCCGAGGATAGCTACGACAGCTTCCGGGTCACGCTGCTGGATATGGATAATGCCCAACCCGGCAGCCGGACCGCTGTCGCGTCCGAATGGTTCGACGATGTAGTTTTCGATTGGAATTTCGGGCACATCTTCATGTAACATCTCGACGTGTTCGCGCCCGGTGACAATGAAAATACGTTCAGGTGGAATGTCCAACCGCTCAACTGACATCTGGAACATCGAGCGTTCCTCGACCAACGGCAGCATTTGTTTGGGACGTGACTTACGGCTTAGGGGCCACAAGCGTGTTCCCCCTCCACCTGCCATGATCAGTGCATAAAAATTATCCATATGGCGCTCTCACTCCACTTTGTTGTGATATGTACGTTGCCAAAAGGATTTAATCCAACAAATAACTTTCGCCGCGCCCGCGTGCCAGCGTATAGTGCATGCCTTCATGCCGGCGTATGATGTTCTTGAGTTCCATGAGCGCCAGCGCACTGCTGACAGTTGTGATAGGCAGCCCTGATAGCTGGCACAGATCATCAATATGTAAGGGTTCATCGCTTAGATGTTGGAGCAAAGCGGCCTCGGTGTCATTTGCTGGCGCGACATCACGAATCTGGGACTGGGTTTCAACTGTTGACCGGGTCAGATTAAGTTCGTCCAGAATATCATCGGCGCTCATAACCAGCTTGGCCCCAATCTGGATCAAGCGATTCGTCCCCTGGCTGGTTTTTGACGTGATCCGGCCCGGAACGGCAAACACATCACGGCCCTGGTCGGCGGCAATATCCGCCGTTAATAAGGCGCCGCTGCTCTCTGGCGCTTCCACCACGAGAACACCCAACGACAGGCCGCTGATAACACGGTTGCGTACCGGGAAATTTTTACCTTCGGGCCGTGTGCCGGGTGGAAATTCTGAAACCAACGCCCCGCTTTCGATGATCGCGGCAGCCAGTTTACGGTTTTCCGGCGGGTATATCACATCAAGACCGCAGCCAAGCACGGCCAGGGTACGACCGCCAGCGTCCAGCGCTGTTTTGTGTGCGGCTGTGTCAATGCCCAAAGCCAACCCGCTGACAATCGTGATTCCGGCATGGACCAGCGGTGTAACCAATTCACACGTGATATCACGCCCGTGTGTTGTCGCGCGGCGGGTGCCGACTACGGCGACAGCCCATTGATCTGCATCAAACAACGTGCCTTTAACATACAACACTGGCGGCGCATCAGGCAGCTCGCGCAGCAGCATAGGGTAGTCTGGATCATCAAGCGTGAGCGCGGTTGCCCCCAGGTCATCAACAGCCTGAAGGAGCTGGTCCAGATTAATCGCCGTGCGTGCTTTTAGCAGGTTCGCCCTGCTGCGCCGGTCCAGCCCAACAGCCTGGAGTTCGGCTTCCGATGCAAACCAGGCTGCTTCAAGATTACCAAAATGGGTGCGCAGCGCACGCAATCGTACCGGACCGATGCCTTTGACGGCATTAAATCCTAACCAGTACTTTCGCATACTCATCGACAGCATTCCGTACGATCACATCTTAGCACAGTCGCAAGCCCGGCAACTATAAAAACTTCTAGAAAGTTAATACACACAGCCGGGCTATCACTCGCCAAGCAGACCATCCATGAGTTGAACGGTAACCCTCCCCGCGTTGATGTCAACCCGTTTTACACAGTCATCGACCACAGGGAGCAGAACTTCACCATACGGTCCGTGTACAACATAGACATCATTGGCCCCCGTCTCGATAACGTCTGTTATTTCACCGAGGAAATCCTCATCGACGGTATAAACGGGCAGTCCGATCAATTGAAACAGGTAAAATTCACCTTCTTCCAAGGGAACGGCGTCTTTAAACGCGACCATGATGTAATGGCCGCGCAGGGGGTCGGCTGAGTTGCGATCATTGATGCCTTCGAATTGGAGTATGAGAAAGTGCTGGTGTTTGCGTGCTTTGACAACCTGATACGTAACAGCGGAGGAAACATTCTCAGGATCAGTTCCAACGACTATCTGTGTGTCAGGGCCAATGCGTTCAGGAAAATCCGTCAGCACTTCGACACGCAGTTCGCCCCGTATTCCATGGGGTCGCAGGATACGCCCCAGGAGCAGGAAAGGCGGAGGGTCAGGTGATGTTGAGTCAGGTGGCATATCGGGTGTATAAACGATCCGGTCGGATCGTAAAATCCGGTCGGATTATAGAATCCGGCTGGATCATAGGATTTCGAGGTTAATACGCTTACCTTGTTTGGCAGCCACGACCCGCAACAGGATACGCATTGCATTTGCCACACGGCCATTTTTGCCAATAACGCGTCCCATATCTTCTGGCGCGACTTCAAGTTCAAGCGTAACCGTTAATCCTCTTGCGATTTCGCTCACGTTGACCTGTGACGGGTCATCGACCAGCGATTTTGAAATGTATTCGATCAATTCTTTCATAGCACTATCTTTCGCATTCGAAGCAGTTATTTGACAAGCGCACATGCGGACAGAGGAAATCCCCTACCGTCCGCATGTGTTCTAGATTACCATACAACGTTACCACACGAAAATCGAAGCAGGCTATTCAGTTTCAGCCGGTTCAGTTTCTTCACCGGTTTCGGCGTCAGCAACCTCAGCCTCTTCACTGGCTTCAGCCTCAACAACTTCAGCTTCTTCACCGGCTTCAACGTCAGCAGCTTCAGCTTCTTCTGCAACCGCTGATTCTTCGTCTGCTGCGATTTCATCTGCGGCTGTGACAGCCTTACGCGTGGTCTTTCTACCTGCCGCGTGACTTGTCTTGGGGCTGACAGGCTCGCGAGCGGCTGCTGTTTCTTCCGCTTCCTTAAGCAAAGCTTCCAGGGGTTCACCCTGGCGCAAGCGGTCAAAGCGCCCCAGTGTTCCCAACTTGTCGAGAATGCGGCGGACCGCGTCACTGGGCTGTGCACCAAGCGACATCCAGTGCAGCACCCGGTCTTCCTTGATAGTCATTGTCGCGGGTTGGGTACGAGGATTGTAGAAACCGACGATCTCAATATACCGTCCATCACGCGGGCTGCGTGAGTCGGCCACGACAACACGATAGCTAGGCTGTTTTTTGCGTCCTACACGACGCAAGCGAATTCGAACCATAACGTAAGACCCCTATCCTGAACTTGATGGTTTTGCTATTTTTGCCGCGTACTGGCCGAGGGTTTGGCAGGAAAGGCTGCCAGTGCAAGCCGCAACATATGAGCTATGATGACACGTGTGATTATACTAGGCGGAACCAAGAAAACAAATCCCCTGTTTGCTGGCCCTTGCCAGGGATCGGGGATAACTTTTTTATGGTGCAGCCCTAACGAAACATACCGGGAATTTTGGGCATTTGCCCGCGCCCTACCATTTTCATCATGCGCTGCATTTCACGAAACTGCTTGAGCAGCACATTGATATCTTGTACGGTTGTGCCACTGCCGGCGGCCACGCGCCGTTTGCGGCTGGCATTCAAACGTTTGGGATTACGCCGTTCGGCAGGCGTCATGGAATAAATAATGGCTTCTACCTTTTTGAGTTGGGCCTGTGCACTTTCGTTGTCGATGTCAACCTGCTGACGCAGGCGCCCCATGCCGGGCAGCATATCAAGAATCTGCCCAATTGATCCCAGGCGTTTGATCTGTTGGAGCTGCTTCAAAAAGTCTTCCAGCGTGAATTGGTTTTTGAGCAGCTTTCTCTGGAGTTCTTCTGCTTCGCGTTCGTCAAAGGCTTGTTCGGCCCGCTCGATGAGCGTGAGCATGTCACCCATGCCCAGAATGCGCGAAGCCAGGCGATCTGGGTGGAACAATTCGAGCGCGTCAAGTTTTTCGCCTATACCCATGTACTTGATGGGTACACCCGTCACTTCACGCATAGAGATGGCAGCACCACCACGAGCATCGCCATCCACTTTGGTCAGGATCAGACCCGTCAGGCCGACCTGTTGGTTAAAGCCATCAGCGATACGCACGGCTTCCTGGCCAGTCATGGCATCGGCGACCAGCAAAATGTCGGCTGGTTTTGTGCGGTCGCGGATCGCTTGCAGTTCGTGCATCATATCGTCATCGATCTGCAAACGCCCGGCAGTGTCCAGCAAGACAACGGTCGCACCGGCTTCTTTAGCCGCCTGGAGTCCGCGCTCGCAGATGTCAGGCGGTGACGCCTCGGTGCCTTCTTCGTAATATGGCAGATTGAGTTGTTTGGCCAGCGTCACCAACTGATCGACCGCGGCGGGGCGATACGTGTCACCTGCCACCAACCAGGGGCGGCGTCCATCCTGACGTAGGCTTAACGCCAGTTTGGCCGCGGTGGTCGTTTTACCCGAACCTTGCAGCCCGACAAGCATAATCACCCGTGGGGTCGGACCATCCAGGTTCAACCGTCCCGGCGCGCCAAGTGTATCGATCAGTTCTTCATGAACGATCTTGATCACCTGCTGTGACGGTTTCAGGCTTTTTTGAACTTCAACACCAATCGCGCGTTCTTTGACGCGCCGGATGAAGTCTTTAGCTACCTTAAGGTTGACATCTGCTTCCAACAGCGCCAGGCGCACTTCGCGCAGCGCCGTGTCAACGTCCGTTTCGGTCAGTTTGCCTTTACGGCTGAGCTGATCAAAAACGTTTTGCAGCCGATCGCTCAGGCTTTCAAACATACGTTGGTTGCCTACAAACTGGTATCTGATCCAGGCTAGAAATTGTAAAGGATCGCTGCCTGCCCGTCAAGCCAGAGTCCAGCTACCCAGCAGGGTAGGGCCGAATCGTTCTCTCGTATTCTTAATCCGCTACCGCTGGCAAAGTGAATAGATACGGTGCGCAGCGCTGCTGTGATTGAGGCGAATCAAAGACCGGCAGTGCGTCCAACACAGGATACACGCTGTGATGGCAGGCCGTGTTTCGGTGAAAATAGCATTAGTTTTTGTAAATTTTTATTGAACGACATTTTGAATTACCCATATGATACAGGCAGTTGTCAAAATAAAATCGGAGAGGTTCGCATTCGGGTTGATTGCAGGTTGATAGTCTTGTAGCCAGAGTGACACCATCGGCAATACGCAAACAAAAGTCAATACAATGGATTCACCTCAGTTCTTGGCTTTGGTGTCACTTACTTATGGTTATGAGTGAAACAGTATTACTGGTAATTAAAACTTTTTAGTTTATAATATCTACATGAACTTGTTGTATTGGAATCAAGAGAACCTAACAACCTTACTGTACTGGACTTCCCTTATGTTTTCCCGATTTCTCTTTGTTTGGTTGTTATATCTCAACCCACATCATGATGTTGTCAGTGTGATCCTATCCCAACGACACACATGGTGGCGTGTTTGCTGTCGAATGGGTCTGGTTTGTGCCTGGCAGGAACACGTTTAGGAGGTGGGAATGATAGACCCATTGAAGGTTTTGATTGTTGAAGATTTGATTGCTGATGCTGAACTGCTGGCACGGGAGCTACAAGCTGCTGGTATTGATCTTGATTGGCAGTGTGTTCAGACCGAACAAGACTTTCTTGATCGCCTTAGGCCCGCGCCAGACGTAATTCTGGCTAATTATTCACAGTCCCAGATCAATGTTTTGCAAGCGCTCCACCTGCTGCGAGAACGGAACCGGGATATCCCGTTAATTGTTGTAGCCAATACAGCCACCGAAGTCGAAATCGTGGAATGCATGCGGCACGGCGCGTCGGATTTTGTGATCAAGGAGCGGATGAATCGACTGGGGCCAGCAGTAACACAGGCGCTGAAACGCAAAGAAAAGCATACAGACAAAGTGGTCAATTCCGGCGGGCTGTATTACGAGCAATTGGCCGAAACGGCGCATGATATCATTATCGCTCATGATATGGACGGCCACGTGATATACGCCAACCGGGCAGCGGCTGAACTTGGTGGATATGAACCTGAAGAAGTGTTGACACTGCATATCACCGACTTTGTCCCGCAAGAATACCTTAACGATGTGTGGCGACGTAGCAATCAGCGTTCTGCTGGAAACGACCAGCGATTTTTGTATGAAGTTAACGTGACGGACAAAACCGGTCGTACGGTCCCCCTGGAAGCCAACTCGTCGTTATTGGTTGATAGTGGGGAGCCATCCGGCGTATTGATCGTTGCCCGCGATATCACTGCACGCAAACAGATGGAACAGACGCTGCGTGACGAGTTATATCGTAACGAGCAAATCCTTCAATCTATACTAGATGGTTATTTGCTGATCGACATGCAGGGACAGCTAATCGACGTGAATTCTGCCTATTGTAAGCTGGTGGGATATTCGCGTGATGAGTTGCTCCAGATGACCATTTTTGATATAGAAGCGGTGCGCTCTCCTGAAGACGTTCGAAAAGTTTTGGTTACTCTGGTTGAGCAGGGCAGCGCCCGGTCTACCACTAAACACCAGCATCGTGACGGGGGCCTGGTTGAGCTTGATGTCCGTGGCGTCGTCATGCAGGCAAACGGGCAAAACCTGATTGCTGTATTCGTGCAAGATATTTCTGAACGCCGTCACGCCGAAGCGGCCCTGAAAGAGGGCGAAGAACGATTTCGAGCGTTTATGGACCACAATCCCGCGCTCGCCTACATTTTGGATGAGCAGGGATGTTTTATTTATGGTAACAACGCCTGGGCAGCCCAATTTGGACAGCCGGTGGAAAGCCTGCTTGGAAAAACGGCCCACGAATTATATTCACAAGAAGACGCCAGGATGTTCGAGGGCATCGATTTGCTGGATCGCTTGAAGGACAAGCCGGTGCGGAATATTGTATCTGTGACGGGGATAGATGGTCTGCCACGCTGGTGGTTATCGATCAAGTTCCCGCTGGAAGACCGGTTTGGGAACAGGTTGTTGGGCGGGTTTGCGCTGGATATTTCCGAACAGAAGCAGGCCGAACTCGCTCTGCATCAACACAGCAAGCGCCTCGAAATATTGCACGATGTCGATCGTGCTATTTTGTTGCAACAGGCGCCAGAGTGTGTCGCTTGCACAGCGTTGAGAGATATTCGGCCACTCGTGGCTTACGACCTGTCAGTGATTTCCGTGTTTGAATTGGAGGTGGATAGAGCTAGTTTTCTGGTGTGTCTCGATCCTGACGACAGTGGCATGATGATATCGGCACATGTTCCGCTCGCTGAGTTCGAAGACCTGATCCAACTGTTAAGCACCAACGGAATAATCTTGATCGATGACGTGCAAGATGCTGCGTACGATTTTTTCCCGCTTGAAGACTTCAAGGCGACCGGCGGGCGTTCGTTCATGTTCCTGCCTCTGCTCAACAAAGACGAATTGATCGGTTTTATGTGCCTGGTATCAAATGATCCCGGCGCGTTTGAACCAGATCACCTGGACATTGCCCAGGAGGTGGCATCCCAGGTCTCTATCGCCATCGAGCAAGAACGGCTGCGGCAGCAGATCGCGCGGTATACCACCGGGCTTGAACAACTTGTTGTCGAACGTACTGCCGATTTACAAAAAAGTGAGGAACGGTTTCGCAGGCTGGCACAGAATGCCCAGGATATCATCTATCGTTATCGTTTGCTGCCGGACCCGGCATATGAGTATGTCAGCCCCGCCGCGACATTAATCAGTGGTTATACGCCCGAAGAACACTACGCCGATCCTGACCTTATGACCACGTTGGTACATCCGGATGATCGAGAATTGCTGCGCCAGGTGTCGTCAGGTTTACCCCGCGAAAAGCCATTGGCACTACGGTGGCTACGAAAAGATGGTGTGGAAATCTGGACAGAACAGCATATTATTCCAGTCCACGATGACGCGGGTAATCTGATAGCGATTGAAGGCATTGTACGCGATATAACCAGGCGCAAACAGCATGAAGACATACTGCGTCAGGCGTTGGCAAGAGAAATGGATGTCAGTAATTTAAAGTCGCGCTTTGTTTCTATGGCGGCTCATGATCTGCGCAATCCACTGGCTGTTATTCAAACGACCTGTTCATTGTTGACTAAATATGAAGACCGATTCACACCGGAGCAAAAAGAAACTAAATATGACCGGATTCAAGCCGCGATCGATGCGATGGTTGACCTTTTGGATGATATTCTGATCATCGGGCGGGTGGAGCAAGGCAAGCTCCAATTTAACCCTCAGGCCCTGAATCTTAGCGAATTTTGCTACAAGATAGTCAGCGACCTTCGATTGTCCACAGATGCAGGTCACAATCTGGTGTTTTCGTGTGCGGATGCGTGTAATAATGTGTATATGGATCCCAAACTTGTGCGACAGATCGTAGACAACCTGTTATCTAACGCGATCAAGTATACGCCTGCAAATAGTAGGATCACGATTGACATCAGGTGCGAAAACGAAGAAGCTGTGTTTGTTATTCAAGATACGGGCATCGGCATACCTGCTGCGGATCAAAGACGCTTGTTTGAAGCATTCCAACGCGGCGCAAATGTAGGGCAGATTCCGGGTACAGGTCTTGGGTTGGCGATTGTCAAGCAGTCGGTGGAACTGCACGGCGGCACGATCACATTTGACAGCCAGGAAGGTATGGGAACCACGTTTACGGTTGTTCTTCCCACAGTATCACTTGATGACATGATAAATTAAACGAGTGGTGGTGTGCGTCAGACGATCTGGTACGTTGTGATCTGTTTTTCGCGCTGTCACCGTTTTAGAAGTGAAGGTCGCTGCAAAACCTGACTTCCCCCGTTTTTTCGCCATTCATTGGCCTGATTCAACTTCGGGTTTTCCCTCGCAAACCGGTGAGATAGTCCGTGTTTGGGGCAGTGTTCCGACGTCTTGTGTCATAAGCGTGATTTTTTTAACCAGCCATAACGCGCCGGGCAGTGCGGTGTCGCCTCTTGCGTCGGTGACATGATATTGGTACTCGATGTGACTACCGGAATGTTTGATGATCGGGAACGGTGGTGTTACGATTAGGCGCAGTTGAGTTCATCATACGGCGGGTTGTTCCATCATGAACTATGTATTCGGGCCGGTGCCGCCGCGTCGTTTGGAGCAGTCGTTAGGTATCGATACGATCCCGCTCAAGACGTGCAACTGGAACTGTGTGTACTGCCAGCCCGGTCGTTCACGTCCGGTTACCAATTACACAGGCACTTGCACGGTGGGCACCCGGTAATATCGAGCCCGTGCTCACTGAGCTTATGGAAAGCGGTCAGGCTCAGATTGTTGAAGGTGGTGGACACCGGTTTTGGAGTACAACACCGGTACATTATCCTGATGAGGCGCACAACCGCCGCACACGTCCAGGGGAGTAGTATCACTTATGACAAAACAAGATGCGCAGCACGCAGCACGTCACGCCGGTCAGTTAATGTCCGGCGGTTATCATTGTTCCGAAGCAATCGTTCAGGCTGTTGGTAAATACACAATGGGCGATGTTGATGAGGTCCTATGCCGGGCCAGCTCAGGTTTTAGCGGCGGAGTTGGCAACACCCACCAGCAGTTATGCGGTGCGCTGAGTGGAGGGGTACTCTTGATCGGTGCGCTCCACGGACGCCTGCATAAGGATACCGATGACTCGTTGTGTATACGCCTGGCGGCGCGTTATCGAGATGTTTTTGAAGAAACATTCGGGTCAGCATGCTGCTGTGAACTGAAAGACATCATCGAGCGCACCGGGAAACCGCCGTCGTGTGATGATCTTGTTGAGCAGGCGGCCCAGGTGTTGATCGATGTTTTGGAGAACGATCAAAACGAGGGGTGAGATGAAAACCCTGGGCATGTGGTTATGCGTTGTACTTGTGCTGGCGTTTGGTACGGCCCAGGTGACGGCACAAACAAATGATGCTGCCCAATTGACGATCACGGTGCTGTACGACAACGTCCCGCACGATCCGGCATTGGATACGGATTGGGGCTTTTCGGCGTTGGTCGAATATGGTGAACATATCGTGCTGTTTGATACCGGCACCAGTGGCACCATCCTGTTGAATAATATGGCGGCGCTGGATATCGATCCGGCCACGATTGAGGCGATTGTGCTGTCACATGAACATCGTGATCATGTGGGCGGTTTACTCACACTGCTGGCCACAGGCATTCAACCGGTGGTTTACGGGCTGCCATCGTTTCCGACCTATCTCAAACAATCCGCTGGCACAACAGGCACGATGATCGAAGTCAAACCCGGCCAGATGATCGTGCCGGGTATTTTTACGACAGGGGAACTTGACGGTCCGGTTGCCGAACAAGCGCTCGTTATCCGAACCGCACAGGGACTTGTGATTGTGACGGGGTGCGCTCATCCAGGGATCGATCGTATTGTCACAGAAGTGAAAGATCAGTTCGAAGAACCGATCACCCTGGTAATGGGCGGTTTTCACCTGGGCGACAAAACTCAAACGCAATTCGCCGCGATCCTCACGACGTTTCAGGAAGCAGGCGTTAAGCACGTTGCGCCAAGTCATTGTACCGGTACGCCTGCTACGGTGTTCTTTGCGGAGGCGTATGGTGAGGATTACATCGTTTCGGGTGCCGGAAAACAGTTTACATTCGAAGTAGCGCCCGCGCCGCCAAAGTAAGGTATCCGCTGTTATTGTTTTTGGTAGACTCCGGCCAGGCGGCCTTCCGCTAAAACATGCCCATCCATGGCTTTGAGCAAGCCGTTTTTGTCGATTCCTTCTTCCAGTTCCAGGTCACTATCGAGCGCATACAGCGAAAAAACGTAGCGGTGTGTGCCGCTTGGCGGGCAGGGACCGCCGTAACCTGTTCGCTTCCAACTGTTTTTTCCATTGAGCGTACCATCGGGCAGCCCGGACTCGGTTGTGATGGCTTCGGGTAACGATTGAGCGTCAGCCGGGATGTTGTAAAGAACCCAATGAACCCATATGCCATTGGGCGCGTCCGGGTCATCCATAATCAGGGCCAGGCTGGCGGTTTGCTCCGGCAAGTCAGTCCATGCTAGCGGGGGTGAGATGTCATCTCCCTGGCAGGTGTACTGCTGCGGGATGTGATCACCCTCGGCAAACGCTGTGCTGGTGACTGTAATGGAAGATTCGGCCTGCGGTTCTGGGGTCGTTTTTTGTTTGTCTTCGCCGTCGTTGGTACACGCTGCTGACAGTGCGGTCAGCAGGATTACCAGGCTTAAGCCTGTCATGAGTCGATATTTCGGATGCATCATCCACCTCGACAAATTCTCATGTATGCGGGTGTGTGATTAGCGCGCATCACACAGATACGCTGCTCCATCTATCATATGGCCTCTTGTATAGTATAGTGTTGACCGGGTCGATCTGGTATCAATTATGTATTGCAAGATGCTGTAAGTATTTTTCAGGTGGCGGCAGTCCACATTGTCCGAATTGGCCTATTTATCCGGCTCTTTTTTCATTCTAGAAGTATACTTGTAGACAAATAGTTGAGAGCAGTTGTAAAAATGCAAAAGAATGAAGATTGAGGTAAACTATAGTTGGCACGATTAATGCCGCTTAATTCAACAATAGTGATTATTTATAGTACATGTATTACGTTTTTTAAGTATGAAATACTAACCACTGAACACCGATTTGAGAAAATTCTATGCCCAAATCGTTAAATATACTTGTTCTCGAGGGACGCACGATTGTCACTGACTTAATCATCTCTCAGTTGTATCAAACACGGGGCATTTGATTATCTGGGTACAGACAAAATGGCGCGGCTGGGCAAGATAATCACCCGCGCCCTTGACGAAAAACAACAGCATCAAGAAAAAACGAGGCAGCGTAGAACGGAACTGCATGGCGGGACCATCATGTATCACAGTGAAGAAGGTGTTGGTACTACATTTACCATCACGAGACCAATCATATCTTCAAGGGACACAACAGATGAGCAAGATTCTGATTATTGATGATGAAGAAGCCCTCCGAGCGAATCTTCGTGACGTTTTGACTTTCGAAGATTATCATGTGCTTGAAGCGTCAAATGGTACAGATGGTATCTACCTTGCTGTAGAACGCCAACCTGACCTGATTATCTGTGATATTGCTATGCCGGGCATCGACGGCTATGTTGTGCTGGAGGAACTTCATCACAACCCGCGAACCACTGGTATTCCTGTCATCCTTTTGACGGCTAGAGCGGAAAAAGCCGCAGCGGAGCTCGGTGCCAAGCTGGGCGCTGAAGCGTATATCAAAAAGCCATTTTCCTTTGACGAGGTTCTGGAAACTATACGTGCCTATTTGGGCGAATAAGCGGTGAACGTTGTAGTCGTGTTGTTTGCCGGTTGATGAAGTGATGTGATTGTGTTACAGCTTTTATTGTGACACACGCATGCAGGGTAAGTAAGTGATAAAACCCAGCCAAGGATTTCGAGTATGAAAAATAACCAACCCGAATCCAAAATACTGATTATCGACGATGAACCTGTAAATATCCGCATTCTGAGCGCTGGCCTTCAGAATGAGGGATACACTGTTTATCCTGTTACCGATGGACGCCAGGCGATTACGGCGATCAAGGAATTGATGCCAGACCTGGTATTACTTGATGTGATGATGCCGGAAATCAACGGCTACCAGATATGTGAACAGATCAAGGCGGAACCGAACATTCGTGATATCCCTGTTATATTTGTTAGCGCCCTGGAAAATACGGCAGAAAAATTACGCGCTTTTGAGGCGGGTGGTGTAGACTACGTAACAAAACCGTTCCAGTTTCAAGAAGTGCTGGCTCGCGTTGAAACACAACTCAAGATCCGCCATCAACATCTTGAGATTCAACGCCTGCGCGAGCAGGACCGTCAGCGCATTGAGCAGTTGCAGCACGAAAATACTCAGCGTCGAAAAGCGGAAACCGCCCTGCGTCAGGAGCGAGATCGAGTTCAAACTTATCTTGACATTGCGGGGGTAATCCTCATGGTCCTTGATCCTCAGGGGAAGATCGTTTTGCTGAATAAGGAAGGCTACCGGATTCTTGGCTATGAAGAAGGCGAACTCATTGGCCAGAACTGGTTTGATATTATCCTGTCTCCACCCGATAGAGGCATACTTCGTGATCTATTCAACCGGGTAATAGCTGGTTCGGTGGGGGACGTTGGTGAGTACGAAAATCCCATCATAACAAAAACCGGTGAAAAACGGATCGTAGCCTGGCGGAACGCAAAAATACAAGATGATACCGGAAACGTGGTGTCAATATTGTCTTCTGGTCAGGATGTCACCGAACGCAGAATCGCTGAGCAAACTGTGATTGACAGTCAGGAGCAACTTGAGTTAATCACCGACAAACTGCCTGCACTGCTGGCATACATTGATGCAAAGCAGCACTATCTCTATGCCAACCAGATGTATGCGGAATGGTATGGCTGCGCTAAGGAAAAAATAGTTGGCCTTCATGTATCAGAGGTTATGCCCGAACAGGATTACCAGCGCGGACTGCCCTATATCGAAACAGTACTTGGCGGGAAAGAAGTGACATATGAGAATACGACGCAAAGTGTGGTTAAGGAACTGCGTGCGATACGGACCACGTACATTCCGCATCTTGACGAACATGGCCAGGTTAAGGCGTTTTTGGCATTAGTCGAAGATATAACCGAAAACAAACGAACTGAGGATGCACTTCAGCAGTATGCCACGCGCCTGGAGGAAATGGTCGAACAACGCACGATAGCACTTGCCCAATCCAAAGAACAGTTCGAAACCATTCTTAATAGCAGCAGTGATGTGATCATCATGGTTGGCGCCGACGGCATGATTCAACAAACAAACCCGGCGTTTGAGCGGGCATTTGGTATTCACCGCCATGATGTCTTGAACCGATCAATCGCCAGTATGCTGGCATCGTCGCAGGTGGATGATATCATGAATACCCTGTATGACGTTATCCAGAGCAAACAACCCTATCGCATCGAAGTGGGGATGTGCAAGCGGGATGGGACCGTGTTCGATGCCGATATGGCTCTGTCTCCGATTGCCGAGGAGAACGGATCTGTTTCAGGTGTCGTGTGCAGCATACGTGATATTTCTCAACGTAAACAGATGTTGTCTCAACTCCGGCAGACACTTGAACGTCAAGTGGAATTGAGTACGTTAAAGACTCGCTTTATTGAAACGGTCTCCCACGAATTCCGCACACCGCTGGCGATCATCCAATCGACGAGTGAACTCCTCAAGCGATATTATGAAAAGATGTCGGTTGAACAACGCGAGCAAAAACTCGATCGGATTGAGCAGGCTATTCAACGTATGGTTGATCTTCTTGATGATGTGCTGGCAATCAGTGATACAGAAATGAGCAATGTCCAACCCCGTCCGACGCTGTTTAACCTTACCCAATTCTGTGCAGATATTGTGCGTGAGGTTCAGACTCAGACAAACGAGACACATAAGGTAGAGTTTGTCAGCCAGGGTGAATGTGAACAGGCTGTGATGGATCAGATTCTGGTACGCAATATTGTCATTCATCTCCTAAACAATGCGATCAAATTCTCATCGCCATCGAGTGAGGTGATTTTTAACCTGGGTTGTGATGATCGGCAGGCCATTTTCCATATTGAAGATAAGGGGATTGGTATTCCGGAGGCTGAAAAAGAAAATCTATTCCTGGTATTTCATCGCGCAATGAATGTTGGGACCATTCCTGGAACCGGTTTAGGGTTGGCAATTGTAAAACAATCCGTAGAACTTCACGGTGGCACGATCGTTTTTGATAGTGAAGAGGGCGTCGGAACGTCTTTCACCGTAGTATTGCCCCACCTGTTTTTAACCCCCAGTTGAGCGTGACGCGTGGGTTACGAAGCAGCTTGTTCGTGTTTTTTTCGCCTATGGGATCATCAAATCGGCAAAAACAGCAAACAAAGCGGGTGTGGGCCTGGGTTAGTGATTGCCCAAGAGATCGTTTATGCTCATGGAAAATCCATGTTTGTTCAACGCACAACGGGAAAAAGGAAGTTGTTTTTGGTTTTGTCAAGCATTTTGTGTAAATGGCTTTTCGTCATCAAATCGGAAAACGGTCTTCAAAACGGATCGCCAACTG
>JAFGHR010000042.1 GCA_016930015.1 Anaerolineae bacterium | reverse complement strand
CTGCCGGTTGAGTTGGAATGGCTGCAAGACGGTCTGCTGCATGGTCTCGTTGGCCAGAAGTACTGGGGTTGGGGCTATGACACCGTTAATATGGCCTTCAACCACGTCTTGAACAAGTATCCGTTTGCCGACTGGACCGACAGCGGCATGGATATTGTGACTGAGAACAATGTGGACGCGATGGCCGAAGCCTGGGCAGCCAGTGACTTCAGCCAGCCGCTGCCGCCTGCGTTCCCAGAATAATCATCGGGACGTTTTAACAGTTCGGTGCCGGTCGAGTTGACCTGGCACAAGCCTGGTGGGAGGGGTGTCCCTCCCACCAGATTCTAACTAGGAGTAGTTATCCGTTTTCGAGATAGGTCTGTTGTTTCTATGGTGGGTGCCTGCTATAGTATTACAAAAAAACTAAAATTTGAATGGTCCCAAGAACAACCAGATTTTGAAAGCAGTTAACTATTCAACGACGTTTCGATCGGCAAGATGTAAGGAAGGCTGTGGCATTGGAACAAGAACCGATTTTACGGGTAGAGAAAGTCTCAAAACGTTTTCCTGGTGTTCAGGCGCTCAAGGATGTGGACTTTGAAGTTTACCCTGGTGAGGTTGTCGCGCTGCTGGGCGAAAACGGAGCTGGCAAATCTACGCTTATGAAGATTTTAGCCGGGGCCTATCACAAGGATGTCGGTACGCTCTTCTTACGCGGCCAGGAAATTCAGCCCCAGAGCACAGCCGAATCCCAGCAGCTGGGTATTGCCACGATCTACCAGGAATTTACGCTCACGCTCAACCAGACTGTCGCCGCCAATATTTTTATGGCACGTGAACCGCGCTATGGTGGCATACTGGCTCCATTTCAACTGGTCAAAATCCGCCAGATGGAGCGTGATGCCCAGGAATTGTTAGACGTGGTGGGCGCGCGCGTATTACCGGGTGCATTGGTTGAGAACCTGTCGGTGGCCGAACGCCAGCAGGTTGAGATCGCCAAAGCGCTGGCTGTCGATGCCCAGGTGATCATTATGGACGAGCCGACCTCGGCGCTGGGCTCGGATGAAACCGAAAAGCTGTTTGACATCATTCGTAATCTGCGCGAACGTGGGTTGTCGATCATCTTTATCACGCATCGCCTGGAAGAGGTGTTTGAGGTCACCGACCGCATCATTGTGCTGCGTGACGGTGAGCGTGTCGGCACACTCGATGCTGCCAGAACCGATGTGGATGAGATCATTCATCTGATGGTTGGGCGTGAACTGAAAAGCATCTTTGCCAAAGAATACGCTGACATTGGCGAAACTATCTTGAAGGTCGAAGGTTTAACGCGGCGCGGCGTTATTGAAGATGTGTCGTTTGAACTGCGGCACGGTGAGATTTTGGGATTCGCCGGGCTGGTTGGCGCGGGACGTACCGAAACGATGAATGTTATTTTTGGTGCTGACCACAAAGACGCGGGCCATATCTGGATCAAAGGCGAAGAGGTCAACATCACGTCGCCAGAAAAAGCGGTCGAGTTGGGCCTGGGACTGGTGCCGGAAGACCGGACTAACCGGGGGCTGGTCCTGGAGCTATCCGTGCTGCTGAACATGATGCTGCCCACACTCAAAAAGTTCGCACGCTTTGGGTGGATGGATCGCCGGGGCGCACGTCGCTCCGCCGAAGACTATGTCGAACGGCTGAGCGTCCGCACGCCGAGCATGGAGCAGACGGTTAAGAACCTGTCGGGCGGTAATCAGCAAAAAGTTGTGCTCGCCAAGTGGCTGATGCTCAACCCGCAGGTGTTGATCATGGACGAACCCACCCGCGGTATCGACGTGGGTGCCAAGTCGGAAATCCATTCCTTGATGTGTGATATGGCCAAGCAGGGAATCGGTATTATTATGATTTCATCCGAAATGCCAGAAGTCATGGCAATGAGTGACCGTATCGTAGTCATGCACGAAGGTCGAGTGGCTGCAATTCTGGATCAAGCCGACGCCACGCAGGAGCGTATTATGGCCTACGCCAGCGGTCAAGCTACCCTTGGAGCCAATGGAAACCTGAAAGAAGGACAAGTGGTATGACAGAAAAGGCAGTACCTGAACAACTATCACGACGCGAGTCGTTTGAGGCGGCGTCGCGCAAGTGGGGGCGTAGTATTATTTCGGGCCAGGAAATCGGCGTATTTATTGTGTTGATGGTGATGGTGCTTTACCTGTCGTTCAAAACTGACACATTCACCACCTCTCAGAACATCCGGAATATTACGTTGTCGTTCTCGTGGATTGCGATCGCGGCGTTTGGCCAAACACTGGTGATCATCACCGCCGGGATTGACCTGTCCACCGGGTCGGTGATGGGACTGTCCGGTTTGGCTGCCGCGTACTTCATCAGCGGCGACAAGTCACCCTGGGCCGAAGAAGTGATTCGTAATGGCCGTGAAGCCCTGGGTGTTGATGGCCAATATGTGCCGGTCGCGCTGCTGGCGGGCTGTGCCATGGGCATGTTTTTAGGTGCGCTCAATGGGGTGTTGATTGCCTGGGCCAATCTGCCGCCGTTTATTGCCACCCTGGGTATGATGAGTGTGGCCCGTGGTTTCTGTTACGGCTGGACCGAGGGCTGGCCGTTCCGCCAGCTGAACGATGAGTTCCGCGAAATTGGACAGGGGGACCTGGCCGTTTTGGGCTACGATATACCGTACCCGACGGTGCTTATGCTTGTCCTGGTTGTCATCATGACGATATTCCTGACGCGCACGATCTGGGGCTACCGGATTTATGCATTGGGTGGCAACGAACAGGCAGCGGAGCTGTCGGGTATCAATATTCGCCAGGTCAAGCTGCTGGCCTACTCGCTGGCCGGGCTGCTGGCCGGTTTTGGCGGCACGTTGATGACGGCGCGCCTGGGTGTAGCGGCGCCAACGGCTGCGAATGGTTACGAGCTTGACGTCATCGCGGCGGTATTCATCGGCGGGGCCAGCGTGAAGGGCGGCAAAGGCACGATGGTCGGGACGCTTATCGGCGCAGCGATCATGCAGGTGCTGCGCAACGGCCTGAACTTGCTGGGTTACGATCCCTACTGGCAGCCTGCCGCGATCGGTTTCACGATCATTCTCGCGATTATGTTTGACCAGGCACGCCAAAGCCCACAGGTGGCTGCGTTCTTGCACCGTCTCTTGGGTCGCGCCGAGGCCTCAATGCGGTCGGCTGGCTAGATAAGCGGGTTGTGTGTGTACAGACAGGGCCGGGCATTCGCTCTGCCCTGTCTGTTACCATTTATCTGCTGTTTGAAAGGGCAATGATTGATGGAAACTTTTGGTTACCGGCTGTCGTTTGGCCCCTGGAATATTCATGAAGGTGCAGACCCGTTTGGGCCACCTGTGCGCCCCACGATCCCATTTGATGACAAGCTCACCGTGTACAAGCGGCTTGGTTTTGACGCGGTTCAGTTTCATGACGATGATGCGGTTCCCGATCTGGACAACAAAACCCCCGACCAGATAACCGAAGAAGCGCGCGCGCTCAAACAGCGTTTGGATGACGCCGGCCTGGTGGCGGAATTTGTCGCGCCGCGTTTGTGGGAGCACCCGCTCACGGTCGATGGCGCGTACACGTCCAACGATCCCAAAGCGCGGGCGTATGCGCGCGACCGATCACGTAAAATGCTCGATATCGCCCAGGCGCTCGAAACCGGTTTGGTAGTGCTGTGGTTTGCCCGCGAAGGGACTTATCTGCGCGAAGCCAAAGACGCCGTCCGCGCCGTTGATCTATTGGCGGAGGCGCTGGACGATATGCTGGCCTATGCGCCGGATATCCGGATTGCGATCGAACCTAAACCCAATGAACCGATGGACCTGGCCTACATCCCCACCATTGGCCATGCGGTCGCGCTCGGCGCTAAAACACGCGCGCCGGAGCGGTGCGGCGTGTTGGTCGAGTCGGCGCACGCGGTTTTGGCCGGGCTGGACCCCGCCGACGAAATGGCGTTTGGGCTGGCCTATGACAAACTGTGGAGCGTTCACCTCAACGACCAGAACGGGCCGAAATATGACCAGGATCGCGCGTTTGGATCGGTGAACTTGCGCCGCGCGTTTGACCAGGTATTGGTGTTGGACGATAACAAATTTTATGAAAAAGGCGTTGTCGGCCTGGATGTGAAGGCGCTGCGTACTCAGAAACCCGGCGTAGCCGAAAAACACTTGATCAACAGCCGTGATACCTTCCTCTGGCTGGTGGAACGGGCGCGGTCCCTGGATCGTGACGCTGTGCGCCAGTGTATTGACGCCCGTGATTACGAAGCGCTCGACCGTTTGATCCTGATGCATCTCATGGCTCGCACTTAGCATAGAGACCGTTTATACTAACCTGTAGAGTAAACGTCGGCCCCACGGGTGAACAGATTTGTGGGGCCTGATCATCTACCAGATGGGCGTTTATGGTCTATGGAAAACAGTTTTGCTGGTGTGCGTTTGAATCGAAAACCGTTTTTACGTGCGGCCAATCTCTCCAAAAGTTTTGGCGGCGTTCAGGCCCTGCAATCCATCGATCTTGACATTTACCCGGGTGAAGTGATCGGCGTGGTAGGTGACACTGACTCGGGCAAATCCACCCTGCTGCACCTGATC
This sequence comes from Anaerolineae bacterium, assembly GCA_016930015.1. Lineage (GTDB taxonomy): Bacteria > Chloroflexota > Anaerolineae > Aggregatilineales > Aggregatilineaceae > JAFGHR01. The sequence continues at coordinate 6,327 of JAFGHR010000042.1, read as the reverse complement.
GCGGGTATGCTGTGGCCCGATGCCGGGCGATTTTTTGTGCGCGGCCAGCCTACCAGGCTCTGGCCTTCTCATCGTGCGGCGCGGCACGGGATCAAAGCCGTCCACCAGGATATCAACGTGGCCGAGCATATGAGTGCGCTTGGTTATATTTATGCCGGAAATCCACCCCAACGCCGGGCAGTGCTGCGTTGGCTGGGCTGGTGGGACCGCAGCACAATGCGTGCCGGTGCCGACGCCGAATTTCGGCGCCTGGGTTTTGACGTGCCGCCGCTGGACTGCCCGCTGCACGATCTGACAAGCGCACAGCGGCGTATGGTGGCTTTTGTCCATGCGACGTTGTGGTCACCGCGTTTGCTGCTGCTCGATGAACCGATGAGCGCGTTGGAAAGCTATCAAGCCAATATCCTGCGGGTGATTCAAGAAATGCGATCGCGGTTTGGCTCGGTGCTGGTCGTGACTCAAAATCTCGATGATATCTTCCGGGTGGCCGACCGGCTGATCGTGCTCAACGCCGGGTGCAAAATCGCCGAACGCCGCGTAGCCGATACCAGCGAAGAAGAGATCGTGCGTCTGATCCTGGGGTCGGTGGACGATAACCGGATGACTCCGGCTGTGTGGGCGTTGAGCAACTACTTTGAGGTGCGGCGCCAGGCCGACGAGTTGGACCGGTTAAACAAAGCCATCGAAAAACGGGCCAACCAGCTCCAGGCCCACGCTGATATTGCGCGTAGTGCGACTTCGATCCTCGATCGTGATGAACTGTTGAAGAAAACCGTCGAGATCATTCAGCAGCGTTTTCACTACTACTACACCGGAATTTTTCTGGTGGACGCTTCTGGTGAATGGTTGGAACTGCGCGGCAGCGCCAGCCGCTGCCTGCGTAAAACGGAGTCCGGTGCAGTGCGGGTGCGTGTTGGTGAGGAAGGCATGATCGGGTGGTGTGCGTCAACCGGGCAGTCACGGCTGGCCAATGATGTGACCCAGGATGCCTGGGTCCGTCCTGAAGCCGCGCTGCCGGAGGTACACTCGGAACTGGTGCTGCCGCTGCGGATCGGCAACCGTATTTTGGGTGTGCTGGATTTGCAGTGTGACGACGTTAACTCGTTTAGCGAAGATGATGTCGTTGTGCTGCAAGGGTTGGCCGATCAACTGGCGATTGCGATCCGGAACGCCGACCTGTTTGAAACGGCCCGCATCGCGCGCCAGCAAGCCGATGAGGCCAACCGCTATAAAAGTGTGTTTTTGTCCAACATGTCACACGAACTGCGCACCCCGTTAAGCGCCGTCATCGGGCACACACAGGCCATGCTGGCACCGAACGCCGGGTTTTATTCCAAGCCGCTGCCCGAAGAATACCGGCACGATCTGGATACGATCCGCAAAAGTGGCGAGCACCTGCTGGCGTTGATCAACGATATTCTTGATCTCAGCAAGATCGAGGTTGGTGAGCTAAAACTCAACCCGACGGTGACCGCTCTGGTTGATATTCTGGACCAGGCGTGGTACACCGCCGAGGGCTTGATCCACGGGCGGCCAGTCCAGTTACAGCGCAGTTACCCGGATGATCTGCCGCTGGCGTGGTGTGATAAAGTGCGCACACACCAGGTAGTTCTTAATCTCCTGGCCAATGCTGCCAAGTTCACCGAACAGGGCAGCATTACGTTAAATGCGTCCGTCGCGGGCGGGGAGATCGTCATATCGGTAAAAGATACCGGTATCGGTATCCCCGAACATTTGCGCAAAGTCATATTTAAGCGCTTCCGGCAGGCCGAGTTAGGCACCTCAAAAAAGTATGGCGGCACCGGGCTGGGACTCAGCATCAGCCGCCAGTTTGTAGAACTGCAAGGCGGGCGTATTTGGGTAGATAGTGAGATCGGCCACGGGAGCGTATTCAGTTTTACCGTGCGGTTGGCCACACCAGAACAGCTTGCCGCTGCCGGGGGAGCGCCTGATACCTCGGCCTCATTTGATGTCCGGCGCTCGGTTGTTTTTGAACCGGACCGGGGCGGCTGGCAAATGCCGGATGTCCGGCTGGTGCTGCTGGCTCAACACGAGTCCCCCGCGTGTTTTGCGATCCGGCAGGCGCTCGAAGAAGTCGGTTGTGTGGTGGAACTGACCGGGGTTGACGGTCTGGTCGTGGAGATCGCCGAAGTGATGGTGCCCGACCTGATCATCCTGGATGCGACCGAACCGGAAGGTAATGAGGTGCTCCAGGCGTTGATGAAGTCGCCGGATGCGGCGGCGGTGTCGATTGTTGTGTTTTTACCGGTTGATCAACCTGCGCCCACCGGGTTAGATGCGAACACACAGCATCAGGGTTTGATCTACCGCCTGGCGAGTGACCAGGTAACACCCGCAGCGGTGCTCCAGGCCGCCCGGACGTGTTTTGAACGTACTGGCGTATTTCACCAGGACGGCTAACGGTTGATTCTACGTGATTGTTGTAAAAAGGATAAAAGCATAATGACAGTTGTATCTACAGCTCTGCCCAATGCTGGAAAAATGATTCGCCTGGGGCGTGTTATCGACCCCAGCGATCAACGGGCGGCGGTGGTTGCGTTTGATCACGGCTTGCATATTGGCATCATTCCCGGCGTCGAGAATCCCGGCGATACGCTGGCTTTGTTGGCGGGTGCCGGTGCCGATGCGTTTTTGGTGGGGCCGGGCGTGGCGCGGACATTCGCGCACGTGTTTGCCGGGCACGGTGCACCGGGCTTGATCCTGCGCCTGGACTGGACCAACCGCTGGCGCAGCCCGGATATGCTCGGCTCGGAAGAAGGACGCGGGCGGTTGATCGCATCGGTCGAGGATGCGGCCCGGTTGGGCGCTGACGCCGTGCTGGTGTATATGTTTGTCGGCTACGAAGACCCGGACGCTGAAGCCCGCCAGGTTGAGGACGTGGCTCGTCTGGCACAGGCGTGTGAGCGCCTGGGCATTGGCTGCATCATCGAGCCGATGCCGCGTGGCAAACGCGCCGATCACGACATCTACGGGGCCGATTTTGTCGCGATGGGCGCGCGCATGGCCTGTGAGATCGGGGCGGACGTGCTCAAAACCGACTATACCGGTGATGCCGACTCATTCCGCAAAGTGACCGCTGCCGCGTTTCGCCCGGTGTTGATCGCGGGTGGTCCCAAAACCGCTACCCTGCGTGAAGCGCTGGCAATGGTATCCGGGGCACTCGAAGCCGGAGCATGTGGGATGTTTATCGGTCGTAACGTGTTTCAGGCACCTGATCCGGCGCGTATGATGGCCGTGCTGCGGCGCATGATTCACGAAAATCTGGACGTTGACGGCGCACTGGCTGAGCTAGAGGCGTAAGGTCATCATGGCGCAGTGTGATGCAGTTGTCGCCGGGCTTATTTGTCTGGATATCATTCCCGAAATGCAGTCTATCGATCTGAGTAAGTTAACCAGGCCCGGCTCGGCGGTCGAAGTCGGCCCGGCGCTGGTGGCAACCGGGGGAGCCGTACCGAACACCGGGCGGGGCCTGGCCCGGCTGGGTATCAGCACGCGCTTGATGGGCAAGGTGGGGGACGATCCATTCGGTGACATCATTCTCCGGCTGATCCGTGAAGATCACCCGGCGCTCGCTGATGATATGATCGTTGCCCCCGGCGAAACCAGTTCGTATACGATTGTGTTCAGTCTGCCGGGCGTGGACCGTTTTTTCTGGCATTGTGTGGGCGCTAACGATACCTTTGGCGCGGATGATGTGTCCTATGACCGGCTGCGCGATGCCCGCCTGTTTCATTTCGGTTACCCGCCCTTCATGCGCGAGTTTCGCATCAATGACGGCGCCGCGCTCGTGGACATGTTCCGCCGCGCCAAAGCGGCGGGCGTGATCACGTCGCTGGACATGGCCCTGCCCGATCCGAACGGTCCCAGCGGCCAGGTGAACTGGCGGTTGATACTCGAACGCACCCTGCCACACGTGGACCTGTTTTTGCCCAGCCTGGACGAATTGTTGTTCATGGTGGGTGGTAATGATCCCACAAGTGAGAGCGCCGATACCCGGATCATGAATGCCGCCGCCGGTGTGCTGGCGATGATGGGGGCGGGCGTGGTCGTGATCAAGCTGGGCAGCCGGGGCCTGTATCTGCGCACCGGGCCGGAAGGTTTCCCCGCGCTTGACGCGGCGGGCTGGCGGAATCGTGAGCTGTGGGCGCCGTGTTTTCGCCCGGAACCGCTGGTTGGCACGACTGGGGCCGGGGATGCGGCCATCGCCGGATTTCTGGCCGCCGTGCTGCGCGGCCAATTGGTTGAGGAAGCAGTCACAACGGCGGCGGCGGTTGGCGCATGTAACGTCGAAGCTGCTGACGCGCTCAGCGGCGTGATATCGTGGGAGGCGACTCAGGCTCGCATCGACGCCGGTTGGGCGCGTGATCAAGTGACCATCGATGCGCCGGGCTGGGCGTGGGACGACACGCACAGTGTGTGGGTGGGGCCAAATGATGCGCGATCGTGAAAGGTGGTAAAAACGATTATGATGACATCAACTGAACGGCTGGCCGCCCGTATGCGGCGTGAGGCGGTTGACCGGATACCGAATATGGCGCTGGTGATGCAGTTCGCCGCCGACCAGATCGACGCGTCGCTGGCGCAATACTACCTGGACTATAACGCGCTGTGTGAAGCCAACTTTAAAACGGTCGAGCTGTACCAGCTTGATACCGTGGACGCGATCAGCGATCCCTACCGCGAGGCCGTTGATTTTGGGGCTGAAGTTCGTTTTCCGGAAGACAACCTGCCGGTGGCTGGGGACCCGCTGCTGCGTGATGTGTCCGATCTGGCCGCGCTGCCGCATCCCGATCCGCTCGCGGCGGGCAGCCGTATGCGCGACCGGGTGGACGCGATCCGCCTGTTCCGCGAACGCGTGGGCGGGCGCATCCCGATTCAGGGCTGGGTCGAGGGCGCATTGGCCGAAGCCGCCGATCTGCGCGGCGTCAGCGCGTTGATGTACGATCTCTACGACCGCCCGGAGTGGGTGCTCGACCTGCTGGAACGCTGCACCGAGGTCGCGATCGCGTTTGCGCTGGCGCAGGTCGAAGCCGGGGCGGACATCATTGGTTTGGGTGATGCGATCGCGTCACAGGTCAGCCCGCGCGCCTACCGGAAATTTGCGCTGCCGTACGAACAGCGTATTTTTGAGGCGGTGCGCCGCGCCGGGGCGATTCCCCGGCTGCACATCTGCGGCGATACCACGCGTATTGTCAAGGATATGGTGTTAAGCGGCTGCCGGATTCTCGACCTGGACTGGCAGGTCGATCTGGCGCAGGCGCGCGCTGAAGTGGACACTGTCGATCCGGATATTGCCCTGTGCGGCAACTTTGATCCGGTGGCGGTGCTGCACCAGGGCACGCCGGAAGCGGTTACACAAGCAGCGCTCACCTGTCGTGAAGTCGGCGGCGATAACTGGCTGGCGCAGCCGGGCTGCGAGGTCCCGCGCGGCACACCGCCGGAGAACATGCACGCCTTCAGCGCGGCGCTGGTGGTCTGACCAAACGATTGTTTACTCAGGCAAAAGGAGCGATATATGAACTATTTACTGGGTTTGGATGTGAGCACGACCGGTTCGAAAGCGCTGCTGATCGATGAAAACGGCACGGTCATCGCCAGCCACAGCACGCCGCACGCCAGCAGCCAGCCCCAACCGTTATGGAGCGAACAAAACCCCTCCGATTGGTGGGACGGCATGGTCAAGTCGATCCGTGCCGTGTTGGCCGAAACGAACGTAGCCGGGGCGATCAAGGGCATCGGGTTAACGGGCCAGATGCACGGGTTGGTGTGCCTGGACGCCAGCGGGACCGTGCTGCGCCCGGCTATATTGTGGAACGACCAGCGCACCCAGGCCGAATGTGACACCATCACCGAAACGATCGGCGCTGCACGCCTGATCCAGTTGACCGGCAACCGTGCGCTGACCGGTTTTACATCCCCCAAGATTCTATGGGTGCGTAATCATGAGCCGGACATCTACGCTCGAATCGCACACATCCTGCTGCCCAAGGATTACGTTCGTTTTATGCTCACCGGCGACTACGCTACCGATATGGCGGGCGGAGCCGGTACCGTATTGATGGACGTGGCCAACCGTCAATGGTCGGAGGTGGTGCTCAACGAACTGGGTATTCCGATGGAATGGATGCCCAGGCCGTATGAAGGCCCGGCAGTGACCGGCGTGGTAAACGAAGCCGCCGCCGAAATCACCGGTCTGAAGGCCGGGACGCCCGTAGTCGGCGGGGGTGGTGATCAGGCGGCTCAGGCGACCGGCGTGGGTGCCGTCGTGCCCGGTATTGTGGCGCTGACGGTTGGTACATCGGGCGT
>JAFGHR010000041.1 GCA_016930015.1 Anaerolineae bacterium | reverse complement strand
TTAAACGCCAGGTCGCCAACACCGGCCAACGCACCAAAACCGCGCAAAGCATCGGCAAAGGTTGCCCGCCCGGCTCGCAGTGCCAAACCGCGGCCACCACGCGGTCCGTACATGTCTTCCAGCGCGACACACAGCGCTGTAAAGTAGGCAAAGTCGAACTCTTTTTCCAGGTTATCGGTAGGGTAATTGTTGATATACTCCGGCAAGCCCGCCAGGTTGAGGATCGCATTCAGGCCATTTTTGCCCATAACCTCTTCGAGCGCCTCAATTGTGATGCGGGCGAATTTATTGGGATAATAAAAACCGCTTTTCTCCGGTGGCATTGTGCCTGATCCTCCAATCGGTGAGATGGTGCTTGACCGTTTTGGGCTCGTAGGGCAACGCGTGCGCTATCTCGCTGTGTTAGTCCGGCGCAGCGCCAAGCACCAGTATACGCCAAAACAACCTTTGCGCCACATTCATTTCCGGATGCCGCTTGTTACGTGCATATTCTGTACTATCCGTGTTTTCCCGCAACTTGTCAAGTCATGGCCCAGGGATAGCTTATTCAAATCGGGTTACCCATTTTAAGACTAACCAAAAAGCTACCAGCAGGTTACACTATCATAACCAAAAGTCAAGATTGAATAAACGCTAACTGGCTACCGACTATTATATAGGGAAATCTCACGTTTGGTGAATGATCTGTACGCGGTATAGGATCAGGGTTATGCAAAAACACGCGCCAACCGCTTGCCTTAATGATCGATTTTGTATTAAGATAGCATAAGTCAACGTTGAGTATCATAATCGTTTGCAGACATACGCCGTCACACATACACAATCGCAATTGAGTCTTTGATGCATATCCGCTACTACCATCCCGATGACGACTCGGCGTTGATGGTCCTGGAACGCCTGTGCCCACGCGGTCTACCGGAGCCCTTCGTTCACTACCGGCGGCGCTTCATTGACCGGGCGGCCTTGTTTTCGGACCATCAGCTACTTGTTGTCGAAGAGGATAACCAGATCATCGGCACCGGTGCGGTATGTATCAAACGCACCCAGATCGGGGATGAGCCGGTATCGCTGGGTTACGTGTTCGACATTCGCACCGATCCCCATATACGCCGCCAGGGTGTCGGGTGTGCCATCCTCAACGCGATTGAGGACTACCTCATCGGTCGCGGCGTGGACGGGGTCTATGCGCATGTTCTGACCTCGAATATTCCTTCGCTCAAGTTGTTCGAAAAAACAGGCTACCAGCGCCTGCGACAGATCATGATGCTGACCTACCAGCCCTACCCCGCGTTTGATGTACCGGAGTGGATGCCCCGGCTCTCTGAAGACTTTATGACCGACTGCGACATCATACAGGCCGTGCACAGCAGCCGCGACCTGTTTGTGTCGGATGTTGCCGAACGGGTCAAGGACTATGGCTATGAACGCTGGACGCTGGATGTCGGCGGGGCCGATTTCGCCGGGACGAGCCTGTTTGACCAGAGTTTTGTGTTCCAGCAGTGGCCCGCCCACAAGCCGTTTCCATCCGAGGAAGAAATGCGCACCCAGGGCAGCAAAAGCCTGCGTCTGTTTAACGAGGTGGGTATTCATAACCGGGACCTGCTGCGCACGATCTTTGATAACCTGCGTGATATCGCCGTCACCGACACTGTCGGCAAGTTGAGTTTGCTCATCGACCGCATGGACCGCGTCCCGACGTTTTTGTTCTCGGAAGCACACAGCCAGCTCGATTATTGGATGGTATTCAAGTCGCTTTACCCGGACTGGCAGCCCGAATGGCAGGACAGGCCGATGTATGTTGACGCGCGTGAGTTATAGAGTGTGCTGCGAGTCCGCATCAAGGATCACGCGTCAGGGTTGGCTGCGGCGGCCATAATTTGCAGCAGGGCCAATGTCAGGCGGCAGTCTCCGATCGCGCTGTGGGCATATTCCACGGTGATTCCCTCCGCGCGACACGCCGCCGTGAGCTTGAACCAGCGGCGGCTGCGCCGAAAATCGGCATAGGCTTGCATGGCACAGTGCCATACATCCGGCGCAAGCGGCGGTAGACCAAGCCGGACGCACACCGTATCCAAAACCGCCCGTTCAAACGGGGCATTATAGGCCACAACCACCACCCCATTCACAACACCGGCAAGCTGCGCGTCCACGGCTTCAAAACGCGGAGCGTCCGCCACATCCGCGTCAGTGATGCCGTGGACCGCCGTGGCTTCAGGCGGAATGGGGCGTTCAGGCTGGACGCGGGTGTTGATCAACACGCGGCCCGTGTGATCAAGAGCGGCAATCTCAACTACATCCACGGTTGGATCGTCGCTGAGTCCGGTCGTTTCCAGGTCGAGGATCACGCAGCCAACCTTGAGCAGCGCGGCAGCGTGTTGGACAGCGTTCTGACGTTTATCAACCATACAAAGCCTCTTATCTGTTCATTTTCCACTACGCGTGAGCACCCGATAACCTGCTGTGCTTATTATGGCCCCGGCGTGATGCCGCCGCCAGCGAGTACAGGCCGGAAACAGGGTAATCGCTTTAAAATCGAACGCCCCTCCCCTCCGGGCTAACGCCCGGTTTCCCCTCCCCGGCCAAGCCATGGAGGGGAAAAAACAGCCGATCACGCGCGATTTCTGATCGCGCGGTGTAAGTCCCCCGTCCAGCTTGGCTGGAAGGGGGATTTAGGGGGAAGGCGTTGCACCAAAAGCTCAACCGGTCATTTGAAGCGATAGCCCCGAGGCCGGAAAGGATCGTTTGCTATAACCTTCTCTTAGTCGATATACTATAAATGTTGCACTTCCAACAGCAACACACGTTGTTCTCACAGGGAGCACAGACAACAACCTTATGAGTCTACAAGACCTGGCAGGACACACCCTCGGCCAATATGAGCTGCGTAATGTACTCGGTGTAGGGGGAATGGGCGTGGCGTATCGCGGTTACCAGATCAGCCTGGAACGCGAAGTCGCTATCAAAGTGCTGTCAACCGCCCTGGCCGCCGAACCGGGTTACATCGAGCGGTTCTACCGCGAAGCCAAAACCGCCGCCGCGCTCGAACACGCGCACATCGTGGCGGTGTACGACTACGGCGTGCAGGGTGATATCAGCTACGTGGTGATGCGCATGCTCACCGGCGGCACGCTCGACGATCGTAACCAGCAGCGTCTGCAAAACAATCAACCGCCGCCCTCGCTGGGCGAAGTATTGAGCCTGCTCAAACAGATCGCCAGCGCGTTAGATTACGCCCACCAGCGCGGCGTGGTTCACCGCGATATCAAACCCAGCAACATCATGTTTGACGACCAGGGGATCGCCTACGTGGTGGATTTTGGGATCGCCAAGATGCTCGAAGCGACCACGACCTTCACCGCGTCGGGCACACCGATGGGCACGCCGATCTACATGCCGCCCGAACAATGGCGCTCCGAAGACCTGACGCCCGCCGCCGACCAATACGCATTGGGCGTCACGATCTACGCCCTGCTGACGGGGTATCTGCCATTCGAAGCCACTACACCTTACGGCATGATGCACAAACACCTCAACGAGCCGCCGATCCCGCCGCTGGAACGCCGCCCCGACCTGCCCCCGGCGCTGAACGAGGTGCTCAATACGGCGATGGCCAAGCGTCCCGCCGACCGCTTTGAGTCGGCATCCGCGTTTGCCAGGGCGTTTGAGGACGCTGTTGGCGGGCAGTTGGGCGAGATGACCAACTTTTTCACAACGCCGATGTTGAGCAGACCCACCCGCCCCGGGGCGGCCCGGACCGGGGCCGCGCTGAGCACATCACTGGCCGCGAATCAAGCGCCGGTAACGATCACGGTCACGCAGCCGTTGTACAAAAACCCGCTGGCGTGGGTCATGGCCGCGGCCCTGGCGATCACCGTCGGCCTGCTGATCTTCATGCTGGCCAGCGGCAGCGATTCGGGCGATGGCAATACCCTGTCAAGCGCCGGTGTGCAAAATACGGTTCAAGCCCAGGTCGCGCTGGTTTTTACTCAAAGCGCACAAACCAGCAGCGCCCGCGTGGAACAGATCGCCGCCCAACAAACAGGCACGGCGACCATGTGGACGCATACGCCGACCCAGACACCGACGGCCACGAACACACCGACCCCGTCGCCCACGGTAACCGACACACCCACGCCAACACCGAACCTGACCGGGACGTATGAGATCATCGCCGCGCAGACCGAGACCGCGCAGGCACTAACGCAGGCCGCCAGGGATGAGGAATCCACCACGACCGCGATCGTGATCAATGCCACGGCGACGGCCAACGCTAACGCGACGGTCAATGCCAACGCGACCCAGGCCGCCCTGGACAGCACCGCCACCCAGGAAGCCGCCGAACTCACGGCCACCGCCGCCGCCACGCCGGAACCCAATATGCGCGCGGTGTACGACAACGGGCAGTTTATCCTGATCAATATCGGCGACAGGCCGTTGGATATCAGCCGGTTGGTGTTCCAGCAGGCCGTTTCGGATGTCGATACGCTGAACTTTAACGCGTCGCTGTGGCGCACCGACGGCACCAGCCTATCCAGTATGCAGCCCGGCGGCTGTTTCCAGTTCCTGACATACGGCACCGCCCAGATTCGACCGGGAACCACGTTGTGCCCATCCTTTTTGGGATGGTTCCAGGGCAGTTTTGCCGACCGTTATTTCTGGCTGTCCGATGATCCCGGCGGCGAATTCACCGTGCATATTGGGCGCGGCAGTGAGGCGATCGCCACCTGCCAGACAGCGAAAGACGAATGCCTGTTCGCCCTGCCCCGGCCATAACCGCAACCGTGATAGTTGGAATAACAAAAAGCGGCGTCGTGACTGGCGCCGTTTATGATTCAAGCGAGTTGATAAACACGCATCACACCACGGTTTGCAGCGTCCACAACACGACCATGCCCACACCGATCGCCAGCAGCGTATTTTTGGCCCGCCACGCGACAACTGCCGCCACCAACCCGGCCACTAATCGCACGTTGCCGGGCGACGGATCGAATATCCCTTCCGGCATCAGCAGTTCGGGAAACACGATCGCGGACAGCGCCGCCGGGGGCACGAATCGCAGCGCGCGATTCATCGTATCCGGCATTTCAGCCGATCCCAGCAGCGCGATCACCGACAGGCGCACGGTGTACGTCACCACCACCATACCCAGGATAATAAGCCACAATGTCATGGTTGCCCCTTTTCGCCGTCCGTGTGCGGGTCGATTGAGCCGTTCATTTGCGGGCCAACCGAATCATCAGTGCCCGGCTGGCGGCCTTCCGCCCATACCCCGGCACCGATCCCCAGCAGCACGGCCAGGATCAGCCCCAGGTTGTACGGCAAATTATAGGCACCGACGGCGGCGATCCCGGCCACCAGCGCCGACAGGATCGCCGGGCGGTCGGTCAGCGCCGGGATCACCAGCGCGATAAACGTCAGCGCCAGCGTGAAGTCCAGCGACCAGCTAGACGGAATCTGGGCGCCGACAAACACACCGATCATGGTGCTGATCTGCCACGACACCCACAGCGTCAATCCCGCGCCCAAAAAGTACCAGTGCCCGTAACTGTCCGGCGCCCGTTCGACCGGCTGCTGCCGGTAGCGCGTGATCGTTACGGCGTAGGCTTCGTCGGTGAGCAAGAAAGCCAGCGCCGAGCGCCACGTCATCGTCAGGTGCCGGACGTATGGCGCCAGCGAGGCGCTGTACAACATGTGGCGCAGGTTGACGATAAACGTCGTCAACACGATGATGATGCCGGGCGTACCGCTGGCGAACAACTGCGCGGCGATAAACTGCGACGATCCCGCAAACACGATCAGCGACATACCCAACGCGACCGGCACCGGCAGGTCGGCTTCCACCGCCAGAATGCCGTAGATCATGCCAAACGGCGACGTGCCCAGCAAAATAGGGAGTTGGGCACGGATACCGGCCAGCAGCTCGGACCACCGGGGAGTCGCTGACGAACTTATCGTACCGATCATGTCTCCTCGCCTCCTGAATATGCGGGAATAGTCTATCGCATCTCCGGGCCGGGTGTCATCAGAATGGTGTTAGTTCTGTGCAAGGATCACAAATGCTACCGTCGGTAAGGAAAACGAGCCTTTGTTTGAGGACATCTTCAGCCGCTACCCGCGCCACGCCAACTTTTACGGCGTGCTGGGGCCAGATAAGAAGGCGGACATGGAGCAGGTTCGCGCTCTGGCGACTGAGGTGGTCGTGATACGCGTCAGGCTGAAACCCGCCTGATCAGGCGGGCGCCAGCCTGCCACGACAATATATGTAACATAAGTTAGAACAGAAATGCGGGCGGCCCCATCTGGTCAATACACGCCGTATCCGGCGCGGCGAGCGGATCGCGCAAAAATTCAAACACGATCTGCGCCGGGCAGTTATGTTCCAATGACACCGCGTGGCCCAACCCCGGAAACACAATCGTGATGCTGTTAGGCAGGGTTTCGGCGGCGCGGCTGCCGCGCGCGGGCGGCGTGATGGGATCGTATTCGCCGGACAGGATCAGCGTCGGGATGTCACTCGACACCGGCTCATTATCGACCGGATCGCTTGTGCCCGCGTCCCATGCGGCGCACACGGCAAAATCGGGCTGTCCCAGCGCCAGCGATCCGAGCATAGGATATTCAGCCGCCGCCGCCGCGACTTCGTCCGGCGTCACAAATGCCGCGGCGTCGTGACACGTCACCGATAGCTGCATGCCTTCGCTGATCGCACCGCCGTACACCAGTGGCAGCATGGCAAGATCGCCCATCAGAGCGTAGTGCTCCCAGTACGTTTCGTAGATCACGCCGGGCAAATACATGATCAGGCGTGACGAGTACAGCGCGTTAAACACGGCTTCAATCATCATGTCGCCCGTCAGCCAGATGTCATGGAGTTCGCCGGTCGTGGGATGCACGCCCTGAATCATCACCGGTTCAGCATTCAGGCGCTCGACTGTGTCATAAAATACGTGCTCTAACTCCGGAAAACTGGCGTTACACCCGTCATCGGCGGCGCAGCCGGCAAAGAGCACGTCCAGCGCATGTGACAGCGCGCCCGGCAGTTCAACCAGCGTTTTGGAATCAAGCGGCACTACGGAATCAAGCACCACGCTGCGGATGCCGTCCGGAAAATCGCGCATCACGGTCAGGGCCAGGCGCGTACCGTAGGATACCCCGTACAGGTTCCACGCGTCGATCCCCAGCACGGTACGCAGATCGGCGATATCGGCGGCGCTGGCCGCGCTGTTGTAGGCCGACAGGTCCACGCCCTGCACCTGTAAACGCTGCTGGCACAACAACGCCTGTTCCGTATACCGCGCGATGTACTCGTCCCGGCTGAGTTTGTCGTCCAGCATATCGATCGCCACGTCTTCGACTTCCGGGCAGTCCAGCACCGGGTCAGAATACGCCGTGCCGCGCTGCGCCAGCAAGATCACGTCACGCGCGTATCGCAGCGGCGACATGGTCCAGCTATTCACGCTGTCTAGCGGCGAACTGCCCGGCCCGCCCGTCAGGTAGATCACCGGATCAGGGGCGGGCGTGGTGCTGAAGCTGTGTAGAATCACCACCGCCAGCCGGATCGCGGGGCCGTTGTCACGCGTGCGGTTTTCCGGCACGACCAGATACCCGCAGTCGATCGATTCGCCGGGAGTCACTACAAACGGGCATTCAGCAGTTTCAAAGTAAGGGCCATCACGCCGGGGATCGACAGGATCATCACCCGCCCCCACCGGCATTACAGCACACAGCCAGCCGATCATCACAAGCAGCAGTCCAACACGTTTCACAAGCCCCTCCGTTCTTCCAAAAACCACCCATCTCTTTTATAATTCGGGCCTTATGCTGGTTTAGGCATTTTTCCCCCACCCCCCCTCATTTTGGGGAAAGCGCCAGGGGATGGGGGCTAAAAAACGCACCAGGCCGAAAAACCAGCATAAGGCCCTATTTGCCTAATTGAACGGTGGCATCCTCATCGACGCGATGCAGCTCGTATCCGGCAGGCTCGTGGGATCGGTCAGGAATTGCATGCCAATCGACAGGCCGCAGCCGCCGTTGCGCATGATGCCGTGACTCATCGTCGGAAACTCGATGTAAAAGCTGTTGCTCAAGTGCCCGGCGGCACTCTGGCTCCAGGCGGGCGGTGTGGCCGGATCGTAGTGCCCGGCAAGCACCAGCGTCGGGATATCGCTCACGACCGGTTCATTCTCGACCGGATCGGCAGCGGGAACGTCCCACACATCGCACAGGTCGAACGCGAATTCGGCCCAGCGCACCGTGAAGAAATCGGCAAGCTGCGGCGGCGCGTCAGCCGCCAGCACGTCGATCTGGGTGCGGTCCTCGAACGGCACTTCTTCACGGCACTGCATCGAGTAGAACATCGCCCAGTTGATGCTGTTCGGGATGTCCGTGATCAGCGCGTAAAACAACCCGTCAACGGGTTCGAAAATTCCCTGGCTGACGAGATCGATCAAGAACGGCAGGGCCGCCATCGAAGCAGGCGCGTACAGCATCAGCTCCATCGCCTCGACCAGCATGTTACCGTTCACGAGTACCGTGTAGTCGCCGATGGTGCGCTTGACAGGAGTCGCATTCAGGCGCTCGATGGTCGCGTAAAACGTCTGGTCGATGTCGGGATAGCGCGCGCTGCACGATTCGTCGGCGGCGCAGTCCGCAAACACCAATTCAAACGAGCGCACGACGTTGGGCGTGTACTCGCTGTAGTAATCGACCTGCGGCGGGTAGACCGAGTCCAGGATCACGCTGCGCACGCCGTCGGGATAGTCGCGCATCAGCGTGAGTGCCAGTTTTGTGCCGTAGGATGTCCCGTAGTAGTTGGCCTGCTCGTAACCCAGCGCCACCTGTAGATCGTGTGCGTCGGCGGCATTGGCGGCGCTGTTATACTGCGCCAGGTCGAT
>JAFGHR010000040.1 GCA_016930015.1 Anaerolineae bacterium | reverse complement strand
GTCTGCAATTCTTCCTCGGTGGGGAATGGTTTTTCGGCGGGCCACTGCTGGAACACGAAGCTCTGATCGAACACACTCACGCCTGCAAACTGCGTATCGCCCATATCAATCGTCCAGCGCTCAAAGCCGAAATCATTGACTCGCTCCGCAACATCCGCCACATACATATCACGCGTGCTGTGCACCGCTTCGATCAGGTCGTGATCAGTGGTGTGATCATCGGCATGACGTGGCATGTAATCGGGAAAATCAAACGCAGGATGCGGTTGGTACCGCAACAGAATGAGCTGGCGCAGCCGTTTGTAGCCGAGCTTGTCGAAGAGGTTAAGGGAGGCAATGTTTGAGGTCACGATCAGGGCATACACACCGTCCACGTCACGCCCGATCAGGTAATCATCAACGGCTTCTACCAGTCGCGTGCCAATCCCTTGCCGCCGCACATGCGGATGCGCCCGCAAATCGAACACATAGCCCATCGAAACCGGACGCCCGCCAATCTGCGTGCGTTTGACCGCAATCGCCACGCACCCAACCACGTGTCCCTCGTGTTCGGCAACTAACATCTGGTGATCGGGAAATAAGGCGGCCCGGTCGATAAACCGGCGGCGAAAATGAATAAACGGCTCCGGTAGACCACGTGGGCTAAGCCGTTCAAGCCGCATTAGCGCCGGGTCATCCTCAGGACGATAGTAGCGGATGTGCATAGGTTCTCAACCAGGTAGGACGGTGACGCATTCCAGTTACATGCTGTGGTCAATCTTAATACAAAATCAATACAAAAGACAGCGAGGGCAAAAATCCAAACCAAAAACGAACAATTAAGGGTGCAGCGCCCAAAGTAACGCGCCAAAGCGATGCTTCAACAACAGTATCTTGATAATTCGCAAATCCGCCGATACCATTTATAATAGAACAAGTGACGGATTTCGAGGTTGCGACGGACTTGTTATATAATACCCAGGATGTTCCCGCCGCCTACCTGGCGGCTGACCTCAAACAGAACTTGACAAGTCAGCGCGAAATTGTCTATAAAAGCGAAATCGCGCACACGATTATGGCACATCGCCCGTTTTAGCGTATACTGGTGCTGGTTGAGTGAGGCAATTATCGCTCCGCCATGGGCGCGGGAGGCGAACTGTGCCGCGCTTGCCGCCCGACACAGGCGGAAACGGTCAGGACCATCTCACCGATTGGAGGTTCAGGCACAATGCCACCGGAGAAGAGCGGTTTCAACTACCCCAACAAGTTTGCACGCATCACCATTGAAGCCCTGGAAGAGGTCATGGGTAAAAATGGGTTGAATGCAATTTTGCACCTGGCGGACTTATCCGAATATATCAATAATTACCCCCCGGATAACCTGGAAAAAGAATTTGATTTCGCGTACTTCACGGCGCTGTGCAGCGCGCTGGAAGATATGTACGGGCCGCGCGGCGGGCGTGGGCTGGCGCTGCGCGCCGGGCGCGCGACGTTTGCGGATGCCCTGCGCGGGTTTGGCGCGCTGGCAGGTGTCGGCGATCTTGCGTTCAAGGTCCTGCCGCTGGCCGCCAAGCTGAAAATTGGGTTGCCAGCGATGGCGAACATTTTCACACAATTTTCAGATCAGGTGTCCAACGTTCACGAAGAAGCGGACAAATACGTTTATACGCTGGAACGCTGCCCGATGTGTTGGAACCGGAAAGCCGACCGCCCGGTGTGTTATGTCGGACAGGGGCTGCTGCAAGAAGGGTTGCGCTGGGTTTCCGGCGGCCACGAATTCAAGGTCGATCTTGCCACATGCATCGCCAAAGGCGACGACATGGGCCGCTATTACGTCCACAAGGAACCGATCGACTAGCACGGCGACAGCGCATACTGTCGCGTTACATCCCCATCACCAATCAAAAAGGGCCCCTGCATTCAACCGGGGGCTTTTTGTGTGCCAGCGATTCACGCAGTCGTTCTACCAACCCGCCGTGCAGAGGGAAATCACCCGGTAGGCATTGTGCCATCACCGCGCGCGCATAGTTTGCACCTGCCCCAAGTTGCATTACAATGCAAGCAGGCAAATAACGTTGTGTTTGCACAGAAAATGACCCAGGAGCGCGTTATGCACAGTCGAACTCGCTTTGTTCGTATCCTGCTCGCAGGCGTTGTCCTATTGATGGCGGCGCTCGCGTGTAATCTCGAAATCGGGGGCGACGGCACCGCGCAAGACGATGTTGATCTTCCCGATATGGAGCGTCCCGTCGTCGAGATTCTCGACCTCGAAAACGGCGCGACCTTCACAATCGATGAGCTGATATCCGTGCACGCGCGGGCTACGAGTGCGTCCGGTGTGACTCTGGTCGAGCTGCTGGTTAACGGCGTCACGGTCGACAGCCAGCCGCCCGCCGAATCGCTCAACCCGACCACGCTCGACGCGGTGCTGGACTACCAGCCGGAGCGATCCGGGACGTTCACACTGGCGGTGCGCGCGTACAGTAACACTGTTGTCGGGCAGCCCGAACAACGCACGATCACCGTGCTGCCAAATCTCGACGCCGGGAGCGGTGGCTCAGCCGGTACACTCACGATCGTGCCGCTGACCAGCACGCCTAACCCACTTTGCCGCGCGCGTACCAACACCAATCTGAATTTCCGCACCGGCCCTAGCACAAAATACACTGTTATCCGGACTCTCCCCGCCGGGCAAGAAGTTCCGATCACCGGGTACGCGCCTGGGCCGGATGGTGATGGGCAGTGGTGGCAGGCGCAGGTTGGCGGTCAACTGGGCTGGCTTTATGCCAATTACACCACCCAACTCGGCAACTGCGTGGCGGTTCCGGTTGCTTCGTATCCCGCGCTGCCCACGCCGACCCCGACAAACACGCCGCTGCCAGGGGCGACAGCAACGCCCACGCTGCCCGATCTGCGGCTGAGCAAGCTCGAAGGCGTCACCTCGGTCACGCTCAATGATCGCGGTCAGGCCCAGGCAGACTACCTGATCGAAGTGGTCAATCAGGGCGGCACGGCGTCGGGACAGTTCCGCCTGGCGATCCTGACGCCAACGGGTGAGGTTGTCTTGGAGAATGTGCCGAGCCTCAACGCGGGGCAGGCATACCAGATCCGCAACGGCAGCTTCACGGTGATGTTCAATAACCCTGGACTGTCGCGCATTCTGGTGACGGTTGACGACAACAACATGGTTGCGGAAGGCAACGAGGGCAATAACCAGGCATACCGCGATATCAACGTGCAGTACGGCCCGGCTACGATCACGCCGGTCGCACAGCCGACCAATACACCAATCCCGCAGCCGACCAACACGCCAATTCCGCAGCCGACTGATACGCCGATCCCGCAGCCAACCGACACAGCAATCCCGCAGCCGACCAGCACGCCGCTGCCCACTGCCACACCGGTCGAGCAGGTCGCTGTGCCGTTCTCTGCGATCACGAGCGCCAACGCCAGCGCCGTCGAACAGATCGAAGCGCTGACCGCGCACGGCGGCAGTGTGACGGCGGTGGACTTCAACGCGACCGGCACGATTCTGGCGTCTGGCAGCCGCGATGGCACGGTGCGCCTGTGGGATACTTACACCAGTACCGAGCTGGCGACCCTGGTGCACGACGACCGCATCAGCGCGATCGTGTTCAGCCCGAACAGCGCGCAGATCGCCACCGTGACACAGGGCGGCACTGTGCGCCTGTGGGATGCCGGGTCTGGCGTCGAGATTGCAACCTTCACAAACAATGCCGAAGCGGGGGCGCTGGCCTTCAGCCCTGACGGATCGCGGATCGCGGTCGGCGGCATGAATTCCGATGCACAGGGCGGGCTGGTCGGCATGGCGCGTGTGTGGGACATCGCCAGCGCGGGCGAGGTGTTCGCGATGCCGATGTTCGGTCCGGTCGTGGGTCTTGGCTTCCTGGATAATGACACGCTGGTGATCGGCTCGCAGGGCCAAAGCTGCGATCTTGGCGGCGGCGGGGTCGAAATCTTCAGCGTCTCCGGCGGTGTCTCGCTCGGCACATATCCTGATACGGCATGGGTCAACGCGCTGACGGTCGATACCTCAACCGGGCAGGTCGCGGCCAGCGGACAGCAGAGCACCTGCGGCGGTAATGGAGTCGTGTGGGTCTGGTCTGCAGGCACGCTCCGGACGACACTCGATCATGGCAGTTCGACCAGCATCACGGATATCGCATTTAACGCGACCGGCAGCCTGATTGCCACGTCCAGCGGTGATGGCATGGTCCGGCTGTGGAATCTGGACACCAGCGCGCAGGTTGCCGTGCTCACCGGGCACGACTCGGCGCTGGGTGTCGCGTTCAAGCCGGACGACACGTTGATCGCATCCGGCGGCGGAGACAGCACGCTGCGTCTGTGGGGCGTGCAGTAGCTCGGCGCTAACAGGGATACCAATCCGAAACCGCATGATCGCAGATGTGATCTGATCGCCTCGACAAAGACCATGCGGTTTCGTTTTAAATTGCCCATCAGCAGCAAGGGGAACGTCATGCAGCACTCACAACGGCTGCGGTTATACCGTTTCACGGTGGTGATGATCGTGTTGAGCGCGACGCTGCTCGGCTGTTCGCTCAGCTTCAACACCGGGGACTCGCCGTCCAGGCCTGAGACGAACGCCAGCGGTGGCAGTGGTGGCACGGATGCCGGGATCGCGCCGATCGTGCAGATCACCGAGCCGCCCAACGGCACGGCGATTGCCGCGAACCAGCGACTCGATATCACCGTGCAAACCGATACCACCGCGACACGCTTTCAGCTTAATGTCAGCGGTAAAGTCGCCAGTACCAAAGCGCTGCCCGCCGAGCAATCCGGCCCGACCAGCGCGATCTTGAGCTGGACACCGCAGCACCAGGGTGCGTATACCCTGGAAATCATCGCCTACAACGGCGTTGTACCCGGCCCGCCAGCGGTGCTTGACATCACCGTGTCCGGCACGTCCAGCGGG
>JAFGHR010000039.1 GCA_016930015.1 Anaerolineae bacterium | reverse complement strand
TGGCTTTTAGTGTTCTTCTCATACCATTCAACCTTGTATTCTCGACCCGATTTCTCCTCCCACATATTTGTGGGTAATGTATAGCTTCCCTAAGGGAAGGGGAACAAAGACACATAAGCGGGAGATTTATTTTCCTGGTTAAGCCTTACTGCGTCACGCCATCACAATAATTAACATCACGGTCGATAAACTAACACTAGCATACACGTTTGAGTTATGATAAAATCCTCTCCACCATGGTGACTGTGGTGCAGTGGTTAGCACGTCTGACTGTGGATCAGAAGGTCGAGGGTTCAAATCCCTCCAGTCACCCACACAACCGGCAGATTGTTCGCCGGTTTTTTTGTTTTCTAACGGGCGTCACTGCTCGTTTAGCTCGCTGTCCCACGCAGGCGAACGGCGCAGCCGCACCCGTACCGTCCTGAAGGCCAACCCCAGCCGCAGTCCAAACGCCACATGTAAACGGCGAACCCGCACGATGCGCTGGTGTTTGTAACCATACTGCCGCCGCATCGCCTGGCGCCTGACTTTTACCGACTTCATCAGGTCAGCCAGCGCTTTTTGATCGGCGTCGCTGGGGCGCTGCATGCCAAATATATCCCAAATCGTGAACTCGCCCGTATCCGTTTTGGGGACCGGCGGCGGCAGCCCGGCGCGTTGTTTATCTTCTTCAGCAAGCGCGGAATCAGCGTCCAGCGGCGGCGGTTTGATCACAGCCGGCACGGGCACCGGGGGCGTAATCGATGCGGGCAGCGGCAGTGTTACCGAAGGAATGCCGCGCGGCGGTGTTTTGCGTGTCGCGTTGGATTCCTCATCCACCAGCGCGGCAGGTGATATTTCCGCAGGCGCAGCTACAGGGATTCCACGCGGCGGTGTTGTATGCTGCTCGTCGCGCACACCTTCTAATTCGCCGGTATCTCGCGTGGCATCTGTATCACCCGGCGCTATTTCCGCATCAACCGGTACCGGCGAAATTTCGGCAGACACCTCACGCTCATCCGGTGGCGCTGCGGAAGGCCCCGCAGCCGCGATATCGGGCGGTAGCATTGGGCGCACCGGATCGGTTTCTTTCTCCGATTCGGGTTCTACGGCATCATCGGGACGGGCAAATGCCGCGTGTTCGGGGGGCACTACCGGTTTACTACCGGCAGCGACATCAGCCGCCGGGACAGGCTGCCGATCTTCAGGAGTCGTGTCAGGTTCCGCCGCTGCCTGCTGCGCCGCTGCTTGCTGCTGCGCCGCGATAGCCTCACGCAGGCCGGGCGGCGCTTTCGGCTCGGTGTCCGCGGTATAACTGTAATCCGGTGTGTCACTGCCACGCGTCAAATCGGCTACAAACGAGGGCACATCACCCCCGTTTGGAACCGGCTGTTCATCCATTACCACCGACTCCTGTGGCGCGGGCGGAGTTTGCACTTTCGCTTCGACTTCTGGCGGCGGGGGATAACGGCGCTGGTATTGGGCGCGCGCATCCGCATCAAGACGGCTGCGCATCATCACTTTGGAGCGGTGGTCATCGTCCACCTTCAAACCAAGCGCCTGCACCGTCTGGCAGAGTCGGCGCAGGCTGTCGGCCATCACCGCAAGCAGTGCACGCCGCCCGCCCAGTATATCCCTTACACCGCCAAACACCCCTTTTCGCCGGTAGGATACCGTCCAGGTCACGTTGGTACCTTCGGGCACCGCTTGCAGCCGCAGGCGCCCCTGAAAGGAACGAAACGGGCCGTCGAGCACGATATACTCATAACCCCAGCCTTCGACCCAGGCTGTGATCTCTTCGATCACGGCTTTTCCGCCAATCAGCGAGCACCGCCGCCGCGCACCAACACCGGTCGGTGTTGTGCTCAGCACGGACACGCTGTCATACCCGGCGTGCCATGCTGCCATCTGCTGCGGATCGGTTAAGATGCGCCAGACCGCGTCCGGCGGCGCGTTGATCACAATACGCCGGTCAATCAGCGTCACAACGAACCATCCAATCTACGGTATGTGTCAAAAGTCGCCATACACCCGTGTCACACCAGTCATTCTACAATTCTATCCCAATGTGCAGCGGACTCAAACTTGACCATATACGGTATTCAACCCCACACCAAACCTGACACTGACCCGTATGCCCATCACCAATACCAGCATCACCCGGAGCCGGTAACCGTCACGGAGTGGAACACTTGATCGCGCATATGGGAGATAAACGGGTGAATGTTGACCCGCGGCCCGCTGGTTACCTTCACAAAACCCTGAAATGGTTGTACCCGATTTTTCGTCGTAGACGCAGTCTGTGCTAAACTAGACGCATTGTATCATCTGTGATCTCAGAGAGGCAAGGCAGCACACCGGACCAACCATGCCCAGCCCGTCCACCGTCTTTAGTTTTATCCTGGCGACTCTGTACGGAGGCGCCTTCCACCTGGTCAACGGCGGGGATGCGCGCCGTTTAGCGCTGTTTTTACTGGCCGCATGGCTGGGGTTCGCGCTGGGGCACAACTTCGGCGAGATCGTGGATATTTCGTTTCTGGATATCGGACCGCTGCACATGCTCCCGGCAACAATCGGGGCCTGGCTGGCGTTGGTAGCGGCCCAACTACTTACCCGGCGGCCTGCGCCGCGTTGATCATCACCGGCCACACCGCTGCTCAAACAGCAAAAACAGGGAAAAAAACGTGATGGCGGAGCAACCGACAACTCAAGAGCAGACTCCTGAAGCGACCGAAACTACCGAAAACGAAAACCAGGGACGAGGCTGGTTTTTCTGGCCCGCGGTAGGGCTGGGTGTGATAGTGGGCCTGTTTGTTGTGGGCCTTCTCGCCGCCCTGCTGATCGCGCTGCTGGCCAGCCCGGACGATGCGGCGAACTGGGTGGGCATGATCCGCGATATCTTTATCATTGTGCTGGCCATGGAAGGCATGTTGATGGGTATCGCGTTGATCGTGCTGGTGCTGCAACTCGCCGCGCTGATCAACCTGCTGCAAAATGAAGTCCAGCCGATTGTGGACAACGCCAACGAAACGGTGACAACTGTGCGCGGCACTGCCCAATTCATGAGTCAAAACCTGGTCGAGCCGGTCATCAAAGCCAGCGCGGTAGCGACCGGGATCACGGCCCTGCTGCGCGAGGCATTCGGCATCCGCCGGGCGATCCGCACCAAACACGATGGCGCTGTGCCTTCGCCAAAATCGGGCGATTAGGCCGCGCCGATCGTTCTACTTGAGAGAAACACGCAGTAACGTATATCGATAGGGTAATCGCTCTAAAAACCAAAGACGCCCCTCCCCCGCGCGACCGGCGGTTGCGCACCCCCTCCCCGGCCAAGCCATGGAGGGGAAAACACGCTGATCGAGCGTGTTCAGTCCCCCGTCCAGCTTGGCTGGAAGGGGGATTTAGGGGGAAGGCGTTGTTCGAAAGTTCAACCATCCATTTGAAGCGATCACCCTGCTAGCCACAAGGAAAAACGCCTATGTCACGGCGGGATGACGATACAATCAGCTACTTCACCGGTTTGATCGTGGGGTTTATCATCAGCGCGCCCGTCGTGGCCTGGTTATCACCGCGCAGCGGCAGCCAGACGCGCGCCGCGATCCGCCAGCGCGGACTCGTGATCCGCCGCCAGGCCGAATCGACCGTGCTGAAGCCGCTCCGCCAGGTCCAGGACCAGATCGACCAGCTTCAGGCGCGCGTCGAGCACATCAAAGGCGAGTCGATTGAGTCGGCGTTGGAAGAAGGCAAAACGATCGCAGCAGAGCGCGCTGCTGGCCAGCCACATGCTGAGTCACAGTAGCGGCCTGCGGGCTTGCGCTTTTATGCCACGTCACATCACAAAAAAACGCCCCGCCAGATGACATCTGACGGGGCGCGTTATTTTTATGGTCGGGCGCGTTCGGCGGTGACGTAAGCATCCGGCAGCAGTTCGAGCACGTCACCCGCCGTCACGCTGGCCGGGGTTTCGAGCAGGTCCCCGGCACGGACTCCCGCCAGCCCGTGCAGCCAGCTCCCCGCTAACGCAGCGTCATACGGAGCCAAACCCTGCGCCAGCAGTCCCACAATCGCCCCGGCGAGCACATCACCGGACCCGGCGGTAGCGAGCGCCGATGTCGCAAACGGCAGGACAGCCGCCTGCCCGTCCGGCGCCGCGATCACGGTAAACGCGCCTTTCAGCACGATCACACACTGCCACGCGGCGGCTTTTTCCTGCGCCAGCCCGACCCGATTCGCCTGCACGTCGGCAGTCTCCAGACCCGCCAACCGGCCAAATTCGGCGGGATGCGGCGTCAGGATCGTGCCCGGCGGCACCATCAACGGCCAGCCGTCCATATCCGCCAGCAGGTTCAGCCCGTCGGCATCGATCACCAGCGGCGGCAGATTAACGTCGGTTCCGGCCTGTTCCTGTTCGGCAGGGGTCGCCGGAACAAAACCGATCGCCCGCGCGTGTTTGATTTCCTCCTGGGGCTTGAGCAGTTCGCGCAAAAACTCAGCCGTGACGTCTTCGCGCCCCATACCCGGCCCCAGCAGCATCGCGCTGTACCCGTCGATTTCCTGGCGCAGCACCTTAACGGCCACATCATTCAGCACGCCCAT
>JAFGHR010000038.1 GCA_016930015.1 Anaerolineae bacterium | reverse complement strand
TTGGTCCTTGCCGCGGATCATAACCTGAAACGGGTCCGGCAGTGTACGCGGATGGTGTACGGTGAAGCACAGCCGTTGAGCGGTGAGCCGCTGGCCGAACTATCGGTGGCATCGTTGGCAACAGGGTGACGCGTGCCGGTAACGTTATGCGCTGGAATATCTCGCAGGATACCCCGCCAGCAGGGTTATCGTGTTTAGCAGCAGCGGTAACCCGACGAGGGTATGCCAGTCACCGGCTTGCGGGGCCAGTGTGGCCCAACAATCAACAGCCAGTTCGCTGACCATCGCATGGTGCAGGTATTCGGCGTGCGCCGAGTCGGCCATGGCGATAAACGTATACGTAAAATCGTGTGCGAGGGGTTGCTCGGACTGTTCACGGCGTGAAAACGGGGCGGTCTGCATTTGAGCCAGGGTCGGTAAAGCGCGGGTATCGGGTGGCAGCAGGCCGCCGTTTACTTCGGCAATGACCAGTTCCAGCCCGCGCGTTTCAAAAACGTGCAGGCGTTCGACAAAACCGCCTACACCGACGGTGCCCTGCCAACCTACGACAAACGGCGCCTGGGTATCGGGCCGGTGCCAGATCGTCAGGGGCGGCCCGCCCGCCGTACCCCAGGCGACGACCATCGCCGCGTGACCTTCGCCGGGTACGTCAAGCGCGAATGCGCCGCGCGGCCCGGAAACACGCGCCGCGTGATCGTTTTGCTGCATCCACAGCATATCCTGGGCATACGCTGGAATCCGCCAGTGTGCCTCGTCTGCAACAAGATAACCGTTGATGGTGGTCATGGTACGATCACAGTCTAAAAGCTGTGCAGGTCTTCGAGCAGGATCAGTCCTTCGCGCAGGGCGATCAGTGATGTTTCGATCCGCGACTTGGCCCCCAGTTGATCAATCAACATCATGAGTTGGGCGGCGACAAGCTGGGGGTGGATTTCGAGCCGGTCCGCGATCTGTTCGTTGGTCAGCCCGGCAGCAATGCCGATCAGAATGGTGCGTTCCAGTTCACCGAGCTGGCCGGACCGCTGATCGGTTTGATCCATCAAACCCTGGACAACGCGTTCTGCTACGCCATGACCGAGCACCACGTTTCCATCGGCCACGTCGTGCACGGCGCGGACAAGGTCTTCTTCGTTGGTAGTCTTGAGAATGTAACCATGCGCGCCCGCACGCAGCGCCCGCATGATATACGAGTCTTCATCTCGTCCGGTCAGGACCAGCACTCTGACATCCGGCCAGGATGAGCGAAGCTCCGGCAGGATGTCCAGGCCACTACGGTTAGGCATGTTGAGATCAAGCAGCAGCACGTCGGGTTGTTCCTGAGCGACGATCGTCAATGCCTGGCCGCCGTTATCCGCCTGTCCTACCACGTCAATCGCTGCATTATCGTTCAGATACATGGCCAGGCTGGTCCGTAAAATGCGGTGATCGTCGGCCAGAACGACCCGAATCGGTGGCGCGTTGGAGGTTGGTTTGGCCGCCGGTACGCTGGATTCGTTTGGCGAAAGCTCGACTTTGGACAGTTCGCTCGCTGCGGCTTCGATTTCAGGTTGAACGACGACCTCAGGCGTGCTGATGGTTTCGGATTTACGATCAATCGCGGCGCCAAGTGCGGCGGCCATCACCCCGGCGGTTTCGAATCGCTCGTTCGGGTTTTTAGCCAGTGCTTTAAGAATCGCACGTTCCAGGTTAAGCGGGATATCAGGGATCAGGCTGCTGGGGGGACTGGGCTGCTTTTTGACCTGTTGAAGCAGCAGCACGCTGATGTCATCGGCATCAAATGGCAGAACACCTGTGACCAGTTCGTACAAAACCACGCCGGTCGAATAGATGTCGGTGCGGTTATTGAGCTTGAGGCCCTGGGCTTGCTCAGGTGACAAATAAGCGGGCGTGCCGATGATACGTCCGAGCGACGTCAGCCGTTTGGTTTCGCCGGTAATCGCCAGGCCGAAATCCATAATCTTGATCTGGCCGGTAGGTGTGATGTGAATGTTGGCCGGTTTTATGTCACGGTGGACAATGTTTTGCCGGTGGGCATAATCGAGCGCCTGGCAAATCTGGCGTCCAAACTCGGCCACAACATCCGGGGGGGATGGAATGAAAGAAAACAGAGGGCGGCCTTCGATATACTCGATGACAAGGTAGTGATAGTCGCCTTCCTCACCCACATCATAGATCGCCATGATGTTGGGGTGGTTCAAACTGGCCGCAGACAGTGCCTCACGCTGGAAGCGTTTGCGGGTTGTGTTATCAACATAGGGCAGCAGAATCTTAATCGCTACCGTACGTTCCAGGCGAATATCAACACCCCGGTATACAGTGGCTGTTGCTCCCTCACCAATCAGTTCCTGAATCTCGTAGCGGTTATTCAGTTTGTAGCCTAGCATGCTGCTTGCCTACCCGTATGGAAAAATCATTCTTCATAAGTCGCGAGAGAGTGTACAAACGATCACATTGATACGCAACTTATTACCCTGGCAAAGTGTACCACAGGCGAAATAATTTGTTGGCCGGGGGCAAAATAGGATACAGTGGGCCATGAAAACGACAGCGAACAAGGAGAAACCATGCACAAGTTATGGCATGTTGTAGTAGTGACACTGATAATCGCGCTTTTCGGTTCCGGGTGTGGCCTGGTGGATGATACACGTGACACGGTGGATACCGTTGATGAGGCGGTTGACTTACTTCAGGATGTAGACAAAAACGGGGTATGGACCACGCTGGCGGACGGGCTGGAAGCGCTGGGCGACCAGGAAGCCGGTTTTCTGGCCGCGATTCTTCTGGAAGAAGGCGCAGCCGGTGCCGGTGGGGCGTTTGAGGGGGTGCCGGATCGCCAGGTGACCGTTTTACTTCAGGTGGATGGTGATGGCGATATGCTGGCGGACGTAAGCGATGGTGAACAACAGGCGGCTCAATATTATGTTGAGGCTGGCACCGCGCCGGACGTTGAACGCCGCGTATACCGGGTCGAAACCGGCGGTTTCCACTGCCTGACTACAGATGATCCGCAGCACGTCCTGCTAAGCGGCGGTTTGACCGGCCTGTTCGAGGCGGGTAGGGTGACAGCCACCGGAATCCAACTGCTGGTTGTTGCCGATAAAAATGATGACGACAGCCCGGTTCTGGACCGTGACGCAACCCATTATGACCTGGTATCCAGGGTGCCGGATGCGCTTGATGTGTTAGCGAAAACCGATAACGACGAACTGAAAGCGGCTGTTCGTGCGGTTGACCAGTTTGATCTCAGCGGCGAGATCACGCTAGACGACGAAACCGGGGCGCTGCTGCGTTACGACAGCTCGTATGCTGAGGTGGAATCCGGCCATCTCACCGTTTTCCGGTTTGAGATCACACGGTGGAGCATTGATGACACCATCACTCCGCCTGCTGATGCTGACATTGTCACGGCCTGTGAGCCTGATTAACGGATCAGGCGTTCGCCCGCGTCACGCGAAAAAAAACACCCCCTGCCAGCGTGCTGACACGGGGTGTTCGTGATCCGGGGTGTATTGTGTGGTTACATGCTCTAATGTAATATCGGGTTGTTTCACTGCCCGGCGCTGATGATGTACAGTGGTCCTAATTCATCTACGAGCACGATAAATCGTCCATCCTCAGACCAGACTGTGTCAAAAAATCGCGCACCCGGATACAGCCCCATATTTTGACGATTGCGGCGGCGCAGTTCTTTTTCTTCCGGCGTGACATCTTGCGTGATGTTGGCAATATCCCACAAAAACACGTCATGGCCGGGTGATGGCAGCGTTAATAACAACTTGCCATCGGGGGAAAAGAGCGTGTTGGCGCAGGTCTGACCCGGCAGTGGCAGCCCGCCCAACAAGTCGCCGTTGGTTGTATCCCAAACGCCAATGACCGGGTGTGGGCCGCATCCTACGAGCAGCCGGCCATCCGGCGAAAACACCAGTTCATTTGAGGCCGCGCTGTCGGCTGTGGCGAAAACGATACCCTGGTCGCCGGTTGCCAGGTCGTACAGCGTGATATTGGTGATGTTGGCGACTGCCAACTGGCTGGAATCCGGCGAAAACCGGGCGCGCACAGGTGAAAGATCAAACAGCGTTTCCTCGTTTCCGGCTGGCGGCTCATTTTCGCCTTCGTCTGGAACCTCGCCTTCATCTTCCGGCTCGTCAGGCGGCACTTTCTCAAAGACCAGTTCGCCGCCCGGTATCGACCACACATGCACGCTGGGAGCGGCTGTGACGGCGGTCAGCATCCGGCCATCGGGTGAAAACGCAAGGTAGTGAATGTCGTAAGATGGTGTAGGAATGGTCAGCACGGTCTCAGCGTCGGGTATGCGCCATATCTTGATCCCGCCGGATTCCGAGCCAAACGCCAGCAGTGACCGGTCGGGTGACTGGGCGACTACCGGGGCCACGTCGCCATAACCTTCAAAGCTGGTGATCTCCTCAAGTTCGCGCGGGGGCCGGATATCGGCTGACCATATCCGGGTGAATCCTTTGGGCGTGACCGTGATCAGAATATCATCGGTAGGGCCAAAAAAGACAAGTTTGCCATCCGTATCACTTTCGACAAACAGGGACTCGCCGTTGGCCAGGTTCCAGATCACGGTGGTTCGATCGGCACCGGCGCTCGCCAGGCGTGTGCCCGTTGGGGAAAAGGCGACGCCGGTAACCGTCGTGTTGTGCAAGCGCAGCATGCCTGTCAATCGCACGCTGGAAAACAGGTCCTGGCTGATGGCGGTTTGAGCACGCTGCCAGGCCACTGGTGCAGGCGTTACCGTCATGCTCGGCTTAACCGGTGTTTTGTCGTCGTCAGATGAACAGGCCGCCAGCACGATCACCGGCAGCAGGATCAAAACTAAGTTTCGTGTTGCCAACCGTTTCAATGCCACACTCCTTTGCACTACACTGCCATTCAAGGCAGGGATGTTGCAGGCCCGGCGCAAACCTATGGCGCGGCTCAATTGACTTGAATCACACCCTCGTGTACCCTACCACTACTATACACTACATCAAAATCGACCCAATATAATGATGTCTGAGCAGGAAAACGTAAAATGACAGATGCAGAGCTGGCCGTTCTGAGCATTGTAGCCGAAGGTCCGATCCATGGCTACGATATTCAAACCGTGATCGAACAGCGCGGGCTGCGTGCCTGGACGAATATCGGCGTGTCGTCTATGTATTATGTATTGGAAAAACTGGTTCACCAGGGATTGATCGAAAGCACCGGGCCGCAAGGCGCCGAGGACCTGGCCCGCCGTCAATTCCGAATTACGGCGGCGGGTTTTGGCGTGCTGCAAACAGCGGTGGCGGATTTGTTGAGCACCCCGCGCGAAAGTGTTGATGGGTTTGAGTTGGGGCTGGCAAACCTGCATGTACTCCGCCCTTCACAAATCCGTACCGCGTTTATCGCTTACCGGCAAGAACTGGTGTCGCGCCTGGCCCAGACTCAAGAGCGCTGGCAGCAGCTAAAGACCAAGAATGCCCCGTTTAATGTGGATGCCATGCTTGGACACCATGCGGCTATGCTCGAAGCGGAGCTTGAATGGGTTATCACATTTATCAAAGAATGGGAAATCCAGGCCCCGCCGGATGAAGAACCGGATAGTATGCCGGAAGTTTCCGATATTCCCCGCATGAAACAGGTGATTCTGCCGCATGATCCCGACTCGCCGCACCGCCTGCCGACGCGCCCCCTCAACCCGCCGCTCAACCATGCACGGTCAATTGCCGAAGCCGAAACGGACCTGAATCTCCAGAAAGAATTAAAACAAACACCGTTTGGGACGCGCACACCGCCGGTTATCACACAGGATGATGTCATCCTACAGGATGATAGTGACGCCGAAGAATTCCAGCCGGAGGATGATGCCAGTTCGCTGGCTGAGGATGACGGTGATGATGAGTCTCTGACATAAGTTTATAAAAATTAACGTACGGTAAAGACGGTTTCTATGATAAAATAATAAAGGTTTAAGATATTCAATTTTTCCGGGCCGTTTAGTTAATGCCCGTAAGGAACATAGAGCCGATGACTCCTCGTATTCTTTACGTTGAAGACAATCGCGACAATCTAATCCTGGTACAGCGTATCTTAAGGTCCGAGGGCTGCGAGGTCGTCGGGGCCTTTTCGGCAGTTGAAGGTATTCGAATGGCTGAAAAGCACCGGCCTGATCTCATTTTGATGGACATCAACATGCCCGAAATGGATGGTTTGACAGCCACAAATCATCTGCGCCAGATACCCGACCTTGACGATGTTCCCATTGTGGCGCTGACAGCAAACGTGATGCGCGACGTGCTGGAAGAAACAAACGCTGCGGGGTGTGACGGGTTCATCACCAAACCGATCGATATTGACCGGTTTCCTGAGCAGGTATTCAGTTTCCTGCGGAATGGCAGATCATAATTTCTCGGACCTGCCGGTTTTGGTGCCATATGCACGGTCTGTTCGGTTTTGGGTGTGCAGCGCAGAAAGAGGGGATTCTGGGAGGTGTGGAGCCACCAGAACATGATGTCAACTGCCACGAGTTAGAAAGTTCGAACCATGTCTATCCGCCAACAAAACAACCATTTACCACCTGATGAGGGAGGCATACGGCGCTTAAGCCAGACCATTGGCCAGGCCACTCACCGAGAGATGCGCCTTCAGCCGTTTCTCGATGGTTTGTTAGAGCAGCTTACCAAACAATTTGTTTCCATCACACGGGTTGATGTGTACTTGCGAGGTGATGATGGGACGTATGAGCGTTGGGCCGGGCACGGCATTCCGCCGGACACCGCGATAACTCCACTCCCGGCGTCAGCGGCTGCCCTGGCGCTGGAACAACACGAGCCGGTATTACCCGTCACAGAAGCGAAAACAAACCAGTGGGCTGTGCCCCTGTTGTGTGGTGATAAACCTATCGGTGTTTTGCAGGTGGAACTGCCGCCTGACGCGGCACAGCTTCAACCGCTGCGGTTGGCGCTGCTTACCCTGGCACCCACATTAGCGCTGGCGGTTGAACATTTGCAGGCCACACCCCTCACGCGCGCATTGGCGCTTGGTCCACATCTTGCCGCCGATCACACGCCGCAAACGATCGTGAACCTCGTTGCCGGATATCTTGGCGACCGGTTCAGCCGTGTTGAACTGGCATATTATGACTTTAAGAATGACGGGCTGGCTCGTATCCGTTCGTTTGTGCGAACGGCCCACGAGCCGGATAAGGTCACCGAACGGGTGCTCGCTGCCAGCGATTACCCGTTTCACGCGGTGATTCCACAACTCCGGCAAAACCAGCCGGTCCACATACATGCCCCGCGATTGTCATCGCTGGTTACACCCGAAAAACTGGAGAAGTACGACCGGCGGTTTCCTGATTGGCTGGCCCTGCTCCCGATACAGACCGGCGGCGACCTGATCGGCACGCTGATGGTGGGGGGTGAACGGTTAGCGCCCGGCGAATTGGCAGGCTTACAGGCGCTGGCTACACAGATCGCCATGCTGCACCAGAACCGGACACTGTCGGCTGAAGTGCACCAACTGCACAACATGGGGCAGGCGCTGGCCGATATGACCAGCTTACCCACATGGCTAAAAACTGTTTATGAACACATCGACCCGGCACCCCATGACCTGTTTATAGAAGCTGTGCAGTTTGATAGTGCAGACCAACCGGTATCTTTGTCAACCGAGGTGAGTGTTTCCGCTCAAGGCACCAGTGACACCAGTCCAAATACGGGGCTGGCTTTTGAAGACTTTCACGTACACTGGCAGACTTTGGCTACAGGCGCGCCGGTGCTGGTGAACGATCTCAAAACGGCCTCGATCATGAGTGAAACGGTACGCGAGCACTTCATCCAGCAGCAGATTCGCGCGTTGGCGATGTTTCCTGTTATGGCCGGTGGCAAGATCACACATGTCCTGATGACGGCCTATACCGACCCGCATATTTTTTCTGCGATGGAGATACGCCTGCTGCACCGGTTAAGTAATTACATAAGTTTAGGGCTGCAACACAGCGCATTGCAGGCACAAACAACTAAACAGACTGAACAGTTGGCGCGGCGTGCCGGGCTGTTGGAGGCTGTATACGAGACGGCGCGACAGGTGAGCGCCAACCTGGTCGGTGGGGATGTGCTGCAAACTACGTGCCAGCGTTTGTCTCACATACTCAAGCTGGACTATGCGGCCATTATCCGCTTTGACCAGGTTCCGGCAAATGGCAACCTGGTGGCCGAGCAGCCGTTACGCTCGCAGGCCAACGCGCTGATTCCACTCAAATCATTTGGCGTTTACAAACACTTTCAAACCTATCGCGCACCACTCATCATTGATGATGTCGCCGCCGCCGAAACGCTGTTAGGGCCAAGCCGCGAACGCTTCCAGGCCCTTCAACTCAAGTCGATGGTGCTGGCGCCGCTGCTGCTGCATGATGATCTGATCGGGACGCTTGTGTTGGGCGCTGCTGATGGGGTCCAGGCGTTTGATGCTGAGGACAAAAACACGGTTCAGGCCATTGCGGTTCAGATCGCCACCGGGCTGAGAAACGCGGCTCTTTTCACTGAGATACAGCGCCGTGCCAACCAGTTGGAGCGGATTGGCACATTTGGGCGGCTGGTGACCAGCACATTTGACCGGACGGAGATAATCTGGCGTGTGTCCGATGTCATCTCCAATTTGTTACCGTCCGACCAGGTGTGCCTGGCCTTGACCTTTCCGCAGACCGGAGCAGGTAGCGCGGGCCAGATACGCGTTTATGAGTTGAACGGGATCAGCGAGCCGGCTGAAACGATCCAACCGGTTGCCGGTTCGAGCGTGGAAGAAGTGGTACAGACCCAAATGCCGATTCTCGTGCCTGATCTGCGCAGTTCCACATACAATGATCACCGGCAGTTGGTCGAAAAAGGACTGAATGCCGTGCTGGTCGTACCCCTGATCGCCGGGGGACGGGCTATCGGTGCGCTGAGTATTGCTCACAAACGGGCTCGAATCTATACCCCCACCGATCTGACGCTGCTGCAACAAATCGGAAACCAGATCGCGATCGCCCTGGAAAACGCACGGCAGTTTGACCTGGCACATCAACGCGCACAATATGAAGAATCACTCAGTCAGATCACATCCCAGCTTCAACAGCAAAGCGATTTGCATGACTTGCTGGAACACACAATGCAAGACCTGGGGCATGTGTTAGGCGCAAACCGTGCACGTGTGCGGTTAAAATCACCATCAAAATCAAACAATAACGGCGCCCATGCCTCTGAGTCGGTCAAAGAGTAACCTCTATGCGAAAGTTTCTCGCTTCAGTATTTTCACTGTCACCCTATCCTGCGTCGTTTCCCCGGTGGCGAGCGATATCTATTTATGCCGTTGCCGTGATGTTCGTCGTATCACGCCTGGCGCTGGCGCTGCCGGGCGCTTTTGATACCGTTCTGGAACTGTTGGGCTGGGAACAGCCGTATTTGAGCCTTGTTACCGCTGCGCTGCTATTGTTCAGTGTGGCGGCGATAGCGCTTACCCGGCGGGGAGATCTGGCTTCTGGCGCAGGCGTGCTGGTCACAGGGCTGCTGGTTGAAAGCACGCTGCTGCTGGTTGTGGGAGATTGGGGATCGCTGCGCGGTTGGGCTGTGTTATGGATGGCGGTTGTGCTCGGCGGTTTGCTGCTCAGTGAGCGCATCAACGCCATGATTACCGGGTATGCTTTGCTGGTGGCGACCGCCGCCGCCTTTAAGGATTATGGCGACCTGGGCGGGGCTGCCCAGGATGAACGGTTGGCGGTATTTGTCGCCCTGGCGCTGTGGACGCTGATGCTGGGTGGACTTTGTACGCTGGTAATGCGCGGCAGCCGTCTGGCAACGCATGAAATCAGCCTGGAAGAAACGTCTCGTCACCTGATTGAGCTGGGTCATGTGATAACAAATGGCCAGTTTTCACGGGGGGATATTGACGAGTTCCTGATCGAAACGGCGAACCATATCCAGCAGCGGTTTGAGTCAATCTATCATGTCCAGCTCTACCTTGCGGCGCCGAACAGCCAGTCTATGGAACTGCGGGCCGCTACCGGCGTTGTCGGCGCACAACTGATGACTCAGGCGTACGCATTGGATATTGGCGGGTTGAGCGTGGTAGGCCGGACAGCAATTAATCGTGAACCACTGCTGATTGCGGATATGCGCCGTGATAGTGTCTACCACTCACACGATTTGCTGCCCGAAACCCGAACGGAGTTGGCGATACCGTTAGTTATTGCTGACCAGGTTGTTGGGGCGCTGGACGTACAGAGTGTGCATGCCAATGCTTTTGAAGAGATACATGTCGCCGTCCTGACATCGATCGCACAACAGATCGCCATGGCGGTTGATGGTCTGCGTTTGTATCAAGCCGTGGGGCGCAGCGAGCGCGAAAAACAAGCGCTCCACCAGCAAACTCAGGCCAGCCTGCGCGAGATTGAGCGGCTGAAATACCAGTTCACAGGGCGTGCATGGTCAGACTTCATCCGAACACAGGAAACGGCGACAGCGCTAACCGTCGATTTTGTGTCGGAACAGGTGTTGGCTGAAGCGGATTGGACACCCACCCTCGAACAAGCCGTCAGCCAGAATGCGGTTATTACCGATGTCGTCAATGGCCGCCGCGTCGTTGCGCTGCCGGTTGTTGTGCGGGACGAAGTAGTTGGGGCAATGGAGTTCGAACTCGATTCGCAGGCCGAAATTCCCGATGGGGCGCTGGATTTGATCGAAGCCGTGGGCCAGCGTTTGGGTCTGGCCATGGAAAACCGGCGGCTGCTGGATGAAACCCAACGTACTGCCCAGCGCGAAGCATTAATCAACGACATTGGCACCGAGCTTCAAGCGGCAACCGGTGTGGATGCGATCATGCAGCGTGCGGCTCACCATTTGCAGGAAGCCCTCGACGCCCATGAAATTACGATACGATTGGGCGTGCTTTCCGAACAAACCTCTGAGACAGCGCAGGAGAAATCGCACCTATGATCAAGCTGTTTCGTACCCTGTTTGTTGCTCAGCATAAGTACCACGAGTCAGATCAGGCCATACGCACCCGGTTGCTACTGACATTGAGTAGTGGAACAGCGTTTTTGGGGCTGCTGTTTGCTCTCTCATTGGGGGTGATGGCCGTCATGGACGTAGAGGCTGAAAGCGCCGTTTCCAAACTGAGCGATGTGTTGGCACCGGTATTGCTGGTGTGGTCATTGCTCACGTTATGGCTGGCGCGGCGCGGTCATGCCCGGTGGGCTAAGTTGTCGGTTACGTTTTTTCTGGTGGGGACAAGCCTGTTTAGCCTGCTGACCGATGGTATTGTTCCGCGGACGCTGCTGACCATTCCCCTCGCTTTGGCGTTTATCGGATTGGCCTATGGCACCTGGGCGATTCTGGTCGCTACAGTGTTTGTCTGGGGGTTGCTGCCGTTCACCGCTTACCTTCAATCTGAAGATATGTTATCAGCCGGACCAGAACCATTTGAGGACCTGCTCTACGAAACAACCGTCAGCGCCCTGCTGTTAACCGTGTTGGCGCTGCTGTTGTGGATTTTTTCGTGGAATTTGCAGCGCAGCCTGGTACGTGCTAATCGGGCTGTGACCCGAACACGTGCTGCCGCCGAAGTCGGCTCGGCCCTCTCGCGTATTCTAAACCTGAACGAATTGTTAAGCCGCACCGTTGACCTGCTCCGCGACCGGTTCGCGTTCTTCCATGTGCAGATATTGTTGGTTGACGATAAACGTGACTATGCCAATCTGGTTGCCAGCACCGGCGATATCGGCCAGTCGCTGCTGGCCCAGGGTTTTCGTGTGCCGCTTGGGGCACGAACGGTTGTGGGTGAAGCTGTTTCCACTAACCAGTTGACGTGCGTTGGGAACCTGGTCGATATGGGTTACCAGCGTGTGACATTGCTGGAAGACACACGCTCAGAATTAGCCGTACCGCTGATAGTCGGCGAAAACTTATTCGGCGTGTTAAATATTCACAGTGTACGGCCTAATGCCTTCAGCGAGGAAGACATTGAGGCTGTGCGTGTTATCGCCACCCAGGTAAGCCAGGCGATCCAAAATGCGCGCCTGTTTGAATCCCAGCAGCGCGGTTTGCTCCAGAACCGGCGCTTGTTCCTGGAAAGTGAAACGAACCTGCGTGAAATTCAACGGCTCAACCGCCAGCTTACGGCCCGATCCTGGCAGGAATACATGGTCACCCAGGATGTTAATCAGTCCGGCATTCACGTATCCGGCGAGGGTATGAAATCGGGGCCGGTGGAGTGGACACCGGCGATGCACGAAGCTGCCCTCCGAAACCGTATTGTTACCCATGAAGCGGGTGATGACCAGGTGATTGCTGTGCCGATCAGTATTCGCGGGCAGCCGGTTGGTGCCATCGAAGTGAGTCTTTCCGACACGCACAATCAGAGCGAAGTGCGCGCTATGTTGCAGTCGGTCGTTGAACGCATGGCGTTCAGCCTGGAAAATGTGCGCTTGTTTGAACAGGCGCGGGCCGCTGCCGAACGTGAACAGGAAATCAACACGATCTCAGCCCGGCTTCAGGGGCTGACCGCTGTGGAAGATGTGCTCAGTACGGCCCTTAGCACGCTGGGAGAAGCGTTAGGGGCAGATCAGGCGGCAATCCGTCTTGTATCATTGGATAACGCCCCACCCGGATCGGGTGCGCCGCCCACATTCCCCGGCAATGGTTCCAGCCCGGACGCCGATACTGATGATACAAGTCAGGATCGCCCATCATGAGAGAACGAATACTACGTTATATCCGCATCAGCGACGCATACGACGACGCGAATGAACGGCAGCAGGCACAGCGTTTGCTGACCATAAACGCGATGTGGCTGGGGACCATCCTTGCTGTTTTGCCGTTGTTGTTATGGTGGCTTCTTGATAGTTTCAGCACAGACAACATTGATGCTGCGACGCTTTTTGTCCCGGTCACCCTGGCGCTTGCGTTATTAACACACCGGTTGATCCAGCGTGGATGGCAAGAGCAGGCACGCATCCTGTTTGTAACCAATATCATGGCGGTGTCGCTGCTGACCATATTCCCCGACTATCGCATGGACACACCGTTTATCATAGTCCTGCTCACCCCACTCACTGCCGCCGGTGTACTGCTGCGACGGTCGGGCTTGCTGGTAGTCGCGTTGACGCTGGCGGTGGCTGTTGTCGTAGGCGGTGTATTTCAGGTTTTGGTGGATATGGAACCCACGCCCGCCGGTATTACAGCGCTTGAGGGTGTGCGCACGACCATTATCATTCTCCTCGCTGTTGGGTTTATCAACTCGGCCATATTGTGGGTGTTTAAAAGCGGTATTCAATACAGCCTCCAACAGCAGCGTATGCTGTCGGAATTACTCGGCAAGACGGCGCAAACCAGCCAGACGCTCACAGCCATACATGGCAGCGATGAAGCGCTGACGTTTGCGGTCGAGCAGCTTCGAGATAC
This sequence comes from Anaerolineae bacterium, assembly GCA_016930015.1. Classification (GTDB taxonomy): domain Bacteria; phylum Chloroflexota; class Anaerolineae; order Aggregatilineales; family Aggregatilineaceae; genus JAFGHR01. Next base: position 66,980 of record JAFGHR010000038.1, on the reverse strand, counting down.
GTTTGGGCTGTATCATGCGCAAGTTTACCTGGCCGATCCTGACAGCGGACTCGCCGTTTTGAAGGCCAGCACCGGGTTTATTGGACGCCGTTTGCTGGAGGAAGACAGCCTGCTGCTGCCGGATGAGTACAACCTGGTCAACGATGCGCTTCGCCAGATTGACCCGATCCTGATCGATGAGAATATGTCAGAGACACAGCGTACCAGCTTTTTGCCCGCTACCCGGAGTGAACTTCTTTTGCCGCTGCGGGTCGGTGACCGGCTGCCGTTTGGTGTGTTAGACCTTCACAGCGCGACGCCGGATACCTTTACGCCCGTCGTGTTGGATGCGCTGCGGGCCATCGCCAATCATATGGCTATGGTGCTGCATAGTGGGCAGCAAGTAGACGAGCTGAATTATGGCCGCCAGGAACATGATCGCCTGACAGCCCAGATCGAAGCCACCCGGCGTGATCTGGCACGCTTGAACCGGCAGCTTGTTGGTGCGACCTGGGGCGTGTACCTTGAAGAACGTATGGGGATGACGACCGGCTTTGATTGGCATCAGGGCCGCATTACATCTCCTGAGTCCGTTTCGACGGTGTTAAACGAAACCGTGACCGATGGCCAGGCCCGGCTTGAGCAGCGCGGTGACAGACAGGTGTTGTGTGTCCCGATCCATCTGCGCGGCCAATTGTTAGGGGCGATCGAGTTCAGCAAAACGGGTGACCGCCGTTGGGTGCCCTATGCGCTGGAATTGGCCCAGGCGGTGGCCGACCGGCTGGCACTCTCGCTGGAAAATGTCCGGTTGTTCGAACAAGCTCAGATGACAGCACAACGCGAGCAGTTGGTCAGCCAGGTTACATCGCATCTACAGACTAGCAACGATTTACATTCACTGCTTGCGACGGCGGCTTCGCAGTTCCAAAAGGCGTTAGGCGCAACCCAGACGCAGATTCGGCTGGGCAGTGTTCACCTTGACAACACAGCGGACGAAGCGGAGGAGTAAAGTTATGGTGCTGCGCCGCTTAAACGTTTTACATTGGTCCATCAGTACCAAGCTGACCGTGATCTTTCTGGTCGCGATCCTGGTGCCCGCACTCAGCATTTTGGTGCCAATGACGGTCAGTCGCCGGTATGCCGCGATCCGTGACGAGCACGAAGCTCGCCTGGAAATGCTTGGCCCCTTAGAAACGACGCGGACCGAACAGGATATGCGTACGCTCGTTTCCGAGGTTGAGCGGCTGATCTCTAACCCGATTGACCAGCAGAACATCCTTGAATATCTATACGTGGCGCCCACCGGCCTGTCAGATGAGCTAAAAGCTGGCCGCCGCCAGATAGCCGAATCCACGTTCCGTCATTATCTGGACACCCTGTACTCACTCTCACGGGTACGGCTGCTTACCAGGGGTGGTGATGCGGTTATGGATGTGTCCAAAGTTGGTGGCGTGGTGCGCTTCAGCTCTGAAACTCCTGATAGGGCAAAAACACCAGCCGACGATCTCATCGCGGCAGACGTACTTGAAACGTGGGACACACTCACGGATATTTACCAGGATACGGCTGGTGATCCGTCTGTGGATGTTGTGTTTGCGCTCGAAGCGGATTGGAATGTGACTGGGACCGGGTACCGTGTCGGTTACCTGGTGTTCACACAGGATCTGGTCCTGGCCACAGATGATGTGTATCTACCCGATCTCTTTTCATCGCTGGCAGATTTCCCACAGAGTGATCTGGATATGCATGTTTACCTCCTGACCGCGGCGGGATTGCTGGCTTCTCCTGCGCACGACCAGGACTATTTTGTCGACGCGAGTGATTCTGAAGGGTTCCTCCTGGCTCAGCGCGGTCAAACGGGTGTATCGCGTTATGATAGTACGCTGCTGGACCGTGAAGTACTGGGGTTTTACACCTTTGCCGCCGTACCCAAAGGGCCCCAATTCGCCATTCTGGCCGAAACGCCAATGAACCAGATCAACAACAAAGCCCTGGAAGAAGGCGTGTTTCTTGTATTGGCGATTGGGTTTGGTGTAGCAGTGCTTGCCCTGGCGACTGCGTTTGTAGCACGCCTGGTTATTGCCCGACCACTGATTCGCCTGACGGAGTCAGCTCGCCAGATTTCAGCCGGACAACTCGATATCGAACTGCCCCAAATGGTGCGCCAGGATGAAATTGGCGTGTTGAACAATGCCTTCGGTGCCATGTCAGGGCAGTTATTGAACGCGATATCGGAACTGGAAGATCGTGTGGAACAGCGTACACATAACCTGGCAACTACCCTGGAAGTCAGCCGGATTCTCACACGTATTCACGACCTGGATACGCTGCTTGAAGAAGTTGTCGATCTGATCCGTGTGCGTTTCGACATGATATACCATGCCCAGGTTTTTCTCACCGATGAACAAACGGGCCGCGCAAACCTGCGCGCCTCAACCGGTGTGACCGGGCAGCAGTTGTTGCGGCGTGGGCATTACCTTGAGATCGGCAGCCAGAGCGTTATCGGCAGCGTCACGGCTTCGGGGCATGCGGTAGTGGCGCTCGACACGTCGGAGAATCCGATCCATAGGCGTAATGAGTTTTTGCCGGATACACGTGCAGAGATGGCCTTGCCCCTGCGCAGTGGTAACCGCATTATTGGCGCATTGGATTTGCAAAGCCGTGATCCCAACGCGTTTGATGATCGTGATGTTGAGTTGTTTCAGGGCATGGCCGATCAAATATCGATTGCTATCGAGAACGCGGCCCTTTTTGCCGAATCAACCGCGCGTATGGCTGATATCGAGAACCTGAACCGTATGCTGACCCAATCCGCATGGCAAGATATTGTGCGCCTTAAAGGCCCCGAAACATTACAGGCGGCGGTTGGTCAGGCTGTGTCTGAGGAAGATGGGTGGAGTGAGCTTCAGGTAGACGCTATGCGCGCCCGGCAGATTACCGAACGTTTTGACGGCGATATCGTTGTGTTTGCCGTCCCCATTTTGCTGCGTGACGAGGTGTTGGGCGCTATCGAATGGCAGATTCCGAGAGGGCGGTATACCCGTAACGTGCGTCAAACGGCGCTGGAACTCACCGCGCGCCTGGCGCTCACAGCCGACAATATCCGCTTGTTGGAACAAAGCCAGCGTGTAGCGCAGCGCGAGGTGCTGGTGAACCAGATTTCGAGCAAGTTCCTTGCCATGACCGATGTTGATCATATATTACGAACCGCCGTGCGGGAACTGGGCTTAGCGCTCCGAGTGCCGACTACATCCATTCGGTTGATTTCCCCTGATGAGAAAACGCCAGAACCCCCCGCCAACAGAACAGACGAGTGAACGCCATGCTACGTAAACGAGGCATCCAAATCCAGATTATCGTAACCATAGTTGTGGCCTTGCTGCTGCTGGCCGCTGCGTTGCAGGTTGTGCAGGGTGTCCGCCAGCGCAATACCCTGCTCGACGCCAAGCGTGAGCAAAGCCTGGCCATTGCCGGTTCGTTGCAGGAATCGATGAAAGCGTTTGACGTTTTCATGACCCAGGTTTCTGCTCCTGAGAGGACATCGGATAGCCTGAATATGGCGTCGCTGGTGTCGATCATGTTCGCCCAGTTTGAGGACGGATTCACCAGCTTTGTGGCAGCCAACCCCAATGTGGCTTTCGAGGCGCTTGTTTTTTCCAACACAAACATCATTGCCCACTCTGATCCGACTTACAAAGGCAAGCCGATCGAAGCGCTCAACCTGCATGACGTGCCGCTAGACAAAACGGTACGGCGTGATGTGCCAGGTTATGGCGCGGTGTATCTGACACGCGCGGCGGCGCAGCCAATTTCGCAGGCCCCGGAACTCCAGTTGGACTTTATTGTTGGCATCCCGGCTGACCCGATTGATCAAGCCTTGTGGGAAGGACTCCTGTCTTCGGCGGGGGTAGCGTTAGGGGCGATCGTGTTGGTTGGGCTGGCGGCTGTCATGATAGTCCGGCGAAGCGTGATTCATCCCGTCCGACAGCTTCAACACGGCACGCGTGCGTTAGGAGAAGGTCAGCTTGATTTTCGGATCATGCCGAGCGGCGGGCGTGAGATGGTGGAATTGGCCGAGACATTTAACCGGATGGCTGTCGAACTTGAGCAGTCACGCGAGATGGTTGACGCGCTGTTCCACAACATGGAGGCGCGTGTTCAGTACCATGCGCGTGACCTGGAAATCGCGGCTGAGATTGGACGGATCGCGACCAGTATCCGCGATATCGATGTCTTGTTACGTGAAATGGTTGGGCAGATTCGACGCCGTTTTGACACAGTGTACCATGTCCAGATTTTTATGTTGGATAATCTGGGTGAATATGCCGTGTTAACCGAAAGTACCGGGGAAGCAGGGCGCCAACTGCTTGAGTTTGGGCACAAGTTACGCGTGGGTTCGAATTCGTTGATTGGTCGTGTCACGGCGCGCGGCCAGGTTGTCATCGCGTCTGATACAAGCAAACCCGATGTATCCTGGCAGCCCAACCCGTTCTTGCCTTCCACCCGGTCCGAAATGGGGCTGCCGCTCAAGATTGAAGATCGGGTTTTCGGCGCGCTGGACTTACAAAGCACGGAGTCCGATGCATTTGATGAAGACGTGGTGCGGGTGTTTGAAGTACTGTCCGATCAGATTGCGATTGCTATCGAAAATGCGCGCTTGCTGGCCGAGACTCAGGAACGTGTACAGGAAATTAACACGCTCAACCGCCAGCTAACACGATCGGCGTGGCAGTCGCATGACGCAGAACACGGCGGCACGATCCCGACGGGCTACGTGTACGATCAACTGCGGGTGGAACCACTCGGCAACGGCCAACTGGTTTTATCCGGCGATCAGACCGAAACGCCGATTCAGGTTCGTGGTGAAACGATCGGGACGCTGGTCGTCGATATGCCAGGATATCGCGAACTGACAGATGACGATTATATACTGATGGAGACTCTAGCCGGGCGTGTAGGGCTGGCCGTCGAAAATGCACGCCTGTTCGAGGAAGCACAAACCGAAACCCGCCGTGCGCAGGCGTTGGCCGAAGCCGGTCAGTTGGCCGGTCAGATTGGTAGTGATTTCGAGTCCGGTCTTCAGCATCTCTTTAAGACGGTGTCCGGGCCGGGCAACTATGACCGGTGGTGGTTTGGACTGCTAACCGGGGACGGCGTGCGGATTCAGCGCGTGGTCGCGTCTCACACCGATTGGCCCGATCATGTCGATGTACAGGCCCCGATGGCGCTGACTGAAGCGGTTCAGCGCGGAAAAATGATCATCGTCAACCAGGTAAACGATCAGCCGTCCACCGGCGCATTGGACGAAACCATTCAATACTATGGCAAACATCTGGCAATGCCGGTTCGTCTTGGCAGCGACATAGTGGGTGTCTTACAAATTGGCCGGGCATTTGACGCGCCTGATATTGACGAACGAGATGTTCAGCTTGTGGCTACATTGTCCAGCCAGGTCGCCGTTGCTACTGAAAACCGCCGCTTGTTTGATCAGGCCGAGAGCCAGCGCCAGGAATTGCAGATTATCGTTGATACCATGCCGACCGGCATCATGGTAGCTACCCCCACCGGCGACGTGATGTTGTCGAATCAACGGCTGCTGGAGTTGGTGGGGCCGCTGGCGCAGGCGGAAGATGCCGCGCAAGTTTCCGCATCATACCCCATTGTTCATAGTGATACAGGGATGGCTTATTCCAGCCAGGAATGGCCGCTGACCCGCGTTTTTTCCACCGGGGAACCGGTGCTGGTTGACGACCTGATAGTCATCCATCCGGACGGCAGCCGGATTTCCCTGCTGGCCAATGTGGCGCCTATCCGTGACCGTGACGGAAACATTACCGCCGCCGTTGGCGCCTTTCAAGACATCAGTGATCTGCAAGAGCTAGAGCGTGCGCTGCAAGACAGTTTGCGCGAAACAACCTTGTTGTATGAAGCCAGCCGCTCGATCTCGCATGTTTCTGATATGTCCGAACTGCTGAAAGTGATGCTTTGGCAGCTTGACGTGTTATTCCCTGATGCGGCCTATATCATTTTGAGAAATGATGATTTTGAGGGCCACGAAACCATGTATATCGCCGCCAGCCAACCATCTGAACTGAAAGACACGTGTAATGTATCGGTTTTCCAGCCTTTACTAACGCAGGAGATGCGAATTCCGGACGCAAACCAACCGGATGATGCGGAAGCAGCGTGCCTGAACGCGCTCGAATTGGCGGCGATCAGCAGTTTTCCGCTGGGCGTGCGTGGTGAGGCTGTCGGGTGGTTGGTCGTGGGGTACAAGCAGCCGCGTGTATTTTCTGTGGAAGAACGGCGTTTGTTGTCCACACTGACCGACCAGGCCGCGATTACGATTGAAAACCAGCGGCTGCTGGCACGTACCGAAGACGCGCTCCAGGATACGGCAGCCCTGTATTACATCAGCCGCGCAATAGCCAATGCCCAGGCCGCGCAAGACGTCCTGATGGCATTTATCCAACACGCCGAACTGCTGGATGTTTCCCAGGGCTTGTTGTACCTGCTGCACGCCGAAGTGCCGGATATGTCGTATGCCGCCGTTGAAGTGATGGCAAGCTGGAGCGCTCACCAGGCCGACGATCTGAGCGGCACACGTTATAGTACCCGGCAGTTCCCGCTGTGGTCGGTTATGATGTCGCCCGATATCACGTGGATCGACGATATAACCACAGCGCCAACACTGGATGATGACGCCAAACAAGCGCTCGAAGCTCTGGCGATCCGGGCGGCGATTTTTATCCCACTCAAGTCAGCGGGTCGATCGCTGGGCATGGTCTTGTTGGGCTTCCCCCGGCATCTCTCGTTAAACACGGGTAGTAAACGATTGTACGAGTCATTGGCTGACCAGGCGGCCACATCGCTTGAAAACATGCTGCTGTTCCAGCAGGCGCAGCGGCGAGCACGCCAGTTGAGCATATCGGCTGAAATCAGCCGCGCGGTTACCACGATTTTGCGGCTGGATGAACTGCTGTCGCAGGTGATCAACATGATCCGCGACGCCTTTGAATATGACCACGTGCAGGTGTTTTTGGTCAACGACGAAAACGCACGGGCCGATCTGGTGGCGTCAACCGGTGAGGCCGGGCAGCAGCTTTTGAGCATCCGGCACCACCTGCTGGTCGGATCAGATTCGGTGATCGGGCAGGTTACACAAAAAGGTGAGCCTCAAATCGCGCTTGACACCGCCGATGCAAAGATAGTGCACAAATTTAATCCGTATCTTCCGAATACACGCTCCGAAATGGCACTGCCACTGATCACACGCGGCCAGATCGTGGGCGCGCTGGATGTCCAGAGTAACCAGCCTGGTGCATTTACCGATGATGATGCAAATGCGCTGCGCTCGCTGGCCGACCTGGTGGCAACCGCCATTGACAATGCGCGGTTATTTGAGGTTTCTGAGCAGCGGGCCGACGAGATGGCGTTTTTGTTCAGCGTGACAACGGCAGCCGCGACCGCTATCGACCTGGATGAAACGCTCGACCAGGTCGTGAATACCCTGCGCGGCACAATGAACCTGACCAGCGCCAGTATCTTTTTGCCTGATGCCAGCGGTGAGTACATGGTCAAAGGCGCCGACGTGGGTGCTGTGGGTGCGGAAACCGATCTGTCATCGATTGAGCTTGATCGCGGGTTGATTGGTTGGGTGGCGCGTCACAACGAGGCCGTTATCATTGATGATCTATCCAACGATCCCCGCCGTCTGCCATCCAACAAAAATACCCGCTCCGTCATCGCGGTGCCACTTCAGGCGGTGGGTGTGCTGGTGGGTGTACTGGTGGGTGAAAGCAACGAAGTGAACGCATTTGACGAAAATGACTTACGTTTGCTCCAAACCCTGAGCAGTTCGCTGGCAGCGATCATCGAAAACTCGCGGCTGCTGCGCGAAATTCAGGATGCGAACGTGCGGCTGCTTGAGGTTGACCACCTGAAAACAAACTTCCTGGCCGCGATGAGTCACGAGCTGCGTACGCCGCTTAACTCAATCATTGGCTTCTCGCGCGTGATCCTGAAGGGTATCGACGGCCCACTGACCGACGCCCAGGAAGAGGATTTGCAGACGATCTATGATAGTGGTCGCCACCTGTTGGGCCTGGTGAACGATATTCTTGACCAGGCGAAGATCGAAGCGGGCAAAATGGAGCTGTCCTTTGCCTATTTTAAGCTGCAAGAGGTGATCAAAGGCGTGATGTCCAGCGCCGTTGGCCTCTCGCGTGAGAAGTCGCTCCGGTTGTACACAGAAATAGCGGACGATCTGCCCGACGCGTATGGTGACGAGTTCCGCACACGACAGGTGCTGCTCAACCTGGTATCAAATGCCAGCAAGTTCACCAACGAAGGCAGCGTCACGCTGACGGCCTTCCCGACAACGGAGGAAGGCCAGCCAGTTATCCACGTCTCGGTATCCGATACCGGCATTGGTATCGCTGAAGAAGATATGCCGCTGTTGTTCGAGGCGTTCCAGCAGGTCGATAATTCCTTGACGCGCCGCGTTGAAGGTACCGGTATGGGGCTGCCGCTGGCGAAATCGCTCACGGAGCTTCAGGGGGGGCGCATCTGGGTTGAGAGTGAAGTCGGCGTCGGATCAACCTTCAGCATTTCGATCCCGGTATCACCACCACCAGAAGAAGATGCTGTCGAACCCGACGAAGGCGGGGCCAGCGATGACGTGCATGAAGAATACAGTGACCAACCGGTAGAGGAGAGTGCCCCTGCACCACCAGCCAGCCGGATTGTGTTGGTTGTTGAGGAACAGGTTAAAGCGATCGACCTGTACCGGAAGTATCTGGCACGCGAAGGGTACGAGGTGATCGGTGTCACCCGGTTGGAAGACGCGGAAGAGTTAGCCGTTGCCTACCAACCTCGTGTTATACTCTTGGATGTTGCCATGCACGAACAGCAGGGCTGGGACTTGTTAGCGCATCTCAAAGATGCTGAGCCAACCTTCCGAACGCCGATCATTGTATGCAGCATAGACGCCGATATGGAGCGCGGTTACCGTTTGGGGGCGTCGAATTACCTGATCAAGCCGTTTACGCGCGAACAATTGGTCACGGCAGTCCAACAGGCCGAAGCTGAAGCCACCCGTCAGCGGATTTTGCTCGTGGACGACAAGCCGGAAACGATCCGTGTGTTCCGTGAGATGCTCGAAACGTTTGGCACCTACGAGGTATTGCAGGTGACGACGGGACAGCAGGCGCTGGACATCATTCAGCAGACGGCATCACCGATCGATCTGGTGATCCTGGACCTGCGTATGCCAGAGATTGACGGGTTTGAAGTATTAAAGGCAATGCGATCCAACAACCGGACGGCTCGCATTCCGGTGCTGGTGCTCACCGCCGAAGACATCAGCGCCGAAGAACGTGATTCGCTGCAACACGTAGATGTGTATCGTAAAGACGATGTGGATGAACACCATTTGTTAAACCAGGTGGAGATTCAGTTGGGGAACCATCAGGAGAAGCGGTAAATTGAATGACCCAGTTGCCAAACAAGTACAACTTCACTGCACAAACTGCGGACATGTGACGACCTATGATGGCAGGCAGACCACCTGCCCTGTTTGTGGTGAAAACATCCTGGAAGCGCGTTATGATCTCGAAGCGCTGCTGGCAGCGGGCTGGCCCGAACAGCTCGCCCGGCGGAAACCCGGTTTATGGCGCTACTATGAGCTGCTGCCACTGTTGGACCCGCGTTACATTGTGAGCATGGGTGAAGGTGGGACGCCGCTGCTCCAGGTGCCGAACCTGGCGGTCATGCTGGGGCTAAAAAACCTGTATATCAAAGATGAACGCCAGGGGCCGACCGGCTCATTTAAAGATCGTCAGGCATCGGTTGCGATATCAGTGCTGCGTGAGTTGGGCATTGAAGAAGCGGTCGTCGCGTCAACCGGAAACGTCGCGATTGCGTATTCTGCCTATGCAGCGCGCGCCGGGATCAAGTTATGGGCGTTTTTGACGAGCCAGGTGCCCGGCGAAAAAATGCGGGAAGTGGCATTATATGGTGCCGAAGTCATCAAAGTGACGGGCACATATGATGAAACGAAAGCGGTCGCCGCCCGTTTCGCCCAGAGCCGCAACCTCTTTTTGGATCGCGGCATCAAGAGCATCGCGGCCATTGAAAGCATGAAAACGATGGCTTACGAAATCGCCGAAGACCTGGGCTGGCGCGCGCCGGATTGGTTTATTCAGGGTGTCAGCGGGGGTATGGGGCCGATTGGTGTTGCCAAGGGGTTTCAAGAGCTGATCGAATTGGGGCTGGCGGACAAAGTGCCCTCTATCGGTATTGTACAATCGCAGGGATGCGCCCCAATGGTCCATGCGTTTAAAGCCGGGCAGCGTATCGCCGTCCCGGTTGATAACCCTCAAACCGTGATCGCGACCCTCAGCACAGGGCGTCCGGGCCGGGCATACGAGTGGTTGTGGCAGTTGATGCAGCGATACGGCGGCGCTGCCGAAAGCGCCAGCGATGAAGAAGCGTTTGAAGTCATGCGCTTGCTGGCGCGCGGTGACGGGTTGTCGGTTGAACCAGCTACGGCAGTTGCGTTTGCCGGGTTGATCAAAATGGTGCGCAATGGTGATATCCGTCCTGACGATGTGGTGGTTGTCAATTGCTCCGGCCATACCCTGCCGGTAGAAAAACATATTTTGGGCGATCAATGGGCGCGGCACGTGGATGTTTCACACAGCAGCCAGGTGGAATCGCTGCCAGAGGAAGGTATACTCTCCGCGTTGGAACAGGTCGAAACAACCGGTGGACGCGTGGTAGTGATCGAAGATAATCCCGACGCCGCCCGGTTGATCAGTCGAATTCTGCAAACGCGCGGTTCGTACAAGGTCGAGATCGCAACGGATGGTGCCAGCGGCATTGAACTGGTGCGGAAGATGCAGCCGGACGTCGTGATTACCGATCTGATGATGCCGGGTATGGATGGGTTTCAAGTCATCAATATCCTTAAGTCCGATGAAGCGCTGTGCCGGATTCCGGTGATTGTGCTGACGGCCAAAGAGCTAACTCCGCGTGAACGTGGGCGCCTGAGCAACCAGATCGCTGCATTATTACAAAAAGGTAGTTTTCTTGATGAGGATCTGCTGCAAAGTATCATTCAAACACTGTAGCACATCCGCTCTCGTATCGATGTGCATTAACGCGTGCGGCATCGCTTGGTGCGAGGGATTTTCCTTGTAAACGGTGAACAGAAATCAATGGTTAATCAGATTACAATTTTATACATTGAAGATGACGATGCCAGCCGCCGGTTAATTGAGCGTTTTTTAGTCACGGCAGGGTATAACGTGTTGAGCGCCAGCCGGGCGTTAGAGGGTATTGATCTGGCAAAGACTCACCGGCCCGATCTGATCCTGACCGATATCAACCTGCCCGATCTAAGCGGGCGTGATATCGCGGTGCGGCTGCGGACGGACCCAACACTTGAATCGGTGCCAATTGTGGCGCTGACAGCTCAAAGCCACTCGCTCGAGCGCGAAAAAACATTTGTGGCCGGGGTGACCGGTTACATCACCAAGCCGGTTAACCTGGGAACACTCATCGACAAGATTGAGCGTTATTTACACGGTGAAAAAGACCGGGTAGATGTGTCCGCACTCAAATCGGCGCAGCAGGCGTACCGCGAAGAGCTTGTGGCCCGGCTTGAGGATAACGTCCGCGAACTCGAAGCGAGCAACCAGGAACTACGGCGCCTGGATCGTATCAAGGACGATTTTATTCAACTTACGGCGCACGAGCTGCGTACCCCACTCACCACCGTTTATGGTTACAGCCGACTTGTACAGTCGTTGGATGTTATCCAACAGGTGATGGCTCAAAACCCGGAGGCGCGTGCCTGCCTGGTTGGGCTGGTCGATTCGATTGAACGCCTAAGCGTGGTCATCAACGAGATCGTCATCGTGTCCCGGATCGCGTCCGGTCGTGTTGATCTCAAGCCTGGGACCGCAAATCTGAAAAAGGTTATCGAGCGGGTGATTGAGGGTTACCAGCAGGCGAGCGAGCAGCGCCAGTTGACGGTGAAGGTTGATCCGGAGACATGGCCTACCGAAATTTTCGGTGATGAACTGCTGCTAGACCTTGCGTTTAGTAATGTGTTTGGCAACGCGATCAAATATACGCCGGACGGCGGCACGATCACGTTGCAGGCTGAGATTCAAGAAACACGGGTTCAAATCAGCGTTCATGATACGGGCATCGGCATCAACCCGGATGACCAGCGGCGTATTTTTGACCGGTTTTATACGGCGGGTGATACGCAGCTTCACTCTACCAGCAAAACGGCGTTTCGTGGCGGCGGGTTGGGGTTGGGTTTGGCAATTTGCCGGGGTATTATTAATGCGCATCACGGTAAAATGTGGGTGGAAAGTGACGGCTGTGATGAAGACCGGTTGCCCGGCAGCACTTTTTATATCAATCTGCCGCTCGAGCGACCCAGAATAATCTCTCCAATTCAACACGACAGCTAATCGGCTGAGTAGCAGCACCCAACCGGCATATGTTTGATCTTGACTCTGATCGCCATTCCAATCTGACTGCGGCGTTGATGTCACCCATTTTTCTGGGGCTGGCCCCTGTGTTTGGGAAACTGGCACTGCGCGGTGGGTCCGATCCATTTACTGTAGCTGCCACTCGCACGGCGCTGGCGGCTGCATTGTTGTGGATTCTCTACCTGGTTTTTCTGCGGAAGTACATCTACATATATCTGGCGGGGTTTCTGGGCTGCGCGGTTGTTGGGACTGTCAACGGGATCGGGTCGCTGATGTATTACAACGGCCTGTCGCGGCTTGATGCGTCGATGAGCCAGCTCCTGAACGGTTCATATTTGTTGTTTGCGGTCCTGCTGGCGCGGTTGGGTGGCCAATCACTCAGTTGGCGAACGGGTGTGCGCGTGCTGCTGGCGCTGTTTGGTCTGATGCTCATCAGCGGCGGTGGGCATGGCCAGGTGGAATGGCTTGGTGTTGGGTTTATGCTGGGTAATGCGTTGTTGTTTGCCGGAACGTTGATTCTAAGCCAGCGCGTGTTGTATGAAATGCCGCCGCAAACGGTGACATTATACGTGATCACCGTGATGGCTGTGGTGGTGGTTATGGCACGCGGCGCCTATGACTTGCATTGGGTGCCGCAGTCGCATGATACCATGTGGGCGATCCTGGCGTTAGCGATTTCGACGGCATTGTCGCGCTTGACGTTGTTTGCTGGTGTGAAACACTTTGGGAGCCTGCAAACGACATTGCTGGCCATCACTGAAATCGCGGTAGCGGTCACCCTGTCGTACCTGCTGCTGGACGAGCGGCTGACGTTCATTCAATGGGTTGGTGTGGGGGCGTTTGGAGTGAGCTTGCTTGTCCAGGGGAATGCTCGTTTCAGCTCCCGTGCGCCGCGCGGTGCGATCCCGATGCCCAATATGGCAGGTATCGCGTTTCAACAGATCGCGTTTACACATGCATTTGGTGACAGCGGCCTTTCTCAAGACGAGTTAGACGCCATCCGGCGCATGATGGGCGTCGAAGGGCCGCTGCCGTCCGAGCCACCGCTCAACTATCCACAGTCAGGCGATGACAAACCGCCTGCTGTTGATAGTTTTCCCGACATGGCAGATTGACAACGTTCAGTACATCACGATCACCGGCAGATTCGCAATTGATTCGTTTGCTCAGGCTGCGGACTATTGAAGTTCAGGACATGCTGGTGTTTTGGCCGCCAATTGACGTGTTATGGGGAACGTGATCAACGGTATTCAGTCCTGGTCATCGGCCCCAGGGCGCAGAAAATCGATCAGTTTTCTCACCGGCTTCGTTAATGTAGGGGGCATATCGAGTTTACGTCGCTGCTGTTGATTTGGCGCGATCTGAGGGACGGTGTCAGGGAGAATAGGGAAGGCGGGCCGGGTTGGCGCGGTTGTGGATGACGGCGCTTGTTTTTTCTTGGCTGGGGGCAAAACAGGGGTGGGCGCTGGGGCCGGTTTGCCTTTTGTTGTGGGCGGTTTGGTTGGTTCAGGCGAGCGGGTGCGTAAGGCTGTCATCGCTTCAGGCGTGCCGATACGACGCAGGGCAGCAGCGGCGGTGCGTTGTACAGTTGGGTGGCTGTCGCTTAACGCCGTGGCGAGCGGCTCAATGGCCCAGCTAGCCTGGAGTTGACCCAGGATCGCAGCCGCGTTACGCCGGATGTGCCAGTCCTCGTGGTCTAATGCGCCAAGCAGGGTAACGTGAGTTGGCGCGCATTGCAGGGTCAGCAAGGCTTCGGCAGCCGCTAACCGCACCGGGGATAGGGTTGTTGTGTTCTGAAAAAGCATCACCAGCGGTTCGACAGCTGAGCGATCGTTAATTTTGGCCAGCGCATGTGCTGCTGCAATAGCCGTATCTGTGTGGGTGCTCTGTAACGCTTTTACCAGGCCGTCAATATCGCGGTCTTTGAGCATACTGTTGATATCGATTTTTCGATTCAGGCCGTGCAGCGCAGAAAAAATATCCATGCGTGTTGAAGGATTGGTTTCATTTTCAAACGCGATCTTCAGGGCCGGAACAGCTTCGGTAGCGTTGATGATGCGCAGTGCGACGGCTGCACGTCTGCGTACTTCCGGATCAGGATACTGCAATGCGGCGATCAAACTGGGGATATCCTGCCTGGCCTGCAATTGCCAGATGTTGGGAGATGAACTTGGCGCAGTCATGATAACAGGTTGATTTGTCCAAACACCGATTCGATACTGATCGCATTATGACACAAGACGAGACAAACTGAAACTGTGCCAGGTGTGTTGATTCCGTGATGCTTTCTCCGCTCGCTGTCAACGGTACATGAACAGATTAACTTGCACCTTCATGGGGTGCCTGTAAAATCGTATAAAAACCTGGCGCGGAATGGATGGAGAAACGGCTATGGAGACAAAAACGTGTTCGAACTGTGGACACGAGAATTTGGGACGCGCGGTTTTCTGTTTCCAGTGTGGGTTTACCCTGGATCAACCGCCTGTCGTGCGTGGCATACATCACCGCCGCCGCCATGTAGAAGAAGCGATCCGGTACGCCCAGGAACGCGAAGATAGTCTTGAGCCCGATCTCGTACAGCGTTTGCGTGCTGCGAAGGCCAAGCTTCCCCCGTCCATTGATGAAACGCCGGTTACCTGTTTGCGGTGCGGCACCTTGAACCACCCACGAGGCAGTTATTGTGTCGGGTGTGGGTCAACGCTGTCTGTTCCAGACGACGTAGACCGGCTTAATCTGGTGCCGCGTACCAGCGCGCGAACCAGCGTGGGGCGTGTGCGCGAAAACAACGAGGATCGTGTTGGCCAATGGGCGCGTCACGGTGTGGTGCTGGCGCTGGTAGCTGACGGTATGGGCGGTGCTGTGGCGGGTGAGGAAGCCAGCCGCCTGGTTGTTGAAGCGGTCCAGGCTGATTTTCTGGGTGAAGCGCGCGGCAGCGAGACTCTGTTTGACCTGACAGAAGACGAAGTGTCCGAAAAACTCCGGCTGGCGGTGCGCCGGGCCAATCGCGCCGTGATGGAGCGCGCCGACGATCACCCGGAATTACACGGGATGGGCACCACTATGACACTGGCGTTTGTTCGTGATAACCGCGTGATCATTGCCCATGTAGGTGACAGCCGTGCCTACCTTGTTGACGGGCATGAAGGCTGGATCAACCAGATTACAGATGATCACAGTTTTGTCGAGGCACTGCTGTCATCCGGCCACATCACGCCCGAACAAGCCGCCGTCCATCCCATGCGCAACGTGTTATACCGGGCACTGGGCCAGGTAGACGATACCGATGCCGACCTTTACAGCCGCAGTTTGACCGAAGGTGACCGGTTGATTCTGTGCTCGGATGGTTTGACGCGCCACGTATCATCAGCCGAAATTGCCGCGATCGCGATAACGAGCGATGCCCCGGACGCGATCGCCCATGCCCTGATCGATCTGGCGAACGAGCGCGGTGGCGAAGATAACATCAGTGCAGTCGTGGTCTTAATGGAACGGGCGAAGGATGTAAAACCCGAAGAACCACCCAGTCCTACGATTCTGGCTGAAACCACAATCGGGCTGCACCAGGCGCAGCCGGTCGCCGATGACGACACGAAAGAACTACCAATGGTTGAGCCAACAGCCGAATCGCCCCCTGAAAATGGTGAAAGTGGACCGGACGAGTCAGCGTTGGATGAGCGTATAGATGACGAACCGTGAGACAGGCGCGTTAACCTTATTCTTCGGCTGGCCCGCCCAATTGTTGGGACTATGGTACTAATGACGCTTGGCTCGAAACCGTGCTAACCTGAGTTTAGCTCAATGCTGAGTGTATCATATCTTAATGATCAGTGGAGGAATTATCATGTTGTACCTTCCGCGCGAAGAGGGTCAGGGCCTCGTAGAGTACGCCCTTATCCTGGTCTTGGTAGCTGTCGTGGTTATCATCATTCTGGCCCTGTTGGGCCCGGCCATTGGTAACATTTTCTCGAATATCGTTACCAACCTCTAGTGCTCTCATCGCAGCCCCTGGTGGCTGTTGAGTAGCAAACAGAACCGCAAGCGCCCCTTTATCGGGCGCTTGTTCGTTGTACGATTAAGCGCGGGTTTCTCACGAGGGCCAGTCTAGACTATAATGATGGGCAGGGCTGTATACGTCTGTTCGTTGATCACGGCCAGTCGGGGAGTGGCAATATGGAACCGGTGCAGGCCTTTGCTATTTTATCTCTTGGCGCATTTGTGACCGTGTTGGTCACCGCCCTGTTTTACGTGTTTAGTGTGCGTCCGCGCCTGCTTGAGCCAGTACCCCTGGAGTCAGTCGGCATGCTGGACGATGCGATCCAGGCGGAACTGCTCGAACAGCGAACCATCATCGAGCGGCTGAACACAGCGTTAGATGATCATACCCACCAACTCGAAGCCGCTTTTGGCCCCCAGGGTACCGAATCCGGTCACAAAGCCCTGGCGGACATGTTACATGTGCAAACCGATACGGTTGAGTCGCTGCGCACACTGCTAGGCCGCCAGTCCGGCCAACTCAGCCAGATAGGCGAGCGCCTTGCCGGCCAGTCAACCACGCTCGGCCAGGTATCGCACCGGTTGGATCAGATCACAACGGTGGACCTGCCCGGCATTCAGGCCCAGGTGAGCGAACAGAAAATCCGGGTGGAACAGCTTGGCGGGCGCCTGGATCAACCAGCCGATCGTGATCAGCTTGTCGTGTTGGTCCAGCACCAGGCCGAAAAACTGGTTGATATCGGTGCCCGGTTGGATGCGTGGGCTGCCACCAGGAATGAAATTGACGGAACGGTTGCCGAGCACGCGCGTACCCTGGCCGAACTGGATCGCCAGATGGCAGTCCAACTGCAAATTGCCCAGCGCCTGGATACCAAGGTTGGCGAACATACTACCATGCTGGTCACAGCCGCAACCGAGCAACGGGAGCAGGCGGGAGCGCTTCACCGTATCGCCGGCCAACTGGGCCGGTTGTTCCCCATGTTAGAAGGCCGGTTTTTGGCTGCCACATATGGTGACCGCCTGACGGATGTTAAGGGTATAGGCCCGGTGTATGCCGGGGCGCTTCGCAAGGCCGGTATCCAGACCCTTCAACAGTTAGCAGCGATGACGCCGGAAGAGGTCCAGGCTGTGATCAAGCGCAGCATCAAAGCGGAAAGCTGGATCGAGCAGGCCAAGGCGTTGGTCGCACAGCGCGAAAAAATGGAGAACCTGTCGTGAGCGATGACTTCAGGCGGCGGCTGGTTCGCCGTCTTGACATGCTGTTTTTTATTGGTTTGCTGATCACGTCCGGCCTGGCAGCGATTCTGTTCTGGACCGAGTTTTACGATGTGGACGACGATACGGCAGCGGCCCAAGTCGCCAGCGCGACGGTTACCGCCACGCCGACACTTACGTATACGCCCACCGAGACGGCTACCAGCACGCCCACACCCACCGCCACATGGACCGCGACGCCCACCGCTACGGCGACGGCGACCGCTACCGCGACGGTTACCAATACGTCCACACCAACGCCGACCGCGACCAACACACCGACCAGCACGCCTACGGTAACACCCTGGCCCACGCCGCTGGTCGCACCGCTGGCGCTCGCAGATACTTATGCCGGGCAAGCTCTTACGCTTACCGGAAATGCGCAGCCCGGCGATACGATCCAGGTCTACGATCAGGATGTGCTCATCGCTGCTGCCGTTGTTGATGATTCCGGCATGTGGGCGGTTGATCTGCCGGAAGGGTTGATCGAAGGGTCGCATAACCTGTCAGTGGTTGCGGTTGGCGGCGAGGGTGCCGCCAGCGCCAGTGTTCCGGTTGGTTTCCAGGTTGGTGAAGTGCCGACGAATACACCGACGGCGACCGCTACGGTTACCGCTACCGCGACGGTTACAGCGACCGCGACCGCCACGCTGACGCCGACTGATACGTCTACCGCCACGGCAACCGCCACGGCGACCGCGACCGCTACCCCCACCGCTACGGCGACGCTCACACCAAGCAACACGCCGACTAACACGGCGACCCGCACAGCGAGCCCGGTCCCACCGACCAAAACACCGCTGCGGCCTACGCGCACAATGTCACCCACCGATACACCTACGGCTGTGGCCCTGGTTCCGTCGGATACAGCCACGCCGCGACCCAGCGCTACACGCACAAACAGCCCGATCCCTTCGCCGTCCCGTACCGGCGTCGTAGCAGCCCAGGTCGCAACCGGTACGCCGGTCCCATCACGTACCGCCACGTTCACAGTGACGGCGAGTGTCACGCCGACGGCTTCATTCACCGCCACCGCTACGGCTACACCACCTGTCCCACCCCAGATCGACGGGCTTGACCCGTCCGTATCCGTGTTCGAGCCGGTTGTGATCAGCGGGTCAGGTGAGCCGGGAACGTCGGTTGATATCACCGTGGATGGTACGCCGGTTGCCCAGGCGATCGTAGACTCGAACGGCACCTGGGAGGCTACATGGCAGCCGAATATTGTTGGCCCGGTCACGATTAGCGCGGTAACATCAAACGGCGGCGGTGGGATCAGTGCTCCGGTGACGGCATCTCTAGAACTGGTAGCGCCGCGCCCGCGTATTGATGCGCCTGCATCCGGTGAAGTCTATTCGCCGGGAACGATCAGCGTGCGCGGGGTGGCCACACCAGGGGCCGCGTTGGATGTGATCAACCAGGCGACAGGCCAATTGCTAACGACGGTTTCCGTCGCAGACGATGGCACCTGGGAAGCCGTTATCACGCTGTTTGGCGACGGTGATGTGACACTGGTCGCCGTGGTGTCCGAATCCGGCGGCGAAACGCTGACATCCGAGCCGGTCGTCATCACGCTGGCGCCCCTGGTGCAGCCGAAATCCGGCATTCGCCTGTTTGGCAACATTGAAGACAAAGGACGGGCGTTCACGGCGCTGGTAGCGCTGCTGCTGGCATCGGGCGGGTTTAGCACCTACTTTGCCGGGCGGCTGATCTTTATGCTGGCGCATGATCGCATGAAACCACGCTAAACGCTGTTTGCGTTCCATATTCCACAGGAGTCCCATAGGAGGAGTGTTTCTATAATGACGGCTCGTTCGAGGCGCTTGCTGACCATTGTGCTCGGAATTGTGTTTGCATTGGTTATCGTTGTTATTGCTGCCGCGATTATCATGGTGACGCTGCTTGATCCCGGCGATAAAGGCGACACGTCAACCGATCTTGTGACGCCGACCCTGGCGGCCCAGACAGCACGCGTGTTTGAGGTATCGCCGCAAGAATCACAGGTCGATTTTACGGCCAATATTGGTGGTTTTGACCTGGATGGTGTTTTCCCGGTGCGGGCGGGGACGATTACCCTGGAACCGGTTGGTGATGAACTGCGGGTATTGGTTCGCCTGGAAATCCATGTTGACGCGCTTGACACGGGTAACGCCGCCATTGACCGGGTGATGCGCGCGGCCATGTTGACGGGTGATTATCCCGTGGCGTTTTACGTGGCGACGTCTCGCGAGTTGGTCCCCGTAACTGAAGACGTGATCTATTTTGACCTGGACGGCGAGCTGGACGTGCGTAATGAGACGGACGCGTACAGCATGGCGGTTGAGGCGCAGTTAGTCAGTGGTGATATGTGGGCGGTTGCCACGTCGGAGCTTGATCTGGCCAATCACGGTGTGGATTTGCCCGGCAGCACCATGATCGATCTCACCGCCCGGCTGCAAGCGTATGAGAGCGACAGTATTGTGGCAACGGCGGAATCACCGTCTGAATAAGGCGTGGCGTTGTCCGTGTTCGGGTTGGCGGCGGAATCTGTCCCACGATTGAACGATGACCGCCGATCCGAACACCCACAGGACCGGATAGAGTGGGAACAGGTAACGCGGCAGGGCCAGCAGCACCAGGTGAATCGCTGTGAAGTAGAGCGGGACGGCGTACAGCGGCAGCAGGTCAAACCAGCGGCGCCAGGCGAGCACCATGCCCGCCGCACCGAGAATCAGCCCGCCGTAGTGGAACGCATACAGCAGCAGTTTATACCCGAAGTCCGGCATACTTATGATATCGCGTAGTCCTGCCAGGGACCGGTCACCGCGCAGCCAATCCGCGGCTGCATCTTTCACACTCTGACCACCAAAATAAACCGTGTTATGCGGTTGGAGATAGGACCGGACCAGTTCTTTCACACGATGGCCCGCCCAGCCAGCCGGATCACTCGTGATGCTGTCGACAACGCCTTCGCGGAGGGCGTCGTGCCGGTCGTCGGCGTCATCTTCGACTGTAATGCCCAGTTCACTGTCGAGGTCTGCCGGTGCGGCGGGGCCTTCAGCGCCCAGGTACAGAAAGCTCAACAGCCCCTCACCGCCAATGATGAACCGGTGCCAGTGCAGCGCGTTATATACGGTCCAGGTTGATGTGATTAGCCCAAAACTGAGTAACAGGGCCAGGGATAGACGAATCCAGCGCTCACGATGGTTCAGAAACAGGTGTAGTACAAATGCCGCCGGGAATAGTAACAGGATGGCGCGTGTCAGTGTGGCCAATCCCAGGACGACGCCAACGGCGGCCACCAGGCGGACGGTGGGTTGAGGCTGCCCGCGTGCATACAGAGCCAGTCCCCCGACCAGCAAAAACAGGAACAACCCCTCAGTTGTCAGGTGACCAGCTTCGATGATGAGTGTCGGGCTGATAGCCAGCACAAAACCGGTGATCCACCCTACGCCCTGGGAGAATGTGCGGCGTGCAAGCTCCGCCGCAAACAGGCACAGGCCCGCGCCGAGTATCGCCTGCAGGATACGGATCACCTGCATCTCGGTATACGTGTAGACCGCATCACCGGAAGACCCGCCGGGTGTCAGCGTCTGCACACTGCCCACAACGATCAGATACAGCGGCGCGGTTTGCACCGGCCCGGCTGTCGTTCCGGTCGTCACCAGGTCGTGGCCGTATTCCATGTACCAGTTGGCGTCACCGCCTTCGAGCGCGGGGGACGTATCCAGCGCGAGCACAAACAGCAGTCGCAGCGCCAGGGCAACAAAAAAAACGGCTGCCGGAGCCGCCCAAATTTTTCGCCGTTGGGAAATTGAATGGTCTGCTATCACACGTATCGTTGACCGTTTTTTGAACTAAGCCGCTTGTTTATACCGTGACAGACCAGGAGCAGCAAGTATTCGACAGGCCGGTTAACCGGTGTGTATTGGCATCCACATAAGATGTCTCGATTTTGTCTATGATACTGGCCCGGACGCTGTTTTTGTTTATCATTAAGATAACAGTGCGCACATGTTGGGTTTGTTCATAGTTGTGTAACTTTCACCCGTGCAGCGCGGTTTTACACGTAGTGGGAGAAAAAGAAACGGCATTCCTTCCTGGCCGGTGGTTGCCCAGGAAGATTTTTACCCGAACGTGCAGTATTGATCGGTCAGCGCCGGTTGTGGCAGATGTCTGGCCAGCAGTAACCGCCAGTCAATCGTAAAGGGGATGCATGATGATTATCCGAGAGCCGATGGTGAATGTCACTTACTATTACCTGCGTGAGGCCCCCGGCGACAGCCCGACTCGCCGCCAGGAACGTCACAACGCTTTTGTGATGGACACGCAGCGTATTCTTCAATCGGTCGCGGGCTGGTTGTCGATGCATACCCCAACGCTGCCGCCGTTCTCGCCGTGGGAAAGCCAGTCACCTTCGACCGTTCACTTGCTGATGCAAACAGGCGAGCTGCAAGGGCAGATCAACGCGTCGGCGTGGTTATTTGCGTATGTGCTGCGCAACATGCTGCTGCTGCGGGTGGTGGTCGCGCGCGCAGGGGAACACGAGCAGGCTGTCTGGACGATGTTGGATGAATCCTTGAATCCGCCGCCCACAACGCCGTCGTGGCTCCAGGCAATCCATTACTGGTGCGGGATCGCGCCGCGCCCACCGGAAGACCTGGAACAGAACCGCTCACAACCGCTCAAAACTTCGTTTGGTGTGTTATGTCTCAGCCGGGATGATGCATCCCACGTGCTGGTGTATCCCGATGCGCGTACCCAGATGCGCGCCAACCACTTTTTGAGCACGCAGGCCCCCCGCCTGGATTGGTATGCTACCCAGGCCCACCATCGCCTGAACACATACGAAACCCACGCGTCTAGCTCGGTCCGGACTCAACGGCACGCGCTGGACCAGGTGGCACAAACCATGCAAGATTGGGCCACACCCGGAACCCACGACCATCATCGAGATGCGGTGACGCCGCTTCGTACCCAGCTAGAGACATTGGAGTCGGCGTACAATGACGTATTGGGCGACCTATCGACCACTGAAGCCGCTGCCCAGGAATTACGCATATTGGCTACCGGCTACCGGTTGGCGCTGATGCAGTCCGGTTTGTGGGATGCCGGGCCGAATGTATGGGCGGCGCGTGTGGCGGACCTGGAGATGATGCAGACCCAGATCGAAACCGATCTGCACCACATCGCAACCATGCAGCGGCGTATGGAAATCCTGATGCGATCGGTTCAAACGCGCGTGCTGCTGCTTCAGGGGGAGCGTGAGCGGCTGCTGGTGTACCTGGTGGCCGGGTTAGGGCTGGTCATCACGGCAGTGCTGATCGCTGATACACGCCCGGCGTTGATCATGGTGCGCGTGATCGCGGTGTTGATCATGGCCGTGATTGTGTGGGCCGGATGGCAGATCAGCAGTCGTCGTGGGTGGTCGTGATCTGTTGTAGGCTGCTACGCCATAAAAATAATTACCCGATCCCCGGCAAGGGTGAACAAACGGGCGGTATATTTTCCTGGTTCAGCCTTAGCTGCATCACCGGATGTTACGCAAGGCCGGGTACAATGCCTGAAACTGGGCATGCCGTTCGCCATAGATAGCTTGTTCGGCGGGGTCTGGTGTAACCGTAGGCCCGTAGTGCACCGCGTGCGCGACGGCTTGCGGCAGGTCGTAAAACAGGTTCGCTCCCAAACCGGCCAGCAGCGCCGCGCCCATAGCTGTGTGTTCGGAACCTTCGACTGTTTGCAGGCTGACGCCGAGCACACTTGCCAGGATTCGCCGCCACAGCCCACTTTGTGAGCCGCCCCCACCGATCAGGAAATGATCCGGGACCGGTCCGGTTTCCTGGAGCGTGAGCAGGCAGTCTCGAAACGCAAACGCGACCCCTTCGAGCACGGCGCGTGTCAGGTGCGCCTGGGTGTGATGCAGCGTCAGGCCGACAAATGCCCCTGATGCCTGTGGGTCCATGTGCGGGGTGCGTTCGCCTTCCAGGTAGGGCAAAAAGATCAGGCCATCTGACCCGGCGGGGACGTGTTCCGCCGTCGCCAATAACTCAGGATACGAATGATTATCGTCCGGGCTGGCTGCCTGCCGCCACCAGCGCAGCGCGA
Organism: Anaerolineae bacterium; assembly: GCA_016930015.1. Taxonomy (GTDB): domain Bacteria; phylum Chloroflexota; class Anaerolineae; order Aggregatilineales; family Aggregatilineaceae; genus JAFGHR01. Next base: position 43,161 of record JAFGHR010000038.1, on the reverse strand, counting down.
TGCCGCCGTTCAAGATCGCGCCCATCGTGTACCACAGTCCCGGTACGGCGTGGAAAAATGTGTTCAGCCGGAGTTCAGGATCAATACGGGGCCGGTTTGACACGATCGTGATCTGGCCGCCGGTTCCCAGTGTGAGCGATCCGCGCCCGGAGTCGATAACACCGGCACCCAGCAGCAGCGCCGCCTGGTCGGCGGCTCCGGCCACGACCGGGAGTCCTTCGCGCAAACCGAGGGCGTCGGCGGCCTCGGTGCGCAGGTGTCCCACCACGTCCGCGGATTCGGTTACAGGCGGCAGGATGTCCAGAGGGACGCCGCACGCCTCGGCCAGCACGGGAGACCAAACGCGCTGGTGGATATCAAACAGCCAGGTTGCCGACGCATCACTTGGCTCGCTGCAAAGCTCCCCTGTGAGCCTCAGCACGAGATAGTCTTTGGGCTGTAGAACCGCGCGCGCCTGGGCGAGCGTGTCGGGTTCGACTTCGTTCAGCCAGGCGAGACTGGCCGCTGCGAACCCCGGTGATAGGCGGTTTCCGGCGATCTGAACTGCTGTATCGTGTCCGACCCGTTCCAACACGGTATCGCAGAGATTCGCGCTGCGGCGGTCGAGCCAGATGATCGCCGGGCGGAGTGGCAGCAGGTTGTGATCGACCACTACCAAACCGTGCATCTGGCCCGCCAGCCCGATGCCGCATATGCGCGTCGGGGGTATATTGGCCTGGCGCATGGCATCACGTACGGCGCTAATGGCAGCGTTCCACCATTCATCCGGAGATTGTTCGGCCCAATTCGGGCGCGGTTTTTGAACGCCGTACCCATGCTGCCCGATACCGAGCAGGTCGCCATTATCGCTCAGCACAACGCATTTGGTGCTCTGGGTGCCAACGTCAATACCCAATACCGCCTCGGTGCGCTGCCTGATTAATCTCATCGTGTTTCTCGTGCAAACATACGTATTGTCTGGTCAAACTATAGTCTAAAAGTGTGCGGCGCGATACCGTTGGGGTATGTGTTATGATAGATAAATGCAGCAGTTACCCGACCATCTGCAACCCGGTACCGGAGATAGTGTATGAACAACCAGCTTCAGCCATTGAACACCCGTCTTGAAATCCCGACCGAAGCTACGTTTGACTACGCAAAGGTGTTAATGGGCCGCGCCAGCAGCCAGCATACCCGGCGTGCTTATACCCGGTGGGTCGATCGGTTTTTGGCTGACGGTGCCGGGTTATTACTAACGTTTGGCAAAGCGCGCACGCAGCGTATGCATGCCCTGCCGCTGCCCCTCCTGCTGCCGATCATGACGGCCCCCCATTTGCGTGCATGGCTGGGGCATCTGGCCAATGAAGGCCAGGGGAAACAGGCGTTAAACCAGGCGCGCGCGGCGATTGTGACCCTATCCAGTCTGCTGGCCGAAGCCGGGTTATTGGACGATTACACGAGCGCGGCGATGGGTAATGTCCGTATCCCCCGTGCCGAAGATGGGCAGCGTCCGGGGCGGTGGTTGGCACCAGAGCAGCTCAAAATATTAATGATCTCCGGTGAAGCGATTGCCACTACACCCACCCAGCGCGTCCGCAACCGGGTTATTATGGGCATGTTGTGCACGATGGCGCTCCGCCGTGAAGAATTGGCCGGTGCCCGGTGGAGCGATCTCGGAACACAAAATGGCCGTCCCGTTATGTTCGTTCATGGTAAAGGCAGCAAGGCGGTGTATGTCGATATTCCGTCAAACGTAGTGCAGTCGCTGCAAGATTGGTCCGATCTGTTCGATCCGGCTCTCGACAGCGCCCTGATCCGGCGTATTTGGAAGGGCGGGCGTATTGCGGACAGCGGCCTGACAGCGGATGCGCTGTGGCGGATTGTGAGCGGGGCAGCCGAACATGCCGGTTTGGGCAATGTGGCCCCTCACGATCTCCGGCGCAGTATCGCTGGCGCGCTTCAGCACACAGGGGTATCCATTGACGTGATCAGCCGCCTGCTGCGCCACTCGAATGTGGCTATCACGGAGCGGTACTTGAGCAAACTGCCACAGGAAAACGAAGGCGCGGTGTTGATGGCCGATTTGTTGGGACTTGAATAGTATAAAAAGCTGTAATTTCTTGTGTATTTTTTACTCAAAATTCCTTTACGCCGGGCATGAATTCCTTTATACTATAACGTTGGAAGGAAATGTCGAGGTGACGTGTTATGCCAATCTATACCTACGAATGTGAAGAATGTGGTGTACGTTTTGATGCCCGCCAGAAGTTCGCCGATGATCCCATCGCTGAATGTCCGGAGTGCGGAGGGTATACTCACCGGGTGCCACAGCCTGTAGGAATCGTATTCAAAGGATCGGGTTGGTATGTGAAGGATAGCAGGGGTAAAAATAACCTGGCAGTTTCTCCCAAGAAAGAAGCTGAATCGGACGACAAACCCGACAAGGGCGATAAGGCCGCAAAACCCGATACATCGCCTAAAGCTGCTTCCTCATCTGACTCCAGCCCGGCGAAAAAAGAGTGATCGCCCGGTGACTTCGGATCAATTACCCAATTAAAAAAGGCAACCGCATGATCAGGTTGCCTTTTGGGTTGGTGGTGCTCGCTGCTGTTATATCTGGAAGCCAGCGTTAGCACGGACAATCTTCTGGCTGTAATTATCAACATAACCCAACAGTTTGCCGTGCAGTGTGGACCATTCCTCGCTGTTTAACAGGCCGCGCACGGTATCGAGATCGTCGGCGATCCCTTCCATGAGAATCTGCGGGCAGTCGCCGTACAGCGCGAACCACGCTTCGGTTGGGGTTAACCCCATGCGTGTGATGCCTGGAGCGAATTCGCGAACCATGAATTCGAAATATTCCTGATCACGACCGGGTTTGATATCCCAACTCAGCAACAGCTTGATCATCCTTGTGTTTGTTCCTCTCGCCCACCACCCGCCATAAAAAACAACCGCTCATTTAATCCATGCGCCTGACTCAGTGCTCGTAGTTTAACACCACGACCTGTGTTTGTTCAGGCATGCTGGTTGATGAAACCCGCAGTATGTCTTCTTCTTCGATTGTGCTGACGCCCATTTCTTTGAGAAACCGATCAACCGGGTCCAGTTCCAGGCCGCGCAAAGCCGGAGTGCGATAATGCATCGGGATAACTATCCGTGGTTCAAGCAAGCTGACAACTTCGGCTGCCTGACTGGAACCGAGCGCTCCCCCGTCACCAACGGGTACCAGTGCGATGTCAATCGAGCCTAATGCATCGATCATAGATTGATTTGGCACATGGTCCAAATCCCCCAGGTGCGTGACCGTCAACCCCTCATAATCCAGCACATACACGACATTACGACGTGGATTTTCTTGCGTGCGGTCGTAGGTCGCCACCCCGATAATGAACACGCCCCCGATCTCGTATTCTCCTGGATCTTCGATTACGCGCTCATAACCCTTTACCCCGGCGACATAATTGTGTCCGGGGGCATCATGACTGATGGTAACAATGTCCGCTTTGAGGCGAGGAACTTCGTAGCCGAGGTTTTCACCGAACGGATCGGTTACGACCGACGCGCGGCCCCGTTCGGATACGCGAAAACAGCTATGACCGTACCAGATTATATCCATAGGAAAAACTGTCCTGTACTCACTCTCTGTACCACACTTCCTGCCGTTCAGTAAGTTATAAGATTATACCCTAAGTGGAACCCGGTGCAATAACCGCCCCGTCTTAGCGTTCAGGGCTATCGCTTCAAATGGGCGGTTGGGTGTCTTGTGCAACGCCTTCCCCCTAATCCCCCGTCCGGCCAAGCTGGACGGCGCCCCGTCCAAACAAGCGGACGGGGGACTTTTCCAGCGCGCGAGTCGGTGTTTTGTCCCCTCCATGGCTTGGCCGGGGAGGGGGCACGAGCGCAGCGAGGAGGGGAGTTTTTCGATTTTGAAGCGATTACCCCGTCTTAGCGTCTGGCTGGCGCAGTATTTCTATGCGTCCTCTTATGTTTTTTAACGGAATATCCAATGTATTTTTGGTATGAATCTATGGGGCGCCTGAAACAACAGCCGGGTGCGGCGGATCGAAAACGCTCCCGACTGCTTGCGTCTATGCGAGGGGCCAGGTAGCGATTCAACTCAGCCGCGATCCGCGTGTACAATGAGATCGACATGGTGTTTTTCTCCTTTGGGCTTAAGCACCCTTTGAGAATAACACCATGTCATGACTTTACGATTGTTAAGGTGCTCTTCAATTTCCCAGCCACCCGTCCGCCCCTGAAAACCCTAAGGGAAGGGGTAACGCGAACTTGCTCGCGCGGGGATTGGGGTAATTATTATCTTGGCGAAGCCTTACACTCATTCCGAGCGCCGGGTAGCCAGTTCCATCAGTTTGTGGATGCGGGCGACCATCGCGGCGGGGTTGGGATGGATGCCGTCCACCAGCAGCGCGTTTTCATATAACTGCTCAATGGTCTGGTCGATGATCTCGGCTTCCGCATCGGTTTGTAACAAAACCGACAAATTGTGAATCAACGGGTGGCGGCGGTTGAGTTCGAGGTTTTTTTTCGGCACTTCAAAATCCTGATCCAGCATGCGGTAGACGCGCTGCACATTACGATCAAGCTGACCTTCGGGCGTCACCAGCCGGACCGGGTTTTCGGTGAGCATATGCGATTCGCGCACCCCGGTTACGCGCTCACCCAATACGTCCGCGAACCGTCGGCGCACGGCTTCAAACGGTTCCTCCTCCAACCTCGGCGCGGCAGACTCGTCGCCCGGCTCGATGTCTGGCAGTTCCAGCCCGGCATCATCCACGTTGCGCAGCGGTTTGTTATCGTATTCGGACAGGTTCATCAGCAAAAAGCTGTCAACCGTATCCGTCAGATATAACACTTCGTAGTCCCGTGCGTGGAACGTGTCCAGGTGCGGGCTGTGAGCCGCCGACCGCACATTGTCGGCCAGCACATAATAAATATGCTCCTGGTCGTCCTTCATGCGCGATACGTAATCGTTGAGCGCTACGGTCGGTGTCTCGCCATCGCTCAGCGACGAGTGGAAGCGCAGCAGGTGCGAAAGCCGCTCGGCGTCGCCTGCTTCGGTGGCGATCCCTTCCTTAACAAACACGCCGAATTCCTGCCAGAATGCCAGATACCGGTCCGGTTCGTCATTGGCGAGACGTTCCAGTTCCCCCAGGATTTTGCCCTTGATCGACATGCCGATGCGTTTAATCGTGCGTGTGGTCTGGATCGACTCGCGGGCTACGTTCAGCGGCAGGTCTTCCGAATCCACCACGCCATCCATAAAGCGTAGATAGTTCGGCAAAAAATCCTTGTTATAGTCCTGAATGAGCACTTTTCGCGCGTAGAGCTTCAGGCCGTGGTCGGTCCGCAGGCTCAATATGCCGCGGTCGGCTTTTTCAGGGATAAACAACACACTATAAAATTGAACCGGCGCATCTGAGGCAATGTGCAGGTGCAGCAGGGGATCGTGGAAATCGAGCGTAAGCTGTTTGTAGAAGGCGTTGTAATCATCGTCCGGCACATCACGTGCGGGCCGCCGCCAGATAGCCGTTTGCTGGTTGGCGACTTCATCGCCGATGGTGATCGGGAACGCGATAAAGTCGGAATGTTTCTTGACGATCTGGCGCAGACGGTACGGTTCCAGGAATTCGTGAGCGTCTTCTTTGAGGCTGATCGTAATGGTTGTTCCGCGTGTTGTTTTGTCGTCCGGTTGAATGTGATACGTGCTGCTGCCGTCCGACATCCAGGCCCAGCCCTCGTCATCCGGACGAAATGAGCGGGACGTAACGGTCACTTTGTCGGCCACCATAAACACCGAATAGAACCCGACCCCAAACTGGCCGATCACGTCTAATGCAGGCACATCCTGTGTTTCTTGCAGGCGCTGTAAAAAACTCGCGGCTCCCGACTGCGCAATGGTGCCTAGATTCTGGATCAACTCATCCCGGTTCATCCCGATTCCAGTATCGGTAATAGTCAGCGTGCCCGTGTCTTTGTCGGCGTGGATGTGAACACCTAATTCGACATCGGCATCGAGCACGTCCGAGCGGGTCAGCATTTCGAACTGCAAGCGGTGCAGGGCATCTGATGCGTTCGAGATTAACTCGCGGAGGAATATCTCGCGGTTGGTATACAACGAATGGACCAGGATATTTAACAGTTGTTGGATTTCAGCTTGAAACGAATAGGTTTCTGAACTGGTATCAGCCATAATCGGTATTCCTCAATGGATTGTGTAAGATAGTACGATTTTGACGCTTTTTCCTCGATATTGAAATAACAGACCGGTGTTAGATTCCCCTCAACATGGCATAAAAAATGTATAAGAAAACCAGCGTGTATTTGGTTGTTCCTGCTGTTGTTTTGTCGCCGACCAGGAAAAACCGGGGCCGCCCGATCATCAGGCTGCCCCGGTTAATGATGCTGGCAAAAACGGCGGGCAGTGGTGTGTTACGCTTCGGGATTTTCACCCGGCGCATCGTCTGCCGGGGAGGGTAGTTCTTCTGGTGCCTGGCGGCTGGTAAAACCGTCCCGCATCATTTTTGCTTTTTGCTGAAGCTCGCGGAAGAAGTCCGACTCGACGATTTCTTCGACCTGGCTCTGGCGTTTGCTTTCGTCGATGATGATTTGCAGCTCACTCACTTGCTGCTTGAGTTTTTGCTCACGTTGGTGCACCTTGCCCACCATGATTTCAAAGACCTGGGCCAACGCGCCGATCTCATCGGGGAAACGCACACCTGTCAGGTACGACAGGTCTTGTTCGTAATCCCCTTCACCGATGCGGGCTGCCGTGCGAGTCAGCGCGATGACAGGCCGGGTGAGCAAGCCGGATATCGCATAGACCGAGATGATCACCAGGATAGCCGTAATGCCGCTCGCCACGATAATACCCTGTTCGACTTTTTCCTTTACATCCTCAACGATGCGTTTTTCCAGGCTTTCCTGCACCTGGGCCACGTATTCAGCGCGGATGTCGATGCCCAGCGCGCCGACCTTGTCACCGGCTGCATTGGTGATTGGCGTATAACCCGATATCCAGCGCCCGAATTCGTCCTCATACGGTATGAGATACAGGGTGGTTTTTTTCAGCCCGTCCAGGATCACGGCTGCGTCTGCCGGGCTGAACGCTATTTCCTGGCCAAACGTGACACCGCCAGGCGGGTCTAACAGGGCTCCTGAACTCCCGATGAACTTGACTGTGTTAGGACCATCACCGGCCACAAACGTGTACAGACGCGAGCGAGGATCGATCGTGCGCTGCTGGTATAACAGGGCGGCTTGTGTCCAATACCGTTCATCGTCGGTGTAACCATCCTCACGCACGACGCCTTCTTCGATAAGGGCCTGGAATTCGTCCCCATCAATTTGCCCCGCGATGCCTTCCAACACCGTTGACAGGTCATCCGCTAGGCGGTCCATGGCGGCATCCGTTGTGAAGTCATAAAAGCGGTGCCGCACCAGATCATCCGAAAATGTGTGGAACCAGTAGTATGAAGCGCCGAGTACGACGCCAAACAGCAGGAGAAACCCGACCAGCAACTTAAGACGCAGGCTGATAAACATATGCTGCTTGCGCGGTTGGACTGGAGGGTTTGGAGTAATTGTTGTCCCTTGCATTTTTCCTCTTCCCTCAGTTATGTCAACGCTGCCGATCGTGATTTCAGCGCGTGACGTATGACCCAATGATCTTCCGGTAATTCGTAGTGATCAACCAGCAGGGCGAAGATCACATTTTTGAGCATCTCGCTGTCGTTTGGATTAAAATGGGCATGGTTACACGGCAAGATGCCCAACTCGATTTGGCGAAACTGGAGTTCTTTTTTGTCGTTTTGTTCGATATACACTTCCGCTTCCTGCGAAAACGAAGGTTCCCGGTAATCCACCGGCAGCTTGACATAACCATACTCAGTATAATAACGCCACAGCAAATAATGCTCGATCTCGGTGCCCATGCCAACCGGCATCGGGCGCCCGGCGGCCTGGGCATCGGCCTTTAGCTGGTTCATGCTGCCGATCAGAATGGCATGAGAAAAACGAAGGTAGCGTCCAAAGGTCAGCGCGCGAAACGCTGGAAGAACACCAATCGCCAGCGCAAAACCACAGTCGCGAGCGGGAATGTACTTAAAAAACCGGATAGCGGCGGCTTGCCCATCGACGCGTAACAGCCACCAGTGTTCGACAAATCTGGGATCGGCGCCGGGTGGTTTTGTGGCGCGCTCACGCATAAACGGCTGGTAGTACAGATATTGCGGGAATAATTCCTGATGGATCGATAACAAATCGTCCAGGTCGTCTTGATTGCCTCCCAAAACTTCCGAAATGGTTAAATCAGGACCGGGCTTGTCAACCGGGATCATAACCATCCCCTCCCTCAGGGGGTTATCACGTGTACTTACCAGTCTATCACAGCTTCTTATCTTGATCGTCATGGGATGGCTTCTAGCGGCGTACAATATTTCCACGCCAGCGATAATGAAGCAGGTGCAAAGCCCACCTGTTGCAGTGATTGTACCGTTTCGGCTGGTGTTACGACAAACGTAAGACGCTCCATTTGTATGACATAGGCATTCCCGCTGAGGTCGGGTTGGGGGACGCTGTCAACTTCCCACCAGCGCGGTATAAATGTATCGATCGCCAGTTCGCCGGAAGTGGTTAACAGGCTGTTCGGTTCAGGATCGGCGATGGTCAGTACACCACGCGCCAGGTCTACGCCGGTCAGGACACTGTAATGCCCCCGCTCGCCTATGCTGTTGTCAGGATAGCGAAACCGGCCCTGCCATTCGATTCCAACAGGGAGCCGGAACTCCTCAAGCAGACACACAATATCATCCAGAGTGGAATGGTACTTGGCTAACAGGACCATAGCGCCATCGGGAAACAGCGCCCGGACACCGTCTCGAAGTTCATCAAGGCGCATGCCCTCCGCATCAACAATACTGTCAGCCATCCCCGCTGCACGTGCGATCGTTTCCTGGGAAATAGCCAGGTTATGGTGTGAAAACAACATCTCGATTGCAGCGGGACCACAATGTGCTTCTTTCTGCCGTACCGGTTGTACCATTAACGATTGAGCCAACATCTACCCCTTCTCATCCGAATCCAGAATTCAATACCACATAACGTTAGAAATTGAGTTTGTCCAGCACATTCGCCCGGCGTTGGCGCCGCTTCAGCCGCCAATTGAGCAAACTGGCGTCATAGACTGAACGCATCCTGAATGTAAACCAGATCGCCACTATGGTGCTAACCAGTGCGACGGTGAGATACGCATAATAGGGAATGGTGTTGTTCGCTTTGGTTAAGAAAATGATGACTCCGGCCAGCACCGAACCGATCAAACCTCCTACAGCAAACAGGTAACTGTCCATAAACATGCTGACCCGGCCCCGGCGTTCCGGCGGCACGAGGGCTTGTATTGATTTACGCGCTGTTTCGCCGATGGTACCGCGCACCAGGCGGGGTAAGCCGACACCAAACAGAGCGCTGATGATACCCATCGGCCAGGCGAGAAGCCAACTCAGGCCGCACACCAGGGTAACGGGGAAAATAAAAAACGCGTTTTTTAGTGTGATCCGGTTAATGATCCGGCGCGTGAGCAGGGTTTGTATGACGATGGCGGCCAGGGTCGCGCCCATGTTGTACAGGCTGTAAAAGGTCTGGAAGTCGTCCGCGTTGTCGATGGTATCCTCAGATACAAACAAAAAGTGGAACTCCACGATGGTAAACGCGATCGTCAGCAGCATGATGGCGATCATCAAGTAGCGGAACGACGGCACTTCGCGAACAAACCCCCACCCCTCTGTCAGGGCTTCGCGCACGGTTTCGGGTTTATGTTTGGTTTGCCGGACATCAAGTGATCGCAGTCCTTCATCAATGATGATGAAGGCGAGCAGGTAAACGACAGCAATAAACGCCAGCATTTCGGTAGAGGCCAGATCATAGTGTGCCAGAAAGCGCGGCGCAAAAGCAGCCAGTCCCAACCCCAGGATTTGCCCGACAAAGTTTCCAGTGGTTAACAGTGGAAACAGGCGTTTTGACTGGGCCATATCAAAAACGTCATTGGCCAGAATCCAGAAGATGAGCGGGAAAAACAGGTACTGCTGTTCGGTCAGCAGGAACAGGACCGAATAGTTGATCCAGTTTGGAATATCCAGCACAAACATGGTGCGCAGGCCGACATAAACCAGCGCAAACCCAATGGCCATCCAGCGCAGCAGCGCCACGCGGTCAAAGCGGTCCACGATCAGTGATTGCAGGCCCGTAGCCAGCACAACCAGCGCAAGATCGACAATCCACACGATCAGGATTTCATTGACACCTACTTCGCTTAGAAACCCGCTGACCGAAACCACGTTGGCCATCGACAGCGCCAGCGAATTGCCCATCAGCACAAAGCCTAAAATGAGCACCAACCGGGTTTCACCTGGCCGAAGTCCGAGTAACCGATTCATGGAAGTCCTCGCGTTGGAAACCCCTGATTACACCGGAATATCTGCCGGTGGCATGGGGAGAATACACGATGTGACACGCAAGCTGCCTGTCTGCTCATGTCCCAAACCAATCTGTCCAGGTTGGTTGACAGGATGCTGCCGGTTTTGGCGGTGAGCAGCAAAACGACACTTCCCTGTAAAAAGGGCAGCTTGTCGCCTTATTTGTGATTAACAGTATATGCCCGAATGGGGCAGCTTGGCTAATCTTAACTGTTAGCCTGCCAGGTTATGAAGCTAAAAAAGCATGCCAACGGAGCATCCGCTGATATGCCTTAATCGAAGTTTGGCGAACACGGTTAATTGGAAAAAATGATCTCGATTTCCTGGTCAGTTAACAGATCGAGGCGAAATTCGAGAATGGGCTGCTCAAGCTGATACCGTGTTGCAGGCTCAGGGTTCACACTCACAATTGACGTGCCAACCGGGAGTGTGACCTGGACATTGATCGGCTCATTAAGCGTGCCGGGCTGCTTCTGGATCATCAGCTTGTACCGGCGGTAAGGTCCAAAGGGTTCAACCAGGACTGGCGAATTGTACGAAAACTGGAACCGTTCACTTTCGTTATAGTTCACATGTGTTAGCGCTGTAAAAATGGTATGCGTGGCGTTGTTTACGGTTTCCGGGTCCGAGCGCAGGTTTTTTGAGCCGGTTAGAATACTGCCTGCGGGTGTGAATACCTGTATCCGGTTGTTGTAGTTGATGTCGTTGTAATGTGCCGGGTGGACAGCCGGGTCCTGCTCGGCCACGCGTGCAGAGTAGTCAAAGGCAACCGAAGTACGACTATGCAGTGAACCGTCGGGCATAATCTCCACGTCATACGTTAACTGGCGCAGTACAGACCGGTTGGATTTGTTGCCCAGATTGGCGTCAGCCACCATCAAGTAATCTTGATCCAGGCCCGGTTTTTGCTGGCCCAACCATCCCAGGATTTCAAATGCACGGTTGAGTTCGGCATCGGTGAAATAGACCATGATGTGTTTTTCTTGCAGCGCCTTCAGCACGGCGCCGCGCAGATTGGTGCTGCGATCCTGGTCGAGTGACTGCCAATCCTCAAGAATCTGGCGGTACAGGGCGGCGATAAACTGCTTGTGTGGGAGTTCGCCCTCACCCTCGGCACGAATACGATAGACGGCTTGCCGGAACGTGTCGGAGGTTATCGTTTCGTTATATTCCGGAACGGTAACACCGCCTAACCCCTCCATGATGTACTCAAAGCCAACCGTGTCAATGGAAAACACACCATCAACCGGCGATTGGGGATTACCGCCTGCATCGTAATACCAGGCGGCCATTTGTGCCGTTGACGGAAAATCGGCGTACCAACTGCCATCCCAGGCCGCGTACAAGGGTTGGTCGTACTGAATCCACCATTCGGGGACTGCGACGTCAGCCGCCATCGATTCCGGTGGTGGATTGGGACTGGTTATCGTGGTCGGGCTGTAATCGTAGTCAACGATGCGGCCATTACGAACGGTCATCCATCCATAGGTGCTGACATAACCGCCGGAGGGGCGGAGTTCATCGCTGTTTTGCGACAGGATGAGATAGGTTTGAGTTTGTGACAAGCCCAGCGCTGATGTGAGCAGGTCCGGCGAGTTCAACAGCATTTCATTGATGTCTTGCAGGCGTGAATGATATTGGGACAAGCCATCAATCGTGCCCAGCAGATCAGGTGAAATATTAGCCAGGTCAAAATTGTCGATCAGGTTTTTGGCTTTGGCCAGATGTATGTTTGCGGTCAGGAACCGGCCTCTGCCCAACGTCAGTTTTTCGACAATGCGTTCTCCGGCTGACAACTGCGGCGCTACCGTTTCTGATTCCTCACCTCCGGTCAGTAAAAACACGGCGGGTTGGATACCGCTGAGCGTGTCATTGGCCGCGAAAGTCAATTCCTGGGTGGCATCCAGGGCTTGGAGCAGTGTCTCAAGATCGGCACTCAAAAAAGTCAGAGGTCGCAAAAACGAGGTCTGGCCGCGAGCTTTGCCTAAACTACGATTCAGGTCGTTGACACTGGCCTGGAGCCGCTCGAAATCGGCCAGGGTAAGCTCCGTGCCGGGTTTGTTGTTCACTGTATCCAGCACCCGGCTGAGGCTGACCCACGAATCATTAACTTCATTACGGGCGTTGATCGACAGCACCAACCCGCTCATCACTACGATAGCGGTGACAGTGAACAGAATGATAAACATCACGCGCCAGTTGAGCTTGGTGATACGTCTTTTCAGGCGTCTGAACCATCGAAAACGCCGGGACCGTCGGTGGCGGCGGCGATGTGGCCCGTTTGCGTGTATAGCTTCGGGTAAAAAACTGGTTTCGGTTTCGACATTGGTCATATTGGCATCTTTGTACATAAAAATCGAGGAATGTCACGCAGGCGGTGCGTTGCGTTCCCAAAGTCAGGTCTGGCGCGATGAGCGGTTGTGGTGTCGCATCACGTGATTCGTGCGACACGTGTTGGTTGGTCAGGACTTTGGATTCGAATCGCTGTAATAGTAGTAGCTGTAGCCATACCCGTATCCTCCCCGCTCTTTAGGATTCACCGAGTTTAGCACAACGCCAACCATTTCGATACCCAGTTGGTTGAACTGTTCTTTGGCTCGTAGCGCCGCGCCGCGCCGGGTGGTCCCGGCTTCGATCACCAGCAGCACCGGGGCTTTGATCGCTGACGCCAGTACCGAGCTATCGGCTACCACCAGGCAGGGCGGCGTATCAAAAAGAATGATATCAACGTTTTTTGACGCGCGGAATTCTTGGAACCAGCGCTGCATCGACACCGACCCCAACACCTCGGTGGGATTCAGTGGGATATAGCCGCTCGTGATGACGCGCAGGCCGGGTATCTGCGTTTCTTGAAGGCATTCTTTGAGGTTACGGGGCAAATCGTAATTATCTGCCGGTGTTTCGCTGGGTTCGGCAGAAAGCAGCGTTGACAGGCCAATGCTGTTATCCAGGTTAAAGACTTCGTGGACACGCGGTCGTCGCAGGTCGGTATCGACCAACAGCACACGCCACCCGGCCATCGCCATGGTAACCGCCAGGTTAGCCGTGGTGACGCTCTTGCCCTCGGATGGTCCGGGACTGGTGATAACGTATACACCCTTGGTGAATTCGCTGGAGGTGCTGCCATTGGAGGAGAATAACAAGTTGGTTCGTAATGTGCGGTATTCTTCTGAAATGGGCGATCCCGGATCGTGATACGTGATCAGGCGCTGCGGGTAGTTGTCACGCGTTTTGCCAAAACGGGTAATCGCGGCCAGCGTGGGCAGTGCAAGGGTCTGCGTTGCTTCTTCCGTAGTGCGGATCGTATCGTCCAGATATTCCAACAGCAGCACAACGCCAACCGCTAACGAAATCCCAACGGCAATACCGAGCACCGTAGTTGAAAAAACACTGCTGCCTGTTGGCCGGGACGGAATACGCGCTTCTTCTACAATATCAAGCGAGTTTGTACGTTTTTGAAGATCGGCTATGGTCGCTGTGAATTCGGCAATGTTGGCCGACGCCTGGTTGATCTGCCCCACAATGATGTTGCGCTGCTCTGTCAGGCGTTCCATTTCATTGATATCGGTCGCTACTTCTAGCTGAGCATCGATGTCTTGGAGCTGTAACCGGGATTGCTGAAGCTGCTGGTTCAGTCGCTCGATCTCAGTGTTTGCCAGATCGATCTGGTTTTGTTGTTCTGCGGTCAGGTTGCTGGGGCTGTTGAGAATGAGTTGGCGAGCAACCTCGTTCGCCATGTCGGCGGCCAGGACCGGGTCGGTGTACGTCACCGTGATGACCAACAGCGATGTATCCGCAATGACGTTGGTGCTCACAGGCGGCCACACCGGGAAATTGCCAGCTTCCACCGCGGACTCGATTACATTCGAGGTCTTGGCCAGCACAGCGTAGGTTTGGGCCAGTTCAACACCTGTTCTGATTTCGCTTGTGTTAGGGTTACGGTCTTCGATGAAACTGCCCACCGCAATCGTCACCCTGGCACGATAAATATCATCCTGCCCGCTGCGGTATAAAAACGCAGTCCCACCCGCCAGAAATGCGCCCAGGAAGATTAGCCAGAACCATTTTCTGACCAGGCGGATATATGCCACAAGCTCCATAGGTTTGTTCCCATCTTAATACGACATGTGGGTTGCACCCTGCATTACACCAGGCTGCACTCTATTAGGTTCCCCTAGAGTTGAACAAGTTTTTTAGACGATTTCACAAAAAATTCATCAAAAAGACACCCGGAAAAAACGTATACTTTAACACGGTTTGAGTTTTAACAATCAGTACCACTGTTAAATAATCTGTTTGATCGTTTTTTGGACCGTAGTAAATTAAGTTTTGATACGCGTGCACTCACCACAAATGTTAAAATAGCCAGAGGTACATGTCGGCAATTATTGTATCGGGCGTCAGCATCCGTTGCAACTTGTCATCGTCTGGTTTATGCTGTTAATGCCGAATTCCCCAAGCTGGTGTTTGGTGGTATGATAGTGCCATAATGGTGTATGATTATCTAAGCTGCTTAATAGCATGTCTCGAAAATTCATTTCAAGATGAATCTTCATGCCGGGTAATTGGGCTGACTCTCTGGCGCGAAGATGGGGGAAGGAGTTATCGAATGCGTGTCCGACACCTTGTATTGATTGTGGCGCTTGTGGCGGTTGCCGTGCTGCCACTGCCGCAAGCGGCAAAAGCACAAGACGGCACTGATGCCTGCACACAACTTATTCTTAGTGTGTTATCTGATCTGGGTACGAACTGTGCCAACATGGAAAGCAACACGGCATGTGCGGGGTTTGACGACGTAACAGGCATGCTTGTTGAGGGTATTGAGGAGCCGGAAGGTTTCTTTGAGGAAGCAGGCTATCGCACCGACCTGCTGGAGTTGGCGGTTGTGGCCGGTTCACCGGTTGATCCGGTGGAATCAACGTGGGGCGTTAGTGTGACGAAGGTCAAGGCCAACATCCACAATGCCCAGGATGACGACGTCATGTTTATCGGAATTGGTGACGTTGAAATCGAGAACGCGGTTGAACCCACCGAAGCGCTGCTGCCTGTCGAGACAGTGGCCGTCACAACAGCAAGCCAGGCCAATGTCTATCGTAAGGCTGATATGAATTCTGATATGTTGGGCACTGTTGCTGCTGGTACAGCACTTGAGGCCGATGGTGTCAGCCCTGATGGTGTCTGGCTGCGCGTTCATTATAAGGATGCGGATCAGCAGAACTATGCTGCCTGGGTGGGCGTGGACACGCTTGCCGCGGGAGTCGATGCCAGCGGCCTGCCAGTTATCGACGAAAACACCTATACCCCCATGCAGAAATCGTATTTGAGGAACAGCTTTGACACGCCAACTTGCACCCGGGCGCTGCCTTCGATGCTGCTGGTTCAGGGGCCAAAAGATACACCGGTCGATATCATGATCAATGACGTTGATATCCGCGTTGGCTCAACCATACTTCTCCAGGTGCTGCCACCCGGTGACGCTATGAAGATTACGGTGTTGTGGGGGGTGGCGATTATCAACCCGGATACCGCCGATGCCCTGATCATCCCGCCTGGTTTCACGTCGATTGTATGCCTCGGCCCGCCGCTGAACCTGGGATTGGACCGGCAAGAAAATGACCTGACGCCGTCTTGCCCCTGGTCGGCGCTGCGGCCCTTGTCGGCCAATGACCTGGAACTGCTCGCGCTGCTTTCAGAGCTGCCAGACAGCATTCTGAATTACATTTTCTCGCTTCCGTCACTCTTGCAAGCGTCAGGACTGGGTAATGTGCTGGTCCAGTTTTTGTTCAGCGATTCTGAGGCTGTTGAACTGGCACGCAAGTATTGTGACTCGGGTGATATTCCTGAACAGATTTGCCGGTACCTGTTCTAAACGGCCTGGATAAGCCCGAACATTATTTTCGAGAATAGCCCGCTCAACACACTCCGGAGTCTACCATGGTAGACTCCGGAGTATCCTCTTACAGCCGAACGTTTCCCTATACCGCTAATCGACGATGCAGCACAATCTGGATCGGGTTTGCTGATGGTGCAGCCGATCAGATCGTGTATGCGTGCTTAACCGTGCCTTAATTTCAGGCATAAAATGCTCCCACTTCTATCCATAAGCCGAATGTTATATCGTGTGAAAATACCACAAAGGAAAGTACGGATGTCACTTTTTATAGTACGCCATGCACATTAGGCTTGTGTCATGCAGTGGAATACCATACATACCAACAACCAGGAGATTGCCTGATGGCAGAGATCAAGACTGTTTACAAAGGTGATATGTTGTTCGAGACCACAATAAATGGTCATACTTTGACAATTGATGTTCCGGAGAGCATGGGCGGCAGTAATCGCGGCGTTACCCCACCCCAGGTGTTTATCGCGTCACTCAGTTCGTGTATTGGGGCGTTCGCGGCTTCGTATTGTAATGAACATGGCATCAATACCGAGGGTATGACCGTCTCGGTTTCGTTTGAAAAGGTGAGCGACCCCACTCGCCTGGTGAACATCAAAGCGCATGTCGAACTCCCCAACGGTGAGGTTGGCAAGCGTGGTACAGCCGTGAAGCGTGCGGCCCTGCACTGCCCGGTCCACGAAACGATCAAGGCGTTCGAAGGCATCGCGTTTGAATTTGTGGATAAGAACGGCTCTGTCTGAAAACGAATAACACCAACAGGGACCCCACGGTTAGGTGACTCTGATGTACGATGGGGCACGCCGGGTTGAATATGATCACTCAGCCCGGCGGTTTGTTGCAACTATTTGGCTAGTCGGCAGCGGCAGGTACGGCTGCGGCTTGATCCTCGCGGTGGAGCATGATTTCGTAAATCGCCAGTATAGCGATCGCATTGAAAACAAAGAAAATGGCGATGGCTTCCAGATCGATGTTTGCCCCCAGGATACCGGCCAGCCCCGGCAGAAGTGCTCCGCCCAGCCCTGCCGCGCCGACCTGAAAACCAACCGTGTTAGCCGTGTGACGCCTGCCGACCCGGTCGGGCGTTTCAGCGATCAACGTGGCGAACATCGGCGCCTGGGCCACACCGATCAAGGCCAGCGCGAGCACACTCATACTGTTTGTGATGTTCAATGCCAGCAAAATCGTACCCAGCACTACCCCCAGTATACTGGTACGCAGCAGCACGCGGCTGTTGATGCGGTCGGCAATGGCACCGATGACAAAGCGCCCGACTGTGAAACTCCCCCAATACACGCTGATCCAGAAACCGGCATTTTGCTGGCTCACGCCCCGGCTGTCAACCAGCAGGGTGTTGGATAACTGGCCGACACCCATTTCCACACCGCCGTAGATCGCAAACAGCAAAACGCCTAATAACACGACCGGAATAGCGAGTGTTTCGCGCGCCCGCGCACCGAAGCGCGACGATACGGTGTCATCGTCAGCAAAATCCACGGCATTCCAGCGGGCGCGCGTCAAAAAAAGCAGCGTTCCCAGCGCCAGTTGCGCCGCGACAATCACCGCGTAACTCCAGCGCCAGCTTTGCTCCAGGTTGATCACCGTAAACGTGACGATGGGCGGCCCAATCGTCAGCCCGACACCGAAGCACGCATGCACCCAGTTGAGATGGCTGGTGCTGTACCGTGACGAAACAAACGTATTGATCCCCGTATCAATGCTCCCGGAACCCATGCCGCTTAAAAACGCAGCGAGCAGCAGCGTAATCCAGGCCGGTGACAGCGCAAACCCGGCTGCCCCCACGCCACCGCACAGGCTTCCGGCCAGCAGAAACGTACCCGCCCCAAACCGGCTGATGAGGCGTCCGCTGGCAAAGGCCACGGTCAGATTGCCGGTCATGCTCGCTGTCAGCAGGATGCCCAGTGCATCAAGCGGCATATCAAATGACTCTTGAATGTAGGTCCACGCGATATTGAGCAGCCCGCCAGGCATACCAATAACAATAAACGCGTAAAAAGCGATGAACAACAGCCCGTCGGGGCGCGTTCGCCGTGTTGCTGAAGCAGCCATGTAATTATCCCGGTGATGCACGCAAGATACAATCCGGCAAGCTTATACCCTCGTGCAGATTTTGCCCAAAACTCGCAGCGGTTTTTCACAACATCAGGATAATACTGATGCCGGGGACGCCGTAGGTGGAGGACTGGTCGGGGTTGGGGGTGTTTCCGTTTGAGGCAGGAAAAACTGCTCACGTTGATCATCACTCAGCGGGCGGGTGATCAACTCACTGGCGGCATGGAGCAGGCTGTCGAGATCGGGCCAGGCGGTCCAGATACGCGCCGTGCCGTCATCGCTGGCCGTCAGAATCCGCGTGTGACCGGTGTCCCAGGCCGCCGACCAGATTCGCCCGGCGTGCCCTTGCAGCCGCAGCACATCCTGACCGGAGTCCACATCCCACACGCGCGCCGACCCGTCTACGCTCCACGTCAGGATGCGAGTCTCAGCCGCGTCCCACGCCGCGCCGATCACGCTGTCGGTGTGCCCTTCGAACCGCTGGATTTCCGTCCCGGTCGCGCTGTCCCACAGGCGCGCGGTGGTATCGCTGCTGACGGTCAGCACCCGGCTCTCATCAGCGTTCCACAGCGCCCGGACCACCCAATCCGTGTGTCCTTGCAGACTCACCAGTGTGTCGCCGGTCGTGAGATCGATCACGTGCGCCATGCCGTCGAAGCCCCACACCAGCGCCCGCGTTTCGTCAGCGCTCCACACGCCGCCCAACAGCGGCAGGTCGGATACCGTGATCGTGTTCAGCGTGTCACCCGATGCGGCGTCCCACAGCCGGAGTGTACCATCGTTGCTGGCCGTGAGAATGCGCGTTTCGTCAGCATTCCAGGCCGCGCTGGCAATCGTGCCGCTGTGCCCCTCGAAGCGCTGCAACATCGCGCCGGTAGCGGCATCCCACAGCGCCGCCGTTGTATCTTCGCTGCCGGTCAGGATACGTGTGCCGCCGGTGTTCCACGCGATCCAGATCACCGGGGCCGCGTGATCCAGGATCGCCAGCGCGCCGCCGGTCTGCATATCCCAGAGGCGCGCCGTGCCGTCAACGCTCGCGGATAACAGGCGGGTGCCGTCCGGTGACCACGCTAAGCGCTCAACCTGGTCGGTGTGCCCATCCAACTGCCGGAGCTGTTCGCCCGTGGCGGCATCCCACACGCGGATCGTACCGTCCTGGTGGGCGGTAACGACCTGTGATTCACCGGCTGACCACACGGCGTCAAATACGTGCCCGCCCGCAGCCGGATCGGCGGGATTAACAACAAAACGCTGTTCTTCACCGTTCCCCGCCGGGATTCCGCCGTCAAACACGGCCCAGATGCGCGCCGATCCATCCGCGCCGCTGGTCAAGATGCGGTTTTCGTCACGATCCCAGGCCGCGCCGGTGAGCCGGTCGTTGTGGCCGACGAACTGCGCGATTTCCTGCGCTGCCGGACCGGTCGTATCCCATACGCGGGCGGTACCGTCTTCGCTCCACGTCAGGATCAGCGTTTCATCCGTGTTCCACGCTGCGCCGAGCACGGTGTCCGTGTGACCGCCCAGCAGGGAAATCAACGCGCCGGTATCAGCATTCCATATCCCGACTCCGTCCGGCTCACCGAAAGTCAGCAGGCGCGCGCCTGCCGTGTCCCAGGTTACCCCATCGAGCACAGTGTTAGCCGCCAGCCGGGCGCGTTCCTCGCCGGTTTCCGCGTCCCAGACGATAGCGATCCCATCAAAGCCGGTCGTCGCGATCAGCGATTCGTCGGGACTCCACACCGCCGCCGTCACACGGTCGGTATGGCCTTCCAGCGTGAGCAGGACATCGCCAGCAGCCGCATCCCACACCCGCGCCGACATATCGTCACCATACGTGACGATCTGCGTGCCGTCAGCGTTCCAGGCCGCGCCTTGCAGCCGGTTCACATGGCCGCGCAGCAGCGCGATTTCTGCGCCGGTTTTGCTATCCCACGCGCGCACGTCAAAATCGGCGCCCGCCGTCAGTATACGTGTGTCGTCGGGACTCCACGCCGCAAACGTGATCCCGGCGGTGTGTCCTTCCAGCACAATCACGGATTCCGTGGGCGGTGTTTCCCCGGATACATTCCAAATGCGCGCCGTACCGTCATCGCTCCACGTGAGCACGCGCTTCCCGGCTGAATCCCAACTCGCCCCCACCAAATGATCGGTGTGCCCGTCCAGGGTGGCGACCAGCGCGCCGGTTTGGGCGTCATACACCCGCGCGGCGCCGTCGTAGTCACCGGTCAAAATGCGCGTTTCACCGGGTGACCACGCGGCTGTGATCACGGCGCTGGTGTGATCGTCCAGGCGCAGCAGTTCATCGCCGGTTTCCGCATCCCATACCCGCGCGGTGTGATCGGCGCTCCACGAAAGCACGCGCGTGCTAGTGGTATTCCACGCCGCCCCATAGACGCGCCCGCCGCTGGGCATATACACGCGTTCGGTGGACGCCTGCACCGCCTGACTCAGGGCCAGTTCGGCTTCCGGCACGTAGGGCCGGTCACGCGGAGTCAGCGCCTGAACGCCCAGATTCAGGCTGGCGACCGGGTCAATGCCAAGCTGTTGAGTCGCCAAATCGGCCAGCATGCGCGATTCGGTAGTCATCGCCGTATCACGTTCCGTCTTGACGCGTGCTTCGGCGGTCTGGGCGTTGTTGAGCCGGTCCTGCCGGTTCTGGCTTTCGCGTGCGGCAGCGAACAACCCGATCACCAGGGCGCCGATCAAACCCAGCACTGCCGCCGTGCTGAGCGCGATTGCGATCCGGCGCTGGCGGCGCTGTACGGCCTGGCTGCGTGTGATCAAGGTGTGGGCGGTGTCGTTCAGGCGCAGTTGATCACGCTGCGCGGTGATCACGTCGATCTCCTGGCGTGTGAGCAGCGATTGGTAACGTTCGTAGTCACGCACGCGCCGGTCGAGCAGTTCCTGGGCGGCTTTGCGGGCCGCCGTCTGGGGATCAAGCTGAATTTGCATCGCCAGGTAATCGTGTACCAGTTCATACGCGAGGCCCTCGTCCGTTTCGACGGCGCGTAACACGTGGTTTTCGCGCAGGGCGTGTAAAACATCGTCCAGGCGATCCGGTGGAATGTTGAGCACTTCAAGCTCAGCGCGGAGACTGTCCGCCGTGCGCACGTCGCGCGTCTGGTCTTCGCGTACCAGGCTCTCGATCACGACCTGTGCCAGGCGGCGCGTAGCGGCGGGTAGATTGGCCAGCAGGCGTTCCAGGTAACTGCGTAACACGCCCGCCGCGCCGCCCGCCTCGATATAATCCTGCTGGGTGACGGTGGTCCGGTCCGGTGGCAGCGCGTCGATCATCGCACTGCCGACAAGCTGAAGCTGCGGCGGCGCGATCTCGCCCCGGTCGTTGGTCAGGTCCTGAAGGATGATATCCGACACGTCGGGGTCGTAATTGTAGCCCTGGTTACGCACGGGCAGGATCATGGCCCGCCGGGCTTCGTCGAACGACAGCGAGCGCAGCAGAAATTCATGGGCGAACGGCTGCGGGATGTGCGGCTGGAAACTGGCGAGCAGGCCGAAGTATTCCGTGCGCATGGCGAGCGTGATCCGCACCGGCAGCAGTTGATCATCCAGGCATTCCGCGATCTCGCTGATGAACTCGGACCGCTGCTCATCGGTGAACACGTCAGTCAGGAACGTTTCAAATTGATCGATAAAAATGAAAATTTCACGGTTGGGGCCGGTCGCTTCTGATATGTGTTTCAGGTACGCGTGCAGCGATGCGCCGGTTAACGCTGGCGCAGTGGTTGGATCGGGCAGCAGCATGCGCTTGATCGCCTCGTGCGGAGGACGGCGCCGCACCGCGATATACAGCGGCAAAAATCCGCCTGCCAGCAAGCGGGGCATCACCCCGGCGCGGATCAACGAGGTCTTACCGGCGCCGCTTTCGGCGTGCAGCACGGTAAACCGGTGGAAAGGCGAACGCGCCAGCAGCGCGTCAACAGCTTGTTCGCGCCCGTAGAACAGGCGGTTATCGCTGATATCGTAGGATTCAAGCGCTTTGTACGGACTCTGTTCGGCGGCGGGGCGGGTTTTGGCCTGCTCGCGGAGGTCTTCGACATAGTGCGCTACCGCACCGGCCAGCACGGCGGTTTCGCCCTCGGATTCGCGCATGATTTCCCTGGCGCGTGATAACAGCGTGCGGGCGCCCACGTCGATCGCGTTGTACGTTTCGCGCTCCAATCCAACCTCGGTGTAATACGTGTCCTCATCGCGAGCAGGCGGGATCGTGCCGCCATCGTCCGGGGCACGTTCCAGAACAAACGTATCCTCACGCTCTTCGGTGCCGGGCTGGATAAACGTATCGTCTAACTGCGTATCATCGCGGCTGATGGCGCGGCGTGTGTCGGCTGCCATGTGCGGGGCCGTTTGGTCGTCAAGCGTGGGCCACGCCGAGGTAAACGATACCGGTTCGTCGAGTGTTTCACGGAACGACAGCGCCAATGCTCCCGCCGACGGGTAGCGCCGGTCCGGGATTTTGGCCATCGCCCGGCGGATCACACGATCGACTCCTTTGGGCAGGCGGGCATTTACTTTTGTTACAGCAGGTGGCGGCTCGTCCAGGTGCCGGTACATCAGGCTGAACGGGGTTTCGGCGTCAAACGGCATTTTGCCGCTGAGCATTTCAAAGACCATAACGCCGAGCGCGTACACGTCCGTGCGTGGATCAACCGGTTCGGTGCGCCACTGTTCCGGGGCCATGTAACCGGGCGTGCCCATCAACATGCCGGTCATCGTCAGGCCGGTTGTTTCTTCGGTCCACTTGGCAATACCAAAGTCGGTCAGATAGGTGTTGCCGTCCGCGTCCATGAGCACGTTAGCGGGCTTGAGGTCACGGTGAATAATACCGCGTGCGTGGGCGTAATCCAGCGCCGCCGCGATCTGGTCAACAATACGAACGGCATCTTCGAGCGGAAACGCCCGTTCCGCGATGTGTTTGTTCAGCGCCCCGCCTTCTAACAGGCGCATGACCAGATAGATCAGGTTATCTTGCGTGCCATAGTCATAAACCGGCAGGATGTGCGGGTGGTCCAACGAGGCCATCAACCGCGCTTCACGGCGGAAACGGGCAGCAAAATCGGCGGCATTGGCCAGCTTGGGCGCGATGATTTTGACGGCTACGATCCCTTCGTCGGATTCGCGTTGGGCACGGTACACGGTCGCCATGCCCCCCTCGCCGATCTGTTCAAGGATGGCACACCCGCCTAATGTCTGGTTCAGGAGTGGGTCCGCTGAGAGCATATGGTTTCTCGCTGGATAGTAGTGGCCGGTGGGTTGGACTAACCTATACGCTGATTATAACCATACCTCGAATCAGGGAAAAGTACGGCGAATCGGCCTGGTAATTTGTGAAAAGTGTCATAATTTGATGAGAGATGCCGGTTAATCGCCTATAATGAAAGGTGGGCAATGTCGTGCAGTCCTGAGCGGATACTGGCGACGCGGAGCAAAACTACCTTTTGTGCATGTGCACCATCGTTATCACCCACCGCGTACACGGTGCGACTGCGTTGGCTGTGCGATTGGTTCCCAAACGGGTCATGTCAAAGATAACAAACCGTCAAAAATTAGGAGCATAATCGAGATGAAAAAACGATCACGTATGGTTTTGCGAGTGGGCACGGTGGTTTTGATGGCAGTACTCGTGTTAGGCGGGATGGCCGGTGTTGGTGGGCTGGATACGGCACGATCACAATCGGATGCGTGCACAACGCTGGTAACGCAGGCAGTGGACGTTATCGGCACGTCGTGCGCCATGATGGGACGCAACGAGGCGTGTTACGGGCATACGCTGGTTGCCGCCACATTTCAGGACGGCGCGGCGGGGGTCAGTTTTGAGAAAAGCGGCGATATTGCCCCCTTGCTGGACCTGCAAGCGCTGGTCACCAGGCCCGCCGATCCGGAAGCGGGGACGTGGGGCGTGGCGATGCTAAAGGTCCAGGCCGATCTGCCCGACACCGGGGACCAGGCTTTGACGTTTGTGCTGTTCGGTGATACCGAAGTTACCAACGGGGTCGATCCCGAACAGGCCAGCCTGCCGACGTGCACGATCACGAATGCAGGCGGCGGAATCAACGTGCGCAGCGGACCGGGCACGAGTTACGGGATCGTGAACGTGCTGGAATCAGGTGGTACGGCGGTAGCGAATGGACGTAACGCGGCGGGCGACTGGCTGCGGGTTGACCTGGAAGACGGGCCGGGCTGGGTGTATGTGCCGCTGGTGACGGTTGACGGTGATATCAATACGCTGGCCGTGATCGAAGAAGGGGCCGAACCGGCGCCGGTCGTGCGCCCGATGCAGGTATTCACCCTGCGCAGCGGCGAAAACGACACGTGCGCCGAAGCGCCCGACGGGCTGTTGATCCAGTCACCGGGCGGGCAGCGGGCGCACGTATCGGTCAACGGGGTCGAGATGGAATTCGCCAGCGCGGGATTCCTGACGGCGGTGCCGGACGACGCGCTGACGGTCAGCGGGATCGAGGGCAGCATCGCGGTAACGGCATTCGGGAAAACGGTCACCGTGGAGCCAGGTTTCAAGACCGACATCCCGCTGGAAGGGTTGGAAGCGTCCGGCCCACCGGAAGACCCGCAGGTGATCGACGAGTTCCTGACGGTGCCGGGCTTACAGCGTGCGGTTGCGTACGGTGAGCCGCTGGATTTCAGCACGGCGGGTGAGATCATCATGCCATCGGTCAGCCGCTTCACCAGCGGTGACTATACCGAAACCTGTACGATAACTGATCTGGTCGTCACCAATGATTGTTATTGGAATGATCATCAGGGTAATCCGGTTCAGATGGGTGACGTCGGGGTTTATGATGTCACCATCACGTTTAGCGAGGATGGATCGAGTATTGTCTATGGGGTTGAAGGCGAATCCTATACTTTCGAGTACCAGGGTAGTATGACGTACAGTGCAGCCATTTCGCACGATACAGCGGTTTGGGAGCCAACGCTGACCTTCACGTCACCCACGACATACGATTGGACATCAACATCAACGGTGACATCGGGAGAATGTGCTGGTATTACAATGACGTCGGTGTGCACAGGTGTCGCCAAGTAGAATTTGAGTGAGTATCAGGGGGAACCATGATGTTACGACACATTTCACGATATCGTTGGCTGCGTGTGTGGCTGGTGTGCGGAGTCGTGCTGCTGGCTGCTGCCGCCGGGAGTACCCCGCCCCAGCCGGTACACTCGCAGTCGGATGCGTGTGACCAGTTGGTTCATGAAGCGCTGAGCGCGATCGGGACGTTTTGCGCGGATATGGGGCTCAACGAGGCGTGTTACGGCCATACGCTGGTGACCGCGACGTTCCAGCCGGGGGTGAGCGGGATTCAGTTCGAAACAAACGGTGATATCGCCCCATTGGTTGACCTGCAAGCGCTGGTCACCAAACCCGCCGACCCGTTACCCGGCATCTGGGGCGTGGCGATGATGAAGGTCCAGGCGGATTTGCCCGACGCCGGGGATCAAGCCATGACGTTTGTGTTGTTTGGAGACACCGAAGTCACTAACACGGTCGATCCGGCGCTGGCGGCTATGCCGACGTGCCAGATCAGCATCCAGGGCAATAACATCAACGTGCGCAGCGGGCCGGGGACCAATTACCGGGTCGTCGATGTGCTCGAAGCCGGCAGCACGGCGGTCGCCAATGGACGCAACACGGCGGGTGACTGGCTGAGAGTCGATCTGGACGGTGCGCCGGGTTGGGTGTATGTGCCGCTGATCACGGTCAATTGTGATATCACCACGCTGTCGGAAGTTGAGCCGGGCGAAGCCGGGGCGACATATACCCGTCCGATGCAGGCATTTTTGCTCGAAAGCGGCAATACCGGCCAGTGTGATGATACGCCGGACGGCCTGCTTGTAAAATCACCGGCGGGACAGCGCGCGCACGTGATGGTCAACGGCGTCGAACTGGAATTCGCCAGCGCCGGGTTCCTGCAAGCCGCGTTAAACGGCGACCTGTCGGTCAGCGGGTTAAACGGCGAGATCGCTGTTACCGCGTTCGACAAAACGGTAACGGTGCGGCCCGGTATGCAAACTACGGTGCCACTTGACGGGCTGGAAGCCGCCGCTCCACCGGCTGACCCGGCTCCGGCTGATGACCTGGGCGCCGTGCCCGGTCTGACACGTGCGATCACCGAAGGCGAAACGTTCGACCCGGCGACCGCCGCCGAGCTTGCGCCGGGCATGAGCAGCGCGGTATACAGCGGCGGTTACAGCGAAACGACAACACCGACATCCGAATCACTGGTCGGTGACTGCCACTGGGTTTACTCTGACGGCGCAGACCTCGTAATCGGCCAGCCGCATACATATGATGTTACGCTCCACCTGAGTCCCGATGGTTCGACGTTGACGTATATCGATCCCAGCGAGGACGAGGTGCTGCTGTCTCACGATGGCGGCATGACGTACAGCGGCAGTTTCGTTTTTGGTGAAAGCGCGCTGAATAACTATGTGCTGACGTTTACGTCGCCGACGACTTACCAGCTTGATATGTCCTTCGAGGTGCTGTCCGGCGAATGTGCCGGGATGACCGGGGCAGCAACAGCGACCGGCGTGGCTGAGGCCGGTGCCAGCGTGACTCCGCCGGAACCGGTGGACGATACGCCGCCCGCAGATGAAGATGCCTCTTCTAGCGAAGAGGTTCCTTCCGACGAAGAGGTCGCCGCCGCGCCGCCGGATACCGAGACGGAGTTAACGCCGCCCCAGCCTAACGACTCAGGCCCCGAAGCAGGTGCGCCTGTTATCGGTGGAGAACTGGGCGGTCGCGGGCAGCCCTATGTCAGCGGCGAGTATACGGAAACATCGGTAGTTGTGGAACAACGCGCGGTCGAGGACTGTTATTGGTACAACGCAGATGGCACACACACCGAGATCGGCGACACACTGACCTATGATATCACGCTGGACGTCAGCCGCGACGGCCAGACGATCACGTGGAACGATGACACACTCACCAGGGTAAGCGAAGACAAGTACACGGGCGTGATCCCCGGTGCCGATGACGAAACGATTTACGAGCTTACGATCATGTTTACGTCAACCACAACCTATGATGTCGAATTCCTGGGGCGTCTGGAGCCGGGCTCGCACTGTGAAGGTGGTAAGCAGCTTTGGAAGGGTACCGGTCAGATCAAAGATGACACATCGGAGCAGCCCCCTGCACCGGGTGCGGTCTCGTCCGATTTTACCGAGACAGACTTCGTCAGCGGCACGTATACCGAGACGCTGACCGTACAGGACCAGTCTACGGTAGGCGAATGTATCTGGTACCGCGAATCAATGGATAATCCGACCGCGATCGGGGACACATTTACGCAGGATATTACCATTACGCTTGATCCTGCCGCTGGCACGCTTGATTATACAATCGAGGGCGAAACATTCCGGTTTATCACGAACGGCCCCAAAACGTTTATCAACAGGGCTGTTGAGCTTGAAGGCGTGCAGTATATTGTTACGCTGCATATGACATCCCCGACCACCTATGATGCAGAGTGGTTCGGCATGGCCACCGGCGAATGTATAGGGTCGTTTCAGACCAGCACGGGCCAGGGAACGCTAAAAGCACAGAACCCCGGTTAATCAGCCGGGCAAATGACCACCCAAAACAATACAAGGGACGTGAATGGGTCATGTCCCTTGTGTTTGATCTGGTTATTGTGTGAATACTGAAACAACGCGTTCAGAACGTTAAGATCGTGCCGGGCGGGCATGGCTGGACCTGGCTGCCAAACGCATCAGCCAGCGCGTTAACTGCTCGCTGGCCGGTGCAGTGATTGGGATACAGGCGTGGCCGGTTGTAAGTCGTGCTCAACTCATCGATCGCTTGTTGTAACATCGCGTCCGTGGCGCTGGCCAGGTGAGTGCCGCCCGCTATGGCGATAATGTCGCCGTCAAAGTGGCGCTTGACCTGCCGGAGAATGTTCAACAGCCCGGCATGACCACAACCCAGCAGCACAACCAACCCGTCCCCGGTTTCCAGGACCAGGGATAAATCGTCGCGGTACGGGTCGGGTTTCCATTCACCATCCACGCGAATCTGGTGCATATTACCGCGCCCTTCAAATGAGGTCCGATCCGTGATCTCGCCGGTCGTCCACACGCCGGGCACTATCTCGACCGGGTCAGCGCTCAGGCGCAGGTCTACATGCTGTTCCAACTCGTCGCGTGACAGCTTGAGACAATATGATACGGGTTGTTCCAACGAGCGTACAAACCGCTCGCGGAAAATATCAGGGCTGGCGTAAAGTGGAATCATGGGCCGGGTACGCTTCAATACATCCGGCACCCCGCCGGTGTGATCCAGGTGGGCATGGCTGAGCGCGAGCGCGTCGATCTGGCTCAGGTCGATGTGAAGGTGTGCGGCGTTGTGAACCAACACGTCACCACTTTCGCCCGTGTCAAACAACAGGCGTCCACCGGGTGTTTTGATGTAAAACGCGATGCCGTGCTCCGAGCGAAGTGCCGAGTCTGGTACGATGGTATCTTCGACAACGCACGTAATCTCAAGCATTTCTTTGTCTCCAAAAATGTTAGTGCAAGCGATCGGTTCGATCGGTGATCTCGCCGTTGACGTAAGCCATCACGGCGTCATCTATTGTTGGAATGTCGGTTACGATCGGTGTGATGTTTGCCTGCTGAAGCGCCAGGTACGCCCCACGCCCCATGCCACGTACAAGCAGGGCCTCACAGTCGGTGATAGCGTCGATCATGTGTCCATGTTTACGGTCGGCTTCCGCACCAAAGCCGTGCCCACGGGCGTCAGCGCTGGTTTCATGGTTATGCTCATGTGATTCAGTAACAAATTGGCGGTGCCCCATTTTGTCGCGCAGTTCGCGTTCGATGATCTGGCCATCCTGAACGGTACAAACCATGTAGTGCTGCGCACGCCCGAAGTGTTGGCTGATCGTGGTTCCATCATCCGTAATAACAGCGATCTTCATCGTGATAGTTTCTCCTGAGAAGCGGCCAGTGATTTGGCGCCCACATCGTATCACTAAAGTATTTCAAATTCAACTATTATGTTACAATGGTCGCGTGCTGGCCCCTGTATTAAGCGAGGCAATACGTCATGACCGAACAATCCGGGCCGAATGTCGGCCAGATGATCCGTACTTTACGTGAACAACGCGGTTTGTCTCTGCGCGCACTTGCTAAACGATCGGGTTTGTCCGTGAACGCAATCAGCCGTATTGAACATGGTGATAATTCGCCCACAGTATCATCGCTGCATTTGTTGGCGACAGGGTTAACCGTGCCGATTACGGCGTTTTTTGATGAAGCCCATGAGCAGGCGACCGTGTTTGTTCCACAAAACCAACGGCTGCGCTCAGAGGGGGACGGCGTTGTCATTGAAAGCCTGGGCATTGGCCTGCGCCACCAGCACCTTGAACCGTTTATGATGACTGTCAGCCCTCAGAGGGGCAACATTCATGAGCCGATCGTGCATCCTGGGCAGGAATTTGTGTTCCTTCTACAAGGTGAGCTTGAATACCGGGTTGGCGACCAGACGTTTACGTTTAACGAGGGCGACAGCTTGTTATTTGAAGCGACTCAACCTCATTGTTTTTATAACCCCGGCAGCCAACCGGCAATTGTGCTGCTGGTGTTTCAGACCATAGAAGGTACTTTTGTTGCTCGCCAGCAGCATATGGATGTATGCGAAGCGTGATAATCGAAAAAAACACGCCAGGACAAACCGTGACCTGGCGTGAGAGTGTATCTCCTGGTGGACGTGCAGCCGTTGTTTTACAGTGTTGGCCCGGCGTCACAAACCTCTTGGGGGCAGTCGGGTGCAAATTTCTTGAAATTGCCGATGTAGCGTGACGCAAGCTGGCTGTACTTGTTCCAGTATTCATCCTCGCTGGGCCATGATTGCGCCGGATACAGCACACTTTCGGGCACATCCGGGCAGCTCTTGGGTACTTCGAATCTAAAAATGGGATCAGTGTAGTATTCCACGTCAAGCAGTGCCCCATTCAGCGCCGCATTCAGCAGGGTGCGCGTGTGTTGGATGCTGATGCGCTTGCCGACGCCATACGGTCCCCCCACCCAACCGGTGTTGACCAGCCAGCAGTTCGCATCGTAACGCAGGATTTTGCGTTTGAGCAGGTCGCCGTAAAACGCCGGGTTATGGACCATAAACGGCGCGCCAAAACAGGTGCTGAACGTGATCTCCGGTTCCTCGCCCAGCCCAACCTCGGTGCCGCCGACTTTTGAGGTGTAACCCGAAATGAAGTGATAGAGCGCCTGGTCGGGTGTCAGGCGAGCAATGGGCGGCATAACGCCCTGTGCATCACACGTGAGCAAAATGATGTTTTTGGGATGCCCACCGCTGCGCTCCGGTATCGCGTTGGGAATGTACTCCAGCGGATACGACGCGCGCGTGTTTTCGGTGAGTTCGTCATCATCAAGATCGATGAACCGTGTGACCGGGTCGTAGACTACATTTTCCAGAATAGTCCCAAAGCGCTGGGTGGCGCTGTAAATCTGCGGTTCTGCGCTGGATGACAACTGGATCACTTTGGCGTAACAGCCGCCCTCAAAGTTAAACACACCGTCATCGCTCCAGCCGTGTTCGTCATCGCCGATCAAACCGCGTTTGGGATCAGCGGACAACGTTGTTTTGCCCGTGCCCGACAGGCCAAAGAACAGCGCGGTGTTGCCGTCGTCGTCCTGGTTGGCCGAGCAGTGCATCGTCATGACGCCTTCGAGCGGCAGCAGGTAGTTCATAACGGTGAAGATCGATTTTTTGATCTCACCACCGTAAGCCGTGTCGCCCAGAATGCACAGTTGCTGGTCGAAGTTGAGCATAATGAACGTGCTGGTGCGCGTCGAGTCGATGGGTTCGTGCGCGTGGAACGACGGTACACAGATCAGGGTAAAGTCGGGGACATACTGCCGGTATTCTTCCTTGCTCTGTGGCAGAATGAACATATTACGCGCAAAAAGACTGTGCCAGGCATACTCGGCGATGATGCGCACTGGCAGCCGGTAGCGCTCGTCGGCACCGGCGTAGCAGTCTTGCACGAATAGATCACGCCCTTGCAGGTAACCCTGCAAGCGGTTGAGGGTTTCACTGAACTGGTCGGAACCGATAGGTCGGTTGTATTCACCCCACCAGATGTGATCTTCCGTTGAGGGTTCGCGGACGATGTATTTATCCTGGGCCGCGCGGGCGCGGTGCTTGCCGGAATCCACGACGACCGGCCCCATATGGGTGATCTGACCTTCTCCACGGAAGACAATTTCTTCGTAGAGCGCTTCGGTGGCCAGGTTCCAATAGACCATGTTCAGGTTTGTCAGACCGTGGTTCTTGAGGTCGTAGTCACTTTTTAACACAGACGCCTGTGCTTGTGCCGGGGTTTTGATGTTGAGCAAGTTGTTCATCGTTATAGCCAGTCCCTGACCAGTTTGCGGTCGCCGATATAGATATCGTTCGGAGCGTTCGGGTCCAATGCCCACTTGATGCGTTCGACGGCTTTGATGATATCCTTCACCGTGCCCGAATACGTCATGCGCAGGTGGCCTTCCATACCAAACTCCTTACCCGGCACGGCCACGACCAGCGCTTTTTTGAGCAGGAAGTGCGCTAGCTCGACCGAATCGTTGGTATAGGCGCGGAAGTCCGGCAGGCAGTAGAACGTGCCTTCGGGCTTGTGAACCTTGACATCACTGAACGAGCGAAATTCATGCATGATGATATCGCGATTGTTTTGCACGGTCAGGCGCAGGTTCTCGACCACACTCTGGACGCCGGTCAGCGCGCCTTCGGCAGCCGCCTGGGACACAACCGACGCACATGACGTGGTTTGAGCCTGCACATTGGTCATGACTTCAACCAACCGGCGATTCGCAACGGTCCAGCCAATCCGGAAGC
This sequence comes from Anaerolineae bacterium, assembly GCA_016930015.1. GTDB lineage: Bacteria > Chloroflexota > Anaerolineae > Aggregatilineales > Aggregatilineaceae > JAFGHR01. The sequence goes on along the minus strand of JAFGHR010000038.1, from coordinate 10,820 downwards.
CGGTCATACCATAGAGTTTTGAAACCCCGTTCAGCACAATGACGTGTGTGGATTCAATATCTTTGTTGGTGTATTCGTAGCCAGGAACAGCGCGCTTGCCGTCAAATACCAGCTTGTGGTAAATGTCGTCCATAATCAGGTAAATATTGCGCTGCTCACAGAAATCCACGAGTTTGGCAACCAGTTCTTCATCCAACAGGACCCCGGCGGGATTACTGGGGCTGTTGAGGATGATCGCTTTGGTATACGAACTGACAGCCTGCTCGATTTCTTCGAACTGAGGATGAAATGTGCCATCCTCCGGGGTGACGATGACCGGGATACCGTACACCATCTTGACCATTTCGGGATAACTCACCCAATACGGCGCAAGAATGATCACTTCATCCTGTGGATCAATAATGGAGAAAAGCAAATTATAGAGGGACTGCTTGGCGCCCGTGGAAACAATGATGTTTTCCGGGGCAACCAGCCGTCCATAGTTCTCCTCAGTGTATCGAATAATGGCTTTCTTAAGTGAGCGGGTGCCATCCACAGGCGCGTACTTGCCCTCGCCATCTTTTAACTTGGCGGCAGAGCCTAGGATAGCGGTGATGGGCGCTTTATTCTTGGGTTCGCCGGCGGCCATATTGATAACGGGCTCACCCTTTGCTCGGAGAATCTGAGCTTCCTCATTAAGACTGAGTGTCGGAGACGCCCCGATTGACCTGGCTAATTGGCTGATACTCATGTATGGTTAAGCCTCCTCGTTCTACTGAACTGTTGGGCAGGATGGTGATTATTCGCCGTTGGTTCTGCTTTGTACAATGTTGACACACAAGCACAACAGCTAGTCCTCGAGCTTAAGTGATGGATTGTATCGCGTTTTTGCAGCAGTGTATTTATTTGATACGTACAAATAAACCGGGCTAATTTAGCATTTGCGCCCAAATAGACAATACCCCGGATCATCAACGGGCCTCTTAGTGCCGTGCCGCCGGGCGTATTGTGTCTTTCGGGCTTGACGCATGAACCGTATAGTGATTAAATATGAACAGAAAGAAGTATAAATCTGAACCAAGGGTTCATATCCATGGCAACTTCGAACTGGCTCCACATTCACAGCCACATTTTGCAGCTTGAGCGCGAGGACATAGTGACGCGCACGTTCCGGCGTCTGGACCCGGAACGGCAGCAGATTATCTGGGATGCGATCCTGGATGAAGCTGCCGATAGGGGACCGGTGTCAATTAACATCAAACAGGTTGCCGAACGCGCCGGGGTATCGGTGGGATCGCTCTACACCTACTTTAATGATCGAGACGGCATGCTGAACTTTGCCGTGACATTGTCCGCGCGGATATTGATCGAGTCGATACGGGTATTTGGCCCCATGCTGGCGGCGATGCCGCTGAAAGATGGGTTAGCGGCCTATGTGGCGGGTGCGCTGGAATGGACTGAACTCTATCTGAAGCCGCTGCGCCTGTTTATTCGGGCCACGTATCAGGGTGGTGATCCACAGTTAACCGAAAAACTGGTTCGCCCGGTTGCGGCGGCACTTCAGGATACACTGCGCCAGATGTTGGTGAATGCGGCAGAACGGGGCGAAATCCGGCCTGATGTGGATTTGGAAGCGGCCACGCGGGTTGTGTACGGGCTGGCGATTGCGGTCACCGATCCGCAGCTCCTGCCCCACCTGAACGCCTATTTCCAGATGGTGGATGACACGATGCCTGCCGAACGTGTCGTAAGCATGTATATCAAATTAGTTTTGGAAGGTATTGGCACAAAAGCGGATTGACACCCGTGTGATTGGTGGCACGGGGAACAGCGTATCGCCGGGTGATTACACCGGGCGGGAGGATGTTTTATGGACCGGGAAGTTGATCCAGCGATATTTCCGCAGACCACGCATGCTGCCGAAGGTGGGCACAGCGTGCTCCGTATGGAACAGGTCACCAAGCGGTTTGGTGATGTTGTGGCGGTCGATGACCTGACGCTCGACGTTTATGAAGGCGAGATTTTTGGGTTTTTAGGACCGAACGGCGCCGGGAAGACGACATCCATCAACATGATGTGCGGTCTGCTCAAAGCCGATGCGGGCCTGGTGACTATTCACGGCCAGCCTGTACACGACGGCGATCCGGACCTCAGCCCGCGTGTTGGCGTTTGTCCCCAGGATATCGTGCTGTGGGGCGAACTGACCTGCCGGGAGCAGCTCGTTTTTATCGGCGAAATGTACGGCGTGCCGCGCAAAACCGCCTGCCAGCGCGCCGATCGACTGCTGGCGGACATGGGGCTGGCGGAAAAACGGCACAAGCTCGCCAGGACGCTTTCCGGCGGGATGCAGCGGCGGCTGAACCTGATCATGGCGCTGGTGCATGATCCTGACATCATTGTGTTGGATGAGCCGGAGGCCGGGCTGGACCCCCAGGGCCGTGTGCTGGTGCGCGACTATATCCGCTCGTTGGCCCGGCAAAAAACCGTGATCCTGACCACGCACAACATGGACGAAGCCGACCGGGTCGCCGACCGGGTCGCGATCATCGATCACGGCCACCTGCTCACGGTAGATACCCCGGCGGCGCTCAAACACCGGATCGGTGAAGGTGATGTGCTCGAAATCACGCTGGTTTCAGACGCGGCAGGCGAACAGCTCGACGTGTTGTGTGAACGTGCAGCGGCGGCTGTCCGGCACATTACGCCGGAAGTATCGCTAACGGCCAGCACGTTGATTATCCGGGCGCGGGGGATCGTTGACCTGCTGCCCGATATCCTCAATGCCTTAAAGACGGCTGGTGTGCCAACCGGTGAGGTTCGTTTACGAGAAAACACGCTCGAAGACGTGTTTATCGCCTTGACCGGCAGGGGGCTGCGCGAATGAAAATCCTGAGTGTATTTCGCAAAAGTTTGCTGGAGCAGGTGCGCGATGTGGTGTCGTTGGTCCTGATGTTGATCACGGCCCCGACATTCGTATTTCTCTATTACCTGTTTTGCGGCGGCGGCTCGACAACCTATGATGTGCTGGTCCTGAACCACGATACCGGGATCACCGTTGATGGTGCGGTATGGAATGCCGGTGACATGCTTGTCCAGGCGTTGAGCGCGGACCAGAGTATTCAGTATGAGGATGGGCAGGCGATGCTGTCCGTCAAACAGGTGAGTGATCGGGAACGCGCAGAAGACAAACTAAAAGATCGTGACGGGGATGTGTTGGTGATCATTCCGGACGGCTTTTCGAGTGGGCTGGCGGGTGGATGTGAGCCGGTCCCGCCGGTAATACTCGTCGGTGATCAGACTAACATCTATTATTCGGTAGCTGCCGTCCTGACGCATACAGTGCTGGCGAACTTCCAACAGCAGTTGGTCGCACAGCGCGGCATAATCCTTGAGCCGCCGTTCCAGGTGACCGAGGAAATGCTCGGTGATTCAGGCACGCGCACGGAGTTTGAAACGTATGTGCCCGGCCTGTTGATCTTCGCCGTCGTGATGCTGATGTTCCCGGTAGCGATCATGGTCGCCCGCGAGGTCGAAGCCGGGACCTTACGACGGCTTCAGCTTACCCGCATCACCGCGTTTGACCTGCTGGGCGGGATCAGCGCGGTTCAGGTGTTGGTGGGTATTATGGCCGTCATATTCACGTTTCTGACGGCGATGGCGCTGGGATTCGAAAGCCAGGGACCGCTGATCGTCGCGATCATGGTGGCATCGGTGACCAGCCTGTCCGTGATCGGCGTGGGCCTGCTGGTAGCCTGTTTTTCCAAAAACGTGCAGCAGGCGTTTCTGATCGCTAACTTCCCCCTGTTTTTGATGATGTTTTTCTCCGGGTCGATTTTTCCGATCCCGCGCGGCGTGCTGTTTTCGATTGGTGAACGGAAGATCGCGATCAATGATGTGCTGCCCCCGACCCACGCCGTAGTCGCCCTGAACAAGATCATGACGCTGGGCGAAGGGTTGGGCGACGTGTTGTACGAAGTCTCGGCGGTACTGCTGCTGTCGGTATTGTATTTCGGCACAGGTATCTGGTTGTTCCAGCGGCTGCACCTGCGCCAGCGGTAAACGTTACCCTGCGGAACAGCGATCAGCGGGTTGTTTGGTGACAGCCCGCCTTTTTCTATGTTTTTAATAGATTTATCTGTTGTATTCTGGTACGATCTACCGGTAGGAATGATCGAATGATGCTCGCCTGGCCTGTGAGGACAATACACCGTGGACACATTGGTAAATTCAACAACTGTTTCGGCTGTGAATGATGCGGCGATCGCCGGTTCGTTGGGCGTTATCGCCGTCGTGACGCTGATCGTGCTGCTGGTTCAGCGCGAAATGGCCGCTGCCGCAGGCGGACGACCGGCGGTTGTGTTCCGGCGCGTGCTGCACGTCGGCGTTGTTCCCCTGTTGATAGTGTTTATCCTGATCGCTGCTGTCAAGGTGTCCGAGCTGCTGTAGCGGCGATTGTTGGATTTAAAGCACAGGCAACACTACCAGCGCTGTAACGGCAGCCATACCGTGAGCCAGCGCCACACCGATCAGGCTGTTGGTGCGGTGAACGATCCACCCGAAGAACAGCCCGACTCCCCCGGCGAAAACGATCATGAGCACGTTTTTGTGTCCCAGGTGCATCACGGCGTACAGCACAGCGGTATAGATCACCGCTGACCGGCCTGATACGCTGGCTGTAAGCGGCTGCACCAGCCCGCGAAAAATGAATTCTTCGACAAATCCGCTGAACACCAACACGACCAAAGCCGGAACCCATATGTCGGCCAGCGAGAGATCACCGGCCAGCCCTGCCGGTTCGACCAGCGTATAGTGCACGATTCCGAGTAATGGTCCGGTCAGGCCGATCACGAGTTGCAGCGGCAGCCCGCGCCGCGTCAGGCCGATATCACGCTGCGTAAGCCGCAGGGCGTACACGGTCAACATACCCGCCAGCCCCAGCGGGAAGCCGATCAGCACGTACCAGTTCACACGCGCGAACTCATCCAGCGGCGGGGCCATGCTCAGCAGGCGCATGAGCGGCACCAGCGCCAATCCCAGCGCCGGACGGTGTACCGGCTGCTCCCAGCGAAAGGCGGCGATCAGCAGCAGGGCGGATAACATCACGCTGTGCAGCACCAGCCCGGCTACGGGATCAACCCACACGGTGATGCTCTCGGCGGCGGTGATCCCCACCAGGGCCAGGATCATAACGCGGCTGGCCCCCAGTTCGATGTGGTCAGCCATGACGTGCCCGGTATTTGAAGCGTAACGAGTCTGTAACATAAATTTCCGTCCTGGCGGTTTTTACAAAACCGGATCAAGGCCGCTCTGGGCAGCACCCGGTGTCAGCGGCAAATCAGAGTTGTGAATATTCGTGCTGGCGGTATCGTTTGGTTGGGTGTGTTTCCGGCGATCGGATGTGGCCGCTCTGAACACGACCGGCGCGACCAGCACAGCTTCAACGCACACCGCAATCACCCAGGCGAGGCTCAAGCCGGAAAGCCCGCCCTGGCTGCCGCCAATCGTGGCTGAAACAACTTCCAGCACGGCCCCGGCGCCCATTAACCGCGCCGCACCCGATACACGGTAACGCACCTGGCAGATCGCCACGTAGTGCACCTTAAGAATCGACGGGAACACGCCGAGTGATAACAAGCGCAGGCTGGCAGCGGCGCGGTCGGCATAGTCCGGGCCAAACAAGCCGAGCGCAAAGTCTGCCGTCACGAGCAAAAAGCCGCTGAGCGCCAGCCCGGTCAGCAGCGAGAGTTTCAACGTCAGGCGGGTTTTTTGCGCCAGTAAGGATGGATTGGCCGCACCGACCGCGTACAGGGCCGTGGTCAGCGCGCCGGGAATCACAAACGAGAAGCTGGCGATCATCCAGGCGGCGTAAAAGCTGGCGTTGACTTCAGACGATAGTTGAGCCGTGACGATGATCGGCAGCGTAAATGCGGGCACCTGGAGACTGAGATTCAGGATGTGATGGGACAGCGCGGCATTCCGCATCCCGCCAATTAGTCTAAATTCCGGGCGAAATGCTCGCAGCGGGGTGCGCCGGGTGATGACAATGGCCGCGATGTACCCCAGTGAGATAACATGCCCCAGCACCCAGGTTGCATAAATCGTCATGCCGAGTTCGTTTGCCAGCCACATCCCGGCCATAAGCAGAAAAACGAGCTTGGCAGCAGCAAAGATCGAGTTTCGCCACAGTTGAATCCCGCCGCGCAGCAGCCCGATCAAGGCTTGATCCAGCACCAGCACGGCAGCCGTGATCGCCACGCCCACGGCAAACAGCAGGATGCTGCTGGCGTCACGCGCCAGCGGTTTAAGCTCGGTTGAGATCAACGGGGCGGCGGCAGCGAACAGGATACCCAGCCCCAGCGCGGCGGCACTCGCCACGATCAGCGAGGTCATGATCAACGCGCGCGCTTTGTGAGGTTGGCGCGGCAGTTCCCCGATAATCAGTGTGCCAAGCCCCAACATCCCGATCGCGCCCAACAGCATCATGGCCGAAATCGCCGCCGAGGCCAATCCGACCGCCGACGCGGGATACAACCGGGCTGCCAGCCACCAGTAAACGAATCCCAGGCCGGATGTAACCGCCATCGTCGCGACAATCGAGCCGCCATTGGACAGCAGCGCCCAGTTCGATCGCAGCCAGTCAGACAGCCTGCTGTTGGCGATCAAATCGCGCGTTGATGCGTTGGAATCCGGGCGGTTGAGGCCGGTCAGCCCGTCGCGCATCGCCATGATCAACCGGATCAACACGCCCAACAGGCTGATGCCGATCAGGATTCCCAGCCCGGCGTCCGGCGACCAGCGTTCGGTATACACCATCAGCGCCGCGACAATGGCGCCCAGCGCCAGACTCAGCGCCACCCCCAGCGTGAGCTGGCTGGCGATATCATCGAGTTTGAGCAGGTTAACGTAGGCCATGCCCGGACACACCAGCACAAACCAGAACACCAGCGCCGGGCGAACCGGCGGCAGCGCATCCATAAACACAACCAGGCCAGTGACCCATGCGGACACAACGATGATCACGGGCCATATCCAGGTCAGACGAGTCATTGGGTGTCTCCGTTCGTTGTGGATGTCACGCGGTAAATTCTGGCGTCCCGGTTGGCGAATATCAGTTCAACGTCGCCGCCGGGTGACGCTAACATCACGGCTTCGAGGTCGTCCTGCCAATCGGCACTCAGCCCGGCGAACAGCTCGCCCCATGCCTGCTGCCCGCGCGAGAAGATAAAATACGTTTCTGGATGGTCCGGGTTCTGGGCAGCTAACCACAGGTCATCCACAATCGAGCCATACTCGTAACTTTCAAGCTGATCGGGGTAAAACTGCCACGAATAAAGCTCGACATCACGGAACCTGAGCGGCACGTTCCAACTCGCGCTGATAAACACCGATCCCGGCTTGGCAACGTCGAACAGGTAGTTTATAGCCGCGTATTCGTCGTGGGTGACGTAGTCCATTTTTTCGTTGCCATAACGTGCGATCAAAAAACCGCCCAGCAGCAGCAGGCTGAGTCCAACCGTCGCCAGCAGTTCCAACGCTGAAACCCGGTTTTTGTGGACGGTGTAGATCGCCCCGGCGGCCATAAACGCGGCGAACGGCAGCGCGAAGAAAAAGATACGCAGCAGGGCTTCGCCGCCGTAACTTTGCAGCCCCAAAATGGGAAATGGTGAGGCAAGCAGCAGCAGAGCGGTCAGGTCCAGGTGACCTTTGCGCAGGCGGCGTAAGGTGCCCAGAAATGCCAATCCGAACACCGACAGCGTGAACCAGGTCCGGGTGCGCAGCACAAATAGACGTTCAACCGATTGGTGGTTGACCAACTCAAGCCGATTGGAGTAGTTGTCGCTCACCGCGTCGGATGATCCGATAGCGCTCAATAAACTTTCCAGGTTCCCGGCCAGGTAAGTCGTGGTCATATACACCAGCCAGGTGATTGTGATGATCACAATCAGCAGCGGCAGGCCGCGCAGTGAAATCCGCGAGAACACGACCAGCGCCGTAACGCCGAACAGCAGCGCAAACGGGGTAAGCTGGTGGCTGAATGACATAGCTGCCACAACCGTAACGATGATCATAACCAGCCCTATGCGCTGTAACGGATCGCTGGGCGCGTTTAATGGTTCGACAGGCGCCAGCAGCGCGCGGGCAAAGTCGCGCGCCTGCTCCGGCAGCCGCTCAAACCGCCGGTCCAGCCAGCGAGCCGCCGCCGGGGGAAGCCAACTGCGTTGATCGATGGGTTGGCGTGAATCCGTGTAGATTTTAAACCACCGCAGCAGCACGGCAATAATCGCCAGGTAAAAGAAAAAGTTGAGGGCCTGGGGCGCGAAATAATCCTGCCCGACCCAGTTGGTGATGGTGTACAGCCACACCGCCATCCATACACGCCGCCGGTTGGGTGTCAGCGCCCGGAAGATCATGAGCAGCGGCCCAAGGTAGAGCACGTTAAAAAACAGCGAAGCCCAGTCAGCGAATTTTAGCGCCGTGTCGTATCCGGCCAGATCGGTGATCAGGGCGCTAAGCGCAAAAAAGCCCGGCCAGCTAAAGCGTGCATCCAGCATTTCGGCGGTGTCGCCGGTGCGCATGATGTATTCAGTGAACCCGGCGTGAACCCACGTTGTCGAAAAACGCGGTTCTTCGCCTACCATACTGGCTACCCCGTACAGCATATAGATCAAAAAGAGCACGTGCAGCAGCAAAACAGGCGTGTTTAACTCGCGCAGGCTGAGGCCGAAGCTGACGGTTATCAACACCAGCGCGACAAACATGCCGGGTGTAAAAACCGATACCAGTCCCAGGTCGGTTATCTGGCGGATATCAATCGTTTGAAGTGACACAGTCCACAGGACGACGGCACCCACCAGCATCAGCAGCAGCGCGACAGGTACCGGCACAGCCGCGATCTTTACATGGCGCCTGTTGGTCCGTGCCACAACAGGTATTTGTGGTTTTAGCTTTGCTGTTTCCACTGATTCACTCATTTGCTGCTAGGGTATGCGATCAAAATCACCTGCCCCGTGTTAGCTGTTGGTCTGAGCTTGCGTGGGCATTCCCGGCAGGCTGCGCTGTCTGACCAGCTCCGGGCGGCGAAAGAGCTACCACCGGCTGCGCAGATAGGCAATCGGGCCATACAGCCAGCCTTTTTGCTCCAGCCGCACGAGTTCTTTCGGGTAGTCGGACTGCTTTTTGGCGTTCTTGACCGAAGTGGCGCTTAGAAGCTGGTACAACCCCGGCGGGATGAAAAACAGGACTTTGAACAACCGGCGCGGATCATCCAGCAGGCACTTGGTCAGGTAGGCGAAGAAGCCGACCCCGTAGTTGTACATCTGCTTGCGGAGTTCCTCGTAATCGCGCCGGTGAATGTGACGGACGATAGCCATCGGTTCGTAGAGGAACCGGCAGCCGCCCATCAGCATACGGAAATACAGGTCGAGATCTTCTCCGCCGACGGCTGGCGTACCGGGGCCAAGCGCGGGGTGAAAACCGCCCGCCGCGCGCAGCGCGGACGCCTTGAACGCCATGTTGGCCCCAACGCCGATCACACCCGACGAGTAGGGGTAAAACCGGCTGTTCAGTTTGTTCTGGCCCATGTCGTAAATTTGCCGTGTCAGGCGTTTGGGGAAACCGCCGATCTGCTCAAACCATACCTGAGCGGGCGTGTCGAGTTCCGCTGGTATGATCAGACCTGTCACGCACGCGATATCGTCGTCGGCGTTAAACCCGGCCACAATGGCGCTCAGCCAGTGTTTGTCTACCAGCACATCGTCATCAGCGTAAGCGATGATCTCGCCCCTGGCTTCCGCGATTCCCCGGTTGCGTGCCAAGCTCACCCCGGCGTATTTTTCAAACACGTACCGCACGCGCGGGTTATGGCCATACGTTTCTTTGACGACCAGCTCCGTCGCGTTGGAGTTTGGCCCATTATCGACCACCAGGATTTCATAGTTGGGATAATCCAGCGCGACCAATGTTTCCAGGCAGCGCGCGACGCTGTCGGGCCGGTTATGCGTCGGGACGACGATGCTCACCATGGGGGCATTGGCTAACAGGCGGCGGCGTTCTTCGAGATGCCTGGGCGTGTGATCCGTGACGATCCCGCTCGCGTCGAGCGCTGTGAGTTCGGGCAGGGCGTTGTGTTTCATATGAGCGTTGATCTCCCGGTGCAGGTTATGCCAGATCAGCACCGCGAGCTGGTCAGCAGACAGGCCAACGTCGCCCAGGTCCAGGTCAAGCAGCCCTACCGGCACGGTGTGCAGCCGCACCAGGATAACCGCCTTGCGATAGCGGTGACCCGCCATGTTTTCGACAGCGTCCAACGCCGGAAGCGGTTGGCTGAGTTCCAGTTCAAGCACCTGCGCAGGTTCGAAGTTCACAGTGTGTGGTGTCGTGCCCATCTTAGAGTGTCTCCCCATGCCGTATACGAATTTTTTCAAACGCGTGACAGCGCTTCGTCAGGGTGCTGGCTGGCGGTTGTCCGCGACAGGTTGCGCCGGCTGCGCAGATAGGCAAACGGGCCGACTAACCAGCCTCTGCGCTCGACCCAGGTCAGTTCGTTTGGATAGGTCGAGTCTTTGCCCTGTTGAGTTTTCGATTTCGGCCCCAACAGCCGGAAGATGCCGTATGGCATTTTCAGGACAAACAGCGGGATGCGCCAGGGATTACTGATCAGGCATTTCATCAAGTAAGCCGTGAAGCTGATCCCGTAGTTGTGCAGTTGGCGGCGCAGGGCGGCATACTCGCGGCGGTGAACGTGGTGAGCCAGCACCTTATGGACAAATCAAAAGAAACTCGCATAATTAGAGGGTATGGCAAAACGAACCTTTACCCTCACCGAACAAGAAATCAAAGCC
>JAFGHR010000037.1 GCA_016930015.1 Anaerolineae bacterium | reverse complement strand
GTTTCAAAGAGTTTTTCGGCGTCGGCGGGTTCTGAACTGGCAAATGTGTAACCCAACGCCACGTTGGAGTTAGCGCCCAGGACAAGGCTGTCGATTTGGGCTTGCGCTGTCCAATCATCGCGGTGTGTTTCTAACCAGTCCCGGCGGTTTTGCTGCTCAAACACGCTCGACACTAGCGGCACCGCGATCAACAGGATGAGTATGGCAGCCCATACCATCAGCGCCCGGCTGGTGGGGGGATGCAGCCGCCTCCAGTAGAGCAATCCGAAAATCATCAGGATCAGGATACCCACTATCACCAGCGCGCCAACCATCACGCCCAGGCTGTAGATGACTTCAACCATCGCGCCTAACGGTGATAAAATCGCCACCGCCAACACAAAGTAGCGCCACATATACGTGACAACCAGCGCCACCAATGCCGCCCCAAATCCAATAAAGATTGACAGGCGGTTACCGCGCCACAGGCCAGGCGTGCCCAACAACATCACGACGCCAGAAGCCACGATCAGACCCGGTCCCCACAGGTAAAAACCGAACGCAAATGCTACCAGCAGCATAGGCAGGCTCATCAGCGTCAGAATCACCCCGCCGCAGCCCTGAGTCACTGCCCCCATGCGTACCAGCATGGGCGGCGGTGGCACAAAGGGTTTGGCACCAGCGTCTTCTTCCGCTCGCATGCGCGGTAGATCGCGCAGCACTTCGACAAAGGGATCGACTTGACTCGATGCAGGCTCCGGGACACTATCGGGCTGAATCGCATCAGCGTCTATTTGTTCGTTATCCCCATCATGCCGGATATCGTCACTCATTAAGTGTGCTCCTTCAAGTCATCTGTGGATCAGCGGCAGGCGGCCCCGTCCGGCGCCAGTAGTTGGCCGTTGGCTTTTAGCTGCTGGCCGTTTGCCAACATCCAAAAGCCAACCGCGAACCACCGTGTATTACGTTTCCTGCTCCGCTGCTGCCATCATCGCCAGGTATAAATGCCCAGGCCAGATCATAGAACTGGCATTGTAACATAGATATCCGTCTAACTACACCGACTGATGTGATTTCTCTGCCTGTGGCAAACAGTAACTTACGCTGTTAAACAATTGGGGCTATAGTGGATATGCACTGTGTCGGGCAAAAATGCGGCAGCAGTCACCCCAGTGCAGACCATATTGTCCATTGTGTGAAACAGATCGAAGGTGAACGTTATGCGTATGCGAGTATTTTGCGAAAATGTCAGCCAACCTGAGGGACCGGTGTCATTGGAACACGGCCATTGGGCAGTTACCGACATGAAAAACGGCAGTGTGAGCCGGATCAGCGCCAACGGCACGACACGGCACATGCTCGCCGATACAGGCCGCCCCAACGGATTAGCCATCGATGGCGCCAACCGGTTATGGGTCGCGGAGTCAAAATACCCGGCGCTGCTGACGATTGGCCCGGACAACACCGTCACGACCATCACCACCGGCAGCGCGGATTTACCGTTTCTGTGGCCCAACGATTTGTGTTTTGGGCCGGATGGCGCTGTTTATCTGACCGATTCCGGGCTGTTGGTGAGCGACATGGCCGACCTGGAGTCACCAGCCGCGGCGTTTGATCTGGCCATCGACGGGCGAGTGTTTCGTTATGACCCGGCCAGCGACACACTCACCGTGCTGGATCGCGGCTTGCGGTTCACCAACGGGATCGCGTTTGGCCTGGACGGCGCCAGCCTGTACGTCAGCGAAACCATGACCGGGAACATCTACCGGTATCCGATCCAGGCCGGACAGGTCCAGGGTGAACGCGAGTTGTTTAACAATGTGATGCCCCAGCCCCCTGAATCCTATGGGCGTGTGACCGGCCCGGATGGTATGGCATTTGACCGGAACGGTAACCTGTACGTGGCGGTGTATGGCCAGGGTAACATCACCGTGTTGGGACCGGACGGCAGCGTAACACAACGCCTGCCCCTGGACGGTGACTGCCCAACCAATATCGCATTCATTCGCACGGGCGAATATCGCGCCCTGATCACCGAGGTGTCACGCAACCAGTTGATCATGCTCGAAACACCAACCGCCGGGGCACCATTAATCTACCCGTAGTGTGGACAAAATTCAGGAAAAGTTAGGTTTTTCTACCAAAACATAACAACGTACTCTTGAGAAAACAGGTATAATCACATAAGATAGAGTTACCAATTACTTAAGAAGGTCGTCAATCTTAACACATATTATGGGCGACGGCATGCGAATCAGTCAAAAACAACAAGCGGCTATGCTGAAACAGCCTGGAGACCTATCGTGAACGTCGGACCGACATCAACCACAGCAATCACACGGCTGCACGCATTCTGCCGCACGTTGTTTACACCTTCACCCCACATTGTCGAAGCAGACGAACGCGACCGCGCGCGCCTGCTGCTGTCGCTGCTGGTCGGTTTGCAGGGGGTTGCACTGCTGGTCGGCGTGGTGGTACACCTGATCGTTTTTTCCGAAAATAAGAAGTATGATCCGTTCGTGATTCTGGCATTGATCGCCCTGGTTGTCCTTACGTTATTATACGGCCTTGCTCGCACCCGGTATTTTCGCTGGTCGGCCCGGCTGTTGGTCACCGGCACATCGATTAGTGTCTTTTTGATGGTTATCTCACCCGGCGCTACCCCGGATGCAAGCCTGCTGGTGTACCAGGTGATCCCGATCATCCTCAGCAGCATGCTGCTGGCACCGCGTACTACCCTCGCGCTGTGCGTCGTCCAGACTGCTGTCGCGCTCATCCTGGTCGCTGCCTACGAAGATATCTCACAACAAGACACATGGATTAGTTTCCTGCTCACCACGTCGACGCTGCTGGTGCTGGCCGACTATCACCGCAGACAAGTCGCACGTATCCACAGCGCACAACTGGCCAAAAGCGAACTGCGCCAACAACTGCTGGCCGACCTGGGGTCGGATTTTGCATACTCGACTCAAATACAGCCCGATAGTCTTATTCAGCTTGAGTGGCAAACTGAGGCGCTGGCCAACATAACCGGCTACACAATTGAGGAAATCACCACCCAGGGAGGCTGGCGCACGCTCGTTCATCCCGATGATCTGGCCAAAGCCCAATTACACGTCGATCACCTGTTGCAGAATAAGGAGCATGACATATCCCTGCGTATCGTATGTAAGAATGGCGCTGTACGCTGGCTGCAAATCTACTCCCGGTCCATTTGGGATGAGACCGCCGGACGTTTTACCCATGTTCTGGGCACCATACGCGACATCACCCAACAGAAACAAGCCGAAATGGAACTGGCGCTAGAACACCGCCTGCTGCGCGCCATGATCGACCATGTCCCGGCGCTCATTTATTTCAAAGACCTGGAACATCGCTTCCGGCTGACCAATGAAACCCATGCGCATATCCTGGGCGTGCGTTCAGCGGAGGACTTGATCGGCAAAACGGACAGGGATTTTTATCCCGATCACCTGGCCCAAAAATATATGCTCGACGAACAAATGGTCATCGAATCCGGCTGCCCAGTTCGCAACCGCGAAGAACCGTGTATCGATTCGAACGGCAACCCGCTGTGGCTTCTGACCACAAAAATCCCCTTGTTTGATAAACATGGCACCCTCGAAGGCATTGTGGGCATTGGGGTGAACATCACAGAGCGCAAAAATGACCAGGAAGCGCTGATACGCTACACCAAGCGCCTGGATATACAACATACACTCGATCAAGCGGTGCTGGCCGGCGCCCAGGTAAACGCTATCGCCACGATCGGTTTGAACCGCCTATCCGACCTGGTGCCCTACTTCTGTGGACACATCATCCGGTTTGATCCGGACAACAATACCACGCATGTACTGGCATCTGCCGGTGACTGTAAGGCGACCCCACCCTGCGAGAGCCAGCTTCCACTCAATGCGATCATCTCGTTCGATACCCTGAACACCAGCGAACAACGATTCATCGCCGACGCCCGCACATTAGATAACCCCACCCAAAGCGAGCAAGCATTGATCGACCTCGGTGTTGTTGCTTTCCTCAGCACCCCCATCATGATCGGCTCGCACGTGTTGGGAGAGCTGTTTCTGGGCGCAAAAGATGCCAGTATTTTTAACGACGAGGCACACGAAATCGCCTGGGAAATCGCAACCCATCTCGCCGCGGCGATCACACATACCGAACTGCGCGAGCAAAACGAGCAGCACGCGCACACACTGGAACAGCGTGTTCAAGAACGCACAGCAGAACTGGCACGTGTGACGCACCGTGTCGAAACGATCCTGAATAACAGCAGTGACGCGATCATCATGGCGTATGCCGATGGTACGATCACCCAGGTGAACCAGCCCTTTGACGAATTATTCCAGTACAACCCCGATGAAGCCTTCCATCAACCCCTGTTCGAGATCATCCACCCGGACTACCACGACGAATTTGCCGCCATGCTGTATGCAGTTACCACCGACGGAAAAACGCGGCAAATGGAAACAACGGTCTGCCGCAAAGACGGCTCGACATTTTTTGCAGAAGTCGGGCTGTCATCGATCCCGGTGTTGGACAGCAGCCAGCGCGCGAGTGTGGTTTGCAGCATGCACGACATCACCGACCGCATCCAGGCCGAACTCGAACTCCGCAAAATGTTAGAAAAAGAAAAGGACCTGAACCTACTCAAATCACGTTTTGTGTCGATGGCCTCGCACGAGTTCCGCACGCCACTGACAACCATCGTATCCTCTGCCGAAATCCTTAACCGGTACATCGAGCGCATGGATGACAAAAAACGAGCGGCTCATTTCGCAAAGATATTCGCGTCGGCGCACCACATGACCGATCTGCTAGAAGACGTGCTTCTTGTCGGGCATGCCGAGTCCGGGCGACTCCAAGTCATACCGGAACCGCTGAACCTGGCCGAGATGGCCCAGACGATCATCGAAGAAATTAAGCCCAGCGCCAATGACAATGTCACGATTAACTTTTCAACAGACGGCCCGTGTGACATCACGGTGATGGATCACAAGTTGATGCGCAACGTCATTACTAACCTGCTGTCGAATGCTGTAAAATACTCTCCTGAAGGGGGCACCGTTGCGCTGACGATAACGTGCACCCCCACAACAACCACGATCCGTGTTTCTGACGAGGGTATTGGTATCCCGAAACACGACCTGGAACGCATTTTTGAGCCGTTTCACCGGGCCGAAAACGTCGATACGATCCAGGGTACCGGGCTGGGGCTGGCCATTGCGCGGCATGCGATATCTTTGCACAAAGGAACTATCACGGTTGACAGCGAAGTGGATGTTGGCACAACGTTTACGGTCACTCTGCCAACGGTTGCAGCGGCAGATAATTCGCCGGAGGAATCGGCATGACAAAAATACTGGTAATCGAAGATGAAGAAGCCGTGCGCGAAAACATCATGGAAGTGCTGGACTGGGAGGGATATGAAACCCTGGGCGCCCAAAACGGCGTTGTAGGCATTGAGCAGGCTCAGACTCACAAACCCGACCTGATCATCTGTGACATTTCGATGCCCGGCATGAATGGTTACGATGTTCTGGCCAAAGTGCGCAGCCTGCCAGCGATTGCGATTACACCGTTTATTTTCCTGACGGCACGCATCGATCGCACATTTATGCGTCATGGGATGGAACTCGGCGCCGATGATTACCTGACCAAGCCATTTTCAACCGCCGAACTGCTGTCAGCGATCACCGCCCGGCTGGCGCGGCAAAAGCTCACATCGGACGAAATGGCGAAAGATTTTGACGAAGCCCGGCGTGAACTGGTACGCATGATCGCGCACGAACTGCGCACACCGCTGGTGTCCATTGAGATGGCCACCGACATGATCACCGACCGGATCAACGAAATTTCACGCGTACAACTCAACGAGCTGCTCGGTTTTGTGCAGCGTGGCCGCAACCGGTTATACCATGTGGTTGAGCAAATGGTGTATCTAACCCAGATCAACGCCGGGATGCTCACGTCGGCTACGATTGAAACACATGGTATTCTGGTGTCGATCCCCGATCTCCTCATGGCCACCGCAAGTATTGCACGCCGTTTTGCACCACAGCGCCCGAACGTCAACATCCGGTTCGACATTCAAGACAGCGGGGCGATTGTCTTGTGTGATCCAAGTTCGATAAAACACGCCGTTGCCGAGCTGTTCGCGAATGCGATCAATTTCTCCAACGATGACCAGGAGGTCATGGTGACCAATTGGGTCGCCGAAAACAACGTGTGGATTCAGATAACCGATCAGGGGAGCGGTATCCCCGACGACAAGATCGAGCAGGCCATGCGGGAATTTACCCAGGTTGACCGCCAGTCCCAGGAACAACAAGGCATGGGTATCGGGCTGCCGCTGGCCCGGCATATCATCGAATTACACGGCGGGACGTTTGAGCTGGCGTCAGTCGTAGGCCGGGGCACCCAGATCACGATCCGGCTGAATCAGGCAGACCAGGAGGACGACTGGTTGGTCATGTAACACGCGGGGGTCACATGAGGTGGCCCTGTCAGGCATAAGGTGATCGAAACCGGGTGATGCGCGGCCCGGTTTTGTGTTTACTGGCACCATACGGCCCGTCCACGCTGCCCGGCGGGGAGGGGCGTTTTGGTTTTTGAAACAATAACCCTGCCTGGGCCGTAAGGCATATCGCCTCAAGCGCTGAAAACGGTTATCATTAAGATCACTTAAATCGGACTTTGTATCTAAGCGTGCGGCGGGACGATTTCGCCAGGGAGCAAGACCGTTGTGGATAGTCCAACCACCATTCTTACGGCAGGACTGACGATCGGGTATGCGATTCTGCTGATCATTTTACTGGGACACGATCGCGAATGGCAGGGTGTTGGCACGCGGCGCTGGATGATATTAACGCTGCTGGCCGCGATGGCCGGTACGGCAACTTTTTTGCTGCCGGAAAACGCGCACACCAGCGCCACCTACGCCGATTATTTTCCCGGTGATCTGACTCAACCGGCGCTGACCGTGATCGCGATCAACCTGATGCTCGTGTTTTTCGGCCACCAGACCCTGCGATATTTACAGTTCCGGTCGGCGGTGACGTTTTCGATCACCGGGCTGGTCTGGTGGATCGGACAGGTCATGATCTGCATGGTTGAAGCCGACTCGGTCATGGGCCAGGAAGGCTGGTTGGGCAGCGTTGTTGATCCCTTGGATGCGCCGGGCGTGCTGGTGGTCGGGGGCTGGCTGGTGATCGGCGCATGGCTGCTGACGGCGGCGTTTTACGCCTTCTACCGGGCGCGGCTGCCCGAAGTCGCTAACCGGGCGCTGGTGTGGGCGATCGTGATCCTGCTGGTGCTGCTGGGCGCCGTGCTGAGCGCGAGCGGGTCGGAAATGCTCGTTGAAATCGGGTGGGGCACCCAGTTTATCGGGTTAGCCGGGGCCGCGTACAGCCTGGCCGTGTACCACGTGGTGGACATCCGGCGCATGCTGCGCCGTACAACGGCTACCGGTATTTTGACGGCGGTGACGGCGCTGGTGGTGTTTGCGGCGCTGGTGGTCGCGTATCGTTACGAAACCGGCACGGATACCGACTCCGGCAGCGTTTATGTGATCCTGGCGCTGCTGGCTATAGCGGTCGCGCTGGTTTACATGCCGCTGCGCACCGCCGCCCAACATATTGCCGACCGGTTGATCGGCATGTCGGGCGAACGCAGCGCCCAGGTGCTGCGCCAGTTCAGCGAAGATATCACCGGCGTGGTCGAGCTGGATGCCCTGGTCGATGTGACCATGTACACGCTCAGCCAGGTGCTCCGCGTGCGGCGCGGCGGGCTGATCCTGGTCACAAAAGCGGCCAGCGACGCGGTTGCCATCCGACCGGCAGCACACGGCATGGGCGAAATGCCCGATATCAAGGGCCGGATAGCGCTTAAAAGCCCGGTCTATTCACAGCTTGCCCGCCGCCGCGCCCCCATGCTGCAATATGACCTGGACTACGGGCGCGTGTACGCGGATGTGCCGGCGCAAGAACGCCGTTTTTTCCAGTTGATGCGTATGAGTGCTTATGCGCCGGTGGTCGTGCAGGGCGATTTGATCGGCATTCTGTGCTGCGGCGCCAAAGCTACCGACGACCCGTTTACCGACCAGGAACTTGAACTGCTGATGACCATCGCCAACCAGGCCGGAGTCGCGCTGCGTAATGCGCGCCTGGTGTCGGACCTGCGCCGCCGTGAAAGTGAGCTGACCGACCTGAACGTGACGCTTTCGAGCACCACCGAGCAGCTCGAACGGTTGGACAACGTCAAAACCGACTTCATCACGATTGCCAGCCACGAGCTCCGTACACCGCTGGCCCAGATTCGCGGCTACACCGACATCATGGAAGCCATGAACGAAGAGGGTATGCTCGACCAGGACCAGATCGCCGGGATGACCGGCAACCTGCGCAAAGCCGCCGACCGCCTGGAAGACCTGATCGGCGCCATGCTGGATATGAGCCAGATCGATGTCAACGCCATGGACCTGAGCTTTGCACAAACCAGCCTCGAAAACGTGATGCGTATGGCCATCGAACCGCTCACCGAGGCCATTCACAACCGCAAGCTGATGCTGTCAGCGCGCGGCCTGCGCCAGCTTCCACCGATCCAGGCGGACATGCAGCGGTTGGTCCAGGCATTTCGTAACGTGGTCCTCAACGCGATCAAGTTCACACCGGATGGCGGGCGGATTGACATTTCCGGGCGGCTGGTAGATGACGAAGTGATCATCATGATCAAAGATACCGGCATCGGCATCGACCCGGCGAATCATGACTTGATCTTCAAAAAATTCTTCCGGGCGCACGATCCGAACCTGCATTCGACCGGCACAACCAAGTTTATGGGCGCCGGGCCAGGGCTGGGCCTGACGATTACCATGGGTGTCATCGAAGGACACGGCGGGCGCTTGTGGGTCGAAAGTCCCGGCCACGACCCCGAAACCCTGCCCGGCAGCACGTTTTTTATCGCGCTGCCGCTCAACCCGCCCTCCGACGCCCGGCGGGTGAAACCGTTTGCGCCAAGCACCGCCCAGGAATTTGATCTCACGGCGGACGCTGTTCGGCCACCAGGCACGGCCCAACGTGATGATTCAGCGCGTGACTCGGCTGCGTCCGGCCAGACGGCTGCATCGGCGCCTACCCTGATGCGGCCCCCGGAAGGGCTGCGGGAACTGTTGGAACAGCGGCAGGCCGACGGTGACGACGGGTAATCATCAGAACATGTAACGTTTTTGGAGAGAACAAAACATGCAGCAGCGACGACTGGGACGAACCGGACATATGAGCACCCTGGTAATCATGGGCACCGCCGCTTTTTGGGTACTGGACCAAAAACAGGCCGGTGACACGCTTGATCTCGCGCTGGCACACGGCATCAACCATATCGACGTGGCCCCGCAGTATGGCAACGCGCAGGCGGTAGTCGGTCCGTGGTTGGAATCGCGGCGTGACACATTTTTCCTGGGGTGTAAAACGCTGGAGCGGCAGCGCGGCCCGGCGTGGGATGACCTGCACAATTCGTTAAATGTGCTGCGAACCGATCACATCGACCTGTACCAACTGCACGGCATCACCACGATGGAACAATTGGACGCCGTGTTTGCGCCGGGCGGCGCGATGGAAGCGTTTTTGCAGGCGCGAGACGCCGGGCTGGTCAGCTACCTGGGCATTACCGGGCATGGCATGCAAACGCCCGCCATCCAGATCGCGGCCCTGGATCGTTTTGACTTCGACACGATCATGTTGCCCATTTACCCGCGCCTGTACGCTGATCCCGACTACCGGCGCGACACAGAGCGTTTGTTATCCATCACGCAAACGCGCGACGTGGGCGTCATGATCATCAAGGCGCTGGCCCGCCAACCGTGGGGTGAACGCGAAAAACGTTATCAATGCTGGTATGAGCCTTACGACGATTATGCAGGCATCGCGCGTAGTGTACGGTTCGCGCTGTCACAGCCGGGCGTGACCGCGCTCCCCAGCACGGGTGATATCCGGCTGCTGCCGCACATCATCCAGGCCGCCGAACAATTTTCCCCGATGGACGAGGCCGAACAAGCCGCCGCCATCACGGCTATGGCTGGCGAACCGCCGATCTTCGAAGACTCTCGCCCGCTGTCGGCCTGAGGTACGCTGCTCAACAACAGCGGAAATACACCAACACGGGCGCAGCGACGAATCACCTGCGCCCGTTGGTATTATCTCTAAAACCAGCATACGATCATACACTGTCTTCCGGTATCCAGTACCCCCCGCCGCCGCTGTCACGCGCCAGGAAACCGAAATCTACCAGTTCACGGCGCAGCATAGCATAATCGTCATACACACCCTCGATAATGTCATTCACGTCGCGCTCCGTGTAGCGCCTGCCCGGCTCAAAACGCGTGATCAGCCAGCGCAGAATCACAATCAGCTTTTTTTCCTTCGTCGGAATCTGCTTGAGCTTTCCATCGTGGATATAGTCGGACAGCACTTTACGATCCCACGCGTCCACGTCGATATCGTCCACCCAGGATGTTAATCGCTCCGTGCTGAATATCTCCTGGTTCAGCCGTCCCAACGCGGCGCGATCCAGGCGGTAGAACCGGTTATTACCGTCCGCCCGCACATCCACCAGCCCCAGCGTTTTGAGCCGCGCCAGGTGATGCGATACCGTCGGCTCTTTCAAATCGAGGAGCGCGGCCAGTTCGCCTACACTGTGTTCGCGGTGGCTCAGCAGGCCGATGATCTTGAGCCGGTTTTCGTCGGCCAGCGTCTTAAAAAACTGGAGCAGAATATCAAGTTCCTTTTGCGTCATAACGCCCTTCCTATTTCGATGCAAATCTAATTAGAAGTATATCGAAATAGATCGGCGTGCGCAAGGGTGATTTCTCACGGCAAACACATCACATAAACGGCACATCCCCGGCGGCTTGTGCGGAGTCCCGACAAAAACGTAAAATAGGTTTAATACGAGTGTGCGAGTCGTGTATTATGCCTACCAACCTGCCGCCCGAATATTACAACATCGAAGAACGTTATCGTGACGCCAGCACCATCCCGGAGCGAATCGCCTATCTAGAGGAAATGTTAGGCGTTATCCCCAAACACAAGGGAACCGACAAACTGCGCGCCGATCTCCGCCGCAAGCTCTCCAAGTTAAAAGATGCCGCCGCGTCACGCAAGGGCGGCAGCCGCCAGATTTCGCCGTTTCACATCGAGCGTGAAGGGGCCGCGCAAGTGGCCGTAATCGGCCCCGCCAATACCGGAAAATCCAGCCTGGTCGCCGCGCTGACGAACGCCGAACCGGCGATCGGTGATTATGCGTATTCCACCGCCGTCCCGGTCCCCGGCATGATGTCGTTCGAAAACACCCAGATTCAGCTTATCGACACGCCCCCACTCAGCGCGGAATACGAGGAACCGCAGTTGTTGGCGCTCATTCGCCGCGTCGATCTCGTGCTGCTGGTTATCGACATTCAGAGCGCAACCATTCAGCAGTTGGAAGACACGGTCGCGCTGCTCGAACAACACCGCATCTTGCCGGAGCAAAAACGAGCGCTGTACGGCAACGACCGGAGTTTGACGTTTAAGCCGTTCCTGGTGCTGGTGAATAAAACTGACGATGCTCACCTGGATGATGATTTTGAGGTGCTGTGCGAACTCCTGGAAGAAAAACCCTGCCCCCTGTTTCCGGCATCAGCGGCGACCGGGCGTTACCTGGACGCGCTGAAACAAACGATCTTCGACCGGCTTGAGTTGGTACGCGTCTACTCCAAGCCGCCCGGCAAGGAGCTGAATCTAGATGCGCCGTTCGTCATGAAGCGCGGCGGCACCCTGGCCGATTTCGCGGGCAAGGTGCACCGCGACTTTGCCGAGAATCTCAAGTCAGCGCGGGTATGGGGTTATGGGGTGTTTGACGGGCAGATGGTCGGGCGCGATCACGTGCTGCACGATGGGGATATCGTCGAGCTGCGAGCGTAAACAACCGCCGCCGGTCACTGTTTACAATCGCTCAGCCGGGCCATTAGTGGGCAATTGCTTCAAATGAGCGATTGGGCTTTTGAAACGCCGCGCGACACGGCGTGTCGCCTTCCCCCTAAATCCCCCTTCCAGCCAAGCTGGACGGGGGACTTTTTCAACACGTGTCCATTGAACACGCATGTTCAGCAAACGCGCCACAACCGGTGTTGTGACCCCCGCCCTGGCTTGGCCTGGGAGGGGCGTTTCAGCCGGGCCATTAGTGGCCGCGCTGCCGCGTCCACCGCTCCCACAAGGTGCTGAGCGTCGATTCCAGCCGCGCCTCAAACACAGGCCCCGGTTCCGTTGTGACATCGTCATCATTCGAGAACGCCACGTAAGGCACCGGGCGCTCTCGAATCATGAGAGTCTCCGGGTTCGCGGCGGTGAGTTCGTGCCAATCGACGGCTTCATACAGGCGCTGTAGTTTTTCGTCCGACAAACCATGTTCCAGAATGCTGTCGGGACGGTCCGGGTTAAAGCGCCGCCGGTTTTTTCGGAGTGATTCGGCGTAAGAGACATCGATATAAAAAATCGCGGCATCCTGAAGGATGGTATCCGACAGGTGAGCATAGGCCTGACGGTAACCGCCGTGTTCACTCCCGCGTGAAAACTCGATCAGCACGGTGTGAGTATCCGGCAATGCGGCGCGATCGCGGACCAGTTTGTCATAGTCCAGCGACAAACGCTCGATCAGCAGGTGCCACAAATCATTGTGAATGAAATAACCGTCGGAATCCGTGTGCAGCCGGGGACGCGAGAATTTTTCCTCTAAAAGAGAAAAAGGGATTATGCGGCGTGAAACCGCTGCATAATCCCCGTTGAACTGAGCCTGCGCGCCAAAGGCGATACTATGGAAAGTAAG
>JAFGHR010000036.1 GCA_016930015.1 Anaerolineae bacterium | reverse complement strand
TCGTCAGTTGGCTCATCGGATGCCTGCCTGATCCTGGCGGGGACGGGGGCATTTGCCTTCTCCCCTAATTACGAAGGTTAACTAGTGTGCCCGGTGGGCAGTGGTGGCGGGTGCCCGCCAGAATAAACAAATAACGTCCGTCGCCATCCTGCAAGATCAGTCCAACGCCTGCTTCAACATCATCGGGAGCAAAATCAGCTATCTGCCGTATCATAACACCTTCATGCTTTCCGCCAGCGAGAGCATCCATTTTGACATGAAACCATTGTCTTACCCCGATTTCGTGCGTGTCCACCATGATGAAAGATGTTATACCCACATTCCGCATCCCAAACCAGCCCTGCCTAACCGCGTATTTGGGGATCACGCAGCGGTAATGTATACTTCGTGGCGGATTCCGTCCGCCGGTTAATGCTACAATCCACAGGCGAACCCTATGTCAAAAACACTGATCGTTGGTGCATCCGGGCAAGTTGGCGAACACATTCAGCGAGCGCTTACCGCGCGCGGCGGCTCCGCTGTCGGCACCTACCGCGCGCACGCCCGCCCGGACATGCTCCGGCTTGATCTGTGTGATCCGGCCAGCATTCGTGACGTGTTGGCCGACGTCAAGCCGCGCACGATCGTGATCCCGGCCTCGCTGACTAACGTGGACTACGTCGAGGCGCACCCGGACGAAGGTTACGCGACCAACGTCGCCGGGCTGAAAAGCATGATCAACGCCGCCAACGCGATCCAGGCCAAACTGGTGTATTTTTCGTCGGACTACATTTTCGATGGCCGCGCCGGTCCGTACACCGAAGACGATCCGGCCAACCCGATCAACGAATATGGCCGCCAGAAACTCGCCGCCGAACACCTGATCGCGCTGTGCGCACCGCAGGCGCTCATCATCCGTACCACCGTAGTCTACGGCTGGGAATCGCAGGGCAAAAACTTCGTCAACCGGCTGATCCGCACCCTGGGCGACCAACAGCCCATGCGTGTCCCGGTCGATCAGGTTGGCAGCCCGACCCACGCCCCGGACCTGGCCCGCGCGGTGCTCGACCTGGTGGACCAGGGCGCGAGCGGTGTGTACAACGTGGTCGGGCGTGAGTTGGCGAGCCGCTACGACTTCGCCGTCGAAGCGGCCAGGGCGTTCGACCTGGACGCCGACCTGATCCAGCCGGTCGAAACGCACGAATTCGGCCAGATCGCGGCGCGCCCGCTGCAAGCCGGAATGCTCGTAAGCAAAGTGGAAACCGCGCTCAACCGGCAGATGCCGGGGTATGCCGCCGGTTTACGCGCCATGCTGGAGGCTCAGAATGACGTCCGCTGATTCCCTGCGCAAACAAATTCTCGATCTCGTCAGCACGTACCACGACCACGCGTGGCCGGAGCGGGACTTTGTCCCCGGCGAAACACCGGTCCCGGTATCCGGGCGCGTGTTCGATGCCGAAGACCTCGCCTACCTGATCGATGCATCGCTGGATTTCTGGCTGACGACCGGGCGCTTTGGCGAGGAATTTGAGCGTAAACTGGCCCAATTTTTGAACCTGCGGCACGCGCTGCTGGTCAACAGCGGGTCGTCGGCGAATCTGCTGGCCGTGTCGTGCCTGACCTCGCCTACCCTGGGTGATCGCCAGCTTCAGCCGGGCGACGAAGTGATCACGGTCGCCGCCGGGTTCCCGACCACGGTCAACCCGATCCTGCAAAATCAACTCGTGCCGGTGTTTGTAGACGTCGAGCTCAAAACGTATAACGCCAACGTGGACCGCCTGGAAGAAGCGGTCGGGCCGCGCACGCGCGCGATTATCCTGGCGCATACGCTCGGCAACCCGTTCGACCTGGACGCCGTGACCGCGCTCGCCCAAAAACACAACCTGTGGCTGATCGAGGATAACTGTGATGCGCTGGGCGCGAAATACCACGACCGGTACACGGGCGGTTTTGGCGACCTGGCGACCGTTAGTTTTTACCCGGCGCACCACATCACGATGGGCGAAGGCGGCGCGGTGCTTACCGACCGGCCCGCCCTGAAAAAACTGGCCGAATCGTTCCGCGATTGGGGGCGCGACTGCTGGTGTGCGCCCGGCAACGATAACACCTGCGGCAAACGCTTCGACTGGCAGTTAGGCGATCTGCCGCACGGTTACGATCACAAGTACATCTATTCGCACATCGGCTACAACCTCAAAGTGACCGATATGCAGGCCGCGATCGGTGTTGCGCAGTTGAAAAAGCTGCCCCACTTCATCGATGTGCGGCGGCAAAACTGGCAAACGCTGCGTGACGCGCTTGAACCGCTGGAAGAATTTTTTATTCTGCCGGAAGCCACGCCCAACAGCACCCCAAGCTGGTTCGGCTTTTTGATCACCGTGCGCGACACCGCGCCATTTTCGCGTAACGCCCTGGTGCAGTATCTGAACGAGCGTAAGATCGGCACACGGCTGCTGTTTGGCGGTAACCTGCTGCGCCAACCCGCCTACGCGGGTATCCCGCACCGCGTGGTAGGCGACCTGGCCGTCACCGACACGATCATGAACCAGACCTTCTGGATCGGCGTGTATCCGGGCCTGACTCCGGCGCACATCATGTACATGATCGAGACGCTGCACGCCGCGTGTAAGGACTTGCGCAGCACATGATCGTGGATTTTTGAACAACGCCTTCCCCCTAAATCCCCCTTCCAGCCAAGCTAGACGGGGGACTTGGGCACATGCACCCGACGGGGAGGAATATTATGGGGTTTTGAGTCACCAGCCCCGGCAAAACCAAACCTGTTTTCGCGCCGAGATAGTCCCTGGCGCATTGGTTAACCATCCGTCCTTTGAGTCCCCGGCGAGGTCCCATGCAGCCAATCCTGACCTTCATCCACATAACCGATTCGCACATCGGCCCCACCCGCGACACCACCAAGCACAGCACCAACGTATATAACGCGCTGGAACGCGCCGTCAAGACGATCAACGCCTTCCCCATCCAGCCCGATTTTGTGCTGCATTCCGGCGACGTGTCCGACGATGGCAGCGCGGAATCGATCGAACTGGCGGCGGGCATCCTGGCGCGGCTGAACGCGCCCGTATACTACGTCAACGGCAATCACGACGACCGCGCCCTGTTACGGAAAGTGCTCGGTGCAACGGGCGGTGATCCGGGTACGCCGCTCGATTATACATTTGAGGTGAACGGCGAGCGTTTCCTGGTGCTGGACGCGCACACGCCCGACGTGCCCCAACCCCAGGGGAAACTATCGAATGCGCAGCTTGAATGGATACGCCGCGAAGCGCAGCCCGACGGCCCGCCGCTGACGGTGCTCATGCATTTCGTCCCGTTCCCGATGGCGCTGCCCTGGCTGGATGAAAACATGATCCTGGTGAACGGGGACGCGCTGCATACGGCGCTGCTGCCCGCCCGCGACCGGCTGCGGGCCGTGTTTTTCGGGCACCTGCACCGCAGCAGCCAGATCGTGCGTGACGGCATCACGTATGTGTGTGCGCCTAGCTGCGCCTTTCAATACGCGTGGCGCCCGTGGGCAGAACGGCCCGAATATGACCCGGTTTCACCGCCGGGATACAATGTCGTACACTATTTACGAGAGCAGATCGTTGTCATGGAGTACGCATTCGAGCGCCCGTGAATCGCTCGTCCAGAGTCAGATCAGAAAGGTAAACACACATGCGCACGCGCAAATTGTCATTTGTCGGCGCGGCGGTCGTGGCCGCCGCCGTGATCGTGGGTTTTGCCGCCGGGCTGATGCTGGGCACAGCGGGCACGGTCGCATCACAGGCTGCCCCAACGCCGACCGCCATTCAGGGCGAGCCGGTCCAGCCGCCCGCCGACATATTGAGTCTGTTGGACGCCCAGGAAACCGTGATTTCCACCATTTACGAGCAAACCAGCCCGTCCGTCGTGCACATCACCAGCCGCACCGAGGTATATGATTTTTGGCGCGGCGCGATCCCCCAGGAAGGCACCGGCTCCGGGTTCATCTATGACGACCAGGGCCACATAGTGACCAACAACCACGTGATCGCCGACGCCCAGGAAATCGAGGTGATCCTGGCTGACGGCACGCATCTCCCGGCGCAGGTTGTCGGCGCGGACGCGTATTATGACCTGGCCGTGATCCGCGTGGACCCCAGCCGCGTTTTCGCGCCGCCGGTCCCGCTGGGCACATCGGAAACGCTGCGCGTGGGCCAGATGGTGATCGCCATCGGGAACCCGTTCGGGCTGGATCGCACGCTGACGACCGGCGTGATCAGCGCGCTGGACCGGACCATCGAATCCGAATCCGGCTCGACCATCGGCAACGTGATCCAGACCGACGCGGCCATCAATCCCGGCAACTCCGGCGGGCCGCTGCTGGATACACGCGGGCGTGTGATCGGCGTCAACACGGCGATCCAATCCACGTCAGGCGGTTCAGTGGGCATCGGGTTTGCCGTGCCGATCAGCACGGTGGTGCGCGTCGCGCCGGAACTGATCCGGCTGGGCGGGTACCCTCACCCGACGCTGGGTATTCGTACCGGCGAACTGGGCTACGAACTGACACCGTCCGAAACCGGGCCGCAGCACGGCCTGTTGATCGTGGATAAACAGGCGGGCGGCCCTGCCGATCAAGCCGGGCTGCAAGCCGCCGAAGTCCGCCAGCAGGGGCGGCGCGTGGTGCTGATTGGCGGCGATATCATCACCGCGATTGACGGCATACCGGTCAATACACGCGACGACATGACGCTGTACCTTGAGCAGCACATCCGGCCCGGCGATACGATCACGGTTACGATCACGCGCGATAAAAGTGTGATGGATGTGTCGGTGATCGTGGGTGAAAGTTACAGCCAGGAGTGAGCGCATCAATAAGCAAAACGCCCCACCCCTCCGGGCTTACGCCCGGTATCCCCTCCCCGACAAAGTCATGGAGGGGAAAAACAACGTGCGTGTTTGTGAAGTCCCCCGTCCAGCCAAGCTGGACGGGGGATTAGGGGGAAGGCGTTGCACATAAAGCTTAACTCATGTGAAGCGATTAGCCTGATGCAGCGATCAGCCGCCCAAGACAACACGCCTATCTGATGGTATCATCCACGGTTACACTAATGCTGCCTGATATCCGTATGCATGCACGCACAATGAGGACAACCCTATGAGTATCCGCTTTGGAACCGATGGTTGGCGAGCCGTTATCGCTGAAACATTCACCTTTGCCAATTTACGGCTGGTGGCGCAGGCCGTCGCCGATTATGTAAACGACGACCTGGCGACAGATACCGCGCCCGAAGTCGTGGTCGGCTTCGATACCCGTTTTTTGTCCGACCGTTTTGCAATCGAAACGGCGCGCGTGCTGGCTGCCAACGGCATTATCACCTGGCTGTCACGCACAGACTGCCCCACCCCGGCTATCAGTCACAATATCCTGCACAAAAACGCTGCCGCCGGGATCGTGATCACGGCGTCGCACAACCCGCCGCGTTACAACGGGTTCAAGCTCAAAGCGGCGTATGGCGGATCGGCATCCCCGCAGCAGTGCAGCCGCGTCGAGGAATATCTCGAAGCCCAGGAACGCGAAGCGCGCGGCCCGAACCTGATGGACTATGAGCGCGCCCTGGATAAGGAGTTGATCCGGCGCTTCAACCCGACCAACGCCTATTACGAACACCTCGAATCGCTGGTCGATATCGACAAGATTTCAGGGGGCGAAATGCGGATCGTGGCCGACCCGATGTTTGGATCGGGCCGCACGGCGATTCGCGCCATCCTGTCGCGCACACGGTGCAGCGTCACCGAGATTCGCGGCGAGATGAACCCCGGTTTTGGCGGCATCCACCCGGAGCCGATCCGCAAATACCTGGACACGATGGCCGCCACGATCCAGAACATTCACGCCGACGTGGGCATTGCCACCGACGGCGACGCCGACCGCATCGGCGCGATGGACGGCCAGGGGAATTTTGTCGATCCGCATACGATCATGGCGCTGGCGCTGCGTTACCTGGCGGAAAAACGCGGCATGACCGGCCAGGTGATCAAAACGCTGTCCACGACCATGATGCTCAACCGCATCGCCGCCGACCATAACCTGGCGGTGCACGAAACGCCGGTCGGCTTTAACTACATTGCCGACTACATGCTGAAGGGCGACGTGTTGATCGGCGGTGAGGAATCCGGCGGCATCAGCATCAAGGGGCACATCCCCGAAGGTGACGGTATCCTGATGGGCCTGCTGCTGCTGGAGATCATGGCCGACGCAGGCGTGCCGCTGGTCGATATCGTGGCCGACCTGCAAGCCAAATACGGCCCGACGTGTTACAAACGCACCGACTTTCACCTGAAAGCGCCGGTCGCCAAGAACGAAATGGTCGAACGCCTGCGCGCCGCCGCCCCGGATAAAATGGCGGGTGAAACCGTGCGCGAAGTCCACACCTTCGACGGCATAAAATTTGTCCTGGCCGATGATAGCTGGCTGCTGATCCGGCCCAGCGGCACCGAACCCGTGCTGCGCGTGTACAGCGAGGCGTCCGACGAGGCGACGGTAGACGCGCTGCTGGCCGAGGGCCGCACGCTAACGGGTGTAGATGCGTCATGAAACGGTTACGAATCGGCGTATGGCTGCTGGTGCTGGTATTGATCGGGGCGCTGCCGGGCATGTTCCCGGCGGCAGCCCAGGACGATGATCACCCCGTTATCACTGCCGATAACGCCGATAAGCTGTTCGCGCTGCACTATCGGAGCCGGTTCGCCGATACGTTCGCCTGGTCACCGGACGGTACACAGATCGCGCTGGGCACTCCGACCGGCATCAAGATTTATCCTGCCGTTGTCAGCGGCTACTACCCACCCCTGATCCGGACCTATGGCCGCGTGTACAGCGTGGCATTCAGCCCGGACGGGCGTTTTATCGCCGGGGGGGATGACGCGGGCGAGCTGCGCGCGTGGGACGCAGAGACACGCCTGCCCCGGTGGGTAAAACGCGCGCACGAACCGCTGGTGTGGAGCGTGATCTACAACCGGGACGGCACGCTGATCAGCGGCGGTGATGACGGCGTGATCCGCGTGTGGGATGCAGCGACGGGTGACATGTTGCGCGAGATCACCGGGCAGCGGAGCGCCATTTACCAGCTTGCCCTGCACCCGGACGGCGTGCTGTTAGCCACAGGCAGCGGTGAAAGCCTCGTGCGTGTATGGGATATCACCGACGGCACCCAGGTCGCCGAGTTATCCGGGCACGGAACCGAAGCGCGCGCCGTCGCCTACAGCCCGGACGGCGCGATCCTGGCATCCGGCGGCGGCGGGCCAGATGATACCGTGCGCCTGTGGGACGCACAGACGGGTGAAGCGCTGGCCGTGCTGGACGGATTCGACAACACGATCACCAGTCTGGCATGGTCGCCGGATGGCTCATTGCTGGCGGTCGGAACTTCAAGCGGCCTGCTACACCTGCGGGATATGCGCGGGATCGCTGCTAGAGAGAGCAGCGGCGTTGACCTGCCCGTTTTTGAGGCTCACTCACCGGGGGTGCACACGCTGGCCTTTAACCCGGACGGTACGATATTGGCATCGGCGGGCCTGGACAGCAGAGTCCGGCTGTGGGTGGTGCCGTGAACGAGCCGTCAGGACGGCGGCGGCCAATCGACTATGGCCGCCAGCATATGCATTTTGTATAATGCCTCCACAATGCCCCCAAACGGCACCAACGCTAGGAGAAAACAAACATGGCCGGAACAGGCTTTTGGAGCAAACAGCGCGTGATCGTGACCGGCGGCGCGGGCTTTTTGGGCCGTAATGTCGTGCGCGACGTGCAGGCTCGCGGCGCTGAACGTGTGTTCGCGGTCGATAAAGACGATTACGACCTGCGGAGTGAAAGCGAAGTGCGCCGCATGGTCCACGAAATACCCGCGACGATGGTGATTCACCTGGCGGCGACGGTCGGCGGAATCGGCATCAACCGCGAGCATCCCGGCAGTTTCTTTTACGACAACCTGATGATGGGCGTTCTCACGATGGAACACGCCCGCCGGGCCGGGGTCGAAAAGTACATCGGGATTGGCACGATCTGCGCGTATCCGAAGTTTACGCCGGTGCCCTTCAAAGAAGACGACCTGTGGAACGGCTACCCGGAAGAAACCAACGCGCCGTATGGACTCGCGAAAAAAATGCTGCTGGTGCAGGGACAGGCCTACCGCGCGGAATACGGCTTTAACGCCGTCTACCTGCTGCCCG
Source organism: Anaerolineae bacterium (assembly GCA_016930015.1). Classification (GTDB taxonomy): domain Bacteria; phylum Chloroflexota; class Anaerolineae; order Aggregatilineales; family Aggregatilineaceae; genus JAFGHR01. Next base: position 45,001 of record JAFGHR010000036.1, on the reverse strand, counting down.
TAAACCTGTACGGGCCGGGTGATAACTTCAATCCGCGCTCGTCGCACGTGATCCCGGCGCTGATCAAAAAATGCATCGACGCCCAGGAAGCGGGCGCGGATCACATCGTGGCGTGGGGTGATGGCAGCCCGACGCGTGAATTCCTGTACGTCGAAGACGCGGCACGCGGGATCGTCATGGCGGCGGAACATTATAACGATCCCGACCCGGTGAACCTCGGTTCGAGCAACGAAATCTCGATCATGGACCTGGTGAATTTGATCGTTGAATTGACCGGCTTCGAGGGTGATGTACGCTGGGATACCTCCAAACCCAACGGCCAGCCGCGCCGCAAGCTGGATGTCACACGCGCTAAAGAGCGCTTCGGCTTTGAGGCTAAAACTGACTTCCGCGAGGGGCTGACGCACATGATCGCGTGGTACCGCGAGCACCGCGACGAGTTAGAACGCCACTATAACGCCTGATCAACAACAAAATACAGGGCGCATATCTGGTCACGATATGCGCCCCGCCTGTTCGAGCGCCAGATTACCCTACACCGCCAGGCGTGATCAGCCTGCCAGCTTACGCGCCCGCACCATCACCGGGCGCGGACTCGTTCAGAGCCGCGTCCAGCCCCTCAGCCAGCGATTCTAAAAACGCGGGCAGAAATACCGCCCATACCGCCGCCGGAACCGTCGTGAGTTTCGCCAACTGCACAATCAACGGATCGGCGGGCTGATCCACCGCCGCGACCACGTCCGGCATATGTCCGCGCACCACGCGCCACAGTTCGCGCGCCTGCTGCGTGATCTGACGCCCGGCCCACAGCGTAGCCGCCGCCAGCAGGAGCGTACCCAACACTGTCCCCAGAACCTGCCACAACGCGAGCGTTTGTTCGGTTACCAACGTATCGATCATGGTTTCTATCACCGGCCCCTTCCCGTATACCTGAAAAACTCATTCGGACGATAGGCGCTCGAACAGCCACAACAGGGCGTTATCCCTGTCGCTGTCCGTCCATGAATCACGCGGCTTGGCTCGCAGCGCCGCCACTAACGCGGCCTGTTCCTCGGCGACCTGCTGCGCCGCCGTGAGTTGTTCGGGATCGTGGGCCGCCACCAGCGGCGCGATATCCGCGATCACGGCGGCATCCGCCCCGGCGCGCACATGTACCCGCACCTGTTGGCCCGGCCCGCCGCTAAGCCCGATAAAGTCCTGTCCCAACGCGGCCCGCAGGTCAGCATCCAGCCGCGCGATGTTGATGGCGTCCAATGAAAAAACGATGTCCAGCACATCGCCGACCGGCTGCGGCTGCGGCGTGTCCGGTTCGGGCGGCGCAGGATCAACGGCATAGGCATCGTGCGCCGACACTACTGCGCTGACCAACTCGATCAGCTCGGCGGGCGTATCCGCCGCCAGGATCACGTGCAGCTCGCCGGGTTCCGCGCCGCCGATGACCAGGTCAACGAAACAATCACCCAGGACCGCGATCAGCTCGTCACACAGGCGGTCCGGATTCACCGCCGCTTTAGTACACATCACGTCCTGATACGCGGCCATTAGCTCACCTCCCGTGCCACCAGGATCGCGGGCACCTGCCCCGCATCCGAGCGAAGCTGCGCCGTCTGGCCGGACGCGGTGCGCCACATGATCTCGAACGAGTGCTCGCCTGCGTCCAGGCCGGAAACGATCACCGGCCCCAGCGTGATCGGGCGGGCGTTGGTAGACAGTTCATAGTCTTCCGCCAGCCCCCAGGTGAAATCACTACCCAGGCGCGTCGTGCCGTCGATGCGGATATCCAGGCCCACATCGTAACCGGCCACGCTGGCCGAAAAACTACCCACAAACCAGACCAGCACATCGCCGCCGTTGGTGGTGATGGTGCATTTCAGGTTAGTGCTGTCGATGGCGACAAAACTCGTGCTCGTGGTGGTATAGTTGCCGCTGTTGTCGCGTAGAATCTGCTGGCTGGGCGGGCTTTTGAGCGCGTTCAGGTTGTCGCGCAGGTGCGTGTTAAACAGGGTCGCGGTAACCAGCTCGCCCGCCTCCCATGTTTTAGGTGAAGTCCAGGCCATGAAAGCCCCCTTTCGTTTCCTCCGACAGCCTTATAATCCCAGGCGGGTCGTGCTGCCGATCTCGCTGAAACCGTCCTGTTCCAAATGCCAGTACAGCTGGTCGTCGGCGCGTTCCAGCCACAGCATGACCGTGTACCCGGCCCGGTCGATGTGATACTCCAGCGCGCAGACCGTGTGCAGCAGCGTGTCGATCCCGCTTTCGGGATCGCTGACCAGCACGCGGTCGCACAGGTCCAGGCTGAACACATTGGTATCGCCGATCACGTCACGGCTGCGCACGATAACCCGGCTGGCGCTCATGGCCGGGTCTTTGCAGCGCCCGATCACGTAGTCGGCCAGGGTTTCGGCAAACACCAGGTCGGTCTGCATGGGCAGATCGAACACCTGCGCCCGCACCTCGTAGGTGTCCTGGCTGGATTCGTCACCGGCTTCAATCGTGATCGGGTCGTACACGCGGATCGGCTTACCTCGCACCGTGAGCAAGGTTACATACAGCGGACCGATCGCCGTGTTGGTGAGCGTGATCGTGGCGCGGGTGGCTTCGATATCGGCGCTCAAGCTGAAATGCGGCGATTCCGTGTAGTCGAAGCCGGTGCCGTCGGCCTGGTCGTTGACCGTGTAGTCGGTGGATGCGACCGGCTCGACCACGTCCACCGCCGCGACACGCTCGCCGTTTTCGTCACGGAACGGGGCATGAATCACGCGCGTCTGGCCCGGCGCGAGATGCAGCACGGTGCGCGCCCGCCAGATTTCGGTGAGCGTGCCGACCGTTTCGACCGGGTACACGGTCACGGCGCAGCGGTTGATCACGCGCTCGATGCCCAGGCTCACGTCCAGTTCATCGACAGCGCCCGGCCTGAACGGTGCGGCCAGTTTCGCGATCTGATCCGCGCTGAGCGCCGTATCCCACAGCGCCACGTGTGCGATCCCGCCCAGCCAGGGACAATCGGGCGTGGTGTTCATGGCACCGATCACGGCCAGCGTGATCGCCCCACTCCAGGTGCCCAGCCCGGTGATGGTGGAGCCGTATTGAGTCCCGTTCCAGTACCAGCGTAATTCATTGGCCGATGCCGACACCGTCACAGCGACATGCAGCCAATCCGTTTCCGAGGACAGGCCGCTGCGCGACACGCCGCGCGAGACTCCGCCCGCGAGATAGGTCACGCCAAACCCGCCCTCCGCATATTTGCCCATGTAGATTCGGTTGTTGGTATCCGCCCAGAAAAACACCGGGCGGCGGTTGGTGGGCCCCTGCCAGCACGCGGCGGTAGGCTTGATCCACAGCGCCAGCGTAAACTCGGCAGTGTCCATCGCCCCGGCCAACCCGGACGAAAAAACATCCACGGTCGCGCTGCCGTCGAATGTCGCGGCGGTCTGGTCGTCCCCGATACCATCCGCGCCCCATGCCACCCCGGCGGCGGTCCCATCGAAGTCATTCCCGCTGGTGTCGGCGGCAACCGTGCCGTTTTGCTCCGACAGCGGCCAGTACCCGACCAGGCGCGTACTCAGCGTGCGCCGGACCCGGTCGGCATACGTCACCCCGGCCAAACATGCCGCCGCGCCCGATGAATCCTGGCGCGTGTCTTTGGACTGAAACACAGCCGTACCGTCACGCGCCACCAAAAAGCGCCCGTATACGGCCTCGCAGATTTCGCGCAGGGCGTCGCGGCAGGACGTGTGTTCCGGCTGCCACGAGCGGCCATAGTGTGACAGCACGTCCGCGTTATCGTCGTAACTGGTGGACGGCGGGGTATAGGCTGCGCTCACCGCCGCGCCGACCGCCGCATCGACGGCTTTGCTGTCCTCGTGGGGCACGCCGATCGTTTGCCGGGCGAGCAGACTCAGACCGTCCACACAGTCGATCACGGCGCAGTGTGCGCCGTACTGTCCCGCATCGGGCGTGATACACTCCACATAACCGCGAAACAGCGTCCAGATGGTCGTGCCGTCGGTGGCACGAACACGCACCGCGCGGCGCGGCAGCAGTTTGCCCGCCAGCGGCCCGGCGGCATACTCTGGCGAAAAGCGCTGGTCGTCGTTGGCCAGCACCAGGCGGCAGCGTCCCACCGCCGCGACCGGTTCGCCCGGCGCGTCGAACCCGCTCCGGATGTCGATGTCATACACCCGGCTGGTTTCGTCGGTCCACGTGCCATTGTGATCCCAGTCTACGGCTACCAAAAAGCTCGTTGTCATCGTCTCTACTCCAGGTGCAGCGTCCAGGTGTGCGTAAAGCGCACGCCGTGATAGTCGATGCCCGCGTACACGACCACGCCCGCCGCCAGGCTGAAATGCAGCGGCACCGGCAGCGCCCCGTCCAGCGTGGGATCGGCGGCCAGGGCTTCGGCGTAGTCGTCAACTGCTGCTGCCAGCACCGGGAGCGCGCCCCGCAGCCCGCCCCCGGCCATCACCGGCGAGAGCAGCAGCACATGCGTAACGCGTACTGTCAGCGTGCCGTGCCCCGCGCTGAACGGATTCGGCTCCAGGCCCGGCGATTCGCCTGCCAGTTCCGGCAGAATGACCAGCGCCGGAAGCTGCGCACCGGTCAGGGCTTCGGGCGTTTCGTCCAGCGCGTAGGATGTCACGCCGCTGACCGCCACGTTCGCCAGGTTATCAAGCGCCGTTGCCAGTTGTCCCATGTTCGCCTCCTTTTTGCGATTTGTGCTTACAGGTCCACAATTTTGAGCAACGCCTTCCCCCTAAATCCCCCTTCCAGCCAAGCTGGACGGGGGACTTTCCAGACACGCGCGAACCCTGCAGGGGAGGAGCATTGGTTGAGTTTTGCTGCAATTACCCTGGGTTACGACACGCGCACGCGCCGGTACGGTTCCAGAATCTGCTGGATGTCGGCGGGCAGCGCAGGCGGAATCACTACCTGGCCGCGCATACTGCCGGTCACACGCACAAACCCGGCGTCCTTCTGGCGGTACAACCACGCCGCGACCCGCCAGCATGCCTGCTGGATATCCGCCGGGGGCTGGTAGACAAACATACTCGTACTCGCCGCGTGGCTGGTGGCAGTCGTGCCGTTGGCGCCGCGCGCGACCGTCAGCGTGTTCGTGTCCGTATCGACCGCCAGCACATGTACATATTCATCCTCAATACGGATCAACTGCCCGGCGGCAAAACGCGGTGTAACCCCGCTGGCATCCGCGCCGTCGGCATCGCTCACCGTGATCGAAGTGGCGCTGTCCGACAGGGGATCGTCCTGCACGCTGTCGCCCGATGCCGCCCACACGTCCGGCCAATCCGGGTGAAAGCCCCACGTCGCATCCACCGTGATCGCCTCCACCGGATCGCCGGTATGCGTAAAAACGGCCTGGGTGCGATCCAACGCGATGCCGGACTTGACCACCGTCCCGGATGGCAGCAGGTGCAGCGCCTCCGTCGAAATCGTGCTGCCGTCGCCGTTGGTCAGCGTGTGCAGGCTCAACAAATCGCCGTCCAACACCAAAAAGCCCGTATCCGGCCCGGATGTGTCCGGCCCGGACGCGCCGGGACAAGTATAGGATCGCGCCTGGCGCAGCGGGTAAAACCGCCGCCCGGTGCAGCCTTCGATCAGGCGTGACGCCGCCTGGACCAACTGCATTAACAGATCATCGTCACTCGTTTGGGCTGCGGACAGCCCTACATACCGCCGGATTCCCGCCAGTGTCGCATAGGTATTACGCATGACTCCCTCCTTATCAAACCGATCGATACACGCCGCTATAATGAGAATAAAACATTGACTTGCAGCGCATAGAAGCTTGTGATTTCATGCTTTTTTCACACAAGAAACAACACAAGCCGGTTGGATTCTGATATCATCGTTTCAGGTCAGGGACTCCCTTTTCAAATTTAAGGACATTAGTGCTGTGCCATTACCAAATGCCAGTCAGCCAGAGCACAATCCATTACGGTGCCCACAATGTGGCAGTGAATTATCATCAAACGCCACACGCTGTCTCAAATGTGAATACCCAATCGATCCTCCCACGCCCGAACGCCCGTGCCACACCCATATGCTCAAACGCTCCCCGTCCACCATGCCGGTTGATACACCGGGCAACACGCGTTTTGCGCCGGGAACAGAAATCATCTTGCAGTGTCTACCATCGGGCCAATGCTTCACCCTGGCGCTTGACAAACCCGTCATTCTGGGGCGCGGCGAAGTCATCTCGGACGAACAAGACGCGATTGACCTGACCCAGTTCAATGCCGTTCAGCACGGCGTTTCACGCACGCATTGCAGCCTTGAGCGCTGGGCTAACCAGCTTGTTGTAACCGACCTGGGCAGCACTAACGGCACGTTTCTAAACGGTGAATCGCTGCTGCCTTTTCACCGCCATGCTGTAGCCCACGGCGACAAGTTGATCCTCGGATCACTGCATTTCTACGTTTCATTTGCCAACCTGCCACCGGCATAGATCCGCCGATCTCGGTTTCGGAATGTATTCAGCACCAGCCCGAACGGATTAATTCCTTTTAACTTTGCTTTTATGTGAATTTTATGAACAAGGCGATACGATGAACTTAACAGTCGTGTATTTTCAGGAACTGTGTCCTGCAAAAGGGGTTTCCATGCCCGGAACATCTGATGCCACCACCCCTGTTAGTGGAAGTCCAATCCAGTGCTGCCACTGTGGGCATTTTTGTTATCCCGACGACAACCTGTGCCTATACTGCCATCAACCGCTAACCCGTGATCAAATTATGACCGGGCCACTCAACCGTAAACCAATGGCCACTCCGTTCCGGCAGGCGGAAGAAACAGGCTTCACCTCACAAACGCTGCTGCTGCTCCAGTTTTTGCCGTCGGGCGCATGCCTGCCGCTGATCCCAACCGGAACGGTCACCCTGGGGCGTGATCCCTTACTAGGCGCGCCAGACAACCTGATCGACCTGAGCCAGCATAATGCCCAAACACACGGCGTCTCGCGCGCTCACTGCCAGCTCCGCCCGAAAAACAACCGGCTGTATGTGGCCGACTTGAACAGTACCAACGGCACGTATCTCAATGGCGTAAAACTGAACCCTCACCGTGAATACCTGATCGCTCACGGCGACCGGCTGATCATGGGTACCCTGCATATCGTGGTCGCGTTCGGCGACGCCTAACACCACCCTCATTCGAGTTAACCAACCAATAACCGCACACCAGGCGCACCGCATCAGTTCGCGTATGTTATGCGCGTTATTTCCGCGCTTTCACAAGAAATTCACAAATTTATCATTAACTACTTGCGCAAAATCAATTTTTTGATGTATAATACAAACATAACAAAGGGTGAATGAAGTATTGTTTAAGGACGTATCGGACACTTTTTACCAAATGAGTAAGGCGTATTGTCGGCGCCGTGGGGCACCACATCATCGGGCACTCTTTCAACTTTTTTCGCTAACCTTGCCATGACTCGCATCCTGTATCCGCGTAGTGCCCAATTAAGTCCCCACGGCGTCGATACGCGCAAGCAGGTGCTTACTCGAAAGCACCGGTTCACACCGAGTAATCAGGAACACGAAACGTTACCGGCCCGGCATCGACGTACTAACATAACGATTTCTATTCCTTTCAGGTGAGTTACCTGACCGCAGTTGGCTAACTCACCACCGTCAAAACGGGATTTCAGCGAAAGTCTTCTCCCAGCATGTTCGTTCTACACACACCACCGCCTGCATGCTGGCAACCAGAAACCGGCTGAATGTGGGCATACTCCAACTCCTTGTGTGGTTCGTGCAGTCAGCTTCAGGATTTCTTTTTAGGGACGTACAGCCGGGCGTACGTCCCTACTGCGTTATCCTCATCCCTCCACCGGTTGAAAGCACAACGTAAACAAACCCTTTACAAACACTCATACGCTTTTTACGACATTCACGTGCTTTTTCCTGTAAAATTAAAATTGAATTAAAAAGTATCAGGAATTGGTCAGGTGCGGGGGATTTACCAGTATGCCACCAAAAAATTCGCGACATCATCCTGCTTCACAACCATCCGAATCTTCTCTCCAATCGCGGAGCTATTCGACGACCTTTCCCCTGAACCCGTCGTCGTTTGCCCCGGATATTGATCTATCAACTCATATGGCGACTGAATCACTGCGCAAACGGGGCACCTTTACGCCCATGACAAACGTCATCCTACAGTTTGCGCCAACCGGCACGTTTGTGTCTTCAGCGCTGGACAAACCCTTGATCCTGGGGCGTGGAATCTACACGCAGACCTATGACACCCTTGATCTCACCGATCTCGATGCTGACCGCTACGGCGTGTCGCGCCAGCATTGCCTGCTTCGCCGGCATGGTACCCACCTCACGATTACCGATCTCGACAGCTCAAACGGTACGTTCGTGAACAACATGCGGCTGGGCCCTAACCAGGAACATGTGCTGGCTCACAATGACCGCCTGACCCTGGGCGAACTGAACGTGTTGGTGATCTTCACCACTGCCCTATCACGGTAAACCTCACCCATCGTTTGCCACAACCCGGCCCAGACAAACTGTTTCACTAAAACCGCCCGCGCGGTTTTTCTTTTCCCAGAACAGTTCACCCCTGCTGCCCCGGTGTGACCGACGGTCACCACCTCACCGCCGATGGCACCCGCTTTAGAGCCGCACTAATCGGCCTATATCCTGATGGAAACGGTTTCGTACCTTAGTTTTTATAACATCTTTATAGGCTCTCACAATCTCTTCACCGGTTCGACTTAAGTATGCTGTACCATTAGGGTTAAATCGCCTTTCATCATTCCAATCAACCATACGCGGCGGGCTAAAAACATGCCTAATACAACACTTTCCACACAAGAACGCCCGGTAGTATGCCTGCATTGTGGATACTACTGTCGTTCCGACGATACCCGGTGCCGGCAGTGCGGTGCGCCGCTCTCACAACCGAGCAATCACCGCACGACATGGCTTGATTATGATGCGCAGCCAGCACCGTCACAGGGCAAACATCCCACCACAACATCCTCGCTTGCGTCCGCACACCTGGACCTGTTCCTGCCGCAGGCCAGCGCCATATTCCAATTCCGACCCTCCGGCCTGGTGATATCATCCCAACTCGACAAACCCTTGATCCTGGGCCGGGGTTACTCTGAAACCGTGAAAAACCTGCTTGATCTGAGCGGCATTGGCGCCGCCGATTTGGGCGTTTCACGCGTGCACTGCACACTCCGGCGGTACGGAAAACAGTTGTTGATTGTGGACATGGGCAGCAGCAACGGCACGTTCATCAACGGCGAGCGCATCGCCGCCCATCACGATCGAGTTGTGGCGCATGGTAACGATATCCGCATCGGCGAACTCACGTTTACGATATTTTTTACAGTAACTCAACTCAGCACGTCACAGCTTCTATCATAACCGCCCCGGTCATAGTCACTTCGGTCCAAATTTATCCCCACCTGGTCACGCTGTTCCTTGGCAAGTTTGTTATTTTTCACATCGCATTTACGAGATTTATTGTATGATGAGGGTATGCGTCGCGTTCAGTGATAACACCCAGGACCTGTTTGGGAGCGTGTCATGTCTTGCCCGTCAGGCGATATATCATCAGAAGATACCCGGCCAATTCTTTGTCCTCGCTGCGGGCACATCGTCCATGTGGGCGACCAGCACTGTGTCCACTGCGGGCGCGATCTCGAAGACTTTGATCCGGTGGCCACTGCACCGGTTCAGAATCCGGCGCTGCCTCTGCCGTCTGACCACGGTATTTTTCCACCAAACGACAATGTCATCCTCCAATTTTTGCCCTCCGGCACCTGTGTGCTGGCGACTCTGGAACGCACGCTGACGCTGGGCCGCCAAATCGGGGACACCACCGAGAACCTGCTGGACCTGACCCACCTGAGGGCCAAACAACACGGTGTTTCACGCGAACACTGCCAGCTTCGGCGCCGTGACAACCACCTGATCGTCATTGATCTGGCCAGCACAAATGGCACCTACCTGAACGGTAAGGCGCTGCTCCCCTACCAGGAACACATTGTCGCGCATGGTGACGAACTTATCATCGGCACGCTGCATTTGCTGATCACCTTCACATCCGTAAACGGCCCCCTCGCTTCCTCTGAAAATGACGTGCTGGAACAAGCGCCAAGCTCCTCCACACCCCTCATGTAACATACAGCACCCCCCCCCGCATCGCGCATCCATTCATGCAGTAACAATAGTCACACATTAGTGTTTTCATATAGTTTTCACATTTCACTATGTTTCTATTAGCGTTTATATTGTATGATCGATGCATTGGCACCCTGCCACGTACCCTGGACATGATCATTGATGCGCGATACAAGAGAAACTCCCGCCCAACAACCCCAGGCCCCCATCCCATGCCCAAAGTGCGGCTTTCATTGCGCACAGACAGCAACAGAGTGCCCCCGCTGCGGCATCTCGTTAGCTAACGCCAGGCTCCCCGACACCAGCCCATTAACCCGCCGGCCTTCTGCTACCCTGCAAAAACAGATCAATTTTGAACCCCATGCAAACGCGCTGCTGCAATTTTTTCCCTCGTCCGCGTGTATGCTCGTTTCGCTCGACAAACCGGTCATTCTGGGCCGCAAATCGGGCACGAATTCAGAAACATTTTTGGACCTGAACCACCTCAACGCCCACCAACACGGCGTTTCACGCGAGCATTGTAAGCTTCAGCGAAACGACAACCGCCTGATCATCACCGACCTGGGCAGCACCAACGGAACTTATCTCAACGGTAAAGCGCTGATTCCATTCCAGGATCACATCGTGGCTCACGGTGATGAATTCATCATCGGCACACTGCACCTTATGATCACGTTCAGCACACTCACCGATGATAATAAGTCGGATGGGGACGTATTGGACTACGCCCCACCCTCCAATAGCCCGCTGATGTAACGCGCGGTTGAATTCTCGATCAACCGCTGCACGCAAGCTTACACCGTGATGTTGTACAGCCCGCTGGCTACATCCGTATCAAAACGACCGAACGCCAGGCGTACCGTCGCCACCATCTGGTAAGCGTCGTAGTACGGCAGGTAGTCCATGGTTGCCGCCACCCGCCGCCGGTAGCCGACAATCCAACCAGGACGGTACACACACACCGCCTGCCCCTTGGTATTACCGCTCGAATTGGCTTTGCCATCATCGGCAGTGAGCGGCATTTCCGCACTAACGAGCACCGGCACGCCGTCCACTTTGGCGATCTCGCCCGTCAACACGGTCGCATGCGGACCGTATTTATCGACCGTCGCCACCTCGGTCACCGACAATAACTTAGCATAGGTGCTGCCATCCACAATCCAGGCGCAGTCCGTGGGACGGAGTGCATAACGCGGCGCCATCAAAAAACGCGTGGTACGCAGCAGCGCCACGGTCGGCGCACCGGCAGCGTCTTGTTGGTTATCCGTGTTGGTGACCAGCGGCAGTTTGCGCAGCCCGTCAAACACCAGGTATTTGGCCGTGCTGGCCGGTGCGCCGTCATCGCTGTTGATGTTGCCGGTCGCGCCGGTTTCGGTATCGCCGTTGAGCAGCACATGATCGATCGCGTCGGTCATCACGCGCAGCGCCTGCTCGCGATACAGCGGGATCAGCGGGATCGCCGCATCTTCCACCAGTTCCGCCGAAAAGCCGACACGCAGCGCCAGCTTTTTGGCCGCCAGTGTCACCTTGCCGCTGCCGATCTGGCTGTCGGGGATCGGGTTGGTGGCACCCAGTGACAGACCACTTTCGTCCTGCGTTTCCGGCACGTAATACACCGATGGATCGGTGCCGGAGATCGGCAGTTCGAACGGGTTGGACGGCATCTCGATCACGCGGAACAGGGGCAGGATCACGTTTTCGGTGCGTGCCTTGCGCCACAGCTCGCTGGACCAGATATCCGGCACCCAGTCCTGGCCGTAACCCTCCGACTCGGTGTGCATCAGTTCATCGGATTTGACCGGCAGGTCGCGTAACGCCCCCGCGTCCAGATCACCATGATCCACGGCGCGGAACGCCTTGTGTGCCAGTTCGCGCAAAAACGCCGACGAGGCCGACCACTGCCCGCTGCGGCTGAGCCACGTATGCATAAACGCCATGTCGATCGCGTCGAGATCGGCGTACTTGCTGCGCACCTCGATCCGGGGCATATCCGGGCGGTGCGCGACCTGGGCCGCAGGCAGCCGCTTGATCGCGGTGCCCTGGCCGTTGCCCTGCTGTTGGTTGTTCATGTTCCCTCCATCCACACTCGCGGTTATGTCAACTCGTTCACCGGACTCATGACCGGCTGGCGGCGCGTCGAGCCGGTCGGTCGGCAGGCCCAACGCCTGGTAAGCCGTCTTGACGGCGACCACGTCGGTAAAACGCGGTTCAGCGGGTGTCGGCGTGAGGCTGCCTTCGACAATCGGCCAGCACCGGATGTGGCCGTCAGCCGCCACGCTGACCAGGTGCGGCAGGCTGCCGCTGCTCCAGCCCAGCGCCTCCTGATCGACCAAATCCAGCACCGCCCGCGCCCACCGGCTGCGCATATCGAGCTGTGCTTCCACCCAGATGCCGGTATCATCCGGGGCCAGCCGCTCGATCTGCCCGATCATCACCGGGCCAAGATCACGATCCAGCCCGTGATGGTAGAGTACCGGGCGGCGCGGATACCAGTCCAGCCCCAGGTCGGTCTGCGGTGAGAAAAACTCGCCTTGCAGATCGCGCTGCTGCTGGCTGCCCCACACCACCAGATACCCCCCGACACGCCCGGCGTCGTCCAGCGCTTTGACGGCGGTCAGATGTGCCGCCGCGTTCGCGGGAGACTCGCGTTGTTTCATGGTTCCTCCTTGCCTGCCCGTGTATGCCGCAAATGCGGTCACACTTGCGGTCGACATTTTCTATTTTAGCACAAACGTTCTGTTTGTCTTCACCGCTAACCGCTCATTTTTAGCTGTGACAGTTAACTGTCACAGGTATCCGCGAATGTGCAGCGCCCGCGAGCACGCAGATGCGGACTCGTGGGAATCAAAAACGCCGCTCGGATGAACGGCGCAGCGATGTGTATATACGGGAAAAACCGGGCGAAATAATCTCAGCCTATGCTCGTCTTACCGGGGGAGCCAGCGGGAACGTTTGGCCCACTGCTCGACCGCGTGACGGGCTTCCGGCGTATCAATCGCCAACAGGGCACGGGCGATGTCGTCCTTGACATCCTTGTGATCCTTGGCGTTCAAGGCCGTTACGAGCGGCTGTATCGCTGCCGGATCACCGATCCGGCCCAGTGCCCTGGCGGCTGTCTGGCGCACCGCCCGGCTTCCACCGCCCTCGCGACCCTGTTCACGCAGCAGCGGGATTAGGTCCGGCACAACCACCGCATCACCAATAGTACCCAATGTAGCCGCCGCATTGACCCGCACCCGCCAGTCCGGGTCGTTTAACGCGTCGCGCAGCGCCGGTACTGCTGCCGGACCGATATCGGCCAGAATAGCAGCCGCCAGCGGGCGGATTTCGTGGTGTTCGTCGCCTAATGCTTTCACCAGGCCCGGCACCGCCGCTTCCCCAAACCCGGCGAGTGCTTCGACAGCGGCCTTACGAACCAAAAACGTTTTGTCATCCAGGTACGCCACCAGGTGCGGGATCACCGACTCGTCACCCAGCGCACCCAGCGCCCCGATCGCGGCCTGGCGCACCGACGATGCTTCATCTAGCAGCCGGTCAATCAATTTAGGCACAGCGCCCGCATCACCCACGTCTTTCAGAGCGCGTGCGGCATCGCGGCGGACCGTGTAATCGTCATGTTCCAGCGCTTCCACCAGCACCGGAGCTATCCGGTCATCCGTCACACCCGGCATGGCTGCCAGTCGCATCACGGCCTGAATGCGTACATCACGTGTCGGGTGATTCAATGCACCGAGCAGCACCTGCACCGCCGCCGGGTGATCCATCTGGGCCAGGCTATCCATCGCCGCCACACGTTCATCGGAATCCGGACTGTCCAGGGCCAAAACCGCCTGCTTGACGGCGGGCGGCGCATCACGTGGCACATGTATCGCCACAGCCTGGTATTCGCCAGCAATATCACCGATATGCTGAAGTAATGTGTCCCAGGGCCGGTTCATCCGGTCGGTAAAATCAAGGTATTGCAATGCTTCCAGGCGGGGATGCAAATCGGTTGGTTCCAGCAGCACCGGGATCACGCGCACACCCGCGCCCCAGGCATACGCCCATTCATACGTCACATACGGTGACTCGCTGGCCGCCGGAGTCATGATCACGACACACACGTATGACTGGCGGAGCGCGTGGTCGATAGCTTCACGCCACACATCCCCCGCCCGCAAATCGATATCCATCCATACATCAAATCCCGCCGCTTCGATGTGCTGCTTGAGCGCGGCGGCGAAATCACCGTCATCGTGTTTGTAGGATACAAAGACATGCGCCATTTTTGCCCGCTCATCTCGTATAACAATGTAACCAACCGCCGAGCACGCGGAGCATACAGCTTCCCCATATTGCCCTGCTGTGGCCCCAACGTACTCGGCGGACTTCTTATCTTATCACACCTCGCCGCTGCATGGATCATACGCGTGCATGACGGCGAACAACCAACGCCGGAGATAACTGTCTCCAGCGCTGTGATCTTCGACCTGTTTGTGACGCACGCCCCGGCTAAGGAATGATCAACCGCTGGCCGACGTAAATTCGGTTCACGTTGGCGATCCCGTTGACGGCAGCGATCGCGCCCACCGTCGAACCGTAACGCAGCGCGATCCGGTAGAGCGTGTCACCCGGCTGCACGACGTATACAATACCACCAGGCGCGGCAACTACCGGCTGTATAACCGTCACCGTCGCCACCGGCTGGTACACCACCTGGTAAACGGGCACCGGCTGCACGATGGTTACCGTACCATAATACGCCGGCGTGAAGTCGATCGGGCCGCAAATACTCGCCGGAACGATCACCTTGGTTTGATCGGGATTCGAATCATTATGCGCCTGGAGTTCGTTCGACTTCAGCGCCCACAAGCTGACCCCCGCCCCGTATATGATCGGCTGGTTTTGCTGGGTGCCGATCGCCACCGCCAGCGGCAGCGCGATCTGGGAGAATGATGCGCGCAGCACGGATTTCCCGCTGCCGTCCACCACTTCCACGCCATCACCGGGACACTTAAACGTAAACCGGGCGGCAAGGGGTTCGGCCTGTACGAAGGCCGCATCCGGCCCGCTTTGGTCCGCATACGCCGGTACCGCTTGCCCCAGACCGGCCATCAAGCACACTATAACGGCCAACATCACATAGGAGAATTTCACGAAATGCAACGTCTTTTTCATGGCCCATACCCCTCAAAAACCACGTTTCTTTGACGTTAATTATATGCAATAAACACTCGCTAACATCGGTTTCGAATCAAAAACAAATTGGTTTATAACCAGTCCGGTTTTCCGGCGGTTATGCCTCGGCGGGATCGTCCCCGTCCAGGGTATTGTCTTCCCACATGGTAACGGCCTCCAGCGCATCGGGTGAGCCAATCTGGCGCAGGGCTTCGGCAGCCGCCCAACCGGCCTGCCAATTGCCATCGACCAGGCGGGAAACCAGCGCGGGTACTGCCGCTTCACCGATTTCGTGCAAAGCCGCCGCCGCCGCGCCCCGCACATCCCAGTTATCATCAGCCAGCAGCGCGACCAAACCCGGCACCGATGTTTCGCCGATCTGGGCCAGGGCACGCCCTGCCGCCCGCCGCACATAATCATCCCGATCATGCAGGGTATCCAACAGCAGCGGCACTGCCGCCGGACCGATCGTCCACAGCGCTTCAGCAGCGGTCCAGCGCACACGCCATTCGCAATCGTGCAGCGCCCGGATCAAGGCCGGGATCGCACCGGGGTCTTTGATCTGGCGCAGCGCCCACGCCGCCGCGATCCGCACGTCGTCGTTATTATCGCTCAATGCCAGCGACAGGTCACGCACCGCTGCACCGGTCGCGTTGAGCTTGCCCAATGCCTCGGCAGCCCGCCAGCGCACGCGCCATTCAGCATCATGCAGCATGCCGGTCAGCATCGGGGCGGCTTCGGCGGC
This sequence comes from Anaerolineae bacterium, assembly GCA_016930015.1. Classification (GTDB taxonomy): domain Bacteria; phylum Chloroflexota; class Anaerolineae; order Aggregatilineales; family Aggregatilineaceae; genus JAFGHR01. The sequence goes on along the minus strand of JAFGHR010000036.1, from coordinate 28,936 downwards.
ACGAATGCTGCCTAGAGTCTCGATCACCTGAAGACGAACACGCCAATCCTGGTCACTTAAGGCGTCGAGTAGAACCGGCACGGCGGGTGTACCGATTTCACGCAGCGCCTCTGCAATCACCGGGTTGTTCAGCGCGTTACCAAACGGGCCAGGACGCCCGCTGCGCAGCACTTCTAACAAACCGGGAACCGCTGCTGCCGCCTTGAGTCGACCCAGCGCATACACTGCCGCGTCACGCACGCGCGTATCCGCATCACGCAGCAGCCGGATCAGCGCCGGAATCGCGGCTTTTTCACCGCAGTCGGCCAACCGCCGCACAGCGGAAATACGTGTATCCCGGTTCTGGCTGTCCAGCAACTCGATCAGTTTATCCACAGCATCCGGGCGAGTCATGTCAAGCGCGCCCAGATCGTCACCATGCGCATGCTCACGGCTGCGAATACGCTCTAAAAAACGCGGCATGGCGCCGGGCTGTGCCTGTTCCAGCAGTGACGAGGGCCGCCCCTGATGGGCACCGACATGCCCACCTGCCGGCAGCGACCGGTGCCCATCCGGCAGCGACCGGTGCCCGCCCGTCGATTCCTGGACCTGCCGGACCAACTTACCCCAGGGCTGAGCATCTGCGCTGAAGTCCAGAACAGGCAGGGTTTCCAGGCGAGGATGCAGCGCCGTCTGTTCGCGTAACACGGGGATCACGGCCACGCCTACGCCCAGCGCAAAGGTCCATTCATAGATCACCTGCTCGGATGCTTTGGCCGCAGGCGTCAGGATCACGATCAGCGCGGACGCTTCACGAATCGCCTGGTCGATGGCTTCATGCCAATCCACGCCATCCCGCAGGTGTTCGTTATCCTCCCAAACAGAAAAGCCCGCATCGTCAAGCTGGTGCATCAGCCCGATGGCAAATTCAGCATCATCAGCATGATAAGAAATAAACAGATGGCCCATTGTTTCCGCCCTCTATCAATCCGATATCCCGGCATTGTGCTACCGGTCAGCAGCGATCGATTGGCAGGGTGTACAGCAGGAGCAGGGCAACAGCGCGCCCACCCTATACCGGGCGCACTGCAAGGGGAAACGTACTACACAACTGCCGCTTCAAGCATGTCGCCGCCCGCCATACACAACCAACCAAGATGAACGATAGAAAATACCCTGAATATAGTATTGTGTATGGCTGAGCTTGACGGATTTATTATACCCTATGCCGGGCATACATAGAATAGATAAAAGGTACCGTAAGGCTTACACACATAGTAGAATACGAATAATCTATGTGCCGCTTAGCCCGCTGCGTGTTTTTTGCTCGTGTCATACCAGCGCGCGAGCACGACCCGTGAGCTGGAAATGTCGAGCCGCCGCAGCGCGTTTTCAGCGGTCCATGACACGGCTCGCTCCTCGTCAGAGAGCGCCTGTTCCAGGCCGGGCACCACCTGCGCCCCGCCAATTTCTACGCCGATCCGTTCCAGGGCGCGCACCACGCGCCGCCGCACGTCCGCCCGCTGATCATTCAGAGTCGTGAACAGGGACGCAATCGCCACCGGCTTACCGATTTTGCCCAGCGCTTCAGCGGCGACGATCCGCACATACACGTCATCATGCTGCAAGGCGCGCAGCAGGCTGGGTACGGCATTGGGGTCTAATGGCATGGGGATACCTGTCCCTTATTTTGTTATTCCCGGCCAATATTGACATGCCGCCGGGTCATAATTCTATTGTACTCCCACAGGTTACCCGGTGCATTATGTATTTCGCCCGGTAAATGAAAAAGGGGCACTGCCTGCGCGCCCCTATACCGGCTAGTCCTCGCTCGCTGGATCATGCGGATTCTTCGAACCCGGCGGATTCTCTGAATTCGGCGAAGCCGGTGATTCTGGTGGCTCCGGCGGATCGGATGCGGCGTCATCCAGCGAATCGGATGGCGCGTCATCCGGCGGCAGCGGCCCCAACTGGAAGTAACGAGCGCGGAGTTCGTCCACGGTCAGGATGCCGCGCGCGACACGTACTTCTTCGAGCATGGCCGAGCGATCCTGGGGCCGGATGTCGTCAAAGCGCCCCACCAGATTCGAGCCGTAAAACGGCAGCAGATCAGTCGTGATTTTTTCCGCGATACGTACCAGCTTGGGCCACAACGTGCGCTCGATAAATACACGCTCACCAACCAGGGCGTTAGCTTCGGTGGCGTTTTCGCTAAACATGCCGACCGGAATGCCGAAAATCTGGAAAATCTCCTCACGGTTGAAGCGCCGCGCGTTGAGAAAATCCATGTCGTGCTGGCTGAGGCCGATGTTGTGCCATTCCACCGACGCGCCGCGTAAAAACGCGGTTTTGCGCTCGCGCCCACCATAGGCCAGCCGCCATTCACGCTTGAGCCGCTCGTAGTCCGCATCGCTCACCTGCTCACGGATGGCGACGATCCCCGCCGGAACGGCCAGGCCCTCACCAAAATAACGGTGATTCCAGTCGGCCATGGCGCGATCGGATTCCACGGCCAGCCGCGCGGCTTCGAGCGCGCTGAGGCCGTAATAGTCATTGGCCGGATGCCAGCGGCGGAAATGGACCACTTCGGCAGCGTCCAGCGGGACGCGGTAGCCGTCCACCTCGTAGACATAACCGCGCACGCCGCGCTGAGGGTCGGGCACGATGCTGACGCGATCCGGGCGCAGCGGCCACAATTCACGCGGCAGGCCGCCCGGCTCACCGGCCAGAAACCAGTACGCGTTGCCGTGAATTTCCAGGTTACCGACGGTGTGTTCGATCAGTTCAAAACGGCTCATCAGTGGATTAGGCCGCCGCAGCAGCCGCTCAAAGGGGTGATCTTGCAGCGCGACCTCGCCCGGCGGCGTCCCTGCGGACCCGCCGCCGACCTCACCCGCGCGCGAGTGATCACCGTGCGCGGCGCCGTATGCGACCACGTTAAACGGCACCAGCGCCGCCGCTTCCGCGATGCGGTTGACGGCCACATACACCCAGGGACTCGTCATATACACGCCCGCGTACTGCGCCGCCTGATCGACTGCCGGAGACGTGACCGGCGGCGGATCGGTCCACACGGACGACTCCACACGGTGAATCACGCTGCTCGGACGCCACTTGACATACCCGACACGCCGCAGCGCCCGTTCGACAAGGCCCGCTTTGGTCCCCATACGATCCTCCTTTGCTCCATCCTGCGCATTTCCAACGCCGGATCAACACACGATCACACAAACGAAATGCTCGCGCCTGTCTGGGAAACGCCGTGCCATGCCAGCGCGAGCGCGATCACAGTGTCGTCATGACCGCCGGGCGGCGCGTTATACCGGAACCGGCCACTCAGCAGGCGTTCGAGCGTGTAAGCTTGCAGCTCACCCAGCAGCACCGGATCGGGCAGCAGGGCCAGTTCATCACGCTCCAGCGCCAGCGCCAACGATTCGATCAGCGGCCCTTTGCTGGCGGCGGTCATCGTAAACGGGAGCACGGGCAAACCCTCGTATTGCAGCGCCTCGATGTTCGGCCCGCCGATGCTGTTCGCCTCGGCCCAGATGGCATCGGGCCGCCAGTGATCCGCGAGCGCGGCCAGCCGCCCGCGCTGCACCGACCAGCCGATCTCGTTAAACCGGTCGAGCGCCACGAGCCGCCGCGAATGGGCGGCCAGCACGGCCACGGCGGTAAAGTCGTTGTCGCGGCCCCAGTCCACGCCAAACACGTACCGCTCGCCGGGCTGCGGACCCACTTCCGGCGTGACGGTCGCCGCCGCTTCGACGCGCCGGAACACGCGCCCCGAATCCGCCAGAAATTCGGCCAGGTATTCCTGGCGAAACAAACGCTCCGGCAGCAGGTGACGCGCGTCCTCGACTTCAGCCGGGTCGATCAGCGCGTTGGCGGTCGTGGGAAAACGCCAGCTCTGCCAGTCGGCGTATGCCGGATTCTGGCCGAGCATATACAGGCCCCAAAACCAGTTACGCCCGTTCGGCGTGCTGAGAAACAAGGCTTCGCCGCGCCGGTCCACGAGCGCCGGACGGATCGCAGCCCGCCACACGTCCGGGTGCAGGTAAGCGGCCTCGTCCAGCACGGCCACATCCAGTCCGGCCCCGCGCAGCGCGTCGGGATCGTGCCCGCTGCACACGCGGATCACACCGCCGCCAACCAGGTCCAGGCGGCGCATGTGCTCGTTTTTGGCCTGGATAGCACCATTCAGCGCGATTTTGAGGCTGCGCCATACGTCGTCAGCCATGCGGTACGTCGGGCTGATCCACCACCCGATCCGGCCCGCCAGCGCCCGCTCGATCAGCAGAATCTTGCCCGTCTCGGTCTTCCCGAAGCGGCGACCGCAGGCCACCACCTTGAAGCGTGCCGGGTGATGCAGGATGTCGATCTGCCCAGGGTGTGGTTGAAACAGTGTGACCCTCACGGTTGACATACTCCACTCGAATGGTTTGAACGGACGATGATTCACCCCCTTCGGCCATGTCATTGTCTAACCGCTCCAGGCGATTCAAGACTTCCTGAGCGGCCTGTACAGCCCAGCGTGTATCCGGCCCGGTCAGCGCCCGCCGCAGGGCCGCGATCGCGTCCGGCGTCAGGTCGCGCAGCGCGCCAACTACGAAGCGCATGCGCCCGTAGTCGCTCAGGCACGCCAGCAGCGCTTGAAAATCCCCGGATTCCTGCCACGCGGCCAGCGTGGCCGGAAGGATACGCACCTGCTGTGCCACATCACCCGGCGGCTTACCTTCGGCCAGCAGCCGGATCGCGCGGCATACCCGTGTTTCAACGGGTGGGCGGTCGCGCGGCCTCGATTTGTAACGGTTCATAACATGCTCCCTCCGATCCCCCAACCGCTCAGAACCCAGTAGGGGCATATGCCGGTCACATACGCCCCTGCCCGATTCAACACCCCCGGCACGCCCGGACGAAACTCACCTCACGGCTGTGTTAACGGCTACCCGCCCGTATGGTGATGGTTTTGCGGGTCCGCGCCCGTCCGGTCCTGCGGGGCAGCCTTAGTTTAGCACGCATGTTCTAATCCTGTCTACGCCGATAACTGTTATTTTTAGCGGTCACCGCTAGTTATCACAGTTATCTGTGACAGTTATCCGTGATCGGCAGCCGGGACGGACAAACGCACAGCGGACCAAAAACAGGCAGACCTACCGGTTCGCCTGTGGTGATTTTGTATGCGGTTGGCTCACAATTTGGTTGGCTTACATCATCAGGGGAGCCTGTTTAGCCCGCCAGCCGGGCCAGCGCTTCGGCAGCCACCGATCGCACGCCGTCATCCGGATCACGATCCGCGATGGTGCGCAGCACCTCAACGGCGCGTGGATCACCAATGCTGCCCAGCGCTTTACACGCTTCCAGCCGGGTACGCGGGCGCTCATCCGTTTGCAGCAGCGCCAGCAGCGGTTCGATGGCGCGCGTCACGCGCATCATGCCCAGCGCCCGGATCGAATAGGTCGGCGGGACTTCCGGCGCTTCAAGCTCGCCCAGCAGCGCTGCTATGGCAGGCTCGCCAAGGTTTTGAATCGCGCCGTAATCCAGGTGCGCGAGCGCCGCCGCCGCCGCGCCGCGTACATCCGGCACGCGGTCGGTTTCGATCAACAGCGCCAGCGGGTCCGTTGCGCTCAGCTCCATTTTTTTGGCCAGCGCCAGCGCCGCCTGTTTGCGTACCAGCGGCTCATCGTCGCCTAACGCCGTGATCAGCGCGTCACTCGCTTTACGGTACGGTTCGCCGCGACGCGCGATCCACATCACGCCCGCCGCCTCAGCCCGCACGCCGCCATCGGTATCAACCATCAAGCAGTGCATGATCGGCTCCATCGCTGCCGCGCAGGCTTCGCCAACGTTCGCTTTACCCAGCGCCGCCAGCAGCCGGATTGCACCCCGCCGTGTACCCGGATCAGGATCGTCGAGTGTTTCGATCAGGGGTTTTATCGCCGCCTCGCCCAAACGTATAACCGCGTTTGATACCGCCAACCGCTCATGATCGGCACCAGCCTGGGTCCACTGGGCCAGCAGCGCCTTTACCTCGGTTAAGTGATCAGCCACCTGTGCCCTCCCCCTATTTGTCCTTTGTTTATGTTTTTGATTATAGCCGATCCTCCACAGACCAGATACCGTACCTTATGCCCCCGGTGATGTATTCGTGTTGTGTACCCGTCTGGCCCCATCGCTGCGCATGCGTTAGGATTAACCTGGCGGGCATCCAAAACCAGGAGGAATCCACAGCATGACTCGACAGCTTGTATTGATTCGGCACGGCGAAAGTGTGTGGAACAAACAAAACCTGTTCACCGGCTGGACCGATGTTGATCTGAATGAAAAAGGGATTGCCGAAGCGCACCGCGCAGGCCAACAACTCCGCGACGAAGGATTCGACTTTGACTTTGTGTTTACGTCCGTGCTAAAACGCGCCATCCGCACGATGTGGATCGTACTTGACGAACTCGACCGGTTGTGGCTGCCGGTTGAGCGCGCGTGGCAGCTTAACGAGCGGCATTATGGCGCGCTGCAAGGCTTAAACAAAGCCGAAACCGCTGAAAAAATGGGCGCGGACCAGGTTCTTATCTGGCGGCGCAGTTACGACATAGCACCGCCACCCCTTGACGAGAATGACGAGCGCCACCCGCGCTTTGACCGCCGCTACGCCCACCTCAGCCCGGAACAAATCCCGGAAACGGAATCACTCAAACTCACGTTGGAGCGCGTGCTGCCCTATTGGCACAGTACGATTGTACCGCACATCCAGGCCAATGAACGCGCGCTGATCGTGGCGCACGGCAACAGCCTGCGTGCCCTGGTCAAGTACCTGGACCACGTTTCCGACGCCGATATCCCCGGCCTGAACATCCCGACCGGGATTCCGCTGGTATATGAGCTTGACGACAGCTTAAACGCGCTGAACCACCGTTATCTTGGTGATCCCGAAGCGGCCAAAGCTGCCGCCGCAGCGGTCGCTCGGCAGGCTGACGCTCGTTGAAGGGGCATCAAACAGCCGTGGCGCCCAGGGCATGTATGCTCTAAGCGCCACGTGACAGCAGTTTAACGCCGAGGAGTATCGGCGTTTACACTCCGCCAGGAATGAGGAGTTCCCAGCAGGTGCGTACACTATCATACCACGTGTTATGCTCTGCGGCTCAATAACATGTGCGAACTTACTACAGTGTGTGTTAACAGAAACAGGTCGCCGATTGGCGGGTTATGTATCGACCTCATATCCCGATAATGTGCTACACTCCATCCCATCGTTACTCTGTGACAAGTCGAGCAAATTTATTTTGAACACATCCAATTCCGCGCGCAGCCAGAACCAGGCTAATCTGGCGATGAGCATCATGGTGTTTGTCTGGGGCTTTCACTTTGTTGTGCTCAAAAACGGCATCGACCAAATCGACCCCATGACCTTCAACGCGCTCCGTTTCACGGCGGCGCTGCCCTTGTTCATCCTGATTCCAATTCGGGACCGCTCGCTGCTGCGCCTGTCCTGGCGCGATTTCCGGTCGATTGCACTGGTCACGATTATCGGACCGATCGGTTTCCAGGTATTTTTCGTGAACGGCCTGGACCTCACCACCTCGACCAACGGCGCGCTGCTGCTGGCCACTATGCCCACCTGGACAGCCGTGATCAGCCTGGGGTTAGGCTGGGCCGAACTGCGATCCCGGCTGATTTTGGGCATTTTCCTGTCTCTGATCGGGGTATCGATTGTCGTGTTAGGCCGCGGCGGGTCGGACTTCTCCCTGACTCACGACGACCTGATCGGCAGCCTGATGGTGACCATAGCCGCCAGCATTGCGGCGGCCACAAATGTGTTCTCCAAGCCGCTGGTCGATCGCCTGGGCGGCGCACAGGTCGCCATCTGGAAATATTACCTGACCACGTTCGGCATGATCATCCTCGCCGGGCCGAACCTGCTGACATTAAGCGCGGCTGACGTCCCGCTTAACCGCGTGCCCAATGTGTTATACAGCGGGTGGCTGGCCGGATCGGGCGGGTTCCTGATCGGCAATTACGCGCTGCGCGTGCTCGGTCCCACGCGCGCCACCAGCTACCACAACCTGACGCCGATCATTGCGACGATCGCCGGTATCCTGGTGCTGGGTGAGCCGCTCACGTTGGGGCTGATCATTGGCGGCCCGATGACCCTGGTCGGTGTGATGACCGTGCGCCAGAACATCTACACCCGCCAAAGAGCGCCGCAGTTACAACACGAGCCGGTACCTGTGTCGTGTGTCACAAAAAAACACAAAACCATCAGCTAGCGCTGAGGTGCCCGGCGCGGCACGTGCCCTGACCTGATCACGATTTCCCGCCCACCATACGCAGCATACGCTCCCTCGGCGGCCTTTTAATCACCGGGTGATCTGGCACTGGTCCCGATGTCATTTTCCCGTTTTTATATTATTTTAATGATATTTATAATATTTAAATTGACTTTTACCCCCCAACTGGCATACAATCAACACTGTAAGAGTCTGGTTTGAACGCAGTCCCGCTCATCATGACCGGCCAATGCAGCCCGCGGGTTTGCGTTCAAACCGCTCTACACCACCACCCGCCTGATCAGGTGGTGTGCAGCACAGGCTGATTTTTCATTGTCACCAATCATCCGTGGAGGAGAGATTACACCATGCTAACCACTTCAGCCATGAACACCCAACATGCAACATTTCCGGTTGTCCCGACCGCCGCCTCATATCCCAAGAACCAGCAGCCAACCGTGAGCGTAGTCGTACCCACGTTCAACGAAGCCAAAAACCTGCCGCACGTGCTGCCCGCCATCCCCAACTGGGTGGACGAGGTGATCCTGGTCGATGGGCGCTCCACTGACGATACCGTCGAAGTCGCCCGCCGCTTGATTCCCTCCATCCGTGTCGTGATGGAAAAACGCAAGGGCAAGGGGGCCGCGCTTCAGGCCGGATTCGCCGCCGCAAGTGGCGATATCATCGTTATGATCGACGCCGATGGTTCGACCGACCCGGCGGAGATTCCGGCTTACGTCGGCGCGCTGCTGTCCGGCGCGGACTTCGCCAAAGGCTCACGTTTCTTGCAGGGCGGCGGCACGGCGGACATGGAATTCCACCGCCGCTTCGGTAACTGGGGCCTGACCATGATGGTCCGCGTGTTGTTTGGCAGCGCCTACACCGACCTGTGTTACGGCTACAACGCGTTTTGGGCGCGGGTCCTGCCGCTGCTGGACCTCGACGGCGACGGCTTTGAGATCGAAACCATGATGAATATCCGCGCGCTGAAGGCCGGGCTGTCGATTGCCGAAATCCCCAGCTTTGAAGACGAACGCATTCACGGCGCGTCCAACCTGCGCACCTTCCCCGACGGCTGGCGCGTGCTCAAGACCATCGTCAAGGAATGGGCCAAGAACCGGGGGGCGCGCGCCGTCCAGCGTAATCGCAAATTCGAAGCCGAAGACGCGTTCACACCCGCCGTGCAGTCATTGTTTCAAGAAGCGCTGGCGCTTTCGCGGAGCTGCGAACACCTGTCCACCGAGGCCTATGAAAAAGCGGCTGAGTCGCTGCGTTTGACCTACCGCGCGCTGCTCAACCAGGAGACAAACTCAGCGGCGATCCGGCGGCTGCAAACGCGCTATCGTAAGCACTACAACAATGATGCCGTGTGGGCGTTTCTTGAGGAGTGTGCCTGCATAAGCTGCTGATAAACGGGTGGGCCTGGTACCCGACATATCAACCGTTGTTTTGACGAGGCGCTATACAAGTCCCCCTCCCCCACAACCCGTAGCGCCTCTTCATTTTTTTGCCCCGGTTTTCCTAAAAATGTAGGCTCTTTTGGATCTCGCGTGGTGAACATTTGTTTGCTGTCGTTTGAAATCTCGCCCCAGATTTGGAATGTACCCCTGTGGCCCGGTCGTTCATGACGTGGAGATTCTACGCTAGTTTTCGCGCCCGGTGCCTCATTCAAGACCAAACTCGTCGTCAAGCTTGTCGATTTCGTCATACGCTAATGACCAAGCCCGATCCGCTCCCTCTAACGTGCGTTCGACCTGTGACTCGGTCGCGCCGTTCGCAAACTCCCAATACCCATCGAGTGTCTTATCCATCGCGTCGCTGATCCGCCGTTTCGCTGTTGCAGCCTCGCTTGGGGCCGATATCCTATTGAACTCCGACCGCGTCGACTCCATTTCGAGCAGGATCGAAGTCAACGCTATTCTCGGGGTTAGGGCGGCCTCGGCTTCTTGCTGGTGGAATTTGTTTATCAACGGCTGGACGCCGTCCCACCAACTGCGCACTTTCGCGCTGTCGGAGTCACCCGTCGCGATTAACACAACAAAGACACAGAGAATCATCAGTAACCCGAAGGCAGAGGCGAAGCCCATGCAATGTTTCCGGCAGCCGGTCGGTTTCTTCGTGCTGCGCTGTCTGTCGCTTTTATCGGTTGGTTTTACTTCGGGAAAGTCCAGCGTAGAAATAGCCAGATCGTCAATCCTGGAGAGCCATTCGCGAGCTTTGGGGTGATCAATGGTAACCAGGATTTCTCTTGCTTCAGCATAACGCTGCTGCTGGATAAGCTCGCGAGCCTGTAACAGTTTCTCTCTTGCTGACATGTCGCAATAGTCTTTTCAATCTATCCAAATGACACATTAGCTATCATTCTATATCAGCCAAGGTAGAACGCAATTTAGGTAACGGCTCGTTTGGATCTCGCGTGGTGAACAATTGTTTGCCGCAATATCTGGTGAGTTGATAGATTTTGGGTCCGTATTCGAGGTCTAAAACAACCAACACTAACCTGACCACGGGAATTCCCAAAGAACCAAAATTGTAAAGATACATACCCTGCTGCTGGACTAATTGACGTATAATTGAGCCAACAGGAGGGAGCACCTATGGCGAACAAAACCCAAAGCGATGTGTTGATCGTGGGGAGCGGCATCACGGGCCTGATGGCTGCGCGAACGCTGACCGGGCGAGGTCTGACCGTCACTGTTATCGAGCGCGACGAGCAGCCGGGGGGACGGATGGCAACATACACGATCGGTCCCGGCATGGCCGATGTCGGAGCGCAGTTTTTTACTGTGAGCAGTCCCGTTTTTGAAACGTGGGTCAACCAGTGGATCGATGAAGACCGGGTATTTGAGTGGTCACAGCGATGGAGCCGGTCCAGCGTCGGCGCGACACCGTTCGGCAGCCAACCACGCTACGCGGCACGCGGCGGAATGTGCAGCCTGATCGATCACCTGGCTGCCGATCTGGATGTCCGTACCCGGTCGCGCCTGGTGGCCATTGCCCCTAACGGCCCATCGTGGGAAGCGATCGACGAAAAAAGCAAAACCTACGAAGCGCGCGCCGTCCTGCTCACGCCGCCTATACCGCTGGCGCTCGATCTGCTCAAACCGGCTCAGATCACACTCCCTGACGCCGACCGTGCCGCGCTGGAAGCGATCACCTATATGCCGTGCCTGGCCGGTTTGTTTTGGATCAACAGCACGCTCTCTCTGCCGGAACCGGGCGCCATCCATCTCCCAAACGCTCAAATTACCTGGATAGCCGACAACCGTCACAAGGGCATTTCACCCAACGCGACCATTATCACCGTTCACGCCGGACCGGAATACAGCCGCCAGCTTTGGCACCGTACCGAATGGGAGATTCTCGCCGCGCTGGAAGCCAGCCTGCGGTTATATAAAGACCCGAATACACACACCATCGAACGCCAGCTAAAAGCGTGGCAGTACGCCATGCCCATCATGCCGCACCCTGACCGGTTTTACATACCCGATAACCTGCCGCCGCTGGCGTTCGCCGGGGATGCGTTCGGCGGGCCGCGTGTAGAAGGCGCGGCGCTGTCGGGGTTAGCGGCGGGCGCCGCGCTCGCCGCCCGGCTGGCGTGACCAATTACTCGCGCGCTGATCGTGCAACCTAAAAACGGGGCGCGCCTGGCGTGCCCCGCCTGCGGTTATTATCCCGCCTGGTCACTCATCATAGTTCCACTCGCCGCCAATCACCTCAATCGCCCGGCGGCCTACGACACGAATCCGCTTTTCGATCTGGAGCATCATGATATGGTAGCGCACGGTTGATTCGCTCAGGGCACAGCCAAGCGCGATATCCTTGAAAGCCGGTGCCAGCCCATCATGCTGCTGCTTGTACGTCACGATAAAATCAAAAACCTGCTGGCGGGATTTTTCATCGCTCATAAAAAACCTCCCGACCAGCCCACAACGGTGATCAGTACCCCCCGGCTCCGGCGTCCCCACGGCGGCAGCCCCCGTTGAGCGTCCGCGCAACCCGGAAAAAGCCGATTTTTCATGACATCACCCCATGCTTGTGTCACACGAATAGAACGTTTGTTCGTTTGTGGTGCCAGTATATATGACGCGGCGGGGCGCTGTCAACCGGTTAACGACCATCCGAACCGATTTTTATCGGAACTTTAACCGTATCCATACCCGGCGCATGGGGCGCTTCAGCGGGTTCGACTGCCAGGGTGATTGGATCAAATGGCCGGTTGAGCTTTTTGTGAAACGCCTTCCCCCTAATCCCCCTTCCAGCCAAGCTGGACGGGGGACTTCAAAAACACGCGCGATAAGGGATCGCGAGCGAACGAATGCTGTGTTTTCCCCTCCATAGCTTCGCTGGGGAGGGGGTGCGCGACCATCGGTCGTGCGGGGGTGGGGCGTTTTTGGTTTTTGATGCGATTACCCTGGTTCGACTGCCCTATTGTGCCCGCTCAACTTCAAAATCCGGCCCGATGGTTGCCGTCAGGTCCACTACAACCTCGCGCCCGCCGAACCCATCGACCAGGTCATGCGCACGGACGGTTACAAGCGTTACATCGCCGGGGATCACCAGCCCGCTTTGGCTGCGCGTAAAAGGCTGTTCGGTTTCGTGCGGGTGAGTCAGCAAGCGCGTAAACGCGCTGTCCGGGTCAGGCCGGATAACCGTTCCATCCGGCAGCACCACGTCCCAGCCGTCGGCGTAATTTTCCCAGCCGGTGTCGGGATGCTGCACGGTAACATAAAATGTCCAGGTTCCACCGGCGGCTTGAACCGCGCGCACATAGACCACATCGGCATTCGCGGCTGACATCACGCTTGCCTCCTCTGTAGGCATCATATATTCACCAGGGGCCGGGGTCACAGTCACCAGTTCACCGGCATTAAACCCGGCAAAGACCAGCATGCCGAACACAAACAACATGAGCAGCACCAGCAGCATACCGAACGGACTCGTTGTTGGTTCTACCATCGCGATCGCCTCCACATGATGTTAGTTTTTTGCACCAGACTCCTGCGCATATAATCGCATAATCACCGCCCTGGGGGTTGTGCGTCGTGACCGGATGTCATCATATCATGTCCTCGCTTGCCCATTTTACGATCATGAACATGACCAGTATACAAGAAAACACGCCAGCGGTGGACGCGGGCGCCGCTGGTATGCAGGATTGTCTCGACCATCGGGTGTATTTCAGATTAGGGGCGGATTCTCTATTGAGAGCAAAAGGCCCCTTTCCCCCCGCGACCGTTGGTCGCCGCCCCCTTCCCCCATCCGAGATAGGGCAAGGGGGAGCACGTACGCGAAGCCGGGCGTCTCCCCTTCCCCTGGCTTGGCCGGGGGTTAGGGGCGTCCTTGAAACAATTGCCACTGTGATCTTCCAGCATGCTATGAACTCGCCCCAGATTTGGAATGCACCCTCGACCATCGACCAACCGCGCACAGATGTGCGAAAATGTTATAATGAGGCTACCATATACGTGCACGAACCATGCACGATCAAACGGCCTAGTTCCGGAGTAACAACGCCTGATGCCCGATCCCAATAAAGGCCAGTCTTCCAAACGGCCCAGCCCATCATTGGACGACATCCCCGTCGAAGAACTGCTGCGCATCACGCGCGAGTTCACGCGCCGTGTCACCAACCAGGATCGCCAGCGGCTCGCGCTCGCGCTGCACGAATCCGGTCATCATCGCCTGATCAAAAGCAGCGCCCCGCTGATCTTGCAGCAGTTCTTTTCCGGCGAGATCGACCTCGACACCCAGCTTGAACAGCGTTTTGCCAATGCGCCGCTGCTGTCGCACGCCCATTTTATCAACGAACCCTGCGAGCCGGTCTGCCGCCAGGCCACCGCCGTACTGAGCTGTCAGGACGACTCCGCCACTATTATGATTGATGCGCTGCTCACTGAAGACAACAGCGCGTCGGTGACATTTACGTTTACGTTGTTCAGCGCGTTGGCCCTGCGTTTTTTGCTGGACCCGCTGCTCACCGAGGATCGCCGCGACTGGCTGGACCTGATGCGCCGTGAAAACGGCATCACCCTCCTGTGGACGCGCCAGCGCTGGGAACAACCGTACCTGATCTTTGTGGTGCGCGAATATTATGCGCGCGTGTACGCCTTTTCACCCTACGGATTTGAAGCCGCCGTCCGCATGACTCCGGATGCCGTCACCGAAATGCTCGACTGGCTGGATGCGCTGTGGTTCCCGGACCAGTTAGAGCACGTGCCGCCAGCGGTCGAAAACGCACGCCCGCGCCTGGATGCCATCACACGCTCAGCCCTTTCCCCCGCCCAATTAGAAGCGGCGCATCACACACCGGAGGCGGCGCACCCGGCTTCCGATGAACCGGAAGAACAGTGGGGTGAACCAGGAGACGCGCTGAGCAGCGATGTGTCCGGCGACAGCAGTGAACCCCTTGACATGCTGGAATGGTAGTACGCCTGCACGCACACACGTGCCTCCGGCGCGTGTATCATGGTTGTTTTGTAGACAATATTGGCTTTTTTGACCAGAATTTTGTCGCCAAGCCACCCACTCTTGGATAAAATAAGATACTCAAGTTTATCGACAGGCACAGGCGCACCCCGACCGGTCGTGCGTTTTGTGTGTTTAATCAAATCATCACGGGTTAATCGGTACGCCATCTTGTTTGTGGACACACCCCGACCAAATGGCTGCCATCATTATGCGCACTGAACTAGAGAGGGAACCATTACTATGGACCTGTTCGAAAAAGTCGAGAAGTCGGAAACTACCGCACGCGCCAAAGAGGCAATGGAACTGGGCTTGTATCCCTTTTTCCAACCGTTGAGTGATTCCGAAGGCACGACGGCAACGTTCAGAGGCAAAGAGGTAGTCATGATCGGTTCTAACAACTACCTCGGCCTGACTACACACCCAAAGGTTCGCCAGGCAGCAATCGAAGCCATCGAACATTACGGGACAAGCTGCACCGGCAGCCGGTTTTTAAACGGCAACTTACAATTTCACGAAGAACTCGACCGCCGCCTGGCCGATTTTGTCGGCAAAGAAGCGGCCCTGGTTTTCCCAACCGGGTACCAGACCAACGTCGGGACCATTTCGGCCCTGGTTCAAAAAGGCGATTTTGTCATCATCGACAAAGACGATCACGCCAGTATTGTTGACGGCTGCATGATGAGCCGGGGTACCATGCGCCGCTTTAATCACAATGACATTCAAGACCTCGATCGCGTGCTTGGCTCATTGCCCGACGACGCCGGTAAACTCGTGGTCGTGGACGGTGTATACAGTATGGGCGGTGATATTGCGCCTCTCCCAGAGCTGTTAGAGGTCTGCCGCAAACACGACGCGCGCCTGATGGTTGACGACGCGCACAGCATCGGCGTGCTTGCCAAGGGGCGCGGCACAGCCGCTCACTTTGGCCTGACCGATGAAGTTGACCTGATCATGGGCACCTTCAGCAAGTCGTTTGCCTCGATTGGCGGTTTTATCGCCGGTAACAAAGACGTGGTTTCTTACATCAAACACACGGCGCGCTCATTTGCCTTCAGCGCCAGCACCACGCCGCCCAACGCCGCCGCCGTACTGGCCGCGCTCGATATCATCGAATCCGAGCCGGAACACGTCGAGCGCCTGTGGGAAAATGCACGTTACATGCAGGCCGGGCTTGACCGCCTGGGTTATGATACCGGCAACAGCGAAACCCCGATCATTCCGATCATCATCCGTGACGAATACCGGACGGTGCTGGCCTGGCACGCGCTCATCGAAGAAGGCGTTTACACCAACCCGGTGGTATCGCCCGGCGTTCCGCCCGATGAAACCCTGCTCCGCACCAGCTACATGGCCACGCACCGCAAAGAACACCTCGACCGGGCGCTGCGCGGCCTGGAGATCGTGGGCCATAACCTCGATCTCATCCCGCAAACGGCTACGCTGGGCGAACCCGAAACCGCCTGACAGCGGCGAGACATCATACCCGCTCACGACTAAAAAAATGCGCACACAGACTGTGTGCGCGCTTTTTTGTACCCGTTTATGCCGGACCTATGCCCTCACAGGCTTTTACGACCCGTCATGATTGCCTGTTTCTATGTCTTGATCCAGGCGTTCATCACCCGGCAATTCGCCGCCTGGCAACGCGTCGCCCGGCAGTGCGTCGCCCGGCAGTGCGTCGTCTTTGTCACCGCTGACAATCGCGATTCCGACCAGCACATCATCATCGGCCAGGTTGATAAGCTGCACGCCGCTGGTAGCCCGCCCGTAAATATTGACCGAATCAACTTCAGTGCGCAGCGCGATGCCGCCCGCCGTGATCAATGTCAGGCCGTCGTCGGGTGACACAACGTGCGCCCCGATGATCGGGCCGGTTTTCCCCAGGTCTTTCGACAATGTGCGAATACCCTGACCATAACGGTGCTGGACGGTGTATTCATGCAGCGGGGTACGCTTGCCATAGCCGTATTCGGTGACGACCAACAGTGTATCGCCCGGATTGTCGATCACGTCCATTGCCGTCACTTCGTCGTTATCAGCCAGCCGGATCGCGCTCACGCCCACGGCCTGACGGCCCAACACGCGCACCTCGATTTCCGCAAACCGGATACTGTGGCCTTTATGGGTCACAACAATCAGGTCTTGATCACCGCGCGTGTGTTTGACCCAACCGAGATAATCGTCTTCTTCAAGTGTGATCGCGATCAGGCCGTTGCTGCGCACCGACGAAAACGCGCTGACCGGTACGCGCTTGATGCGCCCGCGCCGGGTACACAGCACAAAATAACCGGCGGCGTCCTCGAATGTTGGCACACTGGCGATCGCCGTGACATATTCCTCCGGTTGGAGCGCCAGGAAGGCATTGATCAACGTACCTTTCGCGCCGCGCCCGGCTTCCGGGATCATATAGGCGCGTTCGGCATATACCTTACCCTGGTCGGTAAAGAACAGCACATGATCCAGCGATTCCGCCGCATACAAATACTCGACGGCGTCTTCGTCACGCGTGGTCATGCCGGTTACGCCCTTACCACCGCGCCGCTGCGACCGGTACGCCGCTGCCGGTACACGTTTAATATAACCGCGTTCGGTCAGGCTGATCAGGATTTCCTCGTCACGGATCAGGTCACTTTCATCAAAATCGACCATCTGGTCGAGCGCCAGTTCGGTACGGCGCTCATCACCGTACTTGTCGGCCATGTCGTTGACATCGTCACGCACCAGCGCCAGGATTTTACGCGGGTGGGCCAGCAGGTCTTCAAGATAAGCGATGTACTCGCGAATCTGGCGGTATTCATCCTCGATTTTCTGGCGCTCAAGTGCGGCCAGGCGGCGCAGTTGCATATCCAGAATCGCGTTTGCCTGCTGTTCGGTCAGGTCAAAACGGTCGATGAGGGCGGCACGCGCCTCGGCGGTATCATCCGCCTGCCGGATGGTCTTGATGATATCTTCGATGCGCGCCAGCGCCTTGAGCAGCCCTTCCAAAATGTGAGCGCGGTCACGGGCCGTGCCCAGTTCGTATTCACTGCGGCGGCGGATCACGGTGCGGCGGTGATCAATGTAGAGGTGCAGCGCACGGCGCAGGCTCAACGTGCGCGGCTCGCCATTGACCAGGGCCAGCATTTGCACGCCGAACGTGCTTTGAAGCTGGGTATACTTCAGCAGGCGGTTGAGCACGGTACGCGGCTGGGCACCCCGTTTAAGCTCGATCACGATCGCCAGCCCGTTCCGGTCGGAGCCGTCGCGCAGGTCCGCGATCATGTTCAGGCGGCCATCGCGTACCAGGCCCGCGATACGTTCCAGGATCAACGATTTGTTCACCTGGTACGGAATCTCGGTCACGACAATGCGGAAGCGATCATCCTTGGTTTCTTCGATCTCGGTGCGCGCCCGCATCACAATGCGGCCTTTGCCGGTAGCATATGCCTCTTTTAGCTCCGCCCCGCCGACGATCAATGCCCCGGTCGGAAAGTCCGGCCCCTTAACAAACTGCATCAGGTCGTCAACCGTGATATCAGACACCACGTCGTCCGGATCATCCTGCGACTCGATCATGCGCGCGATCATATACGTGATCGCGTCGGCTAATTCGTGCAAATTGTGAGGCGGAATGTTGGTGGCCATACCCACTGCGATCCCGCTGGTGCCGTTGAGCAGCAGGTTAGGCAGTTTGGACGGCAGCACCTCAGGTTCCAGCAAGCTCTCGTCGAAATTCGGCAAAAAATCGACCGTATCCATGCCGATGTCTTCGAGCATTTCTTCCGCAAGCCGCGTCAAACGGGCTTCGGTGTAACGCATCGCGGCAGGACTATCGCCGTCAATACTGCCGAAGTTGCCCTGACCGTCTACCAGCAAATAGCGCAGCGAAAAGTCCTGCGCCATACGCGCCATCGCGTCGTAAACAGCCTGATCACCGTGTGGGTGGTACTTACCCAGCACTTCGCCGACAATACGTGCCGACTTTTTGTATGATGAACTCGCCCGTATACCCATGTCGTGCATGGCATAGAGAATCCGGCGGTGTACGGGCTTCAACCCGTCACGCGCGTCGGGCAGTGCGCGTGCCACGATGACGCTCATGGCGTAGTCCAGGTAGGACCCGCGCATTTCGTCATCAATATTGACCTGTCGTACTGTACCAATATCCATCGACTCCACCACTTCTTATGATGCTATCCTGGTTGATAGTGCCTGGCTTGAATCAGACGGACGACCTGGGGGAATGCGGGTCGTCCGGCGCTGCGTTTTCCACCAAAAAGAGCTGCCACCAGCCCCATATTCATCCATGTGAGCAACAGTCTTGCCTCGCCATTCTACGCTACACAGATTATACCGCAGCCCGCCGTTTCAGGCGAATTTGAACAGCGCCGAACCGGGACATTCAGAGCCCTATTCACACCCCGTCAAAACCGATCAGGACGTGTGTATCCACAGGGGATATCCCAGCCGTTTTTTGGCAATTTGCCCGCCCTACAAAGCGGGATATAATGGACATATCACGATGTTGATTTTTCGAAAAAACGCATCTATACTTGTTATGTAGTGTCACCGGCTTGTTCTCAAGCCAAAACGTACCATAGTTGTCCGTCCAATTTACACCAAAAGGAAGGAACTATTATGAAGAAGACAATCATCGTGTTGGTTGTCATTGCCGCTTTGGCCGTGGGTGTTATGCCCGCAGCCGCCGTTGAGGTTGCCACACCTGACACCAGCAACACCGGTCAGGCACTCGCGTGTGTAAATGGTATTGACGCTGTTGCAGTGCTGAACGCAAAAGTTCGCCTGTATGCGTCAACCGAAAGCTTTAGCACGACGCTGGTCGTTGTTCCGGCTGGCGCCATCGTAAAGACCATTGCCATGGACCACACAGGGGGCTGGTTGCTGGTCTGCTACGCTGGTGTTGTCGGTTGGACTTCACGCGACCTGTATCGTCCTGCCACGGATGTTCCGCTCCAGTTCGCCCCTATCCTGGGTGGTGACGTTACCACTCCGCCAGACGTTATCATCGTGATCGACAGCGATCTTGACGGCTATCCCGATAACAAGGACTTCTGCCCGAACACCAAGGCCGGTTACCTGCCTGGTTCGGTTGCCGAACGTCCTGAGCCCTACACCGGGTGCCCGCACGACAAGATTAAAGTGATCGACAGCGATCTTGACGGCTATCCCAACAACGTGGACTTCTGCCCGTACGACGCCGCTGGCTACCTGCCTGGTTCGGCTGCTGAACGTCCTGAGCCCTACACCGGCTGCCCGCACGACTCAGCTCTGAAGCAGTGCCAGGACACCAGCCCGACCGGTGTCTGCATCAACATCCTGGGCCCGACCTACACGGTTGACATGACCACCTACGGTGGCACGGTTGCCCCCGGCACCTGCATGTTCTACGATGTTGTGACCGATGGTTGCTGGGTGCACGTCGTTGCCAAGCGCGCTGGCAATACCGAGTTTGTCGTTCGTTCCTACTCGACCGCGAACGTTGGCGCTGTGGTTGTCGGCATGCTGTTCGAAGGCTGGGCCAAGACCTATATGTTTGGTCCGGTTGTCGGCGACTTAGCGCTGGTACCGAGCTACTAAACTTTTTTTAAACCTGCCCCAACGGGTATTGGACAGACAACTAACTAACTGGACAATCCCATTGGAGCCACTGCAAGCGGCTGGTGCCGTAAAGGTGCCAGCCGTCTTTTTTATCCCGGTTTTATCCCACCAGCACGCTCCCCTGGTGCCGGACACACAGGCTGACTCATGCCCACGCCCTACCATTCGAATGCCCCTGTACCGCGCTGGTTGTGGCCGCTCACGTTAAGTGGCGTAGGCGCTGTCCTGGCGATCACGGTGGGCGGCGTGATCCTCATCAGCCGGGGCGCTGCCGATCCCCCGGTTGCCGGACCGGTCACATGGTCGGACACAGTTCTCGACTGGGCCAGCGGTCCCACGTTCGACCTCGCGCCGGGGTATGCCGTGTGGCTCCCCGCGCCAGAGGCGGCTTTTCTGCCCGCCGACGCCTTTACGCTCACCGTGACAGCCCACCTGTCGCCGGACTCCGATCCCGGCGCCGCGTGGGGAATCTGGCTTGACACGCAGGACGGTTCACGGCTGCTGTACGCGATCAGCGGCGAAGGTTACACCACTACCCGCGCCTGTCCCCCCGACTGGCCTCCCGATGCCATCGAGGACTGCCCCGCCGTTCGCCCCGAATGGCGCTGGATGCCCTACAACCGCCTGAATCCGCCCGGCGACACAAACGCGATCCGGCTCCACGTCGAAACGCCCGGCGCGATCCGGCTGCGGCTCAACAATGAGCGCCTGGGCATCGCTCCGGCGGCCTGGAATGGGACCTGGGGCGTGTGGGTGCGCGGGGGACGCAGCAGCCGCGCCGTCCTGCGCTGGGATTCCGCCGAACGGCGCACGCCGGACGAAAACTAAGCCATCACGAGCCGCTGGTTATTGCCAATGAAACCACATCTTGTTATCGTTGGACTATGCACATACACAATCACCCCCCCACCCGCCTACGCGCCGTTGTTTTTGTCCTGATCGCGACAGCGTTTATACTCGGAACGCTGGCCCCGGTCCGGGCCGATGATACCCGCCGCCGCATCCGTGTACCGATCCTCATGTACCATTACATCAGCGTGCCGCCCGACGACGCCGATCGTTACCGGCTCGACCTGTCCGTAACGCCGGACCATTTCGCGGATCAACTGGCGTGGCTGCAAGCTGAAGGTTACACGACGATCACACTCGCCGACCTGGTTTTGGCGCTGGACAACGGGAATCCCCTGCCCCGAAAACCGGTCGTGCTCACGTTCGATGACGGCTACACTGACGCCTACGATAACGCGTTTCGCCTGCTGCGGCGCTACGACATGATCGGCACGTTTTTTGTCGTTACCGACTGGCTCGATGAACAGCGTCCTGGTTACCTGACATGGGACCAGGCCCGCGAGATGGCCGCCGCCGGGATGTCGATTCAGAGCCACAGCCGCAGTCACCCGGACCTGGCGGACGGTTGTGATTATGACTGCCTCGTATACCAGATTTTGGGCAGCGTGGAAACGATCGAGGCCGAGATCGGCGAGCGCCCGCTGTTTTTCTGTTATCCGAGCGGGCGCTATAACCGCGACGTGCAAACCGTGCTGTCGCAGGTCGGTATTCTGGCGGCGGTAACCACGCACGGCAGCACGCTGCACGTCAGCGACCGGCTGTTAGAACTAGCGCGGGTGCGCATGCGCGGCACGACCACGATCACGAACTTCGCGTGGATGGTGCGTGACTGGCGCGAATAGAGGATGTAGCCTAACGGGTTGTTGGCCTATTACATAAGACGGGCGGATGCCGGTAGGTGCCGCATCCGCCCTGACTATAGGGGAAAGCCGGAGCCGGTCAGCAGGTCTGCTAGAATCTGCCCGACCGTGCCAATAACATGGCGGTGCCGATCCCAATGAGCAGCACCGGCCATGCGCTCCACATATCAATCAGGCCGAACAACGCAACGAGCGTCATCACACCGACAGCTACCATACGATTCCGTGACCTTTCTGTCCAGATGCGGCCCGCCGCCTGGTATTTCTGCCAGGTGTCATACGCCAGCCATCCGGCCAATACCAGCAAGAAAAGACCCCATCCACTCAAGTCGAGGACCGCAAACGCCCCGATCAGCGCGATCACGCCGCCGCCGATCATCCGGCTGCGGCTGCGTTCGCTCCAGGTGCGTTCATTACCGGTGTAGGTCTGCCAGCCGTCCCACATCAACCAGCCGCCTAAAATCACCATAACCATGCTCCAGAGTTCGAGATGCAGGCCCAGCATATCTTGCAACAGGTATAACACACCGATACCGATCAGCGCCAGCCCTGCCAGCGCGGTCCAGTTCCGTTCCTCGATCAATTCGCGCACGTTGATACCGGGGATCGATCCGCTGTTGGAATGCCCGTTGCTGCCCATCGTTTTCTTTTTGCGGCCCGGCAGGCGTTCGGCTTCGCGGACACCGGGACCGTTATTTTTGCGTTTTTCGTCCATGATCCTCTGTCCTCCCTTGTTGTACGCGTTGTACAGCACAAGGTTTATGTACGCATTCAATACCCTGTACGCAAAGCAGCGCGCTGGAGTTGCGCGCCGCTTGGTTATGTTTTGGCTATCAGGCTGCGAGTTATGCCAGAGGCGGCGCGTTCAGGCGGCGTTGTTTTTCCTCCACCACACGGATCGCCTGCGCCAGCGCGGCTTTGATATCGCTCCACTCGTCCGGGCAATACATGTGCAGCCGCTTCCAGCCGCCGAGCGAAATACTGATCATTTCGCCGGTCAGGTCGGACATATTCAGCGCCCGGTCGAGATCGCGCCGGGACACGTCAATCTGTTTTTCACGCGCCGCATCATCTTCTATGCCCGCCGTGACCATCATCCCGGCCATAGCCACATCCATCATGTGATAATAATCTTTGGGCACAAGCGTCAGTTCAGCCTGGGCGAACAACAGCGTATCCTGAAAACTTTGCAGCGCTTCATCCCGGTCATCCTGGCGCAGGTACAACTCGGCCAGGTTACCAATGGGATACGACGAACGCGGTGTCACTTTTAAGGCTTTTTGATACGACTCAACCGCTTTCTTGATGAAATAGTCACGATCGACTGAATCCGTGGTGGTATCGGCCATGTCCCGGTAAGCCCCGGCCACAGGCCCCCAAAACGATTCCTGGTTCAGGTCGATCAAATCGTCGTTGTCGCCCTGAAGCGCTCCTACCAGGGCGGCGCGGGCTTCGTCCAGCCTTTTGAGTCGCTCTTGCTTATCATCCAGCGGCACATGCTTGGCCAGGCGGCGTTTGACCACGCCGTGAGCCGCTCGCGCCGCCGGTGAGCCTAAATCCGCCGCTTGCTGTAACCGGCGCTCGGCCCGTTCCAGCGGCGGTTCCTCCTCACCGGGTACGGGCTTGATATGCTGAAACTCGATCCAGCCCGCGATGTAGAGCGCCTGGGCGTTATCCGGATCACGCTCAAGCACCCCGCACACCAGATCATACGCCTGGGAATAATTGTTCAGGCGCAGTTCTTGCTGCGCTTGCAGCAGGTCGGTGAACGTCGAGCGAATGTCATGCAGCCGGGATTCAAGATCGTCTTTCAGGGTGTTCATGGCCGCAAGGTTATCCGGCAGGTTTTTTAGCGGCTCATCGTACACCTTCAAACGTTTGCCAAGCTGGTCCAGGTCTTGTTGATAGGCGCGGAATTCGGCACGCGTTTCCTGCGTATTACGTATGCCGTAGAATACCGCGGCGCCGACCGCAAAACCGACCAGCACGCCCACCGCCTCTAACAGGCTGAGCACGCGGCTTAAATTGTCGGAAATCTGCTCGGTGTTGCGGCGGGCTAATTCGGCGTCGGCTTTGGCCTGTTCGGCTGCCGCCAGGATGCGCAACGCGTCGGCGACGATAGGCGGGGCGGGCGTCTGGTCGGCCCCGGTGACATCAGCGCTGAGGGTGGGCGCAGGCTCGTAAACCACGCGCTCGCCGTCGTCATCGAGTGTTCGCTCTAACGACACATACGCGTGCACCGCCAGAAAAATGAACAGGACGATCACGGAAACCAGTCCAACGACTATGATCGCACTGCTGAGCAATCGTTTCACCCAATCGGGCACAATCCCGCTTTTACCCGGATTCTGAGCGTTCATTTTCCACCCCTCGTTTGACATGTGTACGCCTACTCGCTCAAGCTGTCCCCGCTGTTAGTCGGCGGCAGGCCCGCAGCCCTCCGGCAGCAGGTCCACAACATCCGCCGCGATCCAGCCGTCCAGCCCGCGATCATCGAGCCAGATACGCAGCCAGCCGCCTTCGTCCGGCGCGTCATCACTCACCCGGCGTTCGAGCACGATAAACGATTCGCTGAGCAGGGTGAGCACCGGGGCGCTTTCCGCCGGTTCGGACCGCACGTTGGTCAAATCACCTTCGCGCCACACCACCAGACACACGCCGGTATCGGCTACCTGATCCGTGTCGGTCACGTCCAGCGGCGGTACATGGCGCTCTGGCTGGCAGCCGGAGCCGTCGTATAACGCGCTTTCGTCGCTATCTTCCGGCAGCAGGAACCACCCGCTCACCAATGAAACATCGTCCCGGTACTGCACCGCGAACCATGTTTCGAACGTGTCATCGCTGTCGGGATCGTGCCGTTCCCAGCGCGCGATCACCTCGGCCATACGCGGCACCGACGCGCTGAGCAGCGTGTAATAGGTCGATGGCCCGGCATACACCGGCAGCGCTTCATCCGGCGGATCGATCACAAAACACCCGGCAGGCAGCAAACCGGTAACCAGTGCATTCGCCGTGCCCTGGATATCCGGGGTCGCGCTGGGCACAGGGGTATTGGTCGAAATCGGTGTAACCGAGGGTGGCAGCGTGTGTGTCGCCGTCGGTGTTTCGGTCCACGCGGCAGCCGTCGCCGTGAGCATCTGCGCAACCGCCACCTCGAACGTTTCGGTCGCGTCCGGCGTGTCGGTCGGAATCGGTGTTTCAGTCGCGGTTGGTGTTTCCGTCCAGTTAGAGGCCGTGGCCGTCAGCGCCGCGACCAGGCCCACTTCAAACGTCTGGCTGGCGTTCGGCGTGATCGACGGCGTCAATGTATGGGTCGGCGTGAGTGTCTCGGTCGGGGATGGAGTCGCCGTCCAGTTAGAGGCCGTGGCCGTCAGCGCCGCGATCAGGCCCACTTCAAATGTCTGGCTGGCGTCCGGCGTGATCGACGGTGTCCGTGTCGCTGTCGGAGTCGGTGTTTCCGTCCAGTTAGAAGCCGTGCCCGTCAGCGCCGCAAGCAGGCCCACTTCAAACGTCTGGCTGGCGTTCGGCGTGATCGACGGTGTCCACGTGGGGATCGCGGCCCGTGTTTGTTCGGCGGCGGCCTGCGCGTCGAGTGTCGCTTGCAAGGCGCTGGCCTGATCACCAAGATTGACGACCTCG
This sequence comes from Anaerolineae bacterium, assembly GCA_016930015.1. GTDB lineage: Bacteria > Chloroflexota > Anaerolineae > Aggregatilineales > Aggregatilineaceae > JAFGHR01. The sequence continues at coordinate 3,279 of JAFGHR010000036.1, read as the reverse complement.
GTCGCGTTGTTGATATGCTGCTGCTCAGCGGTGGATGTCACATCAAGCAGCGCCTGCGGGACCGGGGTACGGGTCGCGGTCGCGTTGTGGTCCTGGTAGATGCCCATCCCGACCGATCCCAGCGCCGCGCCAACGATCAACGCCACTCCCGCGGCACCGATCAATACAGGCAGCGCCAAACGCACCCGTGACGCCATAACAGCCCCGCCCTCACCCGGTGCGAGTGTGACCGGTTTGCTCCAATCGCTGGCCGTGCGTGCATCTTCAGGACGCCGCAGCGCGCGCACCGCATACGTCGCGGGCTGATCCGCCGCCGCGCAATACGGTTCCGTCGTATAAAAATCTTCGCCGTTGCCTTCATCCTGCCCTTTAGGCGACACGCGTACCACATACTGCCGCGCGCCAATGACCGGCATCCACGCCAGCCGTTTATTGGTCACGGATGTAAACGCCGGGGCATCCAGCCGGGCGGGCGCACGCACATACCGACTCCACGCCGACGGCGAATGTGGCGCATAGAGCACATTGATCGCCCGCACACGGAAATAACGATGAACAGGCGTGGTCGCCGGCAAATACACTTCGGGAAACTCGCCCCGGTACACCACTCGCGACTCATCGGGATCAAAACTCTTCACCGACGAACACTGCACTTCATAACTGGTCGCCTGCGGGATCGAAGTCCACACCAGGTGTAAGCCGCCATCGTCCGCCCACTGGATCGGCTGCATCACCGGCGGCACCAGGATCATAGGCGTCACGGGGATCGGCTCGCTGGGTTGGCCCGGCACGCCCTGGTTGAGCGGCACCACGCGATAAAACCGCTGTCCTGCAATCGGTGGCGAAAAACTATACTGAATCTGCCGCGCGTCGGTCAGTTCGGCCAGCAGCAGCGCGTCGTCAAACGCGGGTGTGGATGCTTCTTCAATACGGTGGCCGGTGGCTTCCGCGCCGCCGAGCCACGTCAGCATACACTGCTCCGGCGATGTCCAATGATGCGTGACGATCACGCTGTCCGGCACCGTCACAACCGGGTTGAGGCGCAGGTCAAAAAACACCAGGTGCCGCTCAGCTTCATCGCCCCAATCATCAAGCGCCTGCTGAACGTCGGTATGACTCATATTCGCCAGGTCTTCGCCCAGCGTTTCGGCCCCGGCATTGTATACCACCAGCCGGTCGAGATCGTACAAATTGCCGCGGTACGCGTGGAGCGCCATCCCCACCGGCTCCGGCCCGTTTTCCGGCGTCCACCCCTCGTCGTCATACAACACCGTATCGAGCGTCAGCGGGGTATGAATACAGTCGAGAACCTGCACCCCATTCATGCCGAGCCAGGCCAGGTGCATCTGCCCCCCGGCCACGCTGCGCTCGATTTGCCCGCACACAAAAACCGTCTGCCCGTCAGACACATCGGCCCATTCTTGCGTATCGGCAAGCCACGACCGCAGCGCATTAGGCCAATCTTCTATCGCCTCCGGGCCGCGCACCCATAAATGGTCGGCCAACCGTTCGGCCAGCACCGCCGCGGCAGGCCCTTCGGTGATGGCAAACGCCAGCCGCCCGGCATCTAACATGACGGCCAGCCCGGCAGGCGCAAGCGGGGCGTCATCCGGGGGTGCTCCGGCCTCAACATACGCACAGCGCCACTGCCCGTGCATGCTGCGGCCCCGCATTAGCGCGGTCGTCTCCGTGCCTAACTGAAATTGCTGGACACTGCTCATAGACCTATTTTTCCACACGATTTTTGATAAGGAAGGCCACGGTTAGTGTATGCTCCCTGGTCAAAATGGGCAAGTTATCCGCTGGCACCTGCTCCACACCAAAACGCACGTGCGCGCTGGCTCGTGCGTCCGTTTGTTTCGCCTGGTGTAACAACTGCTTCTTTATCCTCAGTCGGTGGGCATCTCGTGATCAAGGTCAGATTCAGCAACCGTGCGTTTCCGCTTGCCGGAAATCATCTGCGGTCGGACCAGTGCCCCGGCGATTATGCTCAATCCGGTCAAAATAAGAATACCCGGCCACCACGCACCGGTTGCAAACAGAATCGCGAGCCCGATCATCCACAACGCGCCTTGCAGCCCGGCCCAGAACCCTTCGCGGGCGATGCTGCTGGGCAGCGTTGCAAACCCGATGACAGCCAGCACCCAGGGCCAAAAATCGATCTCATCCACCATAAACAGAAGCCCAAAGCCGATCAGCATGATGCCGCCGGTCACGCCGTCCCATGTGGCCTGATTTTTGCGTTTATGTTTTCCCATTCGGGTTACTCCTCCCAAACCGCGAGCCAAACACTACATCCAGTATAACTCGATTTCTGGCTGCGGGGCGGTGAGAATCATGACGGCAGCCAGTACACCGCGCTGTACATCTGGCCGTTGATAAAGCTTTCATCATAACCCGCCGGACCGCGTGCATCCCGCAGCGTGACCTGCGCGCCGCCGTCCAGATCGGTCAGGTTCAGCGACGATGTACCATCATCCGACGTACCGCCCAGCCAGGCCGCCGTCCGGCCATCCGGTGATAGGGCGACGCGCGCCTGCGGGCCGAAAAAGTATTCCCACTCGCGTCCTATCTTGTACCCGCCAAACACGCCGTCAAGCAGGTGGCCGGGCGCTTCACCGGGAACCAGGCGCATCAACGTTCCGACCGGGCGGTTCACGATGCGGCACTCGTCTACTTCCCACTGGATAAATACGATGCTGCCGTCCGGCATGTCGCGGACCTCCGACAGCCCGTACACGTCCGGGGCATTATAGACCAGTTCCTGTTCCTCCACGGGCACCAGGAACGACCCGCGCGTGATCTGCCACCGGGCGCAGGCCGGATTCATGCCGTCGTTCATTTCGTCCGGGAATTGGACTTGCAGCGCCGCACTGCCCGGTATGGGTTCCACCAGCGTTTCGCCCAACTCGGCGGCGATATCATAAATCATGGCCGGATCGGCATTAAACGCGTCGAGGTCAACGTCCAGAATCTCAACCGCCCCGGTCGCCAGGTCCAGGCGTTTCACGCCTTCAAACACCTGTGTATTGTCTCGAAAGTTCACGTCGGCCAGCAGCACGCCGCCGCTTGCCAGCCAGTATGGAGTAGCCGGGCGCGGCTGTTCGATTTCCCAGGCCGCCGATCCATCCACCCGGTGAGCGTACACGCCGCGCGAGGCCACGTACAGGATCACCCATTCGCCGTCCGGTGACCAACTCATGACGCCCCAGTTTGGTGTAAGCAGCGTCGATAGCTCGGTTGATTCACGCGTAGCCAGATCAACCACATACACGGTAG
>JAFGHR010000035.1 GCA_016930015.1 Anaerolineae bacterium | reverse complement strand
GCCGACAGGTCGCTGCTGCCCAGTACCAGGACGCCCAGGTGCAAAATGGCGAAAAACAACGCGACCACGAAAAACGGTTTGTACCCCGGTACCGCCGGGCGCACGGACGCTATCTCGCCGCCTGCGTAGGTGCTGGACTTGGCGTCTGACGATTCGGTGACCGGCCCGGCCAGGAACCGGCCAAACAGCGATAGCCCGCTCACAAAGGCGATATATACCAGGAATGCGATAGGCGGAGCCAGCAAGACGTCTTTCATTGTGTTTTCTCTCCTACATTCCGAACGCGGCCAGCAGCGCCGCGCCCGCATCCTCGGTCAGCCAGCGCAGCAGTCCCGGCCAAACACCTACCGCGATCACGGCGGCAGTCAGCACCAGGACCGGCGCGCGCATCAGGTTGGGCAGCGCTGCGCCGCGTTGTACGGCTTCCGAGGGCTGGTTGCGATACATGGCATTGACCAGCGGCGCGTAGTAGCCGAGCGAGAGCACGCTGTTCGCGGCGGCGAAGATGACCAACGCCTCGATCCAGTGATTTTTCGTCTCGAAACCCGCCGCGAAAATTTGCCACTTGGACATGAAGCCAGCCAGCGGCGGCAGTCCGCCCAGGCCCAACACGGCGATGCTCAATGCCAGCGCCGTTAGCGGGTAGCGCTGCGCTGCGCCGTTCAGATCGTCAAGCGTTAGCGGCGCGTGATCGCCGGTTGCGATGTGCAGCGTATAGAGCAGTCCACCCGCCGCCAGGAATGCCAACCCTTTCATCAGGCCGTGATTCAGCATGTGGAACAAACTGCCCTCGGCCCCGGTGGTTTCTCTGGCATACAGAGCGATCCCCAGGCCCAACAGCATGTAGCCGATGTGACTCAGGCTGGAATAGGCTAGCAGGCGCTTGACCTGCGTCTGGCGCAGCGCCATCAGGTTGCCGACCAGCATATTCAACGCGCCGAACAGCATCAGCAGTTCACCCCAGGAAGCCGTGACATCGGCCAAAGCCGCGAGTGATCGCAGCAGCGCGACCAACCCGGCCTCGATTACCACGCCGGACAGCATCGCGCTGATCCCGCTGGGCGCTTGCGAGTGGGCATCGGGCAGCCACGTATGCGCCGGAACCAGCGCCACTTTCACGCCAAAACCGAGCGTGAACAATGCGCCCGCCGCCAGCAGGATATCCGATTTCCCCGCCGCTGCCTGAATTTTGATCAGGTCAAGCGATCCGGTTTCGGCCAGGACCAGCGCGATTCCCAACAGGACCAGCACCGATCCGACCGCGCTTTGCACCAGATATTTAACGGCGGCTTCCATCGACGCGGGCTGTTCGTGGTAAAAGGCCACCAGCAGGAACGACGCGATAGCCATCGCTTCGAACCACACCCACAGGTTGAACAGGTCCCCGGCGCAGCCCAGGCCCATCATAACGCCCACCATTGCTACCAGACAGGCGTAGTATTTTTCCTCGCTGCCTTCTCCGGCCATGTACGGACCGGAATAGAGCACCACCAGCGTTCCCAGGCCCAACGACAGCGCGGCCAGGAGTAAACCCAGGCCGTCCAGCCGCAGCGCGACCGTGCCCAATGAGGTGCTGTCCGGTATATCCGAGGCCGCGAAACCAAACGGTATCCAGGTCAGCAGCAGCGCGAGTAACGCCGTCCAATACGCCGCTTCTGCCCCTCTGGGCCGGACCAACCGTCCCAACAGGTAAATCAGCGGAGAAGCTGCCAGGGGTAATGTGATCATCCAGGTAAACGCCGTCATGTCACGCCCCCAGAACCAGAATAATCAAAACCATCACCACGCCGCCTACAATACCTAATACGTTCCAACTCAGGTATCCGGTTTGTGTCGTGCGCAGCGCGTCGGCCCCGGCCCTGGTCCATGTCACGATCTGGCGGTTGATCCACTCGAAGCCGAAGTCGTTCGCGGCGGCTTGCGCGACAACGTGAAATACGGTTCCGGTCCAGGCTAGCAGAGCGCGGAACCACCACGCCAGCAGTCCCAACGCGACCACGCCCAACGCGACCAGCGTAGCCGGAGCCGTGATGATGTCTTCTAGCAAGGTGTTCATCGCGTGGACGTGCATATGATGGAATGGCAGGCTTTCTTCCAATAATTCGCCAAAACTGCCGACCAGCAGCCACGATCCGAGCGTTCCGACCGCCAGCGCGCCGGTCGCAATTTTCATGTACCGTCCGGCATCGTGCGCGTGATGTTCCGCGCGCGGCGCACTAAAGAAGACCAGCCACACCATGCGGAACGTGTACAGCGCCGTGATCCCCGCCCCGGCCAGCATCCCGGCATACGCCCAGGCGGGACCGTCTTCGAGACCGTGCTCCAGCACCAGTTCCTTGCTCCAGAAGCCGTTAAGGACCGGCAGTCCGGCCAGTGCCAGCGCGCCGATGATAAATACGTTGCGCACAAACGGCATCTGGCGGCCTAACCCGCCCATCTCACGCATATCGCGCGTCCCGACGGCGTGGATCACCGCGCCTGCCGCCAGGAACAACAGCGCCTTAAAAATCGCGTGGCTCAGCAGGTGGAACTGGCTGGCGAATACCGCGCCCACACCGACCGCGTATACCATGTAACCCAACTGGCTGATGGTCGAATAGGCCAGCACGCGCTTGAGATCGTGCGCGACCAGGGCCATCAGCGCCGCCAACAATGACGACGCCAGCCCGACCACCACAACGGCGGTTTTCCAGCCCTCCACGCCTTCAAAAGCGGGGTAAAAACGCGCCAACAGGTACACGCCCGCGTTCACCATCGTCGCGGCGTGGATCAACGCGCTGATAGGCGTCGGCGCTTCCATCGCGCCGGGCAGCCAGGTATGGAACGGGACCTGGGCCGATTTCGCGGCAGCGGCAGCCAGGAAACCAAAGGCCATCACGCTCAGCATGTTGGACGGCAGGGTATCCGCTTCCGCCAAAAACGTGCTGATCTGGTAATCGCCCAGGTACGCATACGCGATCAACGCCCCGGCCAGGATGCCGATCCCGCCCACCTGGGTGATGATTAGTGCTTTGATCCCGCCTTCGACCGCTTTCGGATCATCGTTGTAGAACGAGATCAAGGCATACGAACACAGCGCCGTGATCTCCCAGAAAATGAACAGCAGCAGCAAACTGTCGCTTAGCGCCAACCCGACCATCGCGCCGATGAACAGCAGCACCAGTGTGTAGTAGCGGCCTAACTGCGCTTCACCGTGCATGTAGTCCACCGAGAACAGCACGGCCAGACTACCTACGACGGTCGCTACCGCCGCCAGGAATACGCCCAGGCCGTCCGGCACGAAGGTAAAATCCCCGAAGGCGCTGCCGATTCCGATCCGCAGCGTGACCTCATCGCTGTAGGAGGGGATCAGCAGCAGCGCGCACAGCCCGGCAGCGGCGGCAAAACCGACCGCCCGCGTGTGCTGTTGGCGCGGATTGTCATCCCCGGTCAGCCACACGATCAGCGCCCCAAGCCAGGGCAGTCCTATCGTCAGAACAATCAACACATCCGTCATGAACTGCTATCCTCGCAGATTGGATAGTGCTTTGATATCCAGTGTGCCGACCAGCCGCTTGACCTGCACGGCCAGCGCCAGCCCGATCACAGCCACTACCGTATCGGCCACGATCACCGTGACGGCGAGACTCTGGCTGAGATTCACCTGTCCGTTGGCGTTCCCGGCAGCAACCAGCGCCAGCAGCGCCCCTTTGACCAAAATTTGCAGCGCCACCACGACTTTGATCAGGTTGCGCGTGACCAGCAAACCATATAACCCGACGCCAACTAGCACAATGACGCCAGTCAGCACGGTTTCGATAGTCGTCATACGGCTATATTCTCCTTTGACGGCGGCTCAATTTCCGG
>JAFGHR010000034.1 GCA_016930015.1 Anaerolineae bacterium | reverse complement strand
GCCTGCGGCGGCGGCTGCCGCTTATACCCAGGATCACCGCGCCCATCCCGATCATGAAGATCATGACCATCATCGATGCCACGGTGGACAGCAGCAGCCGCGTTGATGTTTCCAACGGCTGATCACCCTCGTCGTCGGCGGCGACCTGCGCGGCCACTTCGGCCCGTAAATTTTCCAGCGGGACGGGGACAGCGCCAAAACTGTTGATCGTGAGACTCTGACCGCTGGCCAGCGCAAATGTACCCTGGTTCGCGGTGGTCGTGCGATAGGTCGGGCTGTCGGTAAATGTCAGCGTATAAATGCCGGGGAGCAGGTTTTCAAAACAATATTGTGTTTCGTCGACGGCGATAATATGGGTCGCAATGATGGCGCCGGCGGTAGCGAGGTTGACGTTAACACCCGGCAGAACGGTTTCAGATTCCTCTTGCATCCCATTGCCGTTTACATCGGCAAACGTCGAGACACAGATCGCACCCGGATCAGACTGGGCCAACACGATCTGAGACTGAACACCACTCAGTTGCAGCAGTACGGCGGCGGCTATTGTTAACAAAAGTCGAGCACGGTAGCTTTTCACGAGGGTCTGCCTTCGCGTTATTGACACATCGAACATGAATCTCGCACCAAACGGTCGGCAAAAAAGTATACCCCGGCAGAGATGCCTGTCAACTAACTTGCCTCAGCACCCGCTGAAAAGTACACTCAGGTCAGGCTTCGCCAAGATAATAATTACCCCATCCCCCACAACCCCTTCCCTAAGGGAAGGGGAGCAAAAGCCGCGCTACCGCGTACAGGCTGCCGTGGGCAGGGGGCTAAAAATGGGAGAATTTATTTCCTGGAACAGCCTCACTTACCAGGATCGTACAAGATGAAGGAAATTTGCATGGCCCCTAAAGTACATAAGGGTGTCGTGATATTCCGCCGGTGGGACAGACATACCGGTCTGGACGAAACCGCCACACCTTTTACAACACTTGATGACCTGTTCGCACTGTGCTTGCAAGCAAATGATCCCTTGTTCGTGGATCGGGTCAGTATCGAAGGCGAAGATGACGCAGGCAAACAACGCACGCTGACATTAGTATTCCAATCCGTAACCATATCGGACCCTGATTAAGCCTGGAAGCGAGAGCGGCCCACTATGCTGAGCCGCTCCATCACTTTTATGGCACGATTGGCATTTCTTACGCAGTCGTCTCCCCGGCGAGCGTTTGCTCGATGAACGGGATCGGCATGTACGTGCGCTCGTGGATGGCTTCCTTGCTCAGGCCGCTGGCAGCCAACCGGTGTATCACCGTTTCCATAGGTTCCGCTAATTCGATGATGTGCCCATCGGGATCATACGCTCGCAGCACGCGCTGCGCCCAGGGCTGCTCAACGATCGGATGCACCAGGTTCACTTCCTCTGCCATGAGGGATTGTAGAGCCGCGTCGAGGTCTTCGATTTCGAAATAGATTTCCAGGTTCTCACGTCCCAGGCGGGCGTCACCTTCTGGCGCGCGGTGGAAGACAACCTCAAAGGCCGCCTGAACATCCCAGAGCGCCAGGCCGCCGACGTACCCCACGTTAACACCAAAATCCATTTCAACCTGTTGGCCGAGAAGCTGCTCATAAAAGCGGCGCGAGGCCGTTATATCTTTGACAAACAACACCGCCGAACGGAATTGCGCATTCATGAATGAGTCTCCTCAACGTGATAACATTAGGATAAGCGATTATTAGATCGTATGTTCTATTATATCGAACATGTATTCTGTTGTCCAGAGCAACTAACGGGGGAATGGTTTTGCCAAACACAACCCGGCGCGGTAGTATCCCGCCCGCCGGACCTGTTGGTAAAAGAGTGATATGATGCACAAGCCTGCACACGAGTCCAGACGAGTAACTGCCTTGCAAACGCTGCTGCTGTTGGCGCTGATCGTGGCGCTGGCGGCGGTGTTCCGTTTGGTGGACCTGGAACGCGCGCCGGTCGGCGGTCACGGTGACGTAGCGTGGGTCGGTATCAATGCGCTGGACTGGCTCGATAACGGCGTGCGGCCTTTTTACGTCCGCGAAATGTATGCGCCGGAATTCATCGTCGTGTACGTCGTCGGGATTCTGGCCGAACTCACCGAGATATCGTTTTTGCCGTCGCGGTTGATGACGGTTACATCCGGCCTGCTGATGGTCGTGTTTCTGTTTCCGGCGACGTGGTGGTTACTCGACGGACAGCCGGATCGCTTCCGGCGCCGCGCGGGACTGCTGGCCGCGCTGTCGGGAGCCGTCAGCCTGCACGCGGCGTACCTCAGCCGCCTGGGCATGGAATCACCGCCGTTTATGGCGGTCGTGACGCTGCTGGTGTGGCTCACGGCGTGGGCCTGGGCGCGTCACGGCTGGTGGCGCTGGGCGTTAGCCGGTGCGGCGTTGGCGCTGGCTCAGTACATTTACCTCCCGGCGCGACTGCTGCCCGTCGTGCTGGCGCTGTGGATCGTACATGCCGCCTGGGCAGACCGCGACCGGCTGCGATCGTTGTGGCGCGGCTGGGTGATCCTGGCGGCGGTGGCGTGTGTACTCACACTCCCCGCGCTGATCCTGTTCATCACCACGCCCGAAGCGTTCACCTCCCGTGCGGACGCGGGCAGCGCGGCCACTGGCGGCTGGATATGGAAATATGACATGCGCGGCGAAGGCGGGCTGATCGTGATGCTGATCAAAAAGATCAGCCTGACGCTGCAAGCTTTCGGCATCGCCTGGGACGGCCCGTACACGGTCATGGATCAACCCATGCTGGCCCCGCTGTTTTTTGTCGGGCTGCTGGTCGTTGTTGGGGCCGTCATCCGCTGGCCGCGACATGCGGCGTATGCGTGGCCGGTGCTGGCGATCCCCGTGATGCTGTTCACCGACCTGATCAGCGGCGCGGTGGTCGAAATCCACGCGCTGCACCAGATGGGTGTGCTCCCGTTTGTATTCATCCTGTCCGGGATCGGGCTGGCGCTGCTGTGGGAACCACTCGCGGCCCGCATCCCCCGCACACGCGGGCGGCTGGCCCTGGGCGGCGTGATCCTGGCGGCGGGCGTGCTGCCGTCGCTGGCGGGATTGGTCCATTACCTGGACGACGTGATCCCCGGCCAGTACGCCGATCCTGAAACCGGCTGGCGCGAAGAACAGATCGACGTGGACCTGAGCCGCCGCCTGCTGGATGAGCCAGATCGCGCCTACCTGGTGCCCTACGAGGAATACAACCGCTCGAATATCGCGTGGCTGCTGTCGGACGCCTTCCGCACGCGGCGCAGCGCCATCGACGCGGCAGGAATACTGCGTGTGCCCGCCCTGCCGGATGACCTGAGCGTGTTGATCGCTGCCGACCCGTTCCGGCCCCGGCACGATGCCCGCGCACCGCAGTTCGACCGGCGGCTGTGGGTGCTGTGTTATGACGGTGAGGCGCTGCTGCTGCCGCCCCTGACCGTTGATCAAGTGGGCGAACTGGATCGTTTTCTGAACACGGCGCAGACCGAGGCCATCATCGACCGCAGCGACACCACAATCGGCACGCTGTATACCGGTCCCACGCCGCCGGATTGGTTCGCCCCGCGTGACGTGATCGAGTTCCCGCTTGACGCCAGTTTTCACGGCGGGGACATTCGCCTGCTTGGTTACACGCTGCCGGACCGCGACCTGACGCCCGGCGCGCTCACGACCATCACCCTGTTCTGGCAGGCGCAGGAGAAGCGCCCCGGCGAGGATTACGAGATTTTTGTACAGGTGTGGAACGATGCCGGTTGGGCCATCGCCAGCACGCACGACTTCCCCTATGATGGCATGTACCGCTCGCGCATCTGGGACCCCGGCGAAGTGGTGGCGACACATCACTGGGTCATGCTGCCCGATGATCTACCGTTTGGGCGATATACGCTCGTGACCGGCCTGTACCGGCTGCTACATAATGAACGCGTATCCGTCAGCGGCGTGGACACCGATCCCGGCCAAAACATCGTGCGTGTGCCGGACCTGCGCCGCCCGCTGCCGCCGGACCCGGCCTTTGATCCCGGCACGCCGCCGCCCCAGGTGATGCAGTTTGGCGACGTGCTGGACGTGATCGGGCTGGACATGACGCTTGACGGCGTGGATCAAGCCGTGGGTGATACCTTCGAAGCCCAACCCGGCCAGACGCTGACACTCGCTATTGCGTGGGAAGCGCTGGCCCGTCCGCCGCAGGATTATTCGCTGTTCCTGCACCTGAGCGCCGACGACGATATCCCGCCCACAGCGCAGGCCGATCTGACGCTGGGCGGGGGGTATCCCACCAGGGCGTGGCGGAGCGGTGATCGCATGCGCGATCAGGTGGCGCTGGCACTGCCCGCCGACCTGCAACCGGGCACATATACCCTGTGGCTGGGCGTGTATTTCTGGCAGACCGGCGAACGGCTCCCCGCCGTGGTGGACGGCTCCCCGCAGCCGGACGCGCGGTTTCGGCTGGGAACCGTCACCGTCCGCTAGGATTGCCAAACCCGCCAACGCGCGGTAGTATTCCGCACGCGGAAGTATTCCGCGCGATGTTAACTCGTAATGGCCGTGTTGTATTGTAATGGGGGGATCGAGGAATGGATGTATGGCGAGTGAAGACCGTTATCAGGACGAGGTGTTAGATCACCAGCCGCCGGACTGGACACAGGTCGCGGGCGGCGTGATCATGCTGCTGATCGCGGTGGCCTGCGTGATAATCGCAGGCTGGATCGTATTTGGCCCGGACGATTCGACCAGCCAAACCCCGATTGGCGACCGTCCCCCCACTGACACGCTGGGAATTGCATCGGTCGAGTACCCGACTCCAATCCCCACCCAACCGCCGGAAAACCCTGTTGTCCCCGTGGACTGGGTGCGGCCCACCGCCGACGCCAGCGCGATTGTTATGGCGCTCGACTACCCGGTAGATGGTGATCCGGCCAGCGGCGAGGAAATCACCGGCTCTATTCAGCGTGAGAGCAACCCCCTGACCATCATCCCGGCGCGTTCACGCAGCCAGGTGATCACGTATACGGTCAAAAAAGGGGATACCCTGCGCACCATCGCCGAAACATTCGGCCTGGAGCAGTCATCGATCATCTGGTCGAACGACCGGTTTTACGTCAACGCGATGCGTGTCGGCCTGGAACTGACCATTTTGCCGGTAGACGGCGTATACCACCACGTCCCCGAACCGCAGACCATCGCCAGCATTGCCGAAACATACCTTGTCGAGCCGTATGCCATCATCGACTCGGAGTTCAACACGCTGTACGGTGCCTCACCGGAGACGATCCTACCGGCGGGGATGGCGCTGGTTGTGCCGGGCGGCGAAGGCTCGACCGAACCGATCTTCTGGAATCCCGGCATTGTGATGACGGTCGATAACTTCACGGTTGACGGCAGCCAGCCTATCGGCCAGGGGATCGAAGCGGGCGGCGGCACGGCGTTGTTTGCCGTCGGCGATCCGGGATCGTGCGGCAAACAGACCGTGTACGGCGGCTCGCTGCCGGTATCACCGCCGCTGTATGCGCGTTACACCATTTCACAGGATTTTTCGTGGACTCATGGCGGAATCGACCTGGCCGTCAAAGAAGGCACGCCCGTTTTTGCGGCGGGCGGCGGTACGGTCGTTTTCAGCGGGTGGAGCACCTGGGGCTACGGCTACACCGTCGTGGTCGCGCACGGCAGCACGCTCAGCATTTACGGCCACCTGAACGGCGCATTTGTCGGCTGCGGCCAGATCGTCGAGGCCGGGCAGAACATCGCCGTGACCGGCAACTCCGGGCGTTCGAGTGGCCCGCACCTGCATTTTGAAATCCGGAATTCGGGCGGCGTCCCCGTCAGCCCGTGGGAATACCAAAGCTTCTAGCCGCCCAACCCATCCACAAACGCGCGTGTGAGTGCCAGCGTACCGTCACGCGGGCGGGAATCGGAATCGTCTACCAGGTCCTGGTTCCACAAACCCAGCAGCAGCCCGGCAGCCCGCCCGTCACGGGCCACACGTGCCGCCGCGGCGGCTGTTTCGTCCAGTGAGGGGCCGCCCTCGGCGGGATAACTCATGCCCGGCATCTCATCCAGGCGCACGACATCCACATCCAGGTGGACGTACAGGGGCACATCCGGCAGCGGAGCCGTGAGCAGATCGCTGACATGTTCCAGGTGGGTGATCGCGCTCCCCTTCAGCGCGACGGCTTCTTCCGGGTCGAGATCGCGGGCGTCGGTGATGATCACGTGGGCCTCATCTACCGGCCTGACGCCGATCCCGTGCATGAGGTCCTGCTGCCCGCGCCCGACCAGCATCGCCAGCGGCATACCGCCCAAAAACCCGCCGGGACTGGTTTCGTGGGTATTAAAATCACCGTGCGCGTCGAACCAGACGATTCCCAGGTCGGCGTGCGTATGGGACAGTCCCATGACCGCGCCCAGCGAACTGGTGCAGTCCCCGGCAAACACGATCGGGAAGTGATCGCGGTGGGCAGCGATCACGTCCGCCAGCGCACGGTTGACGGCGACGACCGGGTCCGCGTGCGCGGCAAAATCCGGCTCAACGTCGATCCACGCCGCGCCGATCGACTCCGCGATCCCGCTTTCGCGCATCACGTTTACCTCGGTACGGCCCGCCATCCGCTCCCCGATACAATACGGCACGCCAATACACACAAACTGAGTCATAAATTATCCCCTAAATTACGTCAATGGATTTGAAGTAAAGAATAGCTGACAAAACCATAACCAGCATTTCTTCATACTTTTCAAAAAAAGAGGCTTCGCTCTCTGAAGGTTTAAAATGATGACCAGTAAAATTGCGAACCAAATGCAAGCAGTGCGCCCACCGAAGTTGGGGAGTTTCAGCACGTGTTTTAATATTTTCGAAGTGGCTCAGAAATTTAGCCAGACTGTTTGCACCCCGACTTTCTTTGAGATCTGACTGCGGATAATGAACGTTTTGATTATCAAAAACCATTTTTAAAAGTGCGTTAATGGTATACGTTTTATCTTGAGTATCTTCCCCAACATTTTTATCCCGTAACAGGGATTCAGTTAACAGGCACAAGTCCTTTAAACAGGAGTACAAACGACCATAAGTATATATGTTCGGGCAACAAAAAATTAGTTCGGAATTCTTTTTTATAGCCAGTATTGTGCCGCAGAAGAAATAATAATTTTGCGGGTCTATTCCATCCAAAAAACGCTTCAATGTCTCATTTGGTGCTCCGATCAAATTCTGCAATTCACCGTCATCCTGAATCAACGTCAATATAAATTGAGTGATGTTTTGTTCAAACTGCTTCCAAAGCGTTTTTCGAATATTGTCTTCTACAAAGTCGCGATCTTCCCATTCAGTCCATAGCAAGTACGCGATACCACAATCAAACTCTTTGCTGATCATTTGTGAAATCGCAAGATTGGCATACGCTATCCCTTTGTTGACATATTTGTCATTTGCTTTTTCATATGCCAATATTTCTCGCAAAACGTTCCCGTAATACTGCTCAGCTATCCATGATGGCCGTATTTTTAACAGCCAAAGACCTATTTGATTTGATGGGTTAAAGTAAGCGTTTTTTGCCTTATAGCCTTTGCTGACATCGTATTCGGGATGTTGCTCCAAACCTTGATGAAGCAAAACAATCCCCATTTTCACTAACTGACTCAGTCCTTGCTCGATCTGCTTGAGTGGCTGAGCAACTTCATCAGGAAAATCATCGAACATCGTTTTCCCCCTCTCACTGCAAACAGCCGCGCGTCTCGGTAACGCGCACATATCCCTGGAGCGCCTGCGCGACACGCTGCCCGCCGATGGTCGCCGTCACGTTGACGTAAAACACGTATAAGCCCGGCGCTAAATGCCCGGTTTGGGCGTACACCTGCACCGTTTGCCCGCTTTCGATCACGTCCGGCGTGACCTCAAGCTCCGGCCCATCAGGCGGCCCGACCGCCTGCACCGCCGCCGTAAATCGGCCCGGATAACCGGAATTGACCACGTCGAATTCACCAACGCGCACCGATTGATCACAAGTTACGCCGGTTTCGACGGCCATGTTCTCGGCGTACAACGTCAGGCGCGGCAGGTAATCGCTGTAGCGGTGAGGCATCGCCGCGACGGCGTGAAATACAGGCGCGGCTGACCCGTCGCTGCGCAGCAGGCTGAACCAGCGCATATGGCTGCACATCGCGTTGACTTCCGGCGGGTAGAGCGACCAGTTCAGATTCCACAAAAACATCGGCCCGGCCCAGGGCCAGTAGCGGTCGGCCCAGTCGTAGGCCCGCACGGTGTAATCGGCCTGCGTCTGGCCGGAAACACGCAGCCACGCAAACCCCGCGAAGTCGGGATCGCTGTCGCTGCACTGTACGCCGTCCTCGCCGGGATCACGCAGCCAGCCGAATTCGGTCAGCCAGATTTGTTTGTCGTAGATGCCGCGCTCTTCAAATAACTCGCGGACCAGTTCGGCGCGGCGAAAGACCAGCGTATCAACACTGGGATCAGTTTCCGGGGCGGCGTTGTAGCCGTAAGGATGGTAGCCGAACGCGTCGAACCATTGGGCGGCACCGTTATCTAACATTTCCGCCGCAAACTCAAGATCGCTGATCGCGCCCCGGTCAATGGTGGTGATCGTCGGGGCCAGCCCGCCCGACACCACGATGATGTTGGCATCGATCGATTTAATGACGGTATAGGCCACCCGCAGAAGCTGCGTATATTCCCAGGCGTTGGGACCGTGGGACCATTCCATCGACAGATTCGGTTCGTTGTGGACTTCGATCGCGTCCACGCCCAGCCGTGACAGTTCCGCCGCGCGCTGGCGCACATCGTTACGAAACGATTCCCAGTTGTCGGTCCAGTGCAGGTCCATGCGGAACAGAATCCGCTTGCCGGGGAAGCTGGCGATCTGGCCGACCTCGTACAGCTTGACCCAATCCACGCGCAGCTCATCGGCCAGGCCGGGGTTTACGTCCGTGTACGGGCCGATGTGGATACCATAGCCGAGATGCGGCGGCACCACGCCGCCAGATTGGGCGTTGAGAGGTGAGCGTGGGACAAGCGTCAAACTTGCCACGGCAAACACGCTTACAATAAGGACCATGTGAAGGCATATTTTACGCTGCATGGCCCCATTATAAACCACGCGCGTTGACCGATCACCTTTTGCCCGGCGTGAAACGGTGCGTTATAGTGTGTGGGCTTTTTTTGGCGCCACTGCCGGACGTTTTCGCGCCGTACATCACATTCGGCTGGTGGCGACTGTAATTGATCGACATGGCGGAGAATACGAATTATGAAGATTGTCGTTGTAATACCGACGTACAACGAAGCCGAAAACCTGGAAAACATGGTCAATACCCTGCTGGATTTGCCA
Source organism: Anaerolineae bacterium (assembly GCA_016930015.1). Classification (GTDB taxonomy): domain Bacteria; phylum Chloroflexota; class Anaerolineae; order Aggregatilineales; family Aggregatilineaceae; genus JAFGHR01. The sequence goes on along the minus strand of JAFGHR010000034.1, from coordinate 26,296 downwards.
GTAGATGATTTGTTCGTGCTGATCGCGGACGACAATTCACCGGATGGCACCGGGGATATCGCCGACCGGCTGGCCGCCGAACACCCGGATCGCGTCGATGTGTTACACCGGCCCGGCAAAAAGGGACTGGGTAAGGCATACATTCACGGGTTCCATGAGGCCGCCAAACGCGGCGCTGACGCCGTTTTGCAGATGGACTGCGACTTTTCACACTCGCCGTCATACGTTCCCCAGATGATCCAAACCCTGGAAGACTGCAACTGTGACATCGTGATCGGCTCGCGCTACGTCAAGGGTGGACGTTTGGACGAAGAATGGGGCATCGGGCGCAAGCTGTTAAGCTGGTGGGCCAACAGCATCTACGTGCGCATGATCCTGCGCACCAGGGCTGCCGACGCGACCGGCGGTTTTCGCCTGTGGCGGTGCGAGGTGCTGGACGGCATGGACCTGAGCCGCATCCGGTCCAACGGGTACGTGTTCCAGGTCGAAACGATCTACGTGGCCGAAAAACTGGGCTACCGCGCGACCGAAATTCCGATCTACTTCGCGGACCGCAAGGAAGGCACGTCAAAGATGAGCTTTCGGGTACAGTCCGAAGCCGCGCTGCGCGTCTGGCAGGTCTGGTGGCGGCACCGTCACCTGAAACCGTCGATGCGGCGGACCGTGCCGCACACAGCCAACGCTTGATTTTCTCCCGATCAGTTCCTAACCGGGTGGTGCCGATGATCCGAAAGGTCCTCCCTGATGTTGTGATTGTGGCGGGGCTGCTGCTTCTGCCACTCTTGTTTTTTGCGCCGGTTACGCTGGGCGGGCAAACGCTCATCCCTGCCGATAACCTCTACCAGTATGAGCCGTGGGTGTCGGACCGGGACGCCGTCGGCGTGCCGGATGTGCCGCACAACGCGCTGGTGTCGGACCTGCTGCTCGAAAACTACCAGTGGAAGTTTTTTTTGCGCCAGAGCATCACGGACGGCACACTTCCCCTGTGGCAGCCGGAGCAGTTCGGCGGCGCGCCGTTTTTAGCGGCGGGACAGCACTCGGCGCTGTACCCGTTCAGCGTGATCTATCACGTGCTGCCGCTGCCACAGGCGTATGGCTGGTTTACCGTCAGCCAGTTGTGGCTGGCCGGGGTGTTGATGTACGTCTTCACGCGTGGGATCGGCTTACGCCGTATTGGCGGCGTCGTGGCGGGCATCGCGTACCAGTTCAGCGCGTTTTTTATCGTGAGCGCCGTCTTCCCGATGATGATCGCGGGCGCGGCCTGGCTGCCCCTGATCCTGCTCATGATCGAGTTCGTGATCCAGCGCCGCCCCCTGACAGGCAGCCGCCCGGCGACCGTGCCCTGGATCGCGGTGGGCGCGGCTGCGCTGATGATGAACGTTTTCGCCGGGCACATCGAGATCACGTACTACACGCTGATCGTGATGGCCTACTACGCTGCCGCCCGCCTGATCTGGGAATGGTGGCCGCAGCGGGCCAACTGGCGGCACATGCTTCGCCCGGCCAGTTCGCTGCTGATCATGGTCGTGCTGGGCCTGGGACTCGGCGCGGCGCAGTTCATCCCGCTCTACGAACTGGGATCGCGCAGCTTTCGCGAGGACGCCGCCGATTTTGACACGGTCAGCGGTTACGCGCTGCCCAATCGTCACGTGATCAAATTCCTGGTGCCGAACGCGTTCGGCAATCCCGCTCACCACGCCTACCGGGACGTGTTTAGCTGGGACATGATCACGCACGACTGGCAGCGCCCGCGCGCTGATGCATCATCGTTAGATGATGCGTCAGCTAGCGACGACAGCCCCACGTATGACCGCGTGACCAACACCGATTTTGGCATCAAAAATTACGTCGAAGGCGGGGCTTATATGGGCCTGCTGGTGATGGTCCTGGCGGGCGTGGGCCTGTTTGACGCTGCCCGCAGCAAATCCGCGCCGCGCGCGCAGCCGCCGTACCGGTTGATCCTGGTGATCCTGGCGCTGGTGGCGCTGACCTTCGCGTTTGGCCTGCCCACTTACGCGCTGATCTATTACGTGTTCCCCAACACCGATCAACTTCATACGCCGTTTCGCTGGGTGTGGCCAGTGACGTTTGCGGTGGCTGCGCTGGCCGCGTTTGGCGCCGACGCGCTGAGCCGTGCCCGCCACGAGGATCAACACGGGCGGACCTACTGGCAGGTCGAATCCGTGCGCCGTGACCCGGTGTTCCGGCTGGCGCGGTGGCTGGGCTGGGGGTTGATCGCTGCCGGGGCCGCGATCCTGGCCGGGCTGTTGATCAGCCGCGCGGCCTACGACTCGTTCGCGCCGCTGGTCGAACGGGCATTCGATCATCTCGCCAAAGCGGATCAGGCATTCCCGGATGCAAAAACATTCTATTCCTATGAATTCTGGAACGTGTTGTTCCTGGGCTTGTTTACACTCGCCAGCGGCACGGTTATCCGCGTGAGCCGCTGCCCGATTTACCTGCCCCGGCGCTTGGGCGGGATTCCGGTGTGGTACGCAATGGCCGCCGGTGTGATCACGCTGGACTTAATGGTCGCCGGGTGGGACTTTTACCCGTCCGCCGATCCGGCGTGGCTGGATCATACGCCGGAAGCCGTAAGCTGGCTGGAAACGCAGCAGGCCGCCGACGGTCCGTTCCGCTACACGACCTATAACTGGGGCGAAAATCCGCTGCACGCGAACAGCACGTGGTCCTACGGCCTGCACGATGCGCGCGGCTACGACAGTCTGATTCCCAAGCAGTACGCCGACTACATGAGCCTGATCGCGCCGCAGGATGGACTCCAGCACAACCGGATCGACCCCATTCTGTACGACAATCCCGACGCCCTGGAGTCTCCGCTGCTCGACCTGCTCAACGTGCGGTACGTGGTCACCGACTGGCTGATCGAAGACGCGGCGGACCGGGGGTATGCCGAGGTCTACACCGGCAGCGGGGTACGCATTTACGAAAACCTGGACGCGCTGCCGCGCGCCTATACGCTGCCGTACATCGACCTGACCGAGGAATTGTGCGGCGCGGCGCCGGACTCGTTCGCCACCATCGTCACCAGCCCGGATTTTGAAGCAGACCCGCGCCGCGTGGTGATCGAAGGCTTCCCCGACGCCGACCACTGCGAGCTGGTGTACAACTGGCCGCAGTCGGAGCACGAAGCCGATCCGCAGCCCGCGACGATCACCAGTTACGGCGCAATCGAGGTCCTCATCGATGCCGAGGTCGAAGCCGACTCCTGGCTGGTGCTGGCCGATAGTTATTACCCCGGCTGGAAAGCGTTTGTCCGCCCGCTGGACGCCGACATGGACGAGGAAGACGAAATCGACGTTCACCTGGTAAACGGCAATTTCCGGGGCATCCGGTTGGAGCCGGGCGCGTGGACCGTGCGCTTTCGGTACAGCCCGCCGAGTTTCCAGGTAGGTGCGTTTGCCTCGTTCCTGAGCGGCATTCTGATCATCTTTATGCTGATGTTGTGGTTATGGCGGCGGCTGTACCGCGAAGACCCCGACGCCGATCATGCCAAGCGGATCGCCAAAAACAGCCTGGCGCCAATCATTCTGAACCTGTTCAACCGGGGCATTGACTTTGCGTTTGCGTTTATCATGCTCCGCATCCTGGGGCCGGAAGACGCGGGTATCTATTATTACGCCATCGTGATCTTTGGCTGGTTCGACATCCTGACCAATTTTGGCCTGAACACGCTGCTCACGCGGGAAGTCGCACGCAACCGCAGCGCTGCCGGGCGTTACCTGTTCAACAGCACGGTGCTGCGGCTGGGGCTGGCCGCGATCAGTGTGCCGCTGGTGGCCGGGTTCCTGGTCACACGGCAGATCACCGTTGATCCGGCGCTGGAACCGCAGGCTATCGCGGCGATCATATTGTTGTATGTCGGGCTGGTGCCCAACAGCATCAGCACCGGGCTGACGGCGCTGTTTTACGCCTTCGAAAAAGCCGAATTTCCGGCGGTGATCACGACCGTCAGCACCATTGTCAAGGTCATAATCGGGCTGGCAACCCTGCTGTTAGGCTGGGGCGTGGTCGGGCTGGCCGGAGGTGCGATCATCACCAACCTGGTGACGGTGATTATACTCGGCGGGCTGGCGCGCCCATTGATCACGGGGTTTTTCCAGCCCATCGACCAGGGCCTGATCCGGCACATGTTGGGCGAAAGCTGGCCGCTGATGATCAATCACCTGCTGGCGACCGTCTTTTTTAAGATCGACGTGGTGCTGATGGAAGCCATCAACGGCAATACGATTGTCGGGCAGTATTCGACGGCGTATAAGTGGCTCGATGCGCTGAACATCATCCCGGCCTTTCTCACCATGGCGCTGCTGCCGATCATGGCGCGGCAGGCTCACGACGACCGGCCCGGACTCAAGCGTAACTACCGGTTAGCCGTCAAACTGCTGGTTATGGTCGCGCTGCCGGTTGCCGTCGTTACCACGTTTATCGCCGAACCGCTGATCCGTTTCCTGGGCGGCGCGGAGTATCTACCGGCGGGCGGAGTCGCGCTCCAAATCATGATCTGGAGCATCCCCATCGGCTGGATCAACAGCGTGACGAACTATGTCATCGTGGCGCTGGACCGCCAGCGCACGCTCACGATCGCGTTTGCCATCGGCGTTACCTTTAACATCATCACCAACCTGGTTTTTCTGCCGGGTTACAGCTACCGCGCGGCGGCGATCATCACCATTTTTTCTGAGGGAACGCTGTTTTTCGCGTTTGGCTGGATCATCCGGCACGAGTTGGGCGGCATGGGCTGGCTGGGCACCTTGTGGCGGCCTGCGGCGGCGGCGCTGGTGATGCTGGGCGCGGTCGTGCTGCTGTGGCAGGTTATGCCGCTGCTGGCGCTGGCGGCGGCCCCGGTTGTGTACGGCGGTGTTGTGCTGGCGCTGCGCCCCTTTGCACATGAGGAAGTCACCCGGATCGCGCCGCTGCTGCCTGGGCGGGTGCGGCGTTGGGCGCTGCCGGATAGTACCGTTACTCAAAACGAAGCGTAAACCGGTACATCCCTCACGAAAATAACACAAAAAAGCACCCGCCGGTCAGCGGGTGCTGTGATTCTAGGGGTTGAATTGGTATGTGAATGCCGGGTTTACTGGTAGCGCAGGATGTCGGACACCGTCTTGCGCGCCGCACCCAGCGACGGCCACAGGCTGGCGATCGTTGTGATAACGATCATGCCCACCAAACCGATGAGAACCGCCGTTGGCGAGAATTCAAACGGGAAGGTCTCATTGAATCCGGTGATGTTCAGCAGCGCCATCTGGATCAGAATCATGAGCGGGATGCCCACCAGCCACGCGATCACACCCACCACCAGGCCTTCGGTCAGGAACTGAACCGCGACCGTCGTCGAACCGGCCCCAATGGAACGCATGACGCCGATCTCTTTCTGGCGCTCAAACACGCTCATTGACAGGGTTGTCAGCAGTCCCAGCGCCCCGACCAGCGCGATCAAACCGGCTACCGCGCTCAGAATGGCCTGGATGGTAAAGAACGCATCACTGATCTGCTTGGTCAGCTCAACGAAGTTGAAGCCGATGACCGCGATACCCTGGTCGATAAAGGTGTTATTGACATCGTCAAACAACTCGTCAATATCCTTGACGCTGGGATCGGCCTCCGGCACGGTGATGAAGTACGCACCCGGCAGCGGCACCGTTTCCACCTGTGCATTATCCAGTGTGGTCGCGTCGCGCCAGTACATGCCGATGTAATCCGGCGGCGCTTCACCTCCACTTTGCAGCACTGGCGGTGATTCAAAAATGCCGACAATGGGGAAATCAGCCGCCGTGCCGTCCGGTGTGAGCGAAGTCAGTGACAGGGTATCGCCTACAGCGTACCCGCCCTTGGCCGCCATGTCAGTTGTGATCATCACGCCGGGTTCACCCACTGTCACAAAGTCACCCGACTCAAATTGCAGGAACTGGGCCACCGTTGGCGAGAACCCCATCACCAAACTGCCCGCTTCAGCACCTTCATAACCATCCACCTGAACGAGTGTCAGGTACTTGATGTAGCTGCGAGCCTCGGCGGGAATGGTATCCGGCGGAATAAGGCTGTCGGACGTGATCGTATCCAACGTAAGCCCGGTCAGCAGCGCCAACGTTTTCCACTCAAGCCAACACTGTTCGATGGGGAATTCCGAGATGCCGACAACCTTAAATTCCTTGCTGTTGCCCGGCACCTTCACCACGACCGTATTGCCGATTTCTTTGTTCATATTAGCTGCCAGCAAGCTGGACAGAATGATACCGTCTTCGGCGGTTTCCACGGTCAGGTTTTCGCCTTCGTCAATCTCGAACACAAAAGCCGGATTATCGCTCAGAATATCATAACCATAGGCAAAAATTCCGGGCGGACCACCGGTACTGACTTCTGGTTCGTAACCTTCGAAATTCACCTGCTGCATATACCCTGGCTGAATACCTTTGATGCGGTCGCCAAAGTTGTCTTCAACAAGCGAGTAAATCTGTTCAGGATCACGGGCATCGGCAGGCGCGAGACCAAGTTCGATGTTCCAGCTATCGAGGAACAGGTTAATGCCATCGGTGAGCGACTCAAAAAGCGCGTAGATGCCCATAAACGCACCAACCGCGATAGCCAGCGTGATCACGGTGAACGCCAGGCGGCTTTTCTTCAGGCTAACATTACTCAGCCCCTGCCGGACGGTGATCGGGACCGGCAGAATCTTAATGATGCGCGCCATTAGGCCGGTCCCATATTGGGCACCAATACCCAGGTCGGTCATGGCATCTAGAATCTGGACGCGTGTACCGTTAAAGACCGGGAGTAGTGACGCCACTATAGGCACGAGCAGCCCGACTCCAACCCCCAGAATGATGGACGGGATTGAATAATTAAACCCTTCCAACAGGGTGTTGAGCTGTGGAGCCAGCGCGTTGGCTGCCGCGTTCCCGGCAGGAATGCCCACCAGCACACCGGGAATGACACCGATGGCACCGTATGCAAAGGCAATGCCGGAATAAATGAAGAAGTTGTCCCCACGCGTTGCTCCCAGTGATTTCATCACACCGATCTGACGTTTTTGCTCAACAATCAGTGAGGTGATCACGTTCACGACCAGGAAACCCGATACCACCAGCGATATCAACGCCAGGAAGCTCATCAGGTTGGTCAACAAGCGCGCGTTGGTGATCAGCTCGTTTTCGGCAGGGTCTTGCATTTCGGTAAAAACGGGGGTGTAGGGCGTGTCCCGCGCGATGATATCAATCACCCTGTCGGATTCGTTTTCGGCTACCGAATACTCGGTAAACCGGAACCAGAAGTCGCCAAAGCCGTTAACACCGGCGAGATACGCGGCATCGCTAAACCGTGCGTAAGTCGAGACTTTGGGAGTTAAGCCATACGCATCAAAAACAATGCCCGATATCGTCCACTGCTCGACTGTGCCAGTCGCGCCGTTTTGTCCGGCCACGCGTGAAGGACTGAGCACACGCAGGTCAATAACATCACCGACGCTCAGCCCGTATTCGTCAGCCATGCGCTGCTCAACCAGAATCTCGTTCTGTCCGGCAGCCGGCCAAGCACCTCCTTCGAGCAAACGCAGCGGTTCGATCAGGGCTTCGGCATCAAATGGTGCATCCAACAATGTTGTGCCATCTTCGCTCAACACCGCGTATGTTTGAATCACGCCTTCTTCGAATTTTTCTTGGTCCTCACTCGTTTTGAAAAAGATAGGGCGATCTTCAATTCCTCCCTGAACCTCGGTCACACCGGGGAATCCGCTCAACTGCCGCATATATGCAGCGTTGTCGATCTGTGCGCCTTCTTCTGTGGTCATGGCCACCTGGACCATGCTGAGCTCGTCCTCTTTGATATCCTCCTGCAACTGGCTAATGAGGATATCACTCATCGAGAACAGTGCAATCGTCCCGGTCACGCCAATAAAAATCGCCGTTGACACGAGAATGGTCCGGCCTTTGCGTGCAACAACGTCGCCTATAATCTTACGTATACGAGTTCGTATCATAGTCATCCCCCTGGGATATTGCGCGTGCTCACGGCGGAAAAGCAGTAATGTATCATAGTGTCTAGTAATTGTATCAGGAACAAAATGCTAGTCAACTCAAGCCTTATTCCCCCTTGATCAAGCGAAACCGTGCCGCCCGCCTGACAGTGTGGCAGATGCATAAACAGGCTATGAAACACTGTGATTGGTACGATTACCAGCAGGCGTCAGAAGTTTATCAGGGCCTGGTCCAGCGTCTCGTAGATCGACGAGAATTTGTCAAAACCAACCAGATGCAGCACCCGTTGGACTTTGGGCACCAGTGATGCTAACCGTAAATCGCCGCCTTTTTCACGCGTTTGTGTGATAATATCGGCCAGTGTACGCAGCGCCGCACTATTCAGGTAGCTCACTTTGGCCATGTCAAGCGCGATTTTGTGTTGGCCCGCTTCGACTGCCGCTTGAAGCGCCGATTCCAATTGAACACTCCCCTGGCTATCGACACGACCCTCCAGGGAAAAGATTGTAATATCACCTTCATTACGCTCAGTTATCTGCATAACCCTTATTCCTCCGATAATTGTTTTTGGTTTCTTCAGGGTACATCCTTCGAGATACAGATGCACCACGCCTCAGATTGTAGTAATTTTGTCTGTCTTGGGAAAATGCGATTCCTTTCACCCTATGTATACGCGAGGCCGGTAGCAGCGTTGCACATCGTTTGTTGATTCAGGATGAATCTTTTTTAGGTTATCCTGCATCTAACCCCAGGAATGCAGGATACTCAATCACGCTACTGAAAAAGGACGAATAGACCGATGGAAATGAAAATCGTATTCCCTGGTGGTGCACGCGTCGATGCGCTTACGGGTGACATGGTAATCTCAACCAACCAGGATGGTTCAGCACCGGCACCCTTTGGCCTGTTCCTGGCTTCGATTGGGACTTGCGCCGGAATCTACGTGCTGAGTTTCTGCCAGCAGCGCGGCTTGCCAACCGATAACATTCAGATCGTGCAGCGCATGTTTTCTAACCCGCTGACACACCTGATCGAAAAAATAGAGCTGGATATCCAGGTGCCGCCCGACTTCCCAGAGCAGTATAAAGACGCCGTGATCCGTTCGGCGCAACTGTGCGCGGTCAAGAAACACCTCGAAAATCCGCCGAAGTTTGATGTGCACACTTCGGTTATTGAGCCGGAACTGTCGAACTAACCGGCACACAACATCCCATAGAATACCGATCATTACCAACGGCACCCACAGCGGGTGCTGTTGACATGTAGGGGAACAAACCGCCCATCCGCGCAGACAACCACGTTATCAGCTAAGCATCGTGCCATTCTTTATAGTAACACTATTTAACACCAACTTTAACACAACAGCCTGTCGGCTGCGGGTCTTTTTTTTGGTACACTAGGAGGGCATGGTTTTGGTTTGATCGACATGTCGGCATTAACGCGGAGGCAATTGTACCATGCCCAAAAAGCGCCTGCTGATCATCGAAGACGATATCGATGTGGCCGAAATGCTGGTAACCTACTTCGAAGCCCAGGGATTCGAGGTCATAAATGCGCAGGAAGGTGCGGAAGGTATTGCGCTGAGCCGGGCCAAGTTCCCGAATTTGATCCTACTCGACGTGATGTTACCCGACATGGACGGTTTCGACGTGTGTAAAACACTGCGCACCACCACGCTCACGAAGTACATTCCGATCACGTTCCTGACTCAACGTGACAACCGCGCCGACAAGGTCGCCGGGCTGGAATTGGGCGCGGACGATTATGTTACCAAACCATTTGATGTTGAAGAATTACGGCTGCGGATTCAAGGTTCGATCCGGCGTGCCACACGCGACCATCTCCACGAGGCACGTACCGGCCTTCCCTCCGGCCCATTGATCAAAGCCGTGCTCGACGAGTTGGTCGCTGACCCCGGCTGGCACTATCTTGATGTCATGCTGAGAGGCTTCACCACGTTCCGCGAAGTGTACAGTTTTTTGCCAGCAGATGAAGCGCTGGGATTAGCCGCCCAAACGCTGACCGAGGCTGTCATCACACACGGCACACCACACGACTTTATCGGTACGCCAGACGAAGCCCACTTCGTGGTTTTGACGTTTGCGCACGACATCGACTCCCTGATCGCCGCCGTCACCGAGCAGTTTGCCGAGCAGGTCAAAACGGTTTACAACTTTGTCGATGCCGAGCGCGGGTATATCCTCCTTCATCCCAACACCGACTCCGAACGCCAAGAGCCGCTTATGTCATTGGATATCCAACACATCGAGCGCGAATACCTTTTTTGCTGATCGCACTCGCAGCTTGTCGAGCCCACGACACGGCAGGTGTCGTTACTCACCCCACTGCGGGAAAAATGACGCCGTCCACGCCAGCGGGAAACGCTCGATGGGTCTGGGGCTGCCCGTTCCGTCAGCATTGATCAGCACCGGCTGACATGCGTCGTCGGCGTAAGCAATCTTGCTGCCGTCCGGGCTGAATGCCACATGCCACCAGCAGTCTTCGCTGTGATGTTCTCCGCTGGCGATGGTTTTTACGGCTCCGTCTAACATGATTACCCGGACCTCGTAGAGCTGCGGAAGCTCACCCAGGGTTCCGACCAGGGTCACGATCCGCTGGCTGTCCGGCGACCACTGCGGCGCCAGCGTCATCATGCGCTCTTCGCCGTGCATAAGAACGGTCTGGTCGGAACCGTCCGGACGCATGATCACCAGGGCGCCGCTGCTGTGCATTGCCAGCCATTCGCCGTTCGGGCTCCAGGCCACGTTCAGGTTGTTCTGGTCCGACGGCACTTCATAAAAGTCGGTGCCATCCGAATTGACAATGTAGACATCATGTTCCTGGCCACCATCTTCGCCCGGCCCAAGCGCCGTAAACGCGATCTGCTGCCCATCCGGACGCCAGGACACCAGGCCCTGAATAGTAAGTTCAACGCCATCGAGAAGCCGAACCAGTTTTTCACCTTCTACCGTCCGCACACACAAACCCGCGCCGATGACATCACTATCGCAGGGCTGCACCAGCGACGGCTCATGTGGTGGTTCGGCAGCCGCGCCCGGTTCCTCATGATGGGCCAGGCCGCCCCACTGTGGGAATACCTCACCCTTCCACCACACCGGGAAGATTTCCATCGGTTTCGGCTCACGCGCCCCGTCAGCATCGATCAACACCGGATCACAGTTGGCGTTCAGGTACGCGATCTGCCTGCCATCCGGGTTAAACGCGGCATCAGGGATACACGTCTCGATTTCGATGGTGAACTCGGCAACAACGATATCCTCGGCGCCGTCCCGTGACAGCGTGTGGAGTCGGACCGGCTTGGGGTAATGCTGGTTTCCACACGGCTGTAGAGCCTCAAAGAACACAAGCCGCTGGCCATCCGGTGACCACTGCGGAGGCATACCACACGTGTCGTCTTTAGGCGACCAGATGCGCTGTACCTCGGCGCCGTCGGGCCGCATCAGGTACACGCTGGAAAAAGCGATCCATTCACCATCCGGACTCCAGACCGGCGCGACACCATTCGTGTTAGGTGACGCAAGCTCGCGGAAATCGGTGCCATTCCGGTTCACGGCATAGATCGCGTTATATGCCCCCGAATCCATGCCGCGCGGCGCGGTCGAAAACACGATCCGCTGGCCGTCCGGACTCCAGGCCGTGCGGAACCACATGCCGTGTACATCCAGGTCGGATTCCGGCAGCACCGGCTCAGAGTCCCCCCCGCCAAACGGGCGGACGCACACACCCGATTCGCCGCACGAGACAGCAACAACCGCGTCACGCGGCGGCACCAGGGGGTCGCGCTCAATCATTTCAGGCGGCGGAGCTTCCTGCAAGCCGCCCCACTGCGGATATATGATGCCCATCCACCAGTACGGGAAAATTTCAATGGGTTCTGGCTCACCGGAGCCGTCGGCATTCATCATTACTGGCTGGCAGCCCTCGATCACAAATGCTACCCGCCGGCCATCCGGGCTGAACGCCATCAGGTAATCCATGCCGAACGGTATCCTCAGAATCCCTTCACATTGATCGGTGGCTGTATACGTGGTGATTGGATGTACCTCGCCGTCATCCAGTGAAGCTACATACACGTCAACCGGCATAGGCAATTGGGGATCAACCGGCGCCACGGCGAAAACAATATGGCGGTTGTCGGGGCTCCATTGAGGATTCATTACCACCCGACCGGACTCCGGTTCCCACAACCGCTGCGGGTCGCTGCCGTCCGGGTGCATGATAACCAGACCGCCGCTGCTGTGGAATGTGAGCCATTCGCCATCCGGGCTCCACATGGGATCTACATCATTGCCAACCTGGGGCAGATCGATGATCTCGGAACCGTCCATAACAAGTATGTGCAACTGGCAGCCTGATCCGTCATCCTGGCACGTGTGGAACACAACCCGTTCCCCGTCCGGACTCCAACCCGAATGCCCGCTTATCGAAAAATCGAATTCGGATTCTCCAAATACCTGGGCCAACAGGTCTTGCCCGTCGGCGGAGAGCACACACATACCGCCATTGTCCTGCGTTTCTCCGAGCGCCCATACACATGGCTCCACCATCCGTGCATCCACGGGCAGGACGAAGGGGTCGCGCTCAATCATTTCAGGCGGTGGGACTTCCTGCAAGCCGCCCCACTGGGGATAGGCGCTGCCCGTCCACCACACCGGGAAACTGTCAATGGGTTCCGGATCACCGGACCCGTCAGCGTTCATCACTACCGGCTGGCAGCCCTCGATCACAAAGGCTACCCGCTGGCCGTTCGGGCTGAACGCCACTTGATTTTCCGGCAGCGGCGGCCAGGCGCACGGCTCATCACGCTGGTGCTCAGCCGCGCCCACGATAGAAAATTCTTTGCCATCAATCGACGCCACGGCCACTTCGTTAAGCCGTGGATACCGCTGTTCAGGTTCGGAGCCGGAATGTGTCAGTGAAAATACCAGGCGCTGGCTGTCCGGCGACCACTGGGGTTTGCCGGACACGGCTTCGCCATCACTACTTCGCCACAGCAGCCGCTGATCACTGCCATCCGGGTGCATGACAATCATATCACCGCAGCTATGGAAGGCGATCCATTCGCCATCCGGACTCCAGGCCGGGCCGACATCATTACATATCTGCGGCAGATCGATCACCTCGGAACGGTCGCGGCTCACAATCTGCATCCGGCTCGGTTCGCCCTCTTTCATCTGAGAAAACACGAGGAATTGCCCGTCCGGACTCCATGACGGCAAAAACGACCAGAAATCGATATCCGGTTCGCCGGGGATGCGCTCGATCTCCTCGCCTGTCTCCATTGCATAAATGCACAAATCATGCGATTTTTCGTCAGCCCAACCGCACGGCTGAGCATGGATTATGCCGCGTGGCAGTTCGACGCCCTGCGGCAGCATGGCAACGGGTGTTACGGCAGGTTTCTGCGTTGGCGACGGTTTGAGCGTGGGTGTCGCAGTGGGTTTGCGGGTTGGCGTTCGTGTCGCAGTCGGTGTCAGCGTCGCCGTCACCGTTGGCGTGCCGGTTGAGGTGGGCGACAGCGTGACCGTAGGAGTTGGTGTCAGCGTCTCTGTGGGCGTCGGTGTATCGGTTACCGTTGGGGTTTCTGTCACTGTTGGCGTCAGCGTAGACGTGGGGATATCGGTCGGCGCGGCGACGATGGGCACCACACCCAGGTCACCAACCGCGTCCACGAGCGCCCCGGACGCAGCCACCCAGCCCAGCGATCCATCTGGCAGCAGCACCTGATACCACGCGCCATCCTCGCTGATGCCGGTGATATCAAACCAGTCGCCAGCGTCCAGGTTCATCACGATCGGATACTGCGAGCCGGGCCCCAGCCGGGCGGCGATGCTGCGCTGTGCCACCACGACTGGCGTCGCAGGCGTCGGTGTTTTGGTAATGGTAGCGGTCGCTGTTGATTCATCCGTGGCAGTTGGCGTGATCGGGGTGGCGGTTTGCGTGGGAGCAAGAGTAGGCGTATCGGTGCTCACTGCCGCGACCGGCTGCGATTCGTCATCGCCCTCAAACACACCGGCCAGCGCCAGAATACCGATCACGATCGCACCCAGCAGCAGCAGCCCGCCCAGCGCGATCAGCCAGGGGGGCACGCGGCGGCGCGAAACGGTCGCGACCGTTTCGCCGACGATATACGTTTGAGCGTCTGCGCCTGCTGCTCGCAGCTCCTCGGTCCGGGCGGCGATGCTGGGCATGGTGGCCGTAAAACTCGCCATGCCCGCCGGTAGTTCGCGTACCGCACGCCGCAGGGCTTCGGCCATGTCACCGGCTGTCTGGTAACGCTCATCGGGATTCTTGGCCAGCCCTTTAAGAATCACTTTTTCGACGGATTCCGGCAGTTCAGGCCGCAGGGTACGCGGCAGCGGCAGCGAGGCGCTCACATGTTTGAAGATCACGGCGATCGGTGTATCAGCATTAAACGGCACCTGCCCCACCAGCATCTCGTACAGCAGCACACCCAGCGAATAAATGTCGCTGCGGGCATCGGTCGGCAGGCCCTGCCCCTGTTCCGGCGACATATACGCGGGTGTACCGATCACGCCGGTGCCGGTCAGGCTGCTGGCGCTCTCGACCATGCGTGTCAGCCCAAAGTCGGACAGCAGGGCATTCAGCCGGTCATCCAACAGCACGTTGGCCGGTTTGATGTCCCGGTGCAACACGCCTTTCTGGTGTGCATAATCGATCGCGTCAGCGATCTGGCAAAACAGCCGCGTGACCTCGTCCAGGTCAGGACGAGTCGTTGCCAGGTAACTTTTTAACGTACCGGTGGAGATAAAGGGCATGACAAGGTACGTGATCCCGTTGGCTTCCCCATAATCGAACACCGGCAGAATGTGGACATGCTGGAGATTCGCGACCACTTTGGCCTCGCGCTCAAACCGTTCCAGGAATCCCGGCTCCTCGGCCAGCTCCTCCGGCAGCACTTTGATCGCGACGTGGCGGTCAGTCAGCGGGTGATACGCTTTAAACACCGTGGCCATGCCACCACGGCCAATCTGTTCCAGGATGCGATATGGTCCCAGGTTAGCCCCTGTCAACTCTGGCATAATCTACTCTCCCCCAAACTCTGGACCGAAAAACCGTCCGCGCCGTGCCATATGAACCTATTAGCAGTATATACCGAAACGTCCACCCACGTTAAGGCGCTGAGAACCATGCGCACGGCGGCAAGTGTGGTATACTTTTGCGCGGTTGATCCCGCGACTATCTCGGAGAAAAACACCCCATGTTAACCGATCTGACATTGACCGACGCCCAGGAAAAACTCCGATCAGGGGCTATTACCTCAGTTGAGCTGACTCAACAACACCTTGAGCGCATACAAACCATTGATCCAGACGTGAAGGCTTACCTGACGCTGACCGAGAACCAGGCCCTTGCCGCCGCCGACCAGGCCGACCAGCGCCGCCAGCAGGGTGACGATACGCCGCTGCTTGGCATCCCGCTGGCGATTAAAGATGTGCTGATGACCAAAGCCGTTCAGACCACCTGTGGCTCGCGTATTCTGGAAGGTTTTTTGCCGCCGTATACGGGCACGGCGGTTCAAAACCTGTTTGACATGGGCGTAGTGATGTTAGGCAAAACTAATGTTGACGAGTTCGCCATGGGGTCTTCAACTGAAAATTCCGGTTACGGTGTGACTCACAACCCGTGGGACCTGGACCGCGTGCCAGGGGGCAGCAGTGGGGGCAGCGCCGCCGCCGTCGCGGCACACATGGCGCTGGGCGCACTCGGCACCGACACCGGCGGCAGTGTGCGCCAGCCGGGATCGTTTTGCGGCGTGTGCGCGCTCAAACCCTCCTATGGGCGCGTGTCACGCTACGGCCTGATCGCGTTTGCTTCGTCGCTGGACCAGATCGGTGTATTTGGGCGCACCGTCGAGGACATGGCGGTTTTGCTGGGCGCGATCGCGGGACACGACCCACGCGACAGCACCAGCATGGACCTGCCGGTCCCGGACTATCGCGCCGGACTGACCGGGGATGTACACGGGCTACGTGTCGGGGTTCCAAAGGAATATTTTATCGAGGGTATACAGCCCGAAGTGGAGCAGACCATCCGGGCCGCCATCGACCAGTTTGTGACACTGGGCGCCGATATCCGCGAAATTACGCTGCCGCACACCGATTACGCGCTGCCCACGTACTACCTGATCGCGCCCGCCGAGGCATCGGCCAACCTCGCCCGCTTCGACGGTGTGCGTTATGGCCCGCGCCAGTCCCAGGGCGCCATGTGGCCGACATACAAAGCCACGCGCGGCCAGGGATTCGGCGCCGAAGTCAAACGCCGGATCATGCTGGGCACCTACGCCCTGTCAGCGGGTTACTACGACGCCTATTATCTGAAAGCGCAAAAGGTCCGCACGCTGATCAGGCAGGATTTTGACCGCGCATTTGAAGCCGTGGACATCATTCTATCACCAACGGCACCCACAACCGCCTTCCGCATCGGCGAAAAAGTGGATGATCCGCTGCAAATGTACCTGTCCGACGTGTTCACACTCCCGGCCAACCTGGCGGGTATTGTGGGCGCCAGCATCCCGTGTGGCTTTGACCGCGCCGGGCTGCCGATCGGGCTTCAGATCATGGGGCCAGCCTTCGATGAGCCAACCGTGTTACGCGCGGCTCATGCCTACCAGCACGCGACAGACTGGCACACCCGCCGCCCGACCCTGTAAACGGCTGGATTATCCCCCGTTATCAAAAAAGCGGCCCCTCATCACCGGGCCGCTTCGTTTTTTCCTGGATGCAGCAGCTACGGAAAACTTGCGTTTCCACATCTACAAAGTGTAACTATCACCGGGGTTAAGCACGACCGGCTTGGCCGCTGTTTCGTTGTGGACGCGCTGAGCCCACGCCGTCACATCCTGAGCGATTCGATCAAATGTATTGTAGTGCATGGGGATCACGGCTTTGGGCTGGAGCAGTTCAATCGCTTTGATCGATCCGTCTATGCCCATCGTGAAATAGTCACCAATCGGCAGCATGGCTAGGTCGAGGCCATGTTTGCCGATCAACTGCATGTCCAAAAACACCGTGGTGTCACCGGCATGGTACAGGTTCGTGCCGGAGCTGGTCAGGATCAAAATGCCGTTCGGCTGGCCGCCATAGGACCCGTCAGGCAGTGAGGATGAGTGATGCGCGATCGTCAGTTCCACGCGGCCAAACGGCAGCCTGACCCCGCCGCCCGGATTCAGCGTGTGAACACGTTCCAATCCCTCTTTTTGCTGCATCCAGGAGCCAAGCTCAAAGTTGGCTATAACCCACGCCCCGGTTCGCCGGACAATAGCCGGGGTGTCCGCGATATGGTCGCCGTGAGCGTGTGAAAGCAGAATATAATCCGCCTCTATCTCCTCAGCCGTGACCGTCGCCAGTGGATTCCCGGTCAAAAACGGATCAATTAACACCTTTTTCCCTTCAATATCCAGTTGGAAACCGGCATGTCCCAACCAGGTAACTTGAATCGACATGGTCTATGTGCTCCTTTCACAATAACTAATTTGATATGCTTTAGTGAGAAGTATACGGTGACAAACACACGCCGCCAACCGCCCAACACAACGTTTTTTACCCCCGGTTTCAGACCAATTGTGACTACTACTTCAGTAGGGCGCCGATCACAAAACTTGACATCGAACATCGGTTCGCTTTATAATTTTTGCAAACCGAACTATTGTGCGACTCAACATGGAGCAGACCAAATGGACTATAACAACCTGTCCGCCAGACAGAAAAAAATCCTGAAGTTTATCAAGTCCTTTCTCGATAAACACGGCTATCCGCCTACAATCCGCGAGATCGGTGAAGCGGTTAACATCGCATCAACCTCGGTTGTGAACTACAACCTGAACAAATTGGTCGAGCGCGGCTTTATCGAGCGCGCACCGGAAGTGTCACGCGGGCTGCGGCTGGTCGAGCAGGAAACCGACGAAAAACTGCCGGTTCATTTTGCGCCAAATGCCAGCCTGTTGGAAGTGCCACTGGCCGGTAAAATCGCCGCGAGCCTGCCCGTGCCGCTCCCCGGTGAGGATTTCGGCTATTACTACGACAAAGACGATATGATCGAAGTGCCGCAAAGTATGATCAGCGGGGCCAACAGCGAAGAATTGTTTGCGCTGCGCGTGACCGGCGACTCGATGATCGACGCGATGGTAGCCGAAGGTGACGTTATCATCCTCCGGCGGCAAAATATCGCCAAAAACGGCGACATGGTGGCGGTCTGGTTGAGCGAACGCGGCGAAACCACGCTAAAAAGTTACTTCCTGGAAGGCAGCAAGGTCCGCCTGCAACCGGCCAACCCGATGATGGACCCGATTTACGTCGATGCAAAACAGGTCAACATCCAGGGTCGGGTGCTCGCCGTGCTGCGTACGCTGCACTAATCGTGTGGCGGCACGAACTTTAACAGCGCGGCGTCAATACCGGCGCGAGCACATGTCGGGCGATAACCTCTGATTTCGTTTTTACACTTGTAGGCCAAATGCCAGCAGGTGAGTGCTGCCTGTCCATTATTCATCGGGCTGTTCGATGGAACCACCGGGCAGCAAAACAGCCGCATCCGGGGATTTTTGGCCTGGCTGTGATAACTCTGGCAGCTTGTGCTGCTGGCGGAGTAGTTGTGTTTCCCGGCGAGCATAAAAAACAAACAATACCATCATCAGCCCCCCGGTAAAAACGATCCCCACCAGGCGGAGGATATCCACGTCTGCGGATTCAGACGAGTCGCAGTATCCCTCAAGCTCGGCCAGCGGTGAACACGTCAGCCGGGCAAACAACATATCGATCTTGAGTGATGTCCCGGCCAGCAGTATGGTTACCATCCCTGACAACACGGCCAGTATGATGAACAGGTTTCTTCGAAATTTCATGCCTTCATCCCTTACGGCCAGGAAAAACACCCAGCCTTGAAGGTAGTATACGCCAACACGACGCGACATACCGGGCTTTTGTCGTACTGCATGCATATCGTACTGCAATCGCACTGCAATAGCACTGCATCAGGATTCCGTAGAGCAGCACAGTTTTTCCGTATAGTCAGCGCAGAAAAAAACGTTTTTGATTCGGGCATACCAGGGTAATGTTGAATCGTTAAGTGATAGCTAAATTTTTTTAATTCTGATTTCGCAAACCACCTATTGTCAGCGATGTTACCTGATGATAAAATTGATGCAAGATGAAAATGTCGTTCCAGTCTCCTACTCGAAAGACACCCATTCCAAACGCCCCCAACACAGCGGTTTGGCCTTCTGTTGCGTTAACGGTGATAGGCGCCAGGTCAGTATGCCCACTGTCCCGGCGGTCGTATGCAACAGGTTACAGAGGGAAAAGGAAAGGCAATGAGTAGGTCCGAACCGCGATTCATATCACCGCTGGACTTGCCGTTGATGCGGCGCACCGTGGCGATGAATCTGCCACTGGATCAGTCGGCGGCGCTTGCCGGAGACTTGCACGGGCTGGAAGATGCGCTCCTGTCGGCGGTACCGCTTGCCGACCTGGGCGCGCCAACCATGCTGCTTCGTAACAGCGGCGACGAACGTTATATCGGCCAGTTTCGCCATCGTTCAGGGGACTTGCTGGCCCAGATGACGTTTCTGGCACCAGAACCCCTGGAGGGTGATGCGCGTGAATGGACGCGGCTGCTTGAGGCGATGGCCTTTGAAGCGGGGCGGCGGGGCGCACACCTGTTGTGTGCTGAAGTCGAGGAAATCCACCCGGCGTTTCGCGCTTTCCGCATGGCAGGCTTTGCCGTGTCCTCGCGCCAGATAATCCTGCGACGCCGTCCGAAGCCGGTCAACAACGCCGAACGCGGTATGCTGCGGCCCAAACTGGATCAGGACTCGATTGCCATCTGTACATTGTATACGAACACGGTACCACGCCTTCTTCAGCAAGCCGAGCAGCCCCCTGGCGAGGAAAGCAGCGGTTTTGTGTACGAGCGTGATGGACAGATCGACGGCTACCTGGCCGTGGAAGTAGGCCGAAATGGGATTGTAATCAAACCTTATTTCCACCCAGAAGTCTACACCCAGGCGTCAGCAATCATTCTGTCTACGTTATCCTACATCCCGCAGGCAGAGCGGTTGCCAGTTTATTTGTATGTACGCGCCTACCAGGACTGGCTGCGCGGCGCGTTAGAACAACTGGAGTTTGAGCCGTGTTTACACCAAGCATTGATGGTTAAGTACACCGTTGTCCGGGTAGGGCGCCCCGAAACAGTCGCCCTGCCGGGCCTGGAAACGCGCCGTTTACACCCACCAGTGATAGACGGTCCGATATATCTACACAAGCCAACTAACCGGGAATTCCGCCTGACTTGGCCGTGGCGGAACGGAAAAAAAGCGAAGAAATAATACAAACCTCATGGAACATCGAATCACAGATGACCTGGAACGACTGAAAGCCGTTTTGCCCGATTATATCGTCGAGGCTTTAGAGTCATTGAACCGTAATGACAACGATCTGCTGGAAACGATACTGGACCTGGGGCGGGTACCGACAGCGCGTTTTGTTGACAGCGAAGTCATACTCGACAGTCGTGAAGTTCAGCGTGAAACAATCGACCTTGTGGCCGGGCGTGTAGGCTCGTTCGATGACGACAACCGTGCCGGAATCGAACGAACCCTGCACCGTATCAGTGCCATTCGCAACCGGCAAGGGTTGATTGTTGGCCTCACCTGTCGTGTGGGGCGTGCTGTGTACGGTACCATCGACATCATCCAGGATATCATCGAAGCGGGTAATAACGTGCTCCTGCTGGGACCGCCCGGCGTCGGCAAAACCACGCTGCTGCGCGAAGCCGCGCGTGTGCTGGCTGAATCGCGGCGGGTGGTCATTGTCGATACCTCGAACGAGATCGGAGGGGATGGTGATGTGCCGCACCCGGCTGTTGGTCGTGCGCGCCGCATGCAGGTTGCCAAACCCCTGCTCCAGCACGAGGTGATGATCGAAGCGGTCGAAAACCATAACCCTGAAACGATCGTGATCGACGAGATCGGGCGCGAGTTGGAAGCGCAGGCCGCCCGGACGATTGCCGAGCGCGGCGTGCAGCTCATTGGCACGGCGCACGGGAATACGCTGGACAACCTGCTGCTCAACCCGACCCTGTCCGACCTGGTCGGCGGGATCGAGTCGGTCACCCTATCGGATGAAGAAGCCCGGCGGCGCGGCACACAAAAAACCGTGCTGGAACGCCGAGCGCCTCCCACGTTTAATGTGCTGATCGAAATCCAGACCCGCAACCGGCTGGTTGTGCTGGATGATGTCGCGTCAGCCGTTGACGCCAATCTGCGCAGTCGCCCGCTGCCGGTCGAGATCCGCCAGCGTCATGAAGACGGTACGATCACTGTCGAAAGCGCCCAACCGCAGTACACGTTTGGCGAACGCAACGGTGACACTCGTAACGGCAAACGTGACGCCCAAAAGCGTGACTCGCTGGGGCGCACCAACAAGCCGCAGCAAGCCGAGTCGTTTGATAGGGCGGTAAGCGCACAAAACCGGGCGCTGCCCACGCTGCATGTTTTTCCGTATGGCGTAGCCCGCAACCGGCTGCTACAGGTGGCCAAACAGCTTCATGTGCCGGTGGAGATCGTCGATGATCTCGAAGCGGCGCAGGCTATGGTCACGCTGAAAAACTACTATCGCCGCCGCCCGCGCCTGATCGTGGATGCCGAGCGTATGGGTATATCGATCTACGTGCTGCGTGCCAACACTGTCACCCAACTAGAAGATTTCCTGGTAGACATTTTCCAGATTTACGGCGAAGCAGATAATGATCCGGTCACCACCGCCATGCGTGAAGCCGAAGAGGCTATTCGCCGCATCCGGAGCGGGGCGCGGTCGATAGACCTGTCACCGCAAGCCAGCCATATCCGCCGCAAACAACACGATCTGGCACGCGCCGCGCGGCTGGTTTCGCACAGCTACGGCAACGAGCCCAATCGCCGGGTTCGCATCTTCCGAGACGAACCGGTCCGGCCTTGATCCGTGCCTGTTAGCATGGGACGCCGCTAACCGGTATAGTTAATCGTTAGAGTCGGGATACACCGCCGGTCGGGATCACTGACCGGCGGTTCGATCTGTTACAGGAGGAAGCACAATGCGACGTCGATTGATGCTTTTTGGGGGCGCTGTCATAATAATAGGCGGGGGTATGGCCGCCTTGCTCGGTTATCTGGGCGGTGAACCCGGCGAGATTCGGGTATCACTTGAACCAGAACGCCCCCAGGCCGCTGTCAGTGAACAGTTTACGCTTGATGTGACTATCGAAAACGTAAGCCTGGATACGGTGACGATCACGGGTATTGGTTTTGATGACGCGCTGCTGGACGGCGTAACCGTTGTGCAAAGCGATCCGCCATTTCGCGGGAGTGAAGACCGCAGCTACCCCCTGTATGGGAGTTGGACCGAATACACGTTAGACCGTGATATCCTGGACGGCAACACGCTGACGGTTTCGTTTACGATGCAGGGCACGGTGGCAGGTGTTCACAGCGGTGATGTCACGGTGTGGGTCGATGGCACGCCGTTCGCCAGGGCAAGGCGGGCCGAGTTAGAGATTGCCGTTCGTTGATTGGATAAAAAACACGGTGTTCATCACATTCGAAGGGCCTGACGGCAGCGGCAAAACAACTCAGATCGCGCTGCTCGTCGATTATTTGCGCCAGCAGGGCCATGAACTGTACCAGACTCGCGAGCCGGGCGGCACGCCGATTGGCAACCAGATTCGGCAGGTGCTGCACGACCTGAAAAACGAAGGGATGCACCCGCATACCGAAATCCTGCTGTATGCCGCCTCGCGTGCGCAGTTGGTCGCGCAAGAACTTAAGCCGCGATTGGCCGCTGGCGCGGTCGTGATCTGTGACCGTTACGCCGATAGTACGCTGGCGTATCAAGGTTATGGTCACGGGCTGGACCTGGACACACTGCGCACGATCCTGAATTTTGCCACGGAGGGGCTTCAGCCCGATCTGACCGTTTACCTGGATATTTCGCCGGAAGATGGCCTCAAGCGCCGCCAGCAGGCCGCCCAACATGGCGCCGAGTGGAACCGGATGGATGCGCAATCACTGGCGTTTCACCGCCGGGTGCGTGTCGGTTACCTGGCCCTGATCGCCGAGAATCCGGCGCGGTGGGTCACATTCGAGGCAGCGGGGGATCCGGACGCGATCCACGCGCAGATTCGCGCGGTGGTCATAGACCGGCTGCACAGCTAAATACTATCGCCGTCACCGGCCAGATCGGGCATACTGGCCCCGATTTCTTCGACGCTTTGCCCGCGATCCAACCGGTCAACCACCTCGTCAAATTCCGGCCCGATATCTTCACCTACTTCCGCGCCCATCTCGCGCAGCACCCGGCCCATGGTACGCGGGTCGGCGTGCTCCAGTTCGCTGAGCGCCGTATCGTCATCCCAACCGCCCGATATCAGCCGCGAGGTGACCGACCGGCTGAACGCCACGCGTGATATCAGGCGGGTCAGGTCGGCGCTGTTGCAGTGTATACAGGTTGGCGTGGCTTCGTCATATTCAGCATACGTTTTGTAGGTCAGTGTGACGTTACGCCCGCAGGCGTTGCACCGGTATTCATAGGTGGGCATTATGGTTTCTCCGCAACAGGGATTGATCCTCACCGCCAGCTTACCACGCCTGAGAGCGCTGTCAACCGGCCCCGGTGTACTTCACCGGGCGCGGCGCACTTCAACCGGGCGGGGATTTAACGCCGTTCTAATACAAAAACAGGCCGTGACCGGCACCCTTCAGGTACAATCTGCGTAATTCAATAGTATCGTGTTGTTCGTGTACCGTGAATCAAGGATCAACTGTATGCAGCCGCCTACCCCAGAACATCACTCACAACAACCGCCGCGCCAGCCAATCCCTCAGCGCATCGCGGTGCCGCTGCCGGTGGCCCAACCCCGCTTAACTTACCTGTTGTTGGGTATCATCGTCGTGATCTATGCGTACTATTTCAGCCTGTCGCCGTTCAAGCGGATTGAGTTCCTGACCGATTGGGCCAAGATCAACGAATTCATCAAGGACGGGGAATACTACCGCCTGCTGTCGTCGATGTTTCTGCACCTGAACCTGATGCACATTCTGTTCAACGGGTACGCCCTGTACGTCATCGGGCGGGATGTCGAAGGGCTGTTCGGCCACGTGCGATTTGCCGTTATTTACTTCCTGGGCGGGCTGTCCGGTGCGCTGGCGAGTTTTGTGTTTACACAAGCTCCCTCGGTCGGCGCGTCGGGGGCCATCTTTGCGATCTTTGGCGCCGAGATGGTGTATTTTTACCAGAACCGGCACCTGCACGGGCAGGCCGGAAAGAATCACCTGCGGCAGTTGGTCATCCTGATGCTCTTTAACCTGGGTCTAGGGTTGTTCTCGTCGGCGACCGACTTCCGCATCGACAACGCCGGGCACATTGGCGGATTGGTCGGCGGGGCGGTGCTGGCCTGGTTCATCGGGCCGGAATACCAGGTCACAGCCGACCCCACAAGCACCGTCGGCTTACGCGTCGTGGATGGGAATCCCGCCCAGCGCTGGGCGCTGCCGTTGGTGGCATACGCCGTCACACTGGGCGCGATGGTGGTTTACGCGGTCACAGCCTGATCAAGCGGCTGGCGTGATCGTGCCGCACGGCTCATAACCGGGCCGTTTAGCCTGACAGGAACTTGCTCACCCGTTCCACGCTCTCTTTGGGGCTGATTTTGACCTGAGCGTCGAGCACCGTGCCATCTTCACCAATGATCCAGTGCGAACGAATCACGCCCATGTACGTGTTGCCATACATGGACTTTTCCCCCCAGACGCCCCAGGCATTTAGCACCGCATGATCCGGATCGGAGAGCAGGTCATAGGGCAGGCTCTCGTTTTCTTTCCACTTGAGCAAATCCTCCGGCTGATCCGGACTGAGGCCGAGCACGACCGCATTGGCATTCTTTATAACGGGGAACTCGTCGCGCAGCCCGCAGGCTTGCGTCGTGCAGCCGCTGGTACCGGCCTTCGGAAACGCAAACAGCACTACTTTTTTACCGGAAAAATCGCTCAAGCGAACGGTAACGTTATCCTGGTTGACAAGCTCAAAATCGGGAGCTTTTTCGCCAACGGTGGGCATATGTTTTTCTCCTCATACACATTAGGCACTGATCCCAAGTTTAACAAAATCAGCCGCCCGTTACCCTCCATGCGCCATGTATGAGATCACTTTTTGCCCAGAAACGACACCACCACCAGCAGCAGCAGCGAGCCGACGAATGCAGCAACGAGGTCTTCGGCGGTGATAGCGAGATCGCCCAGGCCCAGATCGACGTCCAGGATGTCAAAGATCACGCCACCGATCAGCGCGCCGAGCAACCCGACAATCAGATTCCGGACGAGGCCGAATCCCTTGCGATCCCGTGTGATAAGCATCCCGACCAGTGACCCGGCCAGGGCACCTACAATTAACCAGATGATAATTTGATCTGTGGACATGTTAATCTCCCCTTGTTTTACCTTATGTTTAACGTGCCAGAATAGATAGAAGATCGTCGTTTTATAATCCCGAATGCCCGATCACAGTCTATACCAGCGTGTCAAACTTGGCCATAGGACTTATCGTCTGAACGTTCAGGAGCATAAAAAACGGCGCAAGAATGTGTATAGTTAGTTGTTTGTACGAAGTGACAACAGGCCAAAATGCGGTAGGATTGGTACGTTTTACCATAACAAGTGCAGCGCAATTTGCGTTACAATCTGTTTTGCCCGATTGAGAAATAATTCACAAGGGTTAGCTGGGGTTGGATAAATCAAACATGGACCTGGATAATCACGAAACCATGCAAACCATCGACCGGGATCATATGTTATCCCATATCAATGCCCTGCCCGATCAACTCGAACAGGCATGGCAGGCCGCTCAAGAACACCCGCTGCCGAACACGCATCGCCAGCCGCGCCAGATCGTTTTGTGCGGGATGGGCGGCTCGGCCATTGGCG
Source organism: Anaerolineae bacterium (assembly GCA_016930015.1). Lineage (GTDB taxonomy): Bacteria > Chloroflexota > Anaerolineae > Aggregatilineales > Aggregatilineaceae > JAFGHR01. Next base: position 310 of record JAFGHR010000034.1, on the reverse strand, counting down.
GGGACCTGGCCGCCGCACTGGTCAGCAGCAGCGCCCCGGCTCCGTTTGTTGTCGTGCGGGGATACGACCTGCCCGCCTACGTCACCGGTCCCGATGCGCTGGTGATCCTCAGCAGTCATTCCGGCAATACCGAAGAAACTTTATCTGCCGCCGCACAAGCCATCGAGCGCGGCGTGCAGACGCTGGCGATCACGACTGGCGGCAAACTGGCCGCACATGCCCGGCAGCACGCTTACCTGCTGTGGTTGTTCGACTATGTGGGCCAGCCGCGGGCCGCGTTGGGCTGGAGCTTTGGGCTGCTGGTCGGGCT
>JAFGHR010000033.1 GCA_016930015.1 Anaerolineae bacterium | reverse complement strand
CCAGATGACCACATCCAGCGCATCGGTTGGAGTGCCATCGGAGTCGCGCATCAGTCCGGTGAGGATGTGCTGGTCGCACGGCTCGGCAGCCGTGTAAACCGGCGAGCCAGGGGCGAGCATCACCGAGTAGGCGGCGAAATCGGACGGTGTCTGCGCGAGCATGGTGGCGAGCATCGGGAGTTCAGCGTAAACGGCAGTGAGTGTACTGTCAAACTCGGCTTCGCGGTCCTCTTCGCGACTGTTGACGAGGATACCCACAAGAATCGCCATCGTCAGCATGGCGAGGAAAAGCATTACCGCTGCCGTGAGCACGGTCCGGTAACGGCGGTTTGAGAAGATGTCTTGTCCAGTGGTGGGCTGGTCGGTCTCTGGCTTCACGTTGGACTACTACTCCCGCACGGAGACTTACGACTTCAGCTTGGGCGTCAGGTCGCGCCAGACGCGCAGCACTTCGGCTACACTCCAGGCCTGAGCGACTGCGCCGCGTGGCGTGTGGGGTGGATCACCGTCAAAGATCTCGCTGATGGTCCCCAACCCGTGATCGCGCAGGTGGTCGCACAGTGGTTCGAGGTAGCTCAACGCCACTTTTGCGTTGCCGTACACCCGGTAATGCGCGCTGACAAATGGCCCAATCAACCATGACCACACGGTGCCCTGGTGGTAGGCGCTGTCACGCTGAAGCGGGTCTCCGCCATAATGCCCCACATAATCCGTTTCGTCCGGGGCGAGACTTCGCAGCCCATAGGATACCACAAGTTCGCGTGAGCAGATATCCACAACTGCGCGGGCGCGCCCGCCCTCCAGCAGCGGAAAGGGCAGTGACACCGCGAAAATCTGATTGGGGCGCAGCGTCGGATCGTCGCCGTCCTGACCGTCCACCACATCGTACAGGTAGCCGCCGCTGTACCAGAAGCGGTCATTAAAGCTGGCATAAGCGCGCTCGGCCATTGAGGTGTAGTACTCGGCTTGCGCTGTTTCCCCGATTGCGGTGGCGATCTCGGCGGCGATGCGCAGCGCGTTATACCACAGCGCGTTGATCTCGACCGATTTGCCGACACGCGGTGTGACGACCCAGTCGTCGATCTTGGCGTCCATCCAGGTGAGCTGCGATCCCGGCTGACCGGCGAACAGCAGCCCGTCGTCGGGATCCACGCGGATGTTGTAGCGCGTGCCGTCGATGTGCCACTGGAGGATATCCGCCAGCACCGGGTATAACTCGCGCACGGCCTGGTCGTCGCCACACGTCTTGTAACAGGCATAGATCGCCTGGAAGTACCACAGCGTGGCATCAACTGTGTTGTATTCCGGCTCGGTCGCGGCGTCGGGGAAGCGGTTCGGCAGCATCCCCCGATCGACGAAGCGGGCAAACGTGCGCAGGATCGCGGCGGCTTCCGTGCAGCGCCCAGTCGCCAGTGTCAGGCCGTGTAGGGCGATCATGGTGTCGCGGCCCCAGTCACTGAACCACGGGAATCCGGCTAGCACGCTTTTGCCGGGTTCGCCGCCGATGTTGCGCGTCACGATGAACTGGTCGGCGGCCAGCACAAGCTGGTGCACCCAATCTGGCGCGGTATTGTCGGGATCGGCGAGCGTGAGCAGGTCGGCCTGGCGGCGCTGTTCGGCGTGCAGCGCGTCGTGCCAGGGCAGCGGTTCACCCGCTTCGACCGTCAGCACGACGGCGAGCGTATTGCCAAGCTGCAAATCGGCGTTGATTGTCGCGGCGGAGAAGAGGTCTTCCTGGTTATCCAGGCCGCGCTTTTTCTCGGTGGAGAGGTGGAACGACCACCACCATTCCGGATCGGGCGTTATCGAACCGGCGTTGGTCAGGATGCGGAATGCGGGCAATGGTTCGCGCCCGCGCTTGGCATGCGGCAGGACCGTGATCGCTTGACCGTTGGGCCAGGGTGCGCTGCTTGGCTCGACATCGATGTGATAACCGCCTTTAGTCAGGTCGTGGTGGTCGCGGCAGGAGCAGAGCGGTTTCAGCACCAGGCGCACATTCGAGGTTCCGCGCGCATACGTATAGGTGATGTAGGTCGTGTTATGCCCGTGCGCCATCCAGATGCGCTGCACGATGCGCACATCGCCGACCGCCCAGACAAAGACCGGGATCGTGCCGTCCAGCCGGAAACTCTCCAGGTGGCGGTAGCCGTCGGGCAGCACGACGCCTGCCGCCCATTCATGCGTGACCATCGGCGAACGCCGCCCGTCGATTTCAAGCCATGCGTCCATGTTGGCGACGGTGAGCGTGCGCAGGGTCGGCGGTTGCAGCGAGGCTGTCAGCAGGCTATGATAACGCCGCGTGCGCGCTCCGGCCAGCGAGCCGAGCGCATACCCGCCGATCCCGTTTGTGACGAGCCATTCGCGCCGCAGCAATGTGTCGAGGTGTCCGGTGACTTCACGCCCGAAATGTATCATGCCTGCTTTTCTCCAAAAGTCTAGTTTGCTGCAACTGTTCTGTGATGGCTGCCTGGGACTATGCTAATGGTACACAAAAAACGCGCGGACTGTGTCAGATTTCCGTAATAACCGCCCGTACAACCTGGGTTGCGACGGGCGGGTTTGTGGCAGATTAAGGGGCGCGGGGCCGGTGAATGTGGCCCGGAGCGCCCCTGTACTGATCAGGGTGTGTGACTGGTTCCCGACCGTTATTTTTTGGAATCCGGCGCAGCGGTGCTGATGACCGAGTCGTCCCCGCTGAACGGGTTGGCGACGTAGCGGTCGGCATCCCAGTCGTTGTGCCACTGGCTGCCGTTGACCAGGTAGCGGAATTGGTAGATACGATTGGGTTCAAGCGTCAGCGTGACTTTGAACTTGCCGTTCTTGTACTTGGTCATGGGGGTGGCCTGTTCGTCCCACTCGTTGAAATCTCCAACCAGGAACGCGGATTCGGCATCAGAGGCGATAGCGTCGGGCAGGATGAATTCAACCTTGACCGCGCCACTCTTCAGAAAGCTCTTTTTCAACATCGGTTCGTTCTCCTTGTGCAAGCTAGCTTGCTGGGTCGTGATCTATCGTCTTCGGATCGTAACGCCCAGATTGCCTTGGCGTTACTGCACAGTCTCATCGCCATTTTATGGAGGATGCGTACAACGTCAAGTGCTTATTGTGATTGTAACACGAGTTTCAAATTTTATGAATGCAAACCGGTTTAGTTATTTGGTCTATTTGCATTAAAAACGGTTTGCGTCGGATAGACAGTGGGTGCGGATTAGCAGGATGGGAAGCCGCGTTCTTCGAAGGTCAGCGGATCGACTTCTTCGTCGTCGATGCGGATTTCGTAGTGGATGTGCGGGCCACTGCTGTTGCCGGTGCTGCCGCTCAAGCCGAT
>JAFGHR010000032.1 GCA_016930015.1 Anaerolineae bacterium | reverse complement strand
TGGCTTTTAGTGTTCTTCTCATACCATTCAACCTTGTATTCTCGACCCGATTTCTCCTCCCACATATTTGTGGGTAATGTATAGCTTAGGGAAGGGGTTGTGGGGGATGGGGTAATCATTTTTATGGGGCAGTTTGAAGGAGATCAACAGCATTATGACTGAGCCTAAGAAAAAAAAGCCCGAGGGACGCCGGTTGAATCTGGAAATCCCTGCCGATCTGGCGGCAACATACGCCAATTTTGCCATCATCACCCATTCACCCTGGGAATTATTCCTCGACTTCGCACAGATATTACCCAACCTGCCCAAGGCGCGGGTTCGCACTCGCATTGTCCTGACACCCACCAACGCCAAAATGCTGCTCAAGGCGCTCGCCGAGAACATTCAGCGCTACGAAGCCCAATACGGCGAGATCAAGGTACCACCGCGCCCCGTATCACTGGCCGATCAACTATTCAGTTCGGTGCATTCGGATACCGATGAGCCGGAGGAAAACGACGAGAAGGATACCCCGGATGAGTGATCTTCACGTGCTCGACACCATTGCCGAACAGATCCGCGAAACATTCGAAGCCAAATCCACCGCACGCGACGAAGCGATCAAGCAGTCGCGCACGTTGATTCAATACTGCGCGAATGCGATCCGGGCGGTACACCGCCATGAATGGGATGTCGCCCAGGATCGGCTTGCCACCGCCCAAATGGCGGCGGATGCTATCCGCGCGCAGGTGGCCGGTTTTCCTGATCTCTACCACAGCGGCTATACCCAGGATGCGCTCAAGGAATATGTTGAGGCGTATGCAACGTATGCGCTGGTGCGCGGGGAGGAGCTTCCCACGCCGGACTCACTAAACGTTGAGGGTTCGACGTATCTTAACGGGTTGTCCGAGGCCGCCAGCGAACTGCGCCGCCAGATTCTGGACATTATCCGGCAGGGACATTCTGACGAAGCCGAACGGCTGCTGGACCAGATGGATGCGATTTATGGCGTGTTGATTTCGTTCGACTTTCACGACGCCATCACGGGCGGCCTGCGCCGCCGGGTGGACGCGCTGCGGGGAGTGCTCCAGCGCACGCGCGGCGACGTGACGACCAGCGCCCGCCAGGAAAAACTGCGGGTATCGCTGGCCGAGTTTGAACAGCGTATCGGCCTGGAAAAACCAGACTAGCTGGCAGATGCTCCGCCAGTCAGACAACCGTCACGTGACCATGGGTATTCCGTGGTGCGGGCGTACAGGCCGGTGTTTGGGTGTCCGTCATACTGGTAAAAAACCGGTTAGGTTCACGATCGGGGGAGTTATGCCGTCCAAACAGCGCTTTTTGATACAGGAAGGGGATCACGCGGGTCAGGTGATCGATCTGCGCGAATTTCCGTTTACGGTGGGGCGCTCGCGGGATTGCAGTTATGTGCTCGACCACACCGAGATATCACGCCTGCACGCGCAGATAACAAGCGACCATGAAAACAGTTTCCTGGAAGATGTGGGCAGCACCAACGGTACATTTGTAAACGGTAACCGTCTCGAACCCGGCGATTCTCACCGGCTGCGGGCGGGCGATAGGGTCAGCTTTGCGCAGATTTGCCGCTGGATTTTTGACGATCCGGCCACAACGGCGCAGATCGACCCGGTTGACCTGCCCCTGCTTGGCCTAGAACTTGATGAAGCGGCGGCACGGGTGACGGTCGGCGGCGTGCCGCTCGATCCCCCGCTCAGCCCAAACCAGTATATCCTGCTGGCGCTGCTGGTCGAAAACGCGGGGCGTATTGTCAGCCGCGAGGCGCTTTGTGATCGTATCTGGGGGCCGGGTCAGGACGTGACCGATCAAACGATTGACGCCCTGGTCAGCCGGCTGCGCAGGCGTCTGCTCGACGCGGACCCCGGCCATGATTACATCATTACCCGGCGCGGGTTTGGGCTGATGTTCGAAAATCGCTAGCGGAGGCAGTACACAACCCATCGTGAACAACACCGGACCACACACACTCATTCTGGCCTCTGGATCACCCCGGCGGCGTGACCTGCTGCGACTGTTCAACCTGGCATTTGTCACCACCTCAACCGATATCGACGAAACACCACTGCCCGGCGAGTCAGCGGCGGATTATACGCTGCGACTCAGCCAGGAAAAAGCACGCGCCGCCTGTGAATCCGCCGCGTGTGATGGGCTGGTGCTGGCGGCGGATACGACCGTTGCCGACGGTGACACGATCCTGGGCAAACCCGCCGATGCCGATGATGCCCGCGCCATGCTGCGGCAGCTTCGCGGACGCGCGCACCAGGTGTACACCGCGATCACGCTGGCCGATACGGCGACCGGTCGCAGCGTAACCGAGATTTGCGCGACCGACGTGCCCATGCGGCATTATTCCGATGCCGAGATCGAAACGTACATCACCAGCGGTGATCCGTTCGACAAGGCGGGCAGTTACGCGATCCAAAACCCGGACTTTCGCCCGGTTGTTTCGCTGAGCGGTTGTTATGCGAACGTGATGGGGCTGCCGCTGTGCCACCTGGTGCGGGCGCTGCGGGTATTTGGCATCGAGCCGTCCGCCGACATCCCGCAGGCGTGCCAGCGCGAAACGGGTTATGCCTGCGGCGCGTTTGGTGCCATCCTCGGCGAGGGGGGATAGGCCCGTCAACCGGGCATCGTGGCGCAGTCGGCAGAGCGTCGGGCCAGCACTGGTCGACGCGCCGTCCGGCCAGCGGTATAATACCATCATATGCCAGGATCATCGTGGGGGGTAAAGACTATGGCGCGTGCCAGGACTTTACCTCCTGCTTAGTTTTGGGGAAGCTGATTATGCAAAAGCGCGTGCTGCTGCTCATTCTGTTAACCGCCATGCTCCTGAACGCGTGTGGCAGCGACGGCGGAGTCGGCTCGTTTGGCAGTGACAGCGGGCCGAATCCATCACCGCAGTTATCGTTAGAGGAAGCCGACCAGGTCGCCGAAACGTTTTTTGAGGCGTGGAAAAACGGCGATTACGTGACCATGTACAGCCTGGTCAGCCCGAACAGCCGGGACGCGTACAGTCAAGACGCGTTTGTAGCCGAATACGAAGACGTGGCCGCCCAGATCGTGCTGGCATCGCTGGAAACCCGCGTGGTGAATTCGCTGCGCCAGGGAACCACAGCGGCGATCCAGTATGACGTGACGTTTCAGTCCGAGCTGTTCGGTGAACTGCCGGACAACGGGCGTATCCTGCGCCTGATCGAAACGCCGGAAGGCTGGCGCATCGCGTGGTCGCGCATGGATATTTTCGCCGACCTGGCCGAAGGCGCCCGGCTCGAACTGCGCCGGACACAACCCAGCCGTGGCAACATCTACGACCGCAATGGGCAGGTGCTGGTTGATCAAAACGGGCGCTCGGTGATGTTGTTTGCCGTTCGGGGCAACATTCCCAATGAAGAAGGGTGTATCACCGCCCTGTCGCGCATATTACGCCGCGAAACCAGCGATATCCAGGCCCAGTTTGACCAGTTTTTGCCGGAAACTCGCTTCTTGATCGGTGAAGTTGATCCCGAAACGTACCAGGCCGAGGAACAAATCCTGATACAGGTATGCGGGATTGGCGATGACGCCAACGATACCGCCACCCGCACCACGCGGCGTTATTTTGGTGAACTGGCGCCGCACGTGGTCGGTTACGTCAGCCAGCTTCGGCCTGACCAACTGCCGGAATACACCGCGCTCGGTTATCCGCAGGACGCGCTGATCGGGCAGGAAGGCATTGAGCAGTCCTATGAGGAATACCTGGCGGGGGATATCGGCGGGGAATTGACGATTGTGGCGCCTACGGGCGAAACGCTGCGCGTCATCGCGGAGATTCCGGCAGCGCCCGGCCAAAGTGTGTACCTGACCATTGATCGTGATCTACAAGCCGCCGTGCAGCAAGCCCTGGTCGAAGCGTACAACTTTGCGCAGCCGACATGGGGTGTCACGTCACCGGGCGCGGCAGCCGTCGTGATGAACGTCAAAACCGGCGAAGTGCTCGCCATGGCCAGTTATCCCTGGTTCGATCCCAGCCTGTTTAATCCGGATTCGCCGGTTCTCAACCGGGGTGACGCGATCAGTGCGCTGGAAACAGACTATCGCACGCCGATGCTCAACCGTGCGACACAAGGGCGGTATCCGGCGGGATCGGTGTTCAAAATCGTGTCGATGACTGCCGGGCTTGACAGCGGCGTCTACAACACCAACACGGCGATCACGTGCGGCGGCACATGGTACGGGGAACAGTACGGTGACGCGCTGCCTTTCCGTACCGACTGGCTGCCGACCGGTCACGGCTACGTCAACTTTATCCAGGGGCTGACGTACTCGTGCGATCCTTACTTCTGGCAGCTTGGTGTAGCCCTGCACAACGCCGACGACGAGATGCTCACCAAGTATGCGAACATGATGGGCCTGGGCGTGCCCACCGGCCAGGAAGATTTAACCGAGGAAACCGGTTATATCCCCAATCCGGAGGAACATTTCCGCCGCAACGCGGTGCCCTGGGCCATTGGCGACACGCTCAATCTTGTGATCGGCCAGGGCCAGATGCAGATCACGCCTTTACAGATCGCGCGCATGGTGGCCACTGTTGCCAACGGTGGCGTGTTATACAAACCCCAGTTTGTCAGCAAAGTGCAGTTGATCGGTGAAGAACCGGTTTACCAGGCGCAGCCGACGGCGATATCGGTCTTGGACATTGATCCGGGTGTGTTCGAGGCGATTCGACAGGCGATGTGTGATGTCACGCTGGACGTGAACGGCACCGCGCGCTACATCTACGAGGAATGGTACAATTACCAGGGGACCGAGGTCGTGGTGTGCGGTAAAACCGGTACGGCTCAGACCGGCGGTGAAGGGGTTAAACCGCAGGCATGGTTTACAGCATTCGCCCCGCAAGACGACCCGGAGATCGCCGTGGCCGTGATCGTCGAAAACTCGTGTGAAGGCTCGGAAGTCGCCGCGCCGATTGTGCGCCGCATCATCGAGGATTATTACGGCATGCCACATTCCGAATGGCCAGGGTTCTGGCAAACCGGCTGTTTTGAGCTGGGCGAATAACCCAAAGCGCATCGTGGATCAAACGCAGTTGTTTTACCTGGGGGCCATCATCACCGGCCCCCAGGTTTTTTATGCCGCCTGACGCCACCGAAAATTTGCATCAATCGCGGGCGATCCATTAAGCTAAGGCGCATGTGACAAAGCGTTCCATACGGGTGGATCGTGCGCACTTTATTACAAACACTGCTTGACTATGACGGCGGCCTGCTGGCGATTATTGCGAATCGCTGGGATGTGGACCTGGCGCACCTGGAACCGCGTGACGCCGCCGAATCGCTGGCCGTCGTTATGCTGGACCCCAAACGGGCCGCGGGTGAATGGGCGCGGCTGGCCGATAACGAGCGCGGCGCGCTGCAAACCCTGCTGGGGTCAGCCGATCATAAAATGGCTGAAGCCCAGTTTTTGCGCCTGTTTGGTGAAATCCGCCAGATGGGACCCGGTCGGCGTGATCGCGAAAAACCGCATCTGAACCCGGTTGGTGTGGCCGAAGTGCTGTATTTTCGTGGGCTGATCGCAACCGGGGTTGCGCAGGGCAAAACCGGGATGCAGCCGTTTGTATACGTCCCGTCGGATTTAGCTGCCGCGCTGCCCGCGCACGAAACCGGCTTTGACCTGGAAGCGGAACCTTTGCCGGTGGGTGACTGGGAAGGGATCGAGCCGTCACACACGATCCCGGCGACGACAACCCTGGTTGACGATCTGACAACCCTGCTGGCCTATGTGCAGATTACGGAAGTGCCATCCGATGTACACGCGCTGCACCAGCAGGTGACAGCCGCGCTGGCCGATCACTGGTTAGGGGGTGCCGACCCGGCGCGGGTGGCGCTGTTGATCAGCCTGGCGGGCAGCATGGGGCTTGCCACCAGTGAGGACGGCTTATTTAAGCCGGTTCCGGCGCGTGCCCGTCACTGGCTGGAACAGTCCCGGCCCCGGCAGGTGCGCGCGCTGGCCGAAGCGTGGCGCAGCACGACCCTGTTTAACGACCTGTGGCACACGCCCGGCCTGCTGCCCGAAGATACCGGCTGGCGAAATGATCCACTCCTGGCGCGGCAAACGGTGCTCACGTTTTTAGAGATGGTACCGCTCGAAGACTGGTGGCCGGTGGGTGAACTGGTCGCCATGGTCAAGATCGAGGAACCCGATTTTCAGCGTCCGGGCGGCGACTACGAAAGCTGGTATATCCGCGATGCCGCCAGCGGCCAGTATGTGCGCGGGTTTGAACACTGGGACCAGGTTGATGGCGCGGTGCTGCACTTTATCCTGGCTGGCCCGATGCACTGGTTAGGGCTGGTGGATGTGAGCAACGACGGCGACGGCGGCGCATTCTGCCGCCTGACCGTGTATGGACGCGCTTTTTGCGGCCATGTCGATTGGCCGGACCCGCCCGAAGAAACCGAGCCGTTAACCGTACAAAGTGATGGTATAATCCTGGCGCCGCGCACGGTGAGCCGCTACGAACGATTCCAGGTGGCGCGCATTACCGAATGGGTCGTTACAGATGCACCCTACACGTATTCGCTAACGGCAAATGGGTTGCAGCGGGCGGCCCAACAGGGGATCGAAGCCGACGCCATACGCGCGTTTTTGCGGCGTTCTGGCGGGCACGCCCTGGCCGATTCCATCGATCATTTGCTTGACCGGTGGGCACAGGGTGGCCAGGCCGAAGCATGGCTGACTCATGCGGTTGTGCTGCGCACCGAATCGCCGGAAACCATGCGCACGATTCAGGATACACCCGACCTACGCCGTTACCTGGGGGCCGCGCTGGGACCGACGGCGGTGCTGGTGCGTGCCGGGCAGGAAGCCGATCTATTTTCTGCTTTGCAGCACCATGGAATCCTGGTTGATTGGGATGATTGAGATAAAGACTAACCGATGCATGCTTTGATGGGCCCTCCCCGGCCCCTTCTTGACGCCTTTCGACACGCATATCCCGGCTACAGCCCAGACGTATTTGTACGCGCGCCCGGCTGTATCAACCTGTTGGGTGAGCACGTTGATAACCACGACGGAATTGTGCTCAACGTGGCCATAAATCGCGAAATATGGTTGGCCGCCGCGTACGGTTCGGCTGATCTGGTGCGCGTGTACACCCCTGATCTCGATGCATCAACGGCGCTGTTGCTCAAACGGCTCGACGAGCGCGTTGACGTAGTGGGCGACGACCTGCCGCGTTGGGCGTATTATCCGGCAGGGATCGCCTGGGCGCTGCAAAAGCGTGGTATGCGAGTCAACGGGATCAACGTCGCGTTTTTGGGCAGTGTGTTGATGCGGGCGGGCTTGAGTTCGGCGGCGGCGGTCGAAATGGCATTTGCCATTGCGTGGCAGGCGTTAGAAAGCTGGCGGCTGGACCCCGGCGATCTGGTGCAGGTGGGGCATACCGCCGAGCGCGATTACATGGGCGTGAGCAGCGGTATTCAAGCCCAGTTTACGTGTTTGAATGCACGCGAGGGGCACGCGCTGTGGTTGGACTGTCGCACGCTGGAAAACGGCCATATGCTGCTGCCCCCACCGGCGCGGATTGTGGTGTGTGAACCCAGTACCCGTCGTGAGCTGGTCAGCTCACATTCCAACGGGCGGGCGCAGGATGGGCACGATACGGCACGCACTATCGGGCTGATGGATCGTGAGGTAACAACGCTGCGTGATGTGTCGTTGGACCGGCTGAAGGATTTTGAGTCGGTGTTGACCGAAAACCAGTTTCGCCGGTCGCGCCACGTGGTGACCGAGATCGCACGTGTGCGCCAGGGGATCAAGGCGCTTGAGGTGGGTGATCTTGAACACGTTGGCGAACTGATGAACCAATCCTATTGGAGTGCGCGTGACGACTACGGCAACAGTTCGGACGCATTAGACGCGATGTGGCAGGCGGCAACCGCGCATCCGGGGTGTTATGGTGCGCGTTACAGCGGCAGCGGTGAGGCCGGTGCTGTCGTGGCGCTCGTTGATGCTGATGCCGTCGATGATTTTGTTGCCCAAACCGCCGCGCAGTATGAGCAGTCAACCGGCCAGCAGGGTTGCCTGTTTGCAGTCGAGCTTGTGCGCGGCGCCGGGATTCTGCTGTGATGATAGCGGAGTCTTGTGTGCCGTTGGTGTTAACGATGGTGAGCTAGGGCTAAACCAAGAAAATAAACCTCCCGTTTGTTTGCCCTTGCCAGGGATCGGGGTAATTATTTTTATGGCGCAGCCTAATGAGTCGGGCAGACCTGACCGTGAACGAACGTTTACACACCTATGCCGAAACCTGGGACGCGTTTTCCCGCCTGGATCAGACCCGTGATTCACTGGTTGTCTGGCGCGGCGGCCTGCGTAGTTGGGTGACAGTGTGTCATCTGGGGTTTATCATCCCGATTGAGGACGGCGCAGCGGCCAGCCAGCTAGCCCGGTGGCAGGCGGCATTTCGGCCCTGGCTGCGTTATGATCCCCAACCTGTAGACCGCCTGCATGTCAGCTTACATCATGTGGGCATGGTGCGGCGTCTGGTCGGGCTGCCGCTGCCGCGCCGTTGGCAGGGCGAGCGGCTGACTCATCTGGCGGCGGAAATGCGCGGCGCGCTGAAAGATTTCGCCTCATTCGACGTCCGTATCGGCCCATTGAACGCGTTCCCCACCGCGCTGATTGCCGAAGTGCACGATGATAGTTTGTGTTTGGGCCGGCTCCGCGCGGCAGTACGGCGCGCGCTGCCAACGCTGGCTCGCCCGGCAGAACCGTGGGCGTCGTATCTGCCGCACGTGACATTAAGTTACTGGGGCGAGCAGCCGGCGGCGCCCCTGGTCGAAGCGCTGAGGCCTTTCCGAGACGTAGAGCCGGTATCAGTGTCTGTGAACTGTGTGAAATTCACATGGTATACGCTCAATGCCGTGTTGGATAAACGGAAATTGTTAACAACAGCCCGTGAAAACGTGATTACCGAAGTTCATTTACACAAGTAGGCGTATGCATACACACCCTGACGCCGCCTATCACACTGAAATGTGAGCCAGTTGCCCGATGGAAGAATCGATCCATACTCAACCGTCATCATCCGTAGAGACTACACGTACACCCCCGCACCCGCTCAAACTGTGGGCCGGGCGGCTGGCCGGGATTGTGTTTGGCCTGGGACTCGCCTGGTTATTGGTCGAACTCATGATGCGGTTGTTTTTTTTCTCGCTGCCGCCGCGCTGGCAGCTTGTGCTGCATGATGTGCGCGTCACCCCGTTCACCGATCGTAAACTGCTGCCCGATCCGATCTGGCAGTCGGATATCGACTACCTGACCATTAACCGCGCCGTGCAGGACTACGACCAGTTCGGCAGCGCCGAGGTCCATTATACGGTGAACACCGAAACGCTGTGGGGTGGTCGGGTAGCGTTCCGCACGCGCCAGGCGCTCGTGGATCAGCACGTTGACGGCGTGGCGGTGGGCGATTCGTTCACGTTTTGTTTCACCGATGAGGATGACTGCTGGGTGCAGCGTCTCAGCGCATTGACCGGGCGCAACGTGATCAACATGGGCATCACCAGCACCGGCTCGACCAGCCACCAGCGCGTGCTGGAAACCTTCGGCATGCCGCTGGCGCCGCCGCTTGTGATCTGGCAGTGGTTCGGCAACGACGCTAACGAGGATTACGGGCTGGCCCTGCTGCGCGGCGAAACCGATATCCGCACGACCGAACCCGCGCCCAAAGTCCCCAAACTGGGCTGGTGGGATAAAAACTCGGCGGTCTACGTGATCCTCAGGTTGTATTTCGGCCCGGAAGAAGACTTCGACGCATCGCTCCAGTTTTACGATCCCGAACACGCGCAAAAAGGCGATATCGCCCTGGCGTTCGGGCAGCCGTACCTGTGGAGTGCGTTTGACATGAGCCAGCCGCACAACGCGTATGGTTGGGAGCGCAGTCAGGCGGCGTTTTTGGAATCGCAGGAAATGGTCAGCGATTACGGCGGCACACTGTTGATCGTGCTGATGCCCACCAAAGAGCAGGTCTACCGCGACATGGCCGAACCGCTGGTCGGCGTGGATCACATGGCGCTGCTGGACGAAGGCCGCGACCGGATGTTGGCGTTCTGCGAGCAAGAAAACCTGACGTGTTTTGATCCGCTGCCGGTGCTGCAGGCCGTCGCCGCGCAGGGCGAGCAGCTTTATTTCACCACGGATATGCACCTCAACGCGCGTGGTAACGACGTTTTGGCCGAAGCGTTAGCCGGGTGGCTGGACGACCACCCGGACATTTTCGCCGGATCGGATTAGGCGGTTCCCGGCGCCGCCGGGCGGGTCATGGTGTCGTGAATCGACATCAGCGGCCACATGGGGCGCACGTCCATATCCAGGTCGTCGCGGTAACCGCGCACAAAACGAAAATACCCGGCAGACGCGATCATGGCGGCGTTGTCCCCGCACAGACTCAGCGGCGGAACGCAGACCGGCAGCGGGCTGAGTGCCGTCATCTGCTGGCGGAGCGCCTGGTTAGCACTCACCCCGCCCGCAATCCAGATTTCGGTCGTGTTATGTTCCTGCGCGGCGCGGATCGTTTTTTCGACCAGCACATCCACCACCGCCGCCTGGAAACTGGCCGCAACATCGGCCACGTTCACGTCAGGCCGTAGCTGCGTGCTGTGCATACTTTCCTGCTTCGGCTGGCGCTTGCCCTTGTGCGGCGGTTGGACGGCACGCAGCACGGCAGTTTTTAGCCCGGAAAAACTGAACTGGTAACCTTCGCCGCGCATGGCACGGGGAAAATCGTAGGCGGCAGGATCGCCGTCACGGGCGGCGCGTTCGATGGACGGGCCGCCGGGATAGGGCAGACCCAACAGCCGCGCGACCTTGTCGAAGGCTTCCCCGGCAGCGTCATCGATGGTGCTGCCTAACATCGTATAATCGCCGTGGCCGGTGATCAACACGATTTCACTGTGCCCGCCCGACACGATCAAACACACCACTGGGAATTGAACCGGCCCGCCGCGTTCCGTGAGCCACAGCGAGTATACGTGCCCTTCCAGGTGATTCACGCCGATCAACGGCAGATCACGCCCCAGCGCTAACCCTTTGGCGAAGTTCACCCCCACCAGCAGCGATCCGGACAGGCCCGGCCCGCGCGTGACGGCGACCGCGTCGATCACGTCGAGGGTAACGCCCGCTTCGGTGAGCGCCTGTTCGGTAACAGTGCTGATCACCTCGATATGCGCGCGCGATGCGACTTCCGGGAACACACCGCCGTATTGGGCGTGCAGGTCAACCTGGGACGCGATCACGTTCGACCGGATGCGCTCGCCGTCTTCGACCACGGCGGCGGCGGTTTCATCGCACGATGTTTCAATGCCTAAAATCAACGTCATACCAACCCCAGGGGCGACGTTTTCACACGTTCACCCGTTCAACTCGATGATAAGATCATACGGGCAGTCGGTGAGCACCTCGACACTGCCGCTTTCGTTGATGGTAACCGTGTCCTCGATGCGCACCCCGTAGCCGCGTTCCGGGTAGTACAGCCCCGGCTCGATCGTGAACACGTTGCCCACCTGGATGTGGTAATCGGAGGCCTTCGAGCGGAAATACGGCGCTTCGTGGACGTTCAGACCCAGGCCATGCGCCAAGCTGTGAACATAGCCGTCGGTGGTGCCGGGCGTGTTACGGACGGTGGGATGTCCCCGTTCTTCGAAATACGCGCACACCATCTCTTGCAGGTTGGCGGTGGGCGTGCCCGGTTTGCACATCCGGATCGAGCGGTGATAGGCTTCCATGACCGCATCATAGGCGGCCTGCGCTTCTGGCGAGGCGTAACCAATACACCACGTGCGCGTCATGTCGTGGAAATAACCGCCCGGCTCGCGCGGGAACAGGTCAAACACGATCGTTTCGCCCAGCCGAACCGGATCGCTGTCTTCGCCTTTGCTGTGCGGCACACCGGCATCGCGTCCCTGCGCAAAGATCATGCCTTCGATGTCTTCAAGATCGCGTTCGAACAACTGCCCGCGTACATAACGCTTGACGTCGCCAATGGTCAGCGGCGAGCCGTCCGCCTGGATCACGCGCCGATTTTCGGC
The DNA here is from genome assembly GCA_016930015.1 of Anaerolineae bacterium. Taxonomy (GTDB): domain Bacteria; phylum Chloroflexota; class Anaerolineae; order Aggregatilineales; family Aggregatilineaceae; genus JAFGHR01. The sequence goes on along the minus strand of JAFGHR010000032.1, from coordinate 14,422 downwards.
GTGCCTGTTCTCGGCGCAGTGCTCGGCGATCCACGCGCGCGCGGCCTGTGCGACGGCGCTCGTCCGCGCCGCGACATCACGCAGCCGGGCGATCTCGTCCGTGTCTTTGGTTTCATACGCCTTGTTGAACAGGTTGGGATTCACCGCGCCGGGCACGATCGTAACCCGGTCGGCCAGCGCGTCGCGCAGGTAAAGCAGCATACGAAACATCCGGTTGATGTCGCCCACACCGTAAAACGCCACATGGCCGGAGACAGCCAGTTTTTCGAAAATGCGGCGGTACCACGCAGCGTTAAAGGCATCCATATCGTGCCCGTGTTCATAATACAACTGCCCGTAGCCCAACTCATCGTAGGTGTAGACAATCAGGCCGCTTTTAGCCGCCTCGTCGCGTTCCATCGCGTGCGCGAGCAAGACCGGCGGCTCGCCGCGTTTTTTGATAACATCCCCAGTGTAGTGAGCGCCATTGCTCAGGTAGGCGCGGTAGGGATTATCGTTTTCGGCAGCAGGGATCACCAGGGCATCGAGGCCCTCGGTTTCCATCAAACGATCCAGGTCAGCTTTCATAAATGAGTCCTTATCGGTTCGGTTGGCAGCCGGTCAGTCGTCGGGTTGGTCGAGTTCGCGCACGCGCAGAAATATTTCAACCACGACCAGGCTCAGCGCCAGGAAAAATGCGATCACCGGGTTGAGCACACGCGGAATCTGCAACCAGGCGCAGGCCGCCACAAACAGCCCGACCCAGATACTCTGCCGCAGAATCACGCCGCTGCCGGGCGGTATGCCGTCCGGGCTGGTGAATCGCACGTTCAAAAAACGTACAAACGGCAGCACGGTCCCGGTTACCGCCAGGTAGAGAAACACAAAAAACAACCAGCGCGGAAACGCGGTCGGCAGGCTGGTTGTGACAAGCTGCCACAGGCCGATCCAGCCTGCCGCCGCCATGATCGCGGCGGCCAGCGTAACACCAGTGTAGTCGGGTGCAACATCGGGGGGCGGGGGTGCGTGTCTGCTCATGTGAGGGATTATAGCGCACGTCCGGGCCGCGCCAAAAGGACCGGTTTGGTATGGGATCGTGCAAGTGGCCGCCCGCCCGATCACAGGTTGGGCGCTGACAGCACACCATCACATGGTATAATGCTGTGGGTCGCAAAACACAGTTCTGGATAACGACACAATGGCCGTTCTGAGCGCTAACAATGTTGCCAAGTCCTTTGGCGCAGACGACATCTTTGAAGGCATCTCCGTCGACATCCCGCACGGCGCTAAGATCGCGCTGGTGGGGTCTAACGGCGTGGGGAAAACGACGCTGCTGCACGTGCTGATTAAAGCCGATGAGCCGTCATCCGGCACCGTCAGCCACATGAAAGGACTGACGATCGGCTACCTGCCGCAGCGCCCACAACTGGACGCCGGGCGTACCCTGTGGGACGAAATGATGACGGCGTTTGACGATCTGCGCGCGCGTGAAACCCGGCTTGAGGCATTGGCTCACGAGATGAGCGTATCCGAGGGCCGCGATCTTGACGCGTTGATGGTACGTTATGGCGAGCTTGAACACGCTTTTGAGCAAGACGGCGGCTACGATTACGAAACATGCACACAGCAGGTGCTGCAAGGGCTGGGTTTTGATGTGTCGGACTATGGCATGCCGCTTGAGCATCTATCCGGCGGGCAGCAAACACGGGCACTGCTGGCGCGCCTGCTGTTGGAATCACCTGACCTGCTGGTGCTGGACGAGCCGACCAATCACCTTGACATCAACGCGATCGAATGGCTGGAAAGTTTCCTCAAAACGTGGCCGGGTGCGCTGCTGATCGTGAGCCACGACCGGTATTTTATGGATCACGTGATCACGACCATCTGGGATATGGTCTGGGGCGGCATCGAGGTTTATCGCGGTAACTACAGTCACTACATACACCAGCGCGAGGAACGGGTTGAGCGCCGCTTGAAAGAATACCGGGCGCAGCAGGAATTTATCGCCAGGGAAGAAGATTACATTCGCCGCAACATAGCCGGGCAGAATACCTCCCAGGCCAAAGGACGGCTGCGCCGCCTGGAGCGCCTCAAGCGCGATACGTTGATCGCGCGTCCACGCACCGAAAAGAACATTCACCTGGACCTGAAAGCCGATCTGCGCAGCGGCGACAAGGTGCTGATGACATACAATCTGTGCGCCGGGTACGATCCCGCTGTGCCGCTGGTGACCGCGCCCGATATCACGCTGTACCGGGGCGAAGTCGCGGCGTTGATCGGCCCGAATGGCGTTGGCAAAACCACGCTGCTTAAAACCCTGCTCAACGAGTTAGACCCGCTGGCAGGCAGTTCGCGGCTGGGCGCTGCGGTCCTGCCGGGGTATTTCGCCCAGGCGCACGAAGGTTTGAATCCGGAAAACAGCGTATTGGACGAACTGCTGTTGGTGCGCAATTTGCCGATCAGCCAGGCACGCAACTACCTGGCCACGTTTTTGTTCATGGGTGACGACGTGTTTCGCCCGGTGAGCACGCTCAGCGGCGGAGAGCGCGGGCGGCTGGCGCTGGCCAAGCTGGCGCTGGACGGGGCAAATTTTTTGCTGCTGGACGAGCCGACCAACCACCTTGATATCCCCAGCCAGGAAATCTTGCAGGCAGTGCTGGACAGCTTCGACGGCACAATTTTGCTGGTCAGTCACGATCGTTACCTGATCGATGCGCTGGCGACGCAGATTTGGGAAGTCCAGCCGGGGCGGATGACCGTGTTTGAAGGGCCGTACCGGGAATTTCTGAAAGCCCGCGAAGCTGCCCGGCAGGCCGACCGCGACGCCACACGGCCCGCCGCCGATCAACCGGCTGAGTCACGAGGGCAGAATGGGCGAGCGGGCCTGACCGAATACCAGCGCGTCCGCCGCGTAACTAACCTGGAACAGCAGATTCAGGCGCTCGAAGCCCGGCTGGACGAATTGTCTGCCGAGTTGGAAGCCGCCAGCGCTGCCGGGCATGTGGATCGTGTACGCGAACTGGGCGAAGCGTACATAGCGGCTGAGGCGGAATTGAACACGGCCCTGCATAAGTGGGAAACATTGATGGCCTGACCTGAGCGAAACAGGCCGGTATGATGGGTCAGGCGTATAGGTGTCGTGGTTGACCGAAAACCTGCCCCAAGTTACAATGCACTTAGCACTTAATGAGATAAATATGACTTGGAGGGATACCGTGGGTCGTTGGGAAGGCAAATACGTGATCGGCCTCACGGGTAACATTGCCACCGGCAAAAGCCTGGTGCGGCGCATGCTGGAGCACCTGGGGGCTTATACGATTGACGCTGATGGGTTAGCTCATCAGGCCATGGCACCGGGCGCACCGGCATATAAACCCGTTATTGTTACATTCGGTCAATGGATTTTGGATTCGGAACAACGGATCGACCGCTCAAAACTGGGGGCGGTCGCGTTTTCGCATCCTGAAGCGCTGACTCGATTGGAAGGCTTAACTCACCCCATTGTTGGACGCGCCATCGACACGCTGATCAAACGGGCGCATCACAAAGTGGTCGTCGTTGAGGCGATCAAACTGCTTGAGGGCCAGCTTGCCGACCAGATGGACGCGATCTGGGTGGTGGATTCCACCGAGGAACGCCAGCGTGAGCGCTTGCAAAAACGCGGCCTGTCAGACCTGGAAGCGCTCAAACGCATCCGGGGGCAGAATCCGCAGGCGGACAAGCTCGCACGGGCCGATGTGGTGATCTCGAACAACAGCACACCCGAAGATACCTGGAAACAGGTGCGGGCTTCGTGGTCCAAGATCGAGTTTGCTGCCGAAGCAGAAGCCAGGGCATCGGCGGTGAAGCGGGTTGAGGTCAAGCCCGCGGCGGCTCCGGCTGTATCCCCTGCAGAGGAGATGATGACGATCACCGCGCTGGACATCGTGCGGGGGATGCCGCGCAATGCGGGCGAGATCGCCCAAGTGATCTTCGATGAAACCGGCAAACAGCTTTCGCGCCAGGACGTGTTGATGGCCTTTGGTCAAAAATCATACATGCTGGCCATGGTGGACGAACACCCGGTAGGGCTGGTCGGTTTCCTGGTCGAGAACCTGGTCACACGCGTTGACGAGTTCCTGGTGATCAAACGCGCACCTGTGGTACCGGTGGCTGCGGCGCTCATTCAGGCGGTTGAACAGGCATCCCGTGATCTGCAAAGCGAAGCCAGTTATGTTTTCATCCAGCAAGATCGTAAGCAGATTTTCCAGACGCTAATCGACGAGGGCTACAAGCACCAAGCGCTGGATGAGATCAAGGTGCCCGCCTGGCGCGAAGCCGTGCGCGAATCGCGCCCGGATGATACCGACGTGTTATACAAAAAACTGCGGGCTGAGCGTGTGCTTAAGCCGCTGTAATGATCGAAGTTGTTGAACAGACCTAATGTGTAAAAGAGGCGAATTGTGGACCGCTTGAAACAACAACCGGGGATCGGCCCGGTGATCAACCTCATCGAAACGTGGCCGCGTATCACAGCCTGGATTGTGCTGTCACTTGGATGCATCATCTTGTTGGTGTATGAAGCGCGTGACGTGGGCCTGACGACCGGCAACTGGATCGCCCTGATCGTGGCCACGATCGCCGTGTCGGGGTTGTGCATCTGGATCGTAAGCTGGGAAGATGAAGACGAAATCGAAGCCGAGGTTCAGGCCGCGGCCAAAGTCAATGTGACGGCGCCTGCGGACGCCTCGTCCGTGGACAAAACGCCCGGCGACGAAGCGACTGACAGCGTATAACATACGCCACGCCATCCAGAACCAACACAAGCCCGCCGGAGTGCTGTTTCCCGACGGGCTTATTTTTGTGACCACGTGTTGATATCAGTATACGTATTCTTCTTCGAGGTCGGCCCGCAGCCGCAGGTAGCTGTCGTAACGTTCCGGGCTGATCTCGCCGCGAGCCAGCGCGGCACGGACGCCGCATCCCGGTTCGTGGGTGTGGGTACAGTCCTGGAACTTACAGTGGGCCACGTGCGGCGCGATCTCGATGTAATACCCGTCGAGCTCGTGCGGTTCCACGTCCCACGGCGCAATCGCACGGATGCCCGGTGTATCCGCGATGTAGCCGCCATCGGCCAGCGGGACCAATTCGCTGTAGCGCGTGGTGTGGCGGCCTTTGGTGGTGGCCTGGCTGATGGTAGTTACGCGCCGCCCCAGGCCCGGCTCAATGGCGTTGAGCAAACTGGTTTTGCCCACGCCCGATGGCCCGGTAAAAACCGAAATCTTGCCGATCAGGGTGTCATGTAAGGCGCGGATACCTTCACCGGTCAGGGCGCTGACGTACATCACCGGGTAGCCGATGCGTTCGTAAACACTGAACATGGCCTGTATACCGGCCAGCTCGGTCTGTGCCAGGTCCATTTTGTTGACACATACGCGGATTTCGGGGATTTCTGCTTTTTCAGCCGCGACCAAAAAACGGTCCAACATCCGGACACGGGGCGAAGGCCGCGTGGCCGCAAACACAAACACCGCCTGATCCGGGTTGGCGATGATCACCTGTTCGCGCTCAGCCGAGGTGCCGACTGCTGACGACGGCGCCACGCGTGACAGGACCCGTTTGCGCTCGCTGACATACGTGATCACGCCGCCCACGGTATCAGCTTCTTCGGGCAGCCTGTCCAACCTGACCTGATCGCCCAATGTCACCAGGTCGGTGTCTTTGTATTCTTCTTTTAATTTGCCGCGCAGTTGGCAGATGATGGCACCCTGGGGGGTTTGAACGGTAAAAAAGCCGCTTTGTGTTCGAATAACCAATCCTTGTAATTGTTCGACCAATGCCGGTTCCTCACCTAAGTCGCTCACGTCCAACACGATATGCTGAGTACGAGTGAACTATCAAAAAGAAAACCACGGACCGCTTATCCGTGGCACAGGGAACCAAACACAAGTCGCTAACCGTGTAGATGGTCAGGGAGAGGCCTCCTGGCTACGGATAAGGGGAGTGCAGATGGCAACCCTATCAACTCGCATGCGCACCCTCCTTTCCTGCGGATAAAAATCATGAACATCATATTAACCGATTCTAAGCATAACATGACCCGGCAGTGTGAGTCAACTGGCGGCGAGTTCCCGCAGCCTTCCCTCTAAATCCCCCGTCTATACACTCGGCGGGAAGGAGGATTAGGGGGAAGGCGTTGCTCAAACAAAACGCCGGGATAGAGCCCCGCAGGGTGGGGTTCCCGGCGCTGTATGTCAGAGTGAATCAAGCCGCCAGATGCTGCTTATTCATCCTCGATAAAAACCTGCCACGGGCCGTGCATGCCGTCGTCGGTCACGCCGTAGTACACGTGCAGTTCATCGTTACTGCGCTGTACCAGGTCGTAGCGAATAGTTCCGCCACGTTTAGAGCGTTTCCACAGCCCCACGTCGCCGCGCCAGTCTACTTTGTCCGGCTTGACCGGGCTGGATTCTTTTTCAGAGATCGCGTAATGCCACAGGCGCCGCGCCGATGAGCGAGTCACGTTTTTGACGATAGACCCGTTGCGCAGGTCGCGCATAACATGATACTTGACGCCTTTGCGCTGTTCGGTGCCGATCACTTCGACCCCGGTACGCGGCGGCTCAACCTTCGGGGCGTCTGGCTGCTGCACATCGGCGCTGACCATGACAGGCACAGCCGGTTGTGGCTCGGCTGGCGGTGGCGGCATTTGCTCGCGCAGGATGATGTTCTGCATAATGATCTGTACGATCTCATCCCGGACCGCCAGGTTGGTTTCCGCTTCGTCGCGCACGTAAATCCGGTTGTCATCGATGGCATAGGGCGTATCGTTCCCGCGCGGGATCTGCAAGCGGATGACGGATTTACCCTGGGTTTCGAGCACATCAATTTCCAGGTCAAGCGGCGGCGTGATTTTGCTCTCGATCTCCGTGCGCAGCATGTCGATTGATTCGGTCACATTCTGCACGCCGACCGGGGCTTCTTTGACTTTGGCGCTCACACCGATATAGATCGTGCCGCCGTTTGTATTGGCCAGCGCGCACACATCCGCAATGACGGCATACAGGCGTCCGCCGCGACGGGTCATGCTTTCGTGGAACGCCTGGACAATGCTCGCCCCTTCTTCGCGGACGGTCTGAATATGATCATACGGATCGTGACTGAGCCGGTAGGGACGGGTGCGGGCGAAGTCGTTACCCTGAAATACCTTGTGCAGCTCTTCGAAAGAGCGTTCGGGCAGCAGTACCTCGGTGGCACGGTCGCCAATGCCCAGGTTTTTCTGGTTGCGCGGATCAGCCGTCATCTGGTGTGCATCCGAGCCCTGGACACACCGCATCCGCCGGGGGTATTCCGGCTTGGTGCCGTCAAAAAAGCGCGCGGTGCTGTGACGGCCCTTACGATCCAGGTCGGTCAGTTCGAGCGCGTGCAGGTTCGGGTCTTGCGTATACGCGATTTTTGTTTGCCCGCCAAAGTCAAAACCGCGCATGGCGACCCCGTGACTGGAATTCGCGTGGGCCGCGATCACGATGCCGCCCGCCTGGTTAATCAAGCGGTAGGCGGTCAGCACGTCGGAGGATGCGCCAACGACCGACGATCCTTCGTTCATGGCTTCGGGGGGAACATTCAGGCTCAGCAGGATATGTTCAAGCTGGCTCAGCGGGGCGTCGGGCGAAAAAATGCCCAGGATATGAAAACCAAACGTCGCCGTAAATTCAAACCCCGGCAGCACCAGGATTTTGTCGAGCAGACGCCGGTATTCGTCGAGTTTGTGTTTTTCGCTGGGCTGGATGCGGTTCAGTTTTTCCAGGTAGACCAGCTTGTTGATTTCATCCAGCATTGCCCCGTAACCGGCCACGGTGTTGTGATCGGTGAAGGCAACAATATCCAGGCCACGAATTTCGGTCTGGTGTAAAATGTCAAGGTATTCAACCCCGGTTTCATGATAATCACTTGAGCCAGGGGTGTGTAGATGCAGGTCCATACGGTACCAGTGCATCTTGGAACGTCGTGATTTTGCTGACACGGAAGCCTCTCTCTGTCATGCTGGCAAAAAAGGCAGTTGACGTTGAAAAGGCCACTTTACCCGATCAAGCTGTTAAACAGACTCGCCAACTGGTTCGGCTCGAATGGTTTTACCAGGAACCGGTTCGCACCGGCCTGGCGTGCTTCTTCTTCGACGTTAAGCCCGGATGCCATCACAATTGGTGTGTTGGCAAAAATTGGATCGCTGCGCAGTTGCGTGACCAATGTAACACCTTCCATATCGGCCAGGTGGTAGTCTACCAGGAAGATATCCGGCAGAACCTCATGCGCGAGTTCCAACGCTTGTTCGCCGCGACCAGCCAGGTTCACTTCAAAACCGTCGAGCTCAAGCAGCGTTTGCAGCAGCTTCCCGGTCGTGCGGTCGTCGTCTACAATCAAAATTCTGGGCAAAGCAGCCTTCCTTCATCAGATTACGTTAGGTGCCGTGTTAGGCTGAACCAGGAAAATAAATCGCCCGTTTGTTCACCCTTGCCGGGGATGGGGTAATTATTTTTATGGCGTAGCCTTAGTGCAATGCAGTGCGCGATACCGGCATAACTGGCGGATTGAGTTGTGTTCCATCCTGGGCTGGCATCAGGGCTGTTTGCAGCACATCGTTAATATTGTCAACTAGCACAAAACGCATGGACTGACGCACTTCTTCGGGTACGTCTTCGAGGTCGTGCTGGTTTCGTTGGGGTAGGATCACGGTATCAAGCCCCATGCGATGCGCTGCCAGCACTTTGTCCTTGATACCACCGACCGGCAGCACCTGTCCGCGCAATGTGATCTCGCCCGTCATCGCAACATTACTAAAAACCGGGCACTGGGTGAACAGGGATGCCAGCGCGGTCGCCATCGTGACACCCGCTGACGGGCCATCTTTGGGAACCGCACCTGCCGGGACATGCAAGTGAACATCACGGTGGTCAAAATAATCGTCGGCCAGCCCCATTTCGTGGGCCCTGGAGCGGATATAGCTGAATGCCGCGCGTGCGCTTTCTTGCATAACCTCGCCCAATTGGCCGGTGTATTGAAAGCCCTTGTTACCCGGCATTTGCGCCGCTTCTACGAACAACACATCCCCGCCGAATACGGTCACAGCCAACCCGACTGCTACGCCAGGTATATCGCCGGTTCGGTCTTCGATCTCGGTTTGATAACTGAAGCGTGGATGGTCAAGGTAGGTAACGATATCTGGTTTGTCAACGATGATGGACTCCACTTTTTCTTCTGCGATTTGGGTCACCAGTTTGCGCGCCACGCGCCCGATAGCACGCTCCAGGTTACGCACGCCTGCCTCACGCGTATAATCGCGGATAATGCTTACCAACGCTTTATCGGTGAAAGACAGTTCTTTGGGATGCAGGCCGTGATCACGAATCTGGCGCGGCACCAGATATTGCTGGGCGATTTGCACTTTTTCTTGTTCGGTGTAACCGCTGAGTGTGATAATTTCCATCCGGTCAAGCAGTGGGCCGGGGATCGTTTCGAGTGTGTTGGCCGTGGTGATGAACATCACTTCCGACAGGTCGAACGGTACGTCCAGGTAGTGATCGCGAAACTCAAAATTCTGTTCCGGATCAAGCACTTCGAGCAGCGCCGACGCGGGATCGCCCCGAAAATCGCGCCCCAGTTTATCGACTTCGTCCAGCATAATCACCGGGTTGCGGCTTTGTGTCCGGCGCAGGGTTTGGATAATGCGGCCCGGCATCGCCCCGATATATGTGCGCCGGAAGCCCCGAATCTCCGCTTCGTCACGGATGCCGCCCAGTGACATCCGGTTAAATTTTCGGTTCATGGCGCGTGCAATAGACGTGCCCAGCGATGTTTTGCCGACCCCCGGCGGTCCCACAAAACACAGAATAGCGCCCTTGCGCTCGCGCCGAATCACGTCGTCTATTGTTTCCTCAGCCAACTCAGCCGCGCGGTCCTGGCGTAGTTTGCGCACGGCGAGGTATTCGAGGATGCGTGCTTTGATGTCCTTCAGGCCGTAATGATCTTCGTCGAGCACCTGGCGGGCGTGCGCGATATCGAGGTTGTCATCGGTGCGGATGTCCCACGGCAGGCTGACCATCCAATCCAGGTACGTGCGGATAACGCCGTATTCAGCGGCGGCGGTTGGCAGCTTGGACAGCCGGTCGAGTTCGCGCCGGGCTTCGCGCTCGGCTTCTTCCGGCATGTTCGCCTGCCCAATCTTGTGCCGGAATTCTTCGACCTCGACGGTTTGTTCGTCGCCTTCACCTAACTCGCGCTGGATGGCCTTAAGCTGTTCGCGCAAGAAAAATTCGCGCTGCATTTTTTCCATTTCGGACTGGGCTTCCGACTGGATTTTGTGCCCCAGCTCCAGGACTTCGAGCTCCTTGGTCAGAATGTTCATCAGCATGCGGAGCTTTTCCAGCACGGAATCGAGCTGGAGCAAGTTTTGCTGATCGTCCAGGTCGATACGGATGTACGTGGCCAGGGCATACACCAGTTGCAGCGGGTCATCGACGTTGAGCGCCGCATTGATCAGCTCGCCGGGGATGCTGGGAACCAGGTCGGCCATGCGCCCAAACAACTCGACCACGTTGCGCATGAGCGCTTCGACCTCAAGCGAGGAATCCACAATTTCAGGGGCAGGGCTGACACGCGCTCTGAGGTACGGCTCGGTGCCGGTGTAGGCTTCGATCTTGATACGCGTCGTGCCCTGTACCAGCAGGCGGATCGTACCGTCTGGTGCCCGGAATAAACGGTGGATTTGGCCCAGCGTGCCATACGTGTAGATGTCTTTAGGCCCTGGTGTTTCGAGTTCAGGGTCTTTGGACGCTACCAGCCCGATTAACCGCTCACCGGTGACAGCTTCATCCACCAGCTTGATTGAGCGCGGCTGGCCAACTGTCAGCGGGATGGTGGTTTGCGGATAAACGACCAGCCCGCGCAAGGGCAGGATGGGCAGCTCATCAGGGATATCAACCACATCCTCGGCCTGTGTATCGTCAGCGTCGGACACATCAATGGTTTGCTCGCTGGTTGTATTGTTAGTAATGTCCACTTCGTTTTCGGTACCGGCATGAACGATGGGTTCAATTACATGTTCTTCTGCCGATTCAGAATCATCCGAAACGGGTGTTTCTTGCACATCATCAACCTGGCTGTCTTTCGGTTCCGTCATAGAGACCTAGTCTTCTGTTGTTGAATGTTGTTCGGTTGAGTGTTCGTCAGATGTTTTTGCGTTCTCGATGTTAACAACCTGGATTTTTTGCCGGTGTGCTTGTGGCAGCTCGACGCGCAAAAACCCGTCACGATAGATGGCCTTCACCGCATCACGGGTAACCGACCAGGGTAAATTTACTTCGGTGCGAAATTCTCCAAAACGGATTTCGAGCTGGTGGTAAGCACAGTCGTCGGTGGTTACTCGCTGGCGTGTGCCGCTGATGATCAGGCGTTGGCCTTGCAAGGTCACGCTAAAATCACTGTTCCGCATGCCCGCAATTTCAACCACAACAATCAGGCGGCTGTCTTTTTCGTAGATATCCGTTGGTGGTGCCCAGACGGTTGTGTGACGAACAACGACCCACCGGCGCGTCGCAGCATGTGTGTGTGTGCCCGATTCGGGTGACTTTTCCGCGTCGTCCGGTTGGTTCTCAGGAGAGATTTCGTCAGACATGCATACTCCACAACCACGTGACGGCTGAAGAACGATACGCCGCTTACTTGATTAGAACACGTTACGCCAATCATACCACACCCGTACATCACGCTCAATAAAAGATGTGTATGATCGCGGGGTAACGCTGTCATGTGATTATACACACATAAGGCTGGCGAACACACAGCATACCTGCCGGAGAGCAGGGTGATTGATCAAAATAATGTTAACACCCCTCCCCAGCCAGGCGGTTAGACCGGGGAGTCAGGGGGAAGGTGGCGATCCCAAACCAGTCGTCATTTTGATGCGATTCCCTGCGTGGGCGCTTGCTTGCGTGACTATCTTGTAGTATGCTTGCTATGTGCATATTGTCGTGTATTGGTTGATGGTTGAGGTTGTTGGCCAGCCAGTGTGAGGAGCCATCTATGGCACTGATTGAGTTGTTACGTACAGTAGGGGTGTTCAGTGGCCTCACGGATGAACAGCTTCAACGGCTGATCGATATCAGCGAAGAAGAAATGTATGACGAGGATGCGATCATCTTCAAACAAGAATCCGAAGGCGAAAAACTCTACTTGATCCGGGATGGTCAGGTCGAAGTTCGTATTCGAAAGAAACCGCACCAGCCCGAACGCTCACAGGTGTTTCTGGGGCGCGGGCAGGTCTTTGGTGAAATGGCGCTGCTCGACATGGGCAAACGCTCGGCGACCATCAAATGCAGCCGGGATGGCACGGTGCTGCATTCGATCACACGTGAGGCGTTCACCGGGTTATGCACTTCCAACACCGATATCGGGTATATCGTGATGCGAAACATTGCGCTGGACTTGTCGTTCAAACTTCGTCATCGTAACTTAGACCTTGGTGCCGACAGTTAAGGCGTGCGCAAGGGCAAGGAAGATGATCTATGGTGACTTATAAAGTTAGTTACGTGGTTATGGGCGGTGGGCACCCCGGCGCGATTGTGAACGAGCTAGAGCGGCCTCGTGTTGGTGGAACGGTTCAGATCGGTAAAAACTGGTTTGAGATCATCGAGCTTTACGAGGTCATGCCGCCGCGCGGTGATTTTGCCTTTCTGCACGCGACTGTAAAATCGCTCAAAACCGAAGAGCAGCCTGAAACCAACGCCTGAGTGTAGGGACACTGTGATACATATTCAAAACATCAGGTGATCTGTGGTAAAACCTGCTGGCAGCAGGTTTTTATTTTTCCGCGTCAAATCTCAAACACGTCAAAATCGTTGGCACGCGCCACCGGTCCCGCAAACGTGGTTTGTGCCTCGGCTATCAGCGGGGCCGGGTCTTCCTGCCGTACATCGTAGTGAATTAACACCAGGTGTTTGGCCCCGGCCTGGGCAGCGACTTCGCCTGCCTGCGCCGCGCTTGAATGCCCGAAGCCGGTCCCGCTGGCCTCGTGAATCAACAACTCGGCGCTGTGTGCCAGGCTGACGATATTGGGGATCGGTTCGGTATCGCACGAATACGCGACCACTTTTCCGGATGATTTGACGGCAATGCGCAGGCCAATAGTGGGGATAAAGTGTTTGGTCGGCCAGGCGGAAATGTCAAATTCCTCCGTGTCCAACACGGGCGTATCGGGACGTTCGGGCAGGGTATGAAATATCACCGGGAAAAAATTGGGCCAGGTATCCCATTGGCACGCATCCATCACCAGCTTAACACGGTGCAGGCAGTGATGCAGCCCGTAGATGTGCAGCGGGGTTTTGCGCCCGGTGATCCACATCTGCATCATCATAATCGGCACCCCGCTGATGTGATCAGGGTGAAAATGCGTGAGGATCATGTGGGTCAGCGTGTCCGGGTGGATATCAAAACGCGGCAGCTTGACCAGCGGATTCGAACTGCAATCGACCAGGACTGCCTCGCTGTGATCACCTTGCAGGACAAAATGTGTATTGTCGTGTTGGGCATTGGATACCGCCGCCGCCGACCCCAGAACAATAAGACGCGCCATGCTGGTTTCCCGACCAATACCGCGCGGCCCATGCCGATCCGCCGCGCAACTGTTTCCCCTGTATAACACACATTACAGCGAAAACACAAGTTCAACCACCCACGGCGTTACAGTGACCTCCAAAACTGCGGCGATGACGAGCATCGGGAACACCACGGCGATACCGATTTTGATGGTGTCGGCCAGGGCGTGCACCCAGGCTTCACCGACCGTCATATCCTCAGGCGGGCGGGTGACGATACTGCCCAGGCGCAGCGCTGCCGCCCCTGAAATGAGAATCGCCGGGATTTCGACCGTTCCATGCGGCAGCACGGCCATAAGCGCCAGCAGGGGATTCAGACCGGCGCCCATAAACTGGGCCATGACAAAACCAAAGATTCCGAACGGCACCATCACCAGCACCATCGCCATCACGCCGAAAGTGAACACGGCCAGGATGGTTGCAGCCATCAGCACGCGTGAGTTCTGGTTGATGGCCATCAGGATCAGGTGCGGGTTGCCGCTGCTGAGATCAAACCAGGATTCCAGGTTGTCGCGCAAGGTCGCGTCATCCGTATTGATGCCGTCCAGCAGGTTCGACCACTCGCCCACGGTGCCGAGCAGCCAGCCGCCGATCAACGCCGCCAGCACACAGACCAGGGTCACGGATACACTGCTGCGGAGCCTGCGCAGCGCCGGGAACACGCTCAGGCGGTACCAGCGAGGCAGGCTGAAGGGTCCTTCCAGCGGGCCGCGAAACTGCGCCCAGAAAGTGCGGAACACCCACCGCAGGTTAAACTGGTCTAACGCACGCCCCAGCAGTTCCTCACGGTTAAAAATACGCGCGCCCATGCGGAT
>JAFGHR010000031.1 GCA_016930015.1 Anaerolineae bacterium | reverse complement strand
TGACCCCCTTCCAGCCAAGCTGGACGGGGGATTTCAAGAACACGCGCGCGATCAGGGAGCGCACACGAACGCTGTACTTTCCCCTCCCCGACAAAGTCATGGAAAGGACACCGGGCGTTAGCCCGGAGGGGTGGGGCGTTTCTGGTTTTTGATGCGATGACCCGGCGGGTTCGTCCTGTCTTTTTTGTTCCCTTTACCTATGTTACACTGTAATTTAGCAAAAACGAGCCGCGCGAGGGCTGCACGCTCCCGCCGACACCGTATTCAGTGCTTCACCACATCCGGGTAACGATCTATTCGCTTCATTACAGGTTTTTTCTTGCTTCGATTGTGCTCCGACGTTATGCTTGTACATAAAAACACGCCAACATAGCCGGTCAAAACATATCCAACATACTAATTACGGGTAGAACAGCAATGACTGATCTCATTGGACAATCACTTGGCCAATACACCATACAGAGCGAGATCGGCAAGGGCGGCATGGCGGTTGTCTACCTCGCACGTCAGGCGTCCATGAACCGCGACGTGGCGGTTAAAGTGCTGGCGACCGATCTGGCCAATGATCCCGATTTCATCGCCCGCTTTAAGCACGAAGCGGAAATGATCGCCAACTTGCAGCACCCGCACATTTTGCCCGTGTTTGACTTCGGCCAACAAGAGCGTTTTGTGTACCTGGTGATGCGGCTGGTATCGGGCGGCACATTGCAGGACGAACTGCACGAAGGCCCGATCTCGCTGGGCCGCGCCGCCCGGCTGCTCAACCAGATCGCGTCGGCGCTGGCGTATGCGCACGGTAAAGGCGTCATTCACCGCGATCTCAAACCGGCTAACGTGCTGCTCGATGACCAGAGCAACGTCTACCTGACCGATTTTGGCATCGCCAAAATGCTGGCGGGGACCACGCACCTCACGGCCAGTGGCCGCCTGATGGGTACGCCCAGCTACATGGCCCCGGAACAGTGGCGCTCACAGCCGGTCGATGCCCGCACGGATGTCTACGCGCTGGGCATGATGTTGTATGAGATGTTAGTGGGCTTGCAGCCGTTCGAAGCCGATACGCCCTACGCCCTGATGTACGATCATCTGGACAAAATGCCGCCCAGCCCGGTACGTTACCATCCGGGTTTGCCCACCGCGGTCGAGCCGATCATTTTTAAGGCTATCGAGAAAAAACCCAACGATCGTTACAGTTCGGCGATGAAAATGGCCGAGGCGTTCGCGCGGGTCGTGGCACGGGTGCGGAATCCCAATTACAAGCCGCTGCGCCCCAAACGCCGTTTGCCGGCTGTTGAGCGCGGCACGCGGCATGATTATTTCGAAGAATCCACCACCAGCCTGCCCGAAGTACGACCGGAAGACATGCCCGACTGGGTCGCTGCACGGGCTGCACCCGAACACCCCCCGGACGTGATCCCACAAGACAGGGATGTGCAGACCGGCCCGGTGCATACTCCGGCCCCTGGCTGGGATATCACGGGCATGCCCCTGCCGACCGATGAAGACGAAACTGCCCAGGGACCGGTCATCGAGGCGCCTGCGGCGTTCGCTGCCACTCGACCAGCCGATGACGGACCGCCGACGGCCATCGCGCCGCCCGAAGGTCTTCCCGCCAGAATCCCGCCCGCCCCTGCCCCAACGGTAGAAACCAAACCATCCCGGCGCGGCCTGCTGCCGCTGTTCGCGGTTGGCGCCATGGCCATCATAGCCGCGATTGTGATCGTGATCGTGGTGTTATCGGGCGGTGGTGATGGCGAACCCGCCGCCGTGGTTGAAGCGACTGCGTCCACGACTGCGACCGATACACCGCAAGCCACCGAGACAACCAGGCCGACCAACACGCCAGCACTGACCGATACACCCGTATCGACCGATACGCCGAAACCGACCCAAACACGCCAGCCAACCCAAACCGCCAGTCAAACCAGTAAACCGACGTCTGGCACTCAGATCGCGTTGCTGGACACACCCGCGCCGACGAATACACCCGCGCCCACCGACACGCCAGCGCCCACCGACACACCCATGCCGACCGATACACCGGAACCGACCCACACACCCGCGCCGACCAATACACCCAGCGAAACGCCCGATCTACAAGCGACGGTCAACGCGCTGGCAGCCCAACAGCTTACTGAGATCGCGGCCAGCGCCACCAAAACCGCCACATTAACGCCTACAGCGGATCAGCGGGCGACAGCCGACGCCGCGCTTGCTGCCCTGTTGCAGGTGCAAACAGACACGGCTCAAACCGCCGTTGCAGCAACAGCCGGGGCACAAACCGCGCTGGCGCAGACGCCGACCAACACGCCCACGCCAACCGATACACCCGTGCCCCCCGCAACCACGACTCCAACGCCGGTAGTTTTCACGGCTTACGAAATGGGCGCTATCGGCCTGGTGTTCGACGGCCCGGACGGCTGGACGATCGAGCGCGAAACCAAACCGGGATATGAAACGGTGTGGTTCTACGCCAACCCGGATGACATCACCGGGGGAGCCCGGCTGCCATCCGCGCCGGTTCTCAAGTTGGAGCGCCTTGATCCGGATATCCTGGAACCGGGTATGCCCGATTCCCCGCTGCCATTTTTGCGCACGCTCCTTGAAGCCGAAGAAGACCAGGTTGCCTCACACCTGACGGCACGTTATCCGGCGGCGCGTTTCCCGGCGACTTTTGCAGCGGAAAACGGCTTCGACGTGGTGATTTACGCGCTCAAGTTGGGCAAAACGGACTGGCTGATCGTGACCCTGATCGCGCCGGAAAACACCGATATCGCCGTGCTTGACCGTGTCATCCTGAAACCGCTGGTCGATTCAATAGATGTTCTCGCCCAAGCGACGCCGACGCCAACGCTGACGCCATCGGCCACAGCCACGGCGACTCCAACCGACACGCCAGTGCCGACCGACACGCCAGTGCCGACCGCCACCGCCACCGCCACACCGACCTTGACGCCCAGCCCATCGCCCACGGTGACACCCATCCCGCCGACCGCCGTGCCGCAAATCTGTTATGCCAACGTCGAAATCGATGATCCCGTGAGCATCCGGCAGGGGCCGCGCATCGGCTACAGGGCGATCGGCAACCTGTACCCCGGCGACCGCAAACCGGCCTTGCTGCGTACCAGCACCGGCTGGGTATTCATCGGCACCGGCTGGGTTGATCAAAATGTCGTGACCCTGGCCCCGGCTGACGCGTGCCGGTCACTGCCGCGCGTATCACCACAAAATTCGTCGTCCGGCGAAGTGTGTATCGTGCGCTCCACGCGTGAATACGCCGATCTGCGGGCCGACCCAACGTTTAACACCGACCGCCTGCACCTGGTCCCGCGTGAAACCACGCTCACCGTATTTGATGTGATCGAGGACGACATGCGTGATATCTGGTATTTCGCGGTCACCAATGACAGCGAATGGAACTTCGGCTGGATGCCCGCCGAACACAGCGAGGAAATCAGCCCGTGTCCGGACCCGCTGCCCGCCGGGGAAACGCTAACCGTGCCCATGGCACCGCCGCCGCCCACACCTACACCCGGCCCCGATCAACCGGTGGTGGACCTGTGTTATGTCAGCCCGAACGTGCGCGAATCGGTCAATCTCCGGTTGGGGCCTAATACCGCCTATGTAGTCGTTGACCAGCTTCAGCCCGGCGACCGGCTGCCCGCCTACCTGCGCACGCGCACCAACTGGTTCTACACCGGGATCGGCTGGATCGAAGGGCTGAACGTGTCGTTGTCACCGCCTGGGCCGTGTGGATCACTGCCGGTTGTGTCCTCGCAGAACTCACAAACGGGCGCGATCTGCACGATCCGCGCATCGGAAGAAAACAGCGGGATGCGCACCGGCCCCGGCCCGACCAACCGCCGCGCTTACCTGCTGCGGCGCGGCACGACGGTCGCCGTGTTCCGGCTGGTGGAGGGTGACGACGGCCAAACCTGGTATTATGGCGCATCCGAAGAAGGCGAATGGAACTTCGGCTGGATGTCCGCCGCGCAGGCTGATGAGATCAGCCCGTGCCCGCTGCCGGGATCGCCGCAGGCCGACGCGCCGATCCTTGTTGACGAGTCACCCGGCGACGTGCCGGAAGATGCCGCTGTGGATGCAGCGGGCGCACCGGACGAGGCGGAAGCACCAGCCTGTTACGCCAGCCCTACGACAACATCCTCGGTCAACATCCGGGTGGGGCCAGATGTCGGGTTCCGGCCCGATGCGCGGCTGCTGCCCGGCGATCGTGAGCCGGTTTTGATGCGTACACATGACGGCTGGGTGTACATCCCGCAGGGCTGGGTGTACGAGGAAACCGTCGAACTCTCACCGGCGGATATCTGCCGCGACGTGCCCGTGATCTCGCCCAGTAATTCGTCACCGGCGGGCGTGTGCAGCCTGCGCGCCGCGTCCGAGTATGCCGACCTGCGTGTTGCGCCCGACCGGTCAACCGACCGCCTGCACATGGTCCAGCGCGGCACCACGTTAATCGCGTTCCGAGTCGTCACCGGCGCGGACGGCAAAACGTGGTATTACGCCGTGACCAATGACGCGGAATGGAACTTCGGCTGGATGCCCGCCAGCCATGCGGAAACGCTGTCCACCTGTCCACCGCCGGAGTAACGTATTCCCGCACGACCCGATCGATCACACCCATGCTCCGCCGCCGGGGTATGGGTGTTTTGCGACTGGCGCACCCGCAATCGCTTCAAATGAGTGATTGCGCTTATGAGCGAAGCCTTCCCCCTAATATCCCCCTTCCAGACTCGCGCGTTTGCTGCACACGCGCCCGCCACCGGTTGTTTTGCCCCGCCTTGGCTTGGCCGGGGAGGGGCGTTTGTCGAGATTTGGCTTTGTTGCCCAATCGGCATCGACAGGCAAGATCGATTACAATAGGCAGGATGTATATAGTCCGGCCCAGCAAAATGAGCGTTTAAAACATCATGAGCGAACTTTCCGGCAAACAACTCGGTCAGTACGAACTGTTGAATATCATCGGCAAGGGCGGCATGGCGACCGTGTACCGCGCCTACCAGCCCAGCATGGATCGGGACGTGGCGATCAAAGTCATGTCACCCGACCTGGCAGAAGACCCTGAATTTATCGCCCGTTTTGAGCGTGAAGGGCAGATTATCGCCAAGCTCCAGCACCCGCACATTCTGCCGGTGTACGATTTCGGGCGCAGCGATGGCCTCGCCTACCTGGTGATGCGGCTGGTCATGGGCGGCAACCTGGCCGAGGAACTTCAAAGCGGCGCGCAGCCGATGGAGCGCGTGCTCACGCTCACGCATCAAATCGCCGCCGCGCTGGAATACGCTCACCTGCGCGGCATCGTACACCGTGACCTCAAGCCGACAAATGTGCTGCTGGATGACATGGGCAACGCGTATTTGACCGATTTTGGGATCGCCAAGCTGCTGGCGGGCGGCCCTACCACCGGACTCACTGCAACCGGGGCGGTGATGGGCACGCCTACCTACATGGCCCCCGAACAATGGCGCGCCGAACCCGTCGATGGGCGCACCGATATCTACGCGCTGGGCGTCATCCTGTACCAGATGCTGCTGGGACAGGTGCCGTTCGCCGCCGAAACGCCGCACGGCCTGATGTACCAGCATCTCGACAAGGAACCACCGCCGCCGCACACGCTCAAGCCCGATTTGCCGCTTTCCATCGAGCCGGTGATCGCCAAAGCCCTGGCCAAAAAGCCGGAAGAACGTTATGCCTCGGCTGCCGACCTTGTCAAAGAACTTGAACGCGCCCTGCAAGCGCCGCCGCGCCTGCCGGAACAAACCGATTTTGAAGCG
>JAFGHR010000030.1 GCA_016930015.1 Anaerolineae bacterium | reverse complement strand
TGGAGGGGAAAAAACAGCCGGTTGCGCGTTGTCAAGTCCCCCGTCCAGCTTGGCTGGACGGGGGATTTAGGGGGAAGGCGTTGCTCAAAAGCTTAACCGTCCATTTGAAGCGATTACCCTGACAACAGGACTTTACGGTTTTATCTCTGTTGAGGGCTGCGGTACACTGTGAGCAGGTGATCTCACTTCAGGAGGCGCTGGCTTGAACCGCTACAAATCGATACGTCAGATCGTATTGTGTATGCTGGCCGTGTCCATGATCGTGATCCCGGCAGCAGGCGGCTTGCACAACCGTACTGCTGCCCAAATCGACGGCGCGGTGGCGCTGGCTTACGTCTATCAAAACACGGTGACGCTGGCCGATGCCAGCGGGCAGGCGGTCGAACCCACCGGCCCGACGTTCACCTACGGGCAGGGCGCGCGCCTGTTCTGGACGGCGGACGGCATGACGCTGTACATCGCCCGCGACGATGGGCTGTACGCGACCGGTGCGCGCGGCGGTGCAGCGGCCAAGATTCCCGGCTACTACGGGCGCACCATCGCGATATCGCAGGATGCACGCATGCTCTACTACCTGGAATCGACCGCGCCGCAGGACGTAACCGGGGGCAGTGTGGCGTTCCCGCTGCGTGACCTGGACCTGACGCTGCTGGACGGTGGTGTCGGGCGGCTGACCGGGTATTTCGGACGTTACGAGCCGGGCGCCTCCCGCGCTGACGTGTCGTTCGCGGCGGCGTCATATGTGCGCGACGGCGGCTTGCTGGGCATGGGCCGCCCGAACCTGTGGCCGACCTACGGCTCGAATATCTTCGGAACGTGCTGCTTTCCTGCGCCGGGTTTGGCCCTGTACGATCCCGGCACGGGTGATTTTTGGGTATACGATGACGCGTTTTTGCCCGGCGCCGCTGCCGCCAATTCGACGCGCTCGCACCTGGCCGGACCCACGACCGGCGGCGTGATCCGCGTGATCGACCTGATCACGGGCGGCACGCGCGATTTCGCGCCGGATATCGCGGGCGGACTGGGCACCGTCGAGCGCATCGCATGGGCGCCGGATGATACCGCGCTGTATATCATGGCCCGGCGCGAAGCGAATACGCCGCTTACCCTGACCGCCGGTCCGCCGTTTTCGGTCGATATCCGCAGCGCGAACATGGTGCTTTACCGGCTGAACCTGGTGAACGGCCTGATCCGTGAACTGGCGTGGCGTCCCGACGTGTACGGCGTGAGTTCGTTGGCGGCGACCCAAAATTACGTATTCGCGGTGGTGGTTGATCCTAATACCGCGCTCGTGAATGCGATCAATAACGGCCAGATCGCGGCGGGCACCAGTCCCACCGACCCGGCGCTGCGCGGTTACATGCCCGCCACGCACCTGTGGCGCATCGACGTTACCAGCGGCGCCGTCGACGATATCCATGATGATGTGTGGGGCGTCGTCGCGCGCCCGATCCGGTGATGTGTTTGTGCGGGTTGACCCAACGATAGGATGATGGCATGAAACAACAACAATCGGGGTTGAATTTTTACGAAAAACTGTTTGTGCGGGAACACAAGCCGCGCTCGATTCTGATCACGGGCGCCAGTTCTGGGATCGGGAAGTCGTCGTCGCTGCTGTTTGCGGCGCTGGGTGACCAGGTGACGGCGACTGCCCGCCGCCTGGATCGCCTGAACGATCTGAAGGCCGAAGTCGAGCGCGAGAATCTGCCCGGCGCGCTGCTGCCCGTCGAAGCCGATGTCACCGATCCGGACGCGATGCGGCGCGCGGTCGCGCTGGCGCTGGCGGAATACAACCGCCTGGATGTGCTGGTCGCCAACGCCGGGATCGGGCATCGCGGCGCGCTGGTGGAGGCTGACTGGGCCGACCTGGAAACCGTGCTGCGTACCAATATCGACGGCGTGATTCACAGCGTGCGGGCGGCAGTCCCGGCCATGCGTGCGAGCGGCGGCGGGTATATCGTGCTGATCTCGTCGATTCTGGGGCCGGTGCCAGGGCCGTATGCGGCGGTGTACAGCGCCAGCAAAGCCGCCGTCGATGCGCTGGGGCGCTCGCTGCGCGGCGAACTACGCGCGGACCGGATTGGGGTGTCGGTGGTGCATGTGGGGCAGACGCGCACCGAGTTTGCCGAAAAACGTCTCGGTTATCCGGGCCAGGTCGCGACGCGCTGGCCTACGCTCCAGCCGGGTGAAGTCGCGTTGGCGATCGCGCATGCGCTCGAACGGCAGCCCCGCACGCTGTCCGCGCGGACGATCGATAGTTTGTTCATCTGGGCCGGGCGGCGTTTCCCGGCCATAATGGATCGTTTGCTGACGCGTGTGTACAGGTAAGTGTCAAGCGGCTAAAAATAACAAAATCTTTTAAACTGATCGGACTTGTCGTAAGACAGATTTGTAGAGCATAATCATTATGCAATCCGCGATGCGTCTGGCATCGCCCCAGTTAGGAGAAACACTGCGATGTCCCCCCAATTGCATCAGGCTGTCGAGTTGGCCCAGGCTGGCCGTCGTGACGAAGCCCGCCAACTTTTACGGCAGGTGGTCCAGAGTGACCCCAACAACGAAATGGCATGGCTGTGGCTGGCCTCTGTGGCTGGTGATCAGGCTGAATACCAACGCGCGCTGAATGAAATTCTGCGGATCAACCCGGAAAATCCCCAGGCGCGGCAGCTCAAAGCAGAAGCGGACCAGGTATACGGCGTCCAGGATGCGCCGCCAGCGTATGGCACCCCGGTGCCGTATGGCACGCCGCCGGAAAGTGTGCAACCGTCGGAAGTTGCACCGTATGGCACCCCGGCACCGTATGGCACGCCGCCGCCAGGCCAGCCGTCACCCTATGCGCCGCCCGGATACTACGCGGCCCAGGGGCCGACTGGCGCACCGCCCGCGCAGCCAGGACAGCCGCCAGCAGGGGGCTATCTGCCGGTATACGGTGCGCCGCCCCAACAACAGATTCAGACTGTCCGGCGGGGTGGTGGGTGCAGCGGCTGCGGGGTATTGAGTGGGTTGTTTGGGTGCAGCGGCTGCGGTTTATTCAGCGGCTGCGGCTGTATGCCGGGCTGCCTGATCGCGCTGGTGGTGATCGTTTTGCTGCCTGCGATCCTCTGCGGCGCGCTGAGCTACACCAGCATGAGTGTCGGCCCCGGCGATATGCTGGCCGTCTATTTGCCCGGCGATCTTGGGCGTAAAACTGTTGATTTTGAAGTTGACACCTATGATATCTCGATCTCTGTGCCGCGAAGCTGGTACGCGGCCATTCAGGGTGATGATTGGTGGGATACCTGGCAGCAGGCGCTTGAGGAGGTCTTGACGTTCGATGACCTTAACACGTCATGGGCCAACCTGGAAACCAATCTTAACCAGGTGACGATTCAGAATGGCGGCCTGGTCATTGTGGAAACAAACCCGATCACACTGTCAATGGCCGGGGCTCCGATTACCTTGACGTTTGAGGGGCTGCGGACCATCGACACGTTAGACATCGGCGTGAATAGTTTCACGTGTGAGGCGCTTGAGCCGCTGGAAGATAACCCGCCATCATCGCTGACGGCGGGCAGTGAGCGTGTGACGTTGAAAACGGTCAAAGTTGATGGTGGATTGTGCGCTTTTCGGGTGGATGTTGTTACCGACAACCCCATCACCGGGCGTGTTTTTACCGACGTTGATGCCCCTGACGAGATACGTACAGTGCAGTTTGCGGTACCGATGGATGAGACCATGGCGTCATTGTGGAACCTGGTGATTCCCGAAGAACTATATCCCATGTTCCAGAGTGATATCAGCCGGATGGCCGAAACGGCAAAAGTGGAGAAACGATAACGTTAAGGGGTGCGGGATGGTGCCTCAAATGGGGGGATGATTTTTAAGCAACGCCTCCCCCCTAAATCCCCCTTCCAGCCAAGCTGGACGGGGGACTTGAACACACGTATTTTTCCCCTCCATAGCTCGGCTGGGGAGGGGAAACCGGGCGCAGCCTGCGGGCTAAAGCCCGGAGGGGAGGGACGTCAGATTTTTTTGAAGCGGTTGCTCTGGGGATAGTATTGACAGCCTTCAATACCCCGTGTATAACCCTTTACGGTAACTGGTAGTTGGGCGTATTGCGTTCAGCAAGTTGTCCGGTGCCTGTTTTTGGTATATGGCACCTCGGTATAAAACCGCATTCAATTATCTGCACACATGGAAGAAGGAGCAGGTCTGAATGACAATGCGACGAATCGCAGTCATGACCAGCGGAGGCGATTCGCCAGGAATGAATCCGGCGATTCGCGCGGTGGTTCGTACCGCAACTTCGTATGATGTTGAAGTCTACGGCATCCGCCAGGCGTTTTCCGGGCTGTTGGCGGGTGACTTTGAGCGTATGACCAACCGGGACGTGAGCGGTATTATTCAGCGCGGCGGCACGATTCTCCAGACGGCGCGTAACCTGGAGTTCAAGACGCCCCAGGGTCAAAAACGCGGGCTGCGCCGGTTGAACGAACATGGCATTGAAGGCATGATCGTGATCGGTGGTGATGGTAGTTTGCGCGGGGCGCTTTCACTGCACAACCTGGGGTTCCCGGTGATCGGGATACCGGGCAGCATCGACAATGATATCTGGGGCACCAATATGAGCATTGGTGTCGATACGGCCCTGAACACCATTCTTGACGCGATCGACAAACTGCGCGATACCGCCAGCAGCCACGAGCGCTGTTTTCTGCTGGAAGTGATGGGCCGCAACTGCGGCTATCTGGCGCTCATGGGCGGCATTCTGGGCGGCGCCGAGTTTATCATGATCCCCGAACACCCCACCACGTTAGAGCAGCTTGGGGCGGCGCTCGAAGATGCTTACATGCGTGGCAAAAGCCACGCGATGGGTGTGATCGCTGAGGGCGCAACGCCTACCGTGCGGGAAGTGGCCGACTATCTCAGCCAGCACGAGATCGGCTTTGAAGTGCGTGTGACCGTGCTGGGGCACGTGGTGCGCGGTGGCAGTCCATCAGCTTTTGACCGGCTGCTGGCGACGCGCATGGGGACCAGCGCAGTTGAGCGGCTGATAGCGGGCGAAACCGGTGTGATGATCGCGCTGGATGGGCGCGATATCAGCACGGTTAGCCTGGAAGACGCCACAACCAAACAGCGCGCCGTGTCCGAAACCTATTTTAAGATGGCCGAAGTTTTGGCGAAATAGGACAAAACGCCATCACCATGTGGCTGAATGATCAGGGCGACCCCGGTATACACGGCCACGGTCGCCCTTTTTTGTGAATAATGATGACAAATGTCACAGTATGGCGGCCATTTAACCGGTATAATCAACACCCTAAACCAAATACGCCATTTTATCGACGCATTGTGCGGGCGGGCCTGGCACGGCCAGCCTGACTTACAGAGCTTAACTTTGCAGTGGAGGAAGTTACATGTTACGCATTGGTGTACTCACGGGCGGCGGTGATGTTCCTGGCTTGAACCCGTGCATTAAACAAATCGTCAATCGGGCCGTGGATTCCGGTCACGAAGTCTACGGTATACGCCGGGGTTGGGCCGGGCTGTTGGATTACGATATCGATGCGCCCAAAGAAGAAGCCAGCAAGTGGGTGATGCCACTGGACAAGCAGCGGGTGCGTACCGTGGACCGGTCGGGTGGTACGTTTTTGCACACATCCCGTACCAACCCATCGAACGTTGCGCCATCCCGTATCCCCGAACACCTGGCGGATATGGAAGCGCCCAGCCACAAGGACAAGCACAATCGTGACGTGTTCGACTATACCGAGCACATATTAAAAGTGCTGGCCCACCTGGACATCGATGTGTTGATCCCTATTGGCGGTGATGACACGCTCAGTTACGGCGAGCGCATGCACCGCGAAGGCATGAAAGTTGTCGCGATCCCCAAGACGATGGATAACGACGTGTACGGTACCGATTACTGCATCGGTTTTTCGACTGCTGTTACGCGCTCGGTGGATTTTATCCACAATCTGCGGACCAGCGCCGGGTCCCACGAGCGTATCGCCGTCGTCGAGCTGTTCGGGCGTAATTCGGGTGAAACGTCGTTGATCGCGGCGTACCTGGCCGGTGTTGATCGCGCGATTATTTCCGAAGTCCCGTTTGATCCCCATCGCCTGGCCGAGCTGGTCATGGTTGATAAAAGACTCAACCCCAGCAACTACGCTATGATCACCGTGTCCGAGGGCGCGCGCATGGTCGAGGGTGAGATCATCGAATCCGGTGAAGCCGATGCCTACGGCCACAAGAAACTGGGCGGTATCGGTGTGCTGGTGGGTGAGATGCTCAACGAACTGATCCAGGAACGTATCATTTACCAGCAGGTCGCGTACCTGATGCGTTCCGGTGCGCCGGACTCGTTGGACCTGATGGTAGCGGCCAACTACGCGCAGATGGCTATGTCACTGGTAGAGCAGGGGCGTTTTGGCCGGATGGTGGCTTTGCAGCGCGGCCTGTACACCGACATCAACATGAGCACCATCATGCAGGGACTCAAGCGTGTCAACGTGGCCGAGCTGTACGACGTGGTCGAGTACCGTCCGAAGGTGCGCCACGTATTCGGCATGCCGATGTTCTTGATGTAAGCCTGCGGCGATCGCCTCAGATGGACGGATGACTTATGAGCGACGCCTTCCCCCTAAATCCCCCTTCCAGCCAAGCTGGACGGGGGACTTGAACACGTATATTCCCTGATCACACACGATCAGAGATCGCGCGTGATCAGCTCTTTTTCCTCTCCATAGCTCGGCTGGGGAGGGGCGTTAGATTTTTTTTTGAGGCAATAGCCCTAGATATAAGTCAAACGCCGGTTGACCGTTCGTCACAATTCACTATACTCTGAAGCAGGGGGCATCGATGCACGGGTGCCCCCTGGTGTTATTGGTATGCTGCTGCTGTGTTGCTCACGGCGGCTAAACTTGGGACAGGACGGTTGCCATGTACAACGCTCCCCCGCCTAACCTGATGCGCGGAATCCAGCTTGTCCAGGCCCAGCGCAAGGACGAAGCGCTGGCTTATCTGCGCCACGCGGCCCGCCACGAGCCGATCAATGCTGACGGTTGGTTGTGGTTGGCAGCGGCCACCGACGACTACGAGGAATACCGTCACTGTGTGAACCAGGCGCTCACGATTGATCCCCAGCACCCGGTCGCGCGCCGCATGCGCGAACAGCTTGACCGGCAGGCATATTGGGCGCGCGGGGGGAGTGTGCCCGCCGCCGTACCACCTCAGGCGCGGTACGCGGCGGACGTGCCCTACGCGGAGCCTGTGCCCGCGCTGCAAGATACAGCCGCCCAACACCGGCCCTCACGGCTGCGGCGCGTGCTGCGTGTGCTCACGCTGGTGATCGTGCTCAGCGGCATCGGCGTAGGTATCGGGGTGTTGGCGATGTCGGGATTCGTGCAGGATACGCTTGAAGATTGGCTCACGGATGGCGATACACACACGCTGACATTTACCGTCGGCGCAGACCCCGGTTTCCGGTTTACGGTGGATGTGCCGTCGTCCTGGCTTCCGGCGGACACGGATAGTCCCTCGTGGCGTGACACCCGCGACGATCTGCTGGCGCAGTTCCCGACCGTGCAAGGGCAGATCGGTGTATGGGAACAGGCCGACGAATCGTTCAGTTCGGCAGTACGTGATCCGGTATATGGGGCTGTGCTGCCCAATGTGCGCCTCATCGAGACGGACCCGGCAGCCGTGAAGCGGGACGGTATGCTCGCGGTATTGACGCTGCAAGAGATCGTGCCGCTGCCCGACCTGCCGGAGGGTGAGACGGGCACAACCTGTGACCGTATGCGGCTGCTCGAACAGCGTTTTGCAGACAACGGCAGCCTGACGGCGATGCGTGATGTTGAACTGCTTGAAGCTGCACTGGCGCGCCGTGATGTCTTTGACGACTGCGTATACACGATCCACCGCCGGTATACAAACCAGCTTCCGCACCAGGTGACATTTCCGCTGTCACCCGAACAGGCTCCCACTGCGACGCGCAGCGTGATGCTGGCCGTTCCCGTGCAGGGTGAACGTTACGCCGTGTGGTTTATGACGTTTGCGGACTCGGCTTATGACGACTACGAAAACACGGTCAACGGCGTGATCGGCTCGCTGGTTTTTGACGCGGAAGACTAGAATCTGTCGATGTTGCCACTCATAATCTATAACTGTCTGTATCTGAACGTCAATAATCGCGTGGTTGTTATCCGCCGGGCGGAATATCCAAATCTCAGGCCAAGATCGTATAGGATAATCCCATCAACACGCCCAGCATAAGGTGAATGGCAAACTGCAAAACAATCACCTTCCCCACTAACTCCTTGGGAGGCGCGACAAAAATTCCATTCCAGAGCATGATAGCAAAACCACTGGCCTCAATGAGCACCAAGAGTACAGCGCTCAGCACGTCGCTCTGGAAGGGATAAATGCCCAATATGCCTTCTCTGCCCCACACAAAGACAAAGATCACCGGGTGAAAAATGATACCGACAACAAATCGTACAGTGTAGGTGATCGGCTTGCGATCACTTCGGACGAGGGACTTACCAAACTCGTGGATGAAGTCGTATTCTTTTGGTAAAAAGCCGAACCGCCACGCGTTGGAGAAAACAACAAGAGCAAACAGCATACCAATTGCAGCGCCGAATGCTGCTGCGGGATAAGTCATACCATTGCCTCCCGGATGAACACCATTATGACCTTAATGTAATCTGTACTGGAGTTTCGCCTTTTTAGCGCATTTTGGCGAAACGCCGGCCTATACCGTGATTCCAGGCCTCAACATCAACCGGGTTCCAATTGTTTATGGGCGCTACGGGCTCGCTCGCGGGGCTGCCGGGGCCGCGCCCGGCAGAACCCCGGCGATCACCTCGCGGCGCACCCTGTCGAGCACTTGCAGTGTTAGAAAGGTGCGCATGGTGTTGCCGTATAATTTCTCCTCGCCGTTAAACGTGATCATGTTGGAATTCTGCTGCGTCAGGTGGTGCGAGTTGGTCACCATGCCGCAGTTGTCCAGGGACTGTGTCGCCAGCCAGAAATTGATCAACGGGATATCGTATGTGCTCGCGATGTCAGCCGTGATCAGGTTCAGCGCCAGCGCCTTGTCATAACCGCGATCGTTGGCACACCACGCAAACGTACTCAATACCGGGATAATACCCGCGTCCAGCGCACCGGACACCATCTGATTGATCGATTCGGTGTACTGGTCATCTGTCAGGCCGACCACGTCGTTCGCGCCAAACATGATAAACACCACGCCGGGTTGTGTGCGCCGGAACTCACACTGCACCGACGATTCGCCGGGTTTGCACAGGGCCGGATCGGCAAATATGGGATCGAGGACAGCCGCCGCGCTGTACCCGAATCGCCCGGCGGCGCTGTGATGGTCAAATGACCCTGCGAAAAAGTCGATCGTCGGCTGTAGATCGGTGTGCGGGCCGAGGTCATACAACCCGTTGGCGATGGGGAACATAAACGCCGGGTTGTCGGTGTTACAGTCGCCGATGGTAGTAAATACGTTGGCATGGTTGCCCAACCGCTGGCCGCGCTCAAACACCTCACGCAGCGGCGCCGGGTTGATCGTTGGCAGAATCGGGATCGTGCACAGGGCGGCGGTATCCGGGTTTTCCGCCGGGATGGGCAGCGTTTCGACATCAAACCCGGCGCGGAAGCGCAGATACTCGCGGGCGACCCAACCTTCGGCGGTGCCGGTGCGCGTATGTCCCCTCAGCCATGACCCATCCGCGCTGCGCTGTTCGAGCACCAGGCTGGTATCACGTTCCAGCACTGTGACAACCTCATACGTCAGGCCCGGCCCGGTATGCATACGCAGGTTATCGGTGGTCCAGGCGTCAGGATCAGACTGGGCGGCGGCGAGTGAAGGGTTTACCAATGCCAGGAGGGTTGTGCTCAGAAGAAACAACCGTGTCAGAAATGCAGTATGTCGGTAGGGCATATCGGTATCGGTGTCGGGCAGAACGTCACGATATCAGGTTTTCAAGCGTGCGGCTGTCGCCGCCTGACACCACTCATTATAACTGATAGCCAAACCGATCGCATCAAGCCACACAGGGTGATCAGGATAATCGCTTCAAAATCCAAAACGCCCCTCCCTACCGGGCTTCAGTCCGCGGACTGAAGCCCGGCTGCCCCTCCCCGCCAAGCCAAAGAGGGGCAAAAAGCCGGTGGCGAGCACGTGTGCAGCGATCGCGCGTTAAAAAGTCCCCCGTCCAGCTTGGCTGGAAGGGGGATTAGGGGGAAGGCGTTGTACAAAACCTCAACCATCTATTTGAAGCAATTGCCCTGACAGGGTGATTACAGCACTCCCCCTAAAAAATGCCCCATTTCTCCGGCCAGGCCATAGTGTCAAAAAACAAGCCATTAATTTATGTACCCAGGCACACTTGTTTACTTGTCGAAGCATTGTGATAAATACGACGTAGTGTGGTATAATTAACATTTGCACACCATCACAACGATAAATAATCTGGCTGGCCGCTGGCTCCGTTCGCTGCGGGGCGAGGTTGAGTGATACAGATAGTGCCACCCGGCACCCGAAAGCAACATGGATACCAATCTAAACAATCACGTTCTCGATGACAATCCGGGCAATGGAAGTACCACCGGCCCGACCGAATATAAGTATCGTGCCATTGTCGAACAGTCAAGTGATGGGATCGTGCTGATCGATCATGACGGCACCGTCATAGAATGGAATGATGCCCAGGAACGGATTATGGGTATTGCGCGTGAACACGCGTTGGGACGCCCTATCTGGAACGTCATTAAAAAGTGTGCTGTGGAAGAAACCTGCATATCTCTTGAACAAATAAGAGAGTATGTGATCCAGGTGCTGCAAACGGGCGAATCACCCTGGCTGAATCGTTTCGTCGAATACCAGGTACAGCGCCCCGACGGCACGTATCCCACCATCCAGGCTATCGCGTTTCCGGTGCAGACTGAAAGCGGGTACATGTTGGGCGCGATCACGCGTGACGTGACGGCTGTCCGCCAGGCAGAAAACACTGTTCGCCGCAGCGAGCAAAAATTCCGCAGCTTGATCGAACAATCCCGTGATGGTATCTGCCTGATCGATGAAGATGGTATTATGCTGGAATGGAATTCCGCGAATGAACAGATCACGCTGCTCAAACGCCAGAACGTGATAGGCCGCGTCATCTGGGATGTGTTGACCAAACTGCATCCGTCCAATACTAAGGGATCGATCACGGTCGAGCACGTGCAAAACGCGATTTCGGTGCTGCTCACCGGCAGTCCCCCAGTTGCGCAAGACTATGTGATGTTGATCGAGCGATCGGACGGCACGCGCCGGTATATCGAGACTTCGCTCTTTCCGATTACCATGGACGGCAAAAAGTTGATGGGTGCTGCCACGCGAGATGTGACGGCTCACAAAATGGCCGAGGATGCGCTCAAACACAGTGAAAACACCCTGCGCAGCGTGATTGAGCAGACCCACGATGGCGTTTGCCTGATCAACATGGATGGGATCATTGTGGAATGGAACCGGGGCTACGAGGAAATCAGCAGTCTCCCGCGTGACCAGGTGCTGGGCCGGTATATGTGGGATGTGGTATATGGGCTGATGGTCAGCGAGCATAAAACGCCCGGAAAACGTGAACAGCAAGAACACTTACTGCGTCGAATTCTGGCTATGCCGTTTTCAGAATGGACTCAACCTGTCCTGGACAGGTTGGATGAGGTCGAGGTTCAGCGTCCTGATGGCACGCGCCGGTATCTGCACATGACCATTTTTCCCATCCAGACCGACCAGGCCACGTTGATATGCGCCATGTCACGCGATGTTACGGATCAAAAACAAGCTGACAAACAGCAGCTTGAACTGGGGCTAGAGCGTGAGCGTGTGGCGCTGCTCCATAACATTATTAGCGATGTGTCACACGATCTGATGACGCCGCTGTCAACGGTAAAAACCAGCCTGTATATGTTGGAAAACCTCCATCCGTCAGATGCCCAGAGTAAACACCTGGGAAAAATCAATACCCAGATCAAGCTGCTGCACAAGCTGTTGGATGACATGTTGTTCATGTCACGCCTGGACGCACTTAAAGCCTCGGATTTTAAGCTCAGAAGCAGTGATGCCAACGCGCTCGTATCCCAGGTTGTGACCGAGTACGACTCGGCAGCTTCTCTCAGCGGCCAGACGTTAACGTTCAACAACGAGGGACGGCTTCCGGCGACGCTGCTGGACGAGCACAAAATGGTCCGTGCGCTGTCGAACCTGTTAAACAATGCGGTCGAACATACGCCGCCAGGTGGTACGATCACGGTGTCAACCGGCGTGCTTGGCGACACGATTTTGATCGACGTGGCCAACACCGGCGAAGCCATCTCCGAGCAAGACTTGCCGCATATTTTCGACCGGTTCTACCGGGGTGAAAAACACCGGCCCGTGGACGGGGGATCAGGCTTAGGACTGTCGATCGCGCGTACAATCATTGAAGGGCACCATGGGCACATCGAGGTGCTAAACAATGCGACTGGCGGTTGTGTTTTTCGTATAACGTTGCCCATCCGTGAACCCGATACCGATTCGTTATGTCAAATCATGGAAGGACTTGGGTAGTATCCCCATCCGGGGGTGTTTTGTGTTATGGTTTAATCAGATTTCTGCAACCAGGACCAACACCCGCTTATGCCAGAGTTACCTGAAGTTGAAACCGTTGTACGCGGCCTGCGCGAGCCGTTGATTGGCCGGACGATCACCGCCGCGGCGTATGATTGGCCGCGCAGCCTCGTGCTGCCGGACGGGCCGGTCTTTCGCGCGCGGATAGCTGGGCAGAGGGTGCGAGCCGTAGACCGCCGTGCTAAATACATCCTCATCCGGCTGGTTCCCGACACACTGATCATTCATCTCAAAATGACCGGACGCCTGTATGTCGTGCCCGACGACACCGCGCACGAGGCCGATCGCTGGGTGCATTTTACGTTCCAGTTAAACAACGGCCATCAGCTCCGCTTTTCCGACTCGCGCAAATTTGGGCGCGTGTACCTGGTCGAAAACCCGCTGGATGTTACCGGCGGCCTGGGGCCAGAGCCGCTGGATGAGTCGTTCACGGTGGATGTTTTCCGCGACCAGTTAGCCCGGCGTACCGGCAGGTTAAAACCGCTGCTGCTCAACCAGGCGTTTATTGCCGGGCTGGGCAACATTTACGCTGACGAGGCGCTGTTCGCCAGCCGGATACACCCGCTGCGACGTGCTGACTCGCTGAGTCTGGACGAGATCGCGCGGTTGTATACGGCGATCCGGCAGGTGCTGCGCGATGGCGTCCGGCGCGAGGGCGCCAGCATCAACTGGTATCGTAAACCGGATGGCACCAGGGGCAGCGCGCAGGATGGTCTATACGTGTACGGGCGGGCGGGTGAACCGTGCCCGCGCTGCGGTACACCGATTGAAAAAACGATGGTGGCCCAACGTGGAACACATAACTGCCCGGCCTGCCAGCGTATGTAAACCGCCGCCGCGCTTGCCAAAGACGGTGAGCAAGCCGATACTCATTCAAGCACGAATACACGGGGAAAATACCCCGTTAGAGTGAGCGAGAATACGTCATGTCTCTTGATACCTTGCACTTTTTTTTGAGCCAGACCAACAATTCGTCCGGCGCTACCGACTTTCTCAAGCAAGTTAGCGGTATTTTGATCCCGACCTGCGCTTTGGGCATTTTGTGGCTGGTGCTGACCGGGCTGGTGATGCAGCGCGCCACCGAGCGCCGCCGCCGCGCCAGCAGCGGCGAACCACCGCTGCCCGGCATTTACACCCAGGCATACCAGTGGTTCAAGCGGGTCATGAATCCTGAAACCGCGCCTGCCGAATCTGCCGTGGACGCACCGCACGCCGGTATCTCGTCCCGGAAGCGTGCCGCGCCTGTGCTGCCTCGACGCCCGAAGCCGGAACTGCTGGCGGCTGTGCCCGCGCCGGACCTGTTGATGCTGATGGGGGCGATGGACGACGACATCGCGGATACGGCGGACAGCGTGCCCGGCGGCGACAGGGCGAGCCAACAGGACGCCGCTACAGATGTGGCCACAGATGTGGCCGACATGCCATCACCGGATAGTGCACAGATGGTGGGCAGCCTGGACGATAGCGATGATACGGCGGAGGTCATAGACGCTGCCGAAATGGAAAAAATCTCGGTGGATATGGGCGACGCGGCGTTTGAAGATGAACTCGGTTATGAGAACGGCGCCGCGCACGATCAGGCCGGTGTGCGGGGCACGGCCCCCGGCGAGGAACCGCCGCCCGATTCGGTCGAACTGCTGCGCGTGTGGCGTGATGTAGCCGACGGCTCGCTGATCCTGGAGATCGGTGGGCAGCGGTTTTCCTCGCTCGATGACTTGCGCGGCGTTGATCTTGAACGGCGTTTCCTGAACGTCGTTCACGAGTTAGACGGGGTGGCCGGTGCTGGCAAAGCGCCGCGTGCGCCGCGCCGCCAACCGTCCCCGCCGCCTGTGGAACCGGCAGACGACGATCCCGAACCGGCGTCGATGCGGCCCGGTGCGATGCTGCGCCAGATGACTCGCGCCGCGATGGGGCAGACTCCCAAACCTGTCGAAGAAATCGCGCCGCTCAGCATTGGCGACCAGATCGAAGACCTGCTGCAAGCGCGGCTGGCCGACATGCCCCAGTTTGCCGGGCGCAAGATTCACGTCAAACCGGCGATCGATGGCGGCGTGCGTATCGAGGTCGATGGCGCCTTTTTCGAAGGCATCGGTGAAGTGGATGATGACGACGTGCGCGACCTGCTCGGCGATGTCGTGCGCGAGTGGGAAGAAGGCCAGTAGCGCGGGGCGAACGGTCAAACGTATCTCAGGCGAACGCCGCTTCGACCGCTTCCAACTGCCGGGCGCTGCACGGTTGTTACGTGCCGTACGCTATCAGTGGGCATATAAAAAAACAGCCTGCGTTTGACACTGGATGTTATCTTTCAGGAAGATGTCAAGTACCCAAAATATGAAGACAAGTGTCTGAGAAGTTCGGTTCCTATTCGGTGCGCCATCTTTCGTGCACTAAACAGTTATTTCTGATCTTCAGTGGAATTTGGAGGAAAATTATGTTAGACCGTTTGAGCAAGCGCAGAATATTCGTCTTGATTGTGTTACCTTCCATTGTAATTGTCGGGGTCATCAGTTTGGTATTTCCCGATGTTGCGTTGGCACAGGACCCAGATGTGATTGAATTACGACAGCAAGTACTCTCACTAGAGCAAGACATATCGTGGCTACAGAAAATTGCAGGTGTAGTTGCGGGTATCTTTGTAGTTTTGCAGGTCTATTTCGAGTCAGAGAGAAGACAGGGGGCAACAGTTAATAATGAGGTGATGGAAACTGTAGGCAAACTGCTGGCGTTTGATGCCGAGAGGGCAAAGAAGCTTGATGACGATGAGAAGACCATTCGTAAACAGTTGGACAGGTTAGAGAGACATAATCCCGAGCAGAGAATTCAGGCTGTCTTGAATGATGTCAATGTGCTTCGCGTAAAAGTAACGCGACGCAACCTTCATGAGTTGCGGCATGAAATTGTGGAACGAGACCAAGAAATCAAGTATGCTACTAGATTCTTTGATGCCACTAACTTAGATACAAATCCAGGCGTATACTATGTTCGGGGATTAGCCGCCCTGTTGGAGGGACGCATAACAGAGGCTCAAAAGCACTTTAGGCAAACATTGGAGCAAACTAATAACACCGATTGGCCTGACAAGTTTACAAGACCCATGACCTTGTATTTTCTTGGTGTACTGTACAAGAATCAAAAACTGTATGACGATGAGAATGATCAAAACCTAGGCGCTATTCCTCACTTTGAGCGCGCACTGAGCGCATTTCGCATCGCTAAGAAGGAGGCACCACAACGAGATGACAAGGAATGGAAGGTCGAGATACGCGCTGAGGTAGAGCTGGCGGAGGTTAAGGCTCTAAGGTCCGACTATGATCTGAGCCAACAAACAGAGACAATACAGCCATTAATAGATGCCCTCACTGAGCTGTACAGGCAAGATACTCGTGATCCGAAAATTCAGGAGACATTAGAGCGATTGAGCTTGATTATGGGCAACTATGCATTCAAGAACGGAAATTGGAAAACAAGTATTGCCTGTTTTAGAGATGGATATACTGTCACCGTCGATAAACGTGAATTGTCTCATATGCCAACGCACCCAATGGCATTCTTATCACTTGGCATTGCTCTTTTGAGAAATAATGGAAACACAATTGCAACTACCCAAAAGGAAATGAATGCCCTGGATAAGGCGTATACAGATATTACAAAAATCGGACGCGCCCTTCATGTCACACATGCGGAGGCACGGGGGCGTATTCTATATACCGGAGCAGCTATTATCGCTGCACGACTCCTCAATAATGGGCGTGATATTTCCGCACTTGATCTGAACCTACATAGTGAAATCGCCGATTTCAATCGCGTTATAGCAGGAGTTACGTACTACATTTTCTCCCCGTTAACTAAGCAAATGGTAGACTTGGATGAGTTTCAAAAGCAGGTAGCTAATCCATCCGAGTACCTAAAGCCAATCTTTACGAAGGATGGCAGCAATCGAGAAGTAGATGACGCTGCTGCCGAAGACTAGGGCGTAAAAGTAGAGAAGCTGTCGTCACAGCTAACCGTTCCCCCAGGTCGTCGATTTCTTCTAGCGGCGGCAAACCCCACTGCGCCAGCTTTTGTGACAGCTTTTTTGTCTTTTCATGCTTCTTTTATCTCACAATTGCGCTCAGTTGGCTAATCTAACATTGTCAAAGTAGTTGCCTCAAACGATAATTCTCGCCGGGGAGGTTAGAAGTGATCGAACATGTTCCGGCGCAGGTTGACAATGCGTTTCTCTATTTCCATTCTGCAGGCGTATCTTCTGAACAGATCAAACCCTTTCTACCGCATTTGATCGAGAGTCTGCCCAACACGTATCTTTGGGCGGGCGATGGCGTTATCAGTAGTTCTCCATTGATGCGGCAAGGTTTATATTACGGCAGTGATGCAAAACGCTATTGGTTTACATTCCCCATGCAAGATGCGAGCAGTAACGAAAGCTTTGCCAGTAATGTCGAAGCGATGGGAGCCACTTTGTCTTGTGCTGGTGCTTATGTGAATGCGCTTGTTGACCAAATAATGACACGGTTCCAAATTACTACAGAGAAGGTTGTTTTATGCGGATTTCAACATGGTTCGTGTGTTGCCTTAGCAGCCTCTATGATGCGAAAAAACGATCCGTATGCATTCACGATTCTGTTTGAGCCTTATATACTTGAGGCTTACTATTTGAAACATGAGTTAACGCTTCCAGACACGTCTGTTGTGTGCATTGACAATCAGCACATTCGGAAAAGGACTCTGGATTGGATCAATATCGAAACGGATCGAGAATTCCAATCATATGGTATGGTTACTCAACGCATAACGGTGGAAGACGGTGATGACAATTTGGATGCTGCAATGATGAGCGAAGCGATAAAGATCATGTTGGCTTTATAACATCGAACCATGCTTCAGTGCTCGTAAAGACAGGTTTTGGCATGGTGACCCTTCTTGGTGAGCCATCATTATTTCTCGTTCCTTATTTTGACACGTCTGCCCTACCCGGCATGTGATTGCAGATCGTGCAAAAATGCGGTAAAATAGAACGTATGTGCGGACGATTTACTCTCACTAAACTTGATCCCGATCTGGTCGCAAAGACGTTCGCGTTGGACAGCGTACCGGCTCTATCACCGCGTTATAACATTGCGCCGACGCAGCCGGTCGCCGCCGTCATTCACGACGTGGAGAGCGCCCAAAACCAGCTTGCCGTGTTTCGCTGGGGCCTGATCCCGCATTGGTCCAAGGATGCCACGATCGGCAGTCGTTTGATCAACGCGCGCGGCGAAACCGTGGCCGAAAAACCGAGCTTTCGCGCCGCGCTGCGCTACCGCCGCTGCCTGATCATCGCGGATGGTTTTTACGAGTGGCAGACCCTGCCGGACGGTTCCAAGCAGCCCATGTATATTACGCTGCGTGATCGCGGGTTATTTGGCATGGCGGGTTTGTGGGAACGCTGGACCGATCCCAATACCGGCGAGATCGTGCCGACGTGCACCATCATCACCACCACGCCCAACGATTTTATGGCACCGATCCACAACCGGATGCCCGTGATCCTGCCGTCCGAGTTATACGCGGCATGGCTGGACCCCACGCAAACCGTCACCGCGAACGTGCTGCCGCTGCTCCAACCCTATCCCGCTGGCCAGATGACCGGCTACCCGGTGTCACGCCGGGTGAACCGCCCCACAAATGATGATCCCAGCCTGATCGAGCGCGCCGGGTAGGGACACGTATCCCGGCAGCGTATAGATGTTGTATACTCTTGAGTGGGAGACAGTCAGGAGAAATCCGCATGAACGACGATCAGATCACCCTCTGGAATACGTGGCTTAAAGAGGTCAACCTCACCTTTACGTTATGCGAGATTTGCCGGATACAGGAGTCGGACGGACGGTATGGCGACCAGCCCGCCGTGTGTGAGGACTGCCTGCAAAACGCCGCCCGCCAGGGAAAACAATGGGCGCTGCGCCTGATCATCACCGCTGCCGCCGAACAGGGGGAACGCTGGGCGCATGAGCTGGATGTGTTGAACGAAATCGAGCGCGACAACGAGCGGTATGAGACTCGCTACCGCGCACCAGATGCGGATTGGATGGATAAACTGGACGGGAAAATTTAGAGTCAAACCTCTCCCGTGAAACCGGGTAGATGATCGCCGGACCTTATTCTGGGATAAGGTCAAAATCAAAGTGGTCGCCCGGTACACTGATTCCCCCTGATTTTAATCGCGCTTAAATTGACGTGCCCCTGGTGTATCTCCTATAGTAAAACTAGTGTGATGCAGTGATAACAGAGAATGAACCGGCTGCCGCATGCCCGCATGTGTGATGCTGCCGGACTGTTCCAGTCGATTGAGGGGGTACTACCTATGAAAAAAACAGTGTTTCGCGTACTGCTCGTGGGATGCCTGCTGTCCGCCGTGCTGATGGCTGTACTGCCGGCTCCATCCACTCACGCCCAATCGGGCACCATGTTTCAGGATACGTTTGATGATCCTGCCAGTGGATGGGAAACCGCAAACAGCGCCGACTGGCAGACAGGGTATCGCCAGGGCGCGTATTATGGCGATCTGGGCGGCGAGTCGTCGTGGGGATATATCCAGTTCAAAAGCAGCGATCCGGCCTGGAATCTGGCTGACTTCACGCTTGAGGTGGACGTGATCCCGGTGGCGAACGTGGGGTTTGCAGGAGTCGTTTTCCGCTGCATCGATCAGGATAGTTTCTACACGTTCCACGTCCGGCCCGGCACGGGTGAATACCGCATTCTGCGCGCCGACCAGCCGTATGTCGAAAACTGGGGGCGGCTGGCGGACTGGACCTATTCGCCCGCCGTCCAGATCGGCGGCGCAAACCGCCTGGGAATCCGCGTGGAATATAGCAACCTGGAGTTTTATATCAACGGGCAGTACGTGACCACGATCCAGGACAGCACGTATTTCAACGGCTGGATCGGCTTGTTTGTCGGGCGCACGAGCGACGAGTACCGCGCCGGGCAGTGGGCGAGTTATACCTGGGATAATGTCGTGATCAGCGATCCGTCCGTGGTGCCGTCCAGCGCGGCGGGTGGAGTTGCCCCAGGTGGCGTCGCGCAAGGCGGTTTCGCCCCGGATGGTGCGGCACAGGGTGGCGTCGCGCAGGGGGGGGTCGCGCAAGGGGAAACTGCCGCGCCGGGCGCTGATATCCTCTTTCAGGACGATTTCACCAATCCCAACAGCGGGTGGGCGTGGCAGTCGGAACAAAACCCCAACTGGAACCGCATTTATCAAAATGATCAGCTCCGGATCGAAATCGGCGGCGAGTGGACGTGGGGCTACGTGCAGCTTAACCCCGGTGATCCGGCCTGGAATCTGGGTGATTATACGCTGGAGGTGGACGTGATCCCGGCGGGGAACGCGGGCTTTGCGGGAGTCGTCTTTCGCCGCGCAGATCCGTATGTATTTTACACCTTCCATATCCGGCCCAGCACCGGCCACTACCGCCTGATGCAGGCCGAATATGCCGACATCGAAACGTGGACACCGCTGGTAGATTGGACGTGGTCACCGGCCATTACATCCGGCCAGACGCCCACACGCCTGACGATCGTGGTCGCCGGATCGAGCATCAGCCTGTATGCCAACGGCGAATTCCTGACGACCGTGCAGGGGTTCGGCCTGTACAGCGGGTGGATCGGCCTGTTTGTGGGGCGTTCCGCCGACGAAATACGCAGCGGGATATGGTCGCAATTCCAGTTTGATAACGTGGTGCTGCGCAGTTCGACCACGGCGCCCGCCGTACCGGTTAATCCCGCCCCGGTGATCAATCCGGAACAACCACCAGCCGCGCCCGCCAACCAGGGTAATGTCCCCGTCGTGACGTGTACCGCCGACAGCGCCGACAACGACAATATCAACGTGCGGTCCGGTCCCGGCACCGGGTATCCCCAGGTTGGCACGCTGTACGCGCGCCGCCCCGTGCCCGTGGTGGGCGTGTATGATGACTGGCTGGTGGTGGACCTGGGCGTCCAGCAGGGTTACGTTGCCCGCTGGGTGGTTACGCTGACCGGTGACTGCCTGAACCTGCCTGCGATTGCCCCCGCGCCCGGCGTTGTCCCGGCACCCGCTGAACCTGCCGGTGCTGAACCGGGCGGTGTAGAACCTGCCGGTATTGAACCGGGCGGTATTGAACCGGACGGCATGGCGATGCCGCAGGTGATGTTCTGGGTTGAGGGTGGTCTTCCCCTGGGCGGTAAGGAAAACGAGCGGCAGATATCGATCGGTAACTGTGTTGATATCTGGTGGATTGCCGAAAACGTGCCGGAGGCCACTTACCAGGGCCAGTATGTATCCGGCAGCGGCGTGGTCACCGAGTGCCCAACCCAATCGACGGTGTACACGCTGGATGTGCTGTACCCGGACGGCACCCGCGAGGCGTATACGATATTCGTCAAGGTGCACAGCATGAACTGATCCCCTGCGCAGGGTGATTCCGACCAAACACCGGCCCGGCTGCGTGGGTAGACACTCATGCAGCCGGGCTGGTTGTTGTCGCGCGGCGGAATCAGGGCAGGGGGGCGCTTGCCAGTGCCGTTTCGAATTGGGTGACCAGGGCATCACGCTCGGTGTCTGGCAAGAAGGCCGCTTTGGCCGCGTTCATGATATTCTGTTTGATCACATCCAGTGACAGGCCCAGCGCCACGTGCGCCAGCACCAGCTCATCGGTGAGCGTGATATCACTCAGCGAGGGATCATCGGTGTTGATCGTGGTTGGAACGCCCAGGTAGATCAGATCGTTCAGCGGGTGCTGGTCGAACTGTTTGACAACCCCGCTGTGCAGGTTGCTGGTGGGGCATACTTCTAGCGTAATCGCCTTGTCGCGCACCATCTGCACGACCTGTGAGTCTTCGATGGCGCGGACACCGTGCCCCACGCGTTCAGTAGACAGGGCTTCGATGGCTTCGCGCACGCTGTTCGGCCCGGCCCATTCCCCCGCGTGGACGGTCGTGTGCAGCCCGGCCTGCTGCGCGCGCTCGAACAGGGTTTTAAACGGGCGCGGCGAATGCTCAAATTCCAACCCGGCCAGGTCCAGCGCCACCACGCTGTTATGATTGAGCGCCAGCGTGGCGGTGAGCACCTTTTCAGCGATCTGGACGCTTTCGTGGCGGTTGACCGATACGATCAGCGTCACACGGATGTCAAAGTCGGTTTCGGCGCGGACTGATTCTTCACATACGGCCCGGATGATGTCCTGGTAATCAAAATCTTTCAGGCGGGCCAGGGCGTGCGGCGTGAAGCGCAGTTCCATGTACTTGATGTTATCGTTGGCGGCGTCTTCGATGGCTTCCCGCGTGATGCGGCGGATGATGTCCAGCGAGCGGTAAAACTGGCGCAGCACATTAAACTTGCTCAGGAAAACGGTAAACGTGGGTTCGTCATCCTCGGTCATTTGTACAAAAGGCCGCAGGTGTTCCACGGTAAAAGCCGGGAGAGGGATATCGTGCTGGCGGGCAACATCGATCAGCGTCGGCAGACGGATCGATCCTTCAAGGTGGCGGTGAAGCTCAATTTTGGGCCACGCTTTTAACGTTTCCATCAGGTGGTTGTTCCGGTTGACCACAGATTGGACATTGAATGCCACCAGCTTTTACCTTTCTATGAGCGGAAGCTCAAACGTGAACGTGCTGCCTTTGCCTTCCTGACTTATGACCTCTAGTGTACCACCATGTGCTTCGACAACACGCTTGACGATGGCTAACCCAAGACCGGTCCCGCCGTACTGGTGCTGGATTGAGGGGGCACCCTGGTAGAACCGCTCAAAAATGTGCGGTAACCGGTCGGCAGGAATACCGATTCCGTGATCGATGATCGAAAACCGGATGGTGTTGTTGGAAGGATTGGGCTGCGAACGAATGATAATATCGCCGCCGTCCGGCGAGAACTTCACAGCGTTGCTGATCAGGTTGTCAAATATCTGGTTCAACCGGACCGGGTCGCCGTTGACCAGGTAGGGTTCGGCTGCCAGTTCGCCGTAGAAGGTGATATCCCGGTCTTTGTAGACCAGTCTGATCCCTTCGATGACCTGATTCGCCAGTTGGGAGATATCCAACGTTTCGCGCTGGAGTGTGCCAGGCTGAATTTGTTCCAGGCTCAAAATGTCGTTGACCATGCGCGTGATGGCGGCCCCTTTTTCGTCAATGATGGTCATCGCATCCTTCTGCTTGGGGTTTAGCTCGCCTAATGACTCGTCGAGCAGCAGACCGGCGTACCCCCGGATCAGCCCTAACGGGCCGCGGAGTTCGTGGCTGACGTTCTGTACCAGCTCGGTACGAAGCTCGTGCAGCGCTTTGAGTTCGGCGTTGGCGTTAGCCAGTTCGGCGGCACGCTGCCGGGTTTCTTCCAGCAGGCGGATGGTTTCGATGATAGCCGCGATCTGTCCCCCGGCGATGGTCAGCACGCGCTCATGGTCCGGTGTAAAGGCATCGGGCGTTTTGCTGTCGATGCTAAGCGTACCAATGATGCGGTCGTGGATGGTCAGTGGTACGGTGAGCATGGATCGTACATCTGGATCAATAAGGCGGAAACGGTCGTCGGAATGGGTGTCCGGCACATAGATCATCTGGCCGGTGGCGACGACTTCGCCAGCGACAAACTCACCAAGCTTAAACCGGCCTTGTTCGATGTACTGCGCTTCCAGCCCTACGGCAGCCTGTGTGATGACTTCCTCGGTTTCGGAGTTGTAGAGCGCCAGCGAAACGGACTTGCAATGGTACACGTCTTGCAGGGCGCGTACCGTGATGTG
The DNA here is from genome assembly GCA_016930015.1 of Anaerolineae bacterium. Classification (GTDB taxonomy): domain Bacteria; phylum Chloroflexota; class Anaerolineae; order Aggregatilineales; family Aggregatilineaceae; genus JAFGHR01. Next base: position 38,271 of record JAFGHR010000030.1, on the reverse strand, counting down.
CAGTATCTCGTCCAGGGATTGGCGGCTGCTCACGTCACGGGCCATGTTTTGCAGCGCGCTGACTTCTTCCAGGCGGCGGTGTAGTGTAATCGTGTGGCGCGCGTTTTCGAAAGCGTCGGCGGCCTGCATGGTCACGAGTTCAATGGTGCGCAGCATATCCCGGTCGTACGCCTGCGGTTCGCTGTGCAGCAGGGTCAGCACGCCGAAGGATTGTTCCCCATAACGCACCGGGTACGATACCAGCGATTGCACCAGCCAGGGCATATCATATTCGGTTTGCAGGTCGGGCTGCTCGTTCAGGTCGGTGATGACCACGGGCTGTTGGGACTGCTCAACCTGGCGTGTTACGCTGTCTAGTTCCAGGTGTTCGGACGCCCGGATACGCGACTGCCCGCGTATGCCGGTTTCGTGGCCGCGCCACATCTGCGTCGGCCATGTTCCGGTCTGGTTGAGATACAAGCGTACCTGGCTGGAGTGAAACAGGGTGAGCGCAGACGTGATCGTGAGTTGGATAATGGTGTCGGGATCGTGCGCGGTCGCCATTTCCAGCCCCATCTGGTGCAGCGTGCTCAGCGCGGCGAGCTGTTGGCTGACATTGTCGTAAAGCTGGGCGTTGCGCACGGCGGTTGCCACCGATCCGGCGATCGTTTCCAGCAGGGCGATGTCATCTGCCGTATACGCGTTTGGCTCGTAACTCTGAACACTGATGACTCCAACGACACCTTCCGGTGTGATCAGCGGCATCATGATCACACTGCAAGGCATCTCGCCCTCAACGATCAATTCGGGCGGGGTCTTCTCAATGTTGCTGTCGTGGATGATGACGTTTTGCCGTGTGCGTAATACCTGCCCGGAAAGGTCCTGGTTGTCACGCATAACCAGGTCAGGCACACGCTGGCCGTTCTCGTAGGTGCCAACCCGCCGGATGACATGCGTTTCGGGTTCGTGCAGCCCGATAAAAAACGTGTCGATCTGCATCAGGCTGCTGATCTTTTGGTACACGACCTCAAGCACGCTGTCCAGGTCCAACTGGCGAATCGCCTGGCCCACATCGCCGAGCGCCTGGAGCCGTTCGGCGCGGCGGTGTTCCAGTTCATACTGGCGGGCATTATACAGCGCCGCCGCGACCTGGCTGGCGAGCGCCTGGGCCAGATCAGCATCCTCGCGGTTGAAGGCGTGCGGAAACTGGCTGTCCAGGTTCAGTATGCCGACAAATTCGCCCTGGTGATATAACGGTACGCCCAACCAGCTTTTGATGCCTTCAGACCCCGGCAAGATCGTCCAGAGTGGATCGTCCTCACAGTTGTCAATGATGAGCGGCTTACCACTTTCGCGCAGGTGATGTGCCGTTTTAAATTCACTCTCCGGCTCACGAAGCTCTAGCGCGAAGGACTCAATCATGTGTCCCTGGGCATTGACCAGGTGCAGTTTATTGTTGGCCTGCAACATATAGATCGTGCCGCTGTCCGCCGGAATCAGGCGCATGGCTTCGCGCAGCACGATATCCAGGCAGTCTTCCAGGCTCAGCGTGCTGGAAACGGTTTTGAGCACCGTGTACAGGGTTTCGAGCCGGTTGCGAAACCGCTCGCTCATGCGGTGGATCACCAGAAACTCGTGACGGTTGGGCAGCCGCCAGATGGTGGCGGTTACCGGCATCCGGTACCCGGTCGCGGATATTGTGGTGATGGTTAGCTCGTCAAAGGTTTTTTTAGGGTTATCGACAAAGGCCTGCCAGCGAGCGCGCACCGCATCGATTTCTTCGGGAACGACAAACCGCAGCACCGAACGCCCGATCAGGTCATCTTGGGCATACTGGTAATAGTGAGCCGCCGCGGGCGTCATGAACCGGATGACGCCGTTGTGATTGACCAGGAAGAGCGCTTCAGCCGCGTCGAGAAGGGCATCAGGGGGATAAGAGAGTGCCGGGTTGACTTTGCTGTCCATCAGCTTTCTTTATGTTGGCTTGACTGTTTTGATTGTTGGTTGTTGATGGAAACCTGGTCATCGTGTGCATATACCAGCCATCCCCAGTAGCGCCAGGCGATGATACCCGCGAGTGTGATCGCGATCGCCAGCGGGACATCATGCAGGAGTGCGTCGGTGGTATTGCCGCCGAGATCGGCGTATTCGTCCTCGTCCAGCCCGACAGCCAACAGGCGGATAACGAGCGGGAACAGAACCAGAACCAGGCTGAGATAAAAGCCGCGATAGAACGGTGGGCGGTGTGTAACTTCACCAAACCGGCGGCTGATCTGTGCGATGACCCACAGGGCGATAATGATCCCGATGGGGGCGGCTGCGCTTAATAATGTGCCTATATTTCCCATGGTTGTTTGTGTATCACCGGTTACCCGGTACTGTTAATCGGACGATCAGGCTGCATCAGGTATATGCTGCCCCGGAACAAGTTCAAAAACGGGCGGGTGTGTAGGGTTACCCGCCCGCACCATCAGCGCCCGCTTGTCATCAGGCGATAAACTTGAAAACACAGCGCCATCAGCGACAGCCCACCCACCAGCGACATACTATCGCCCAGCGTATCACCCGCGATCTGATCCAGGCTTGATAAGCGCGCCGCCGCGATGGCAAACGCGAGCACCGGGATCACAAAAAACTGGTAGTACGTGCGCTGGCCGGACAGCCGCTCATAAAAACGGGCGATCAACAGCAGCATCGAAACCAGGAAAGTCAGTCCGAACCATATATAAATCGTCAAGAACTGGTGTGCACTGATGTCGCTCATGGGTCTGCTAACTCGTCCGTCCTGACGGCAAAAACGCAGCGGCAAATGCTTCGGCGTGGGTCATGGTTGGTGAACCACTCATGATGCCACGCGTACCCTCAAAGCGCGATCGCACCTCGATACCGTGTTCCGTGATCGCGTACTGCCGGATATCATTGGCGTGATCACTGCCGCGCAGTTTGAGCACCAGCAGCGCTTTGTGTACGGCGCTCCGAATCTCCACATAACGCAGCAGGACATACGAATCCATTACAAACGCCAGGTCTTCTTCGACGTCGGGTGTTTCGCCCAGCAGCGCGGCGTTTTCACGCGTGAGGATCACGGTCAGGCCGAGGCGTTTGAGCCCGTTCACAAACCCGTAGATCACCTGGCGCAGTTCGATCGGATCATCGGTCAGGCGCTCAAAATGGCTGAGGCTGTCCACCAGCATACGCCGCATACCGTGCTGGTTGACCATGGTTTCCAGCCGTCCATGCAGGCGTTGGAGATCGGCCTGGGTGACTTCCGGGCTGGTCATGATCACGCGCAGTGTATTAGCGGCCTCGTGTGCCTGGAAATCCCAGCCGAAGCTGGCGGCGTCGCGGTAATACTGCTCTGGGAACTCCTCGAAGGTCAGGATCACGCCCGGCTGGTCACATTCCGTGATGCCGTATTGGATGAACTGCATCCCCATCGTGCTTTTACCGGTGCCGGGTGCGCCTTCGATCAGGTTGGCCGTTTCTGACAGGAACCCGCCATGCAGCATATCATCCAGCCCTAGGATTCCGGTGGGAACTCGTCTTGTTTCCATGCCGCGGTTCCTCTCAACGTAAGTGGCGAATGACGTGATAGATTGCCTTTACGCGAAATTGCCGGTCGTCACAGGCGGCGATAAAGCGGCCAATCAACTCGCGAATTTCAACGTCGTTGGTCAGCGTGAACACGCGCATGTTCGGCAGTTCCTCAACATTCAGGATTTCATCGTCGGCGAGTTGTTCCAATTCTGGCTCGACAATACGCGGGTCACGCCCGATGTAACGTGCGATGCTGTCGGCGGTGTCGGTTGTGTGCGGGTTTTCATGATAAAAGCGTACCAGGTCCCACTTGATAAACGAGTTAATCCGTGTCTGGATCAGGTCCAGCAAAAGCGGATCCATATCGTCCATGAGGCTGGCTGCGAGATCATCTGTATCCGGTATTGCCATTTCCTTCAATTCCACCTCACTTGTCTTTAACTCGTGTGCCCTGTTGTGAGTTATCGCCGTCGGCGTGATACGGAGCGTTTGACCGTGTCTTGCGAAACGGTTTGGCGCTCTTTCTGAATGATCGGATAGTGGCAGTGTTTAAATTTTTTGCCGCTGCCACAGGGACACGGATCGTTTCGCCCTACGTTGTCAAACATGCCGATATTGCGCACCGGTTCGGGCGCTTTTTTCTCGCCGCCCGCGATCGGCATGGCACCGCGCCCGGCCTGGACATTACTCAGCCGGACCTGTGTGGGCAGCGCCTGTTGTTCGCGCGGGATCACGCGGAAGATATCGCTCACCACTTTAGCGCGGATTTCCTTCTGAAGCCCGATCCACATCGCGAAACTTTCGCGTTTGTACTCGACCAGTGGATCGCGCCCGCCGTAACCGACCAGCCCGATCCCTTCGCGCAGGATATCGAGATCGGTCAGGTGGCGCTGCCAGAATTGATCAACGACATTGAGCATGACGTGTTTTTCGGCGCCGGTCATCCATTCGGCGCCGAACCGCTCCAGGCGTGTGTCATAGGCGCGCAGTGCGCCTTTCACCAGGGTGAGTTCGATGGTCTCGCGGTCGTCAAGCGCGGCCAGGCTGTCGAGTGTGATATCTCCGGGCACGGGGTACATGGTGCGCACGCTGCGGTGCAGGTCGTCGATCTGCCAGTCGATCGGATCACCGGCCAGGTATTGTTCGCACAATTCCTGAATTTGTTCGGTGATCATGTGTTGAATCTGTTCGCGCAGCTCGCCGGGCCTGGCGTTGAGCACCTGGCGCCGCTGTTGGTAGATCGTTCCGCGCTGTTTGTTGACCACGTCGTCATATTCCAGCACGCGCTTGCGGATGTCAAAGTTATAACCTTCGACTCGCACCTGGGCCTGCTGGATCGATTTGCTGATCATGCCGTGTTCAATCGGCATATCTTCGGGCATGTCGGCCCACTTCATGAAGTTTTTGACGCGCTCGCCGCCGAAGCGCCGCATCAGGTCATCTTCCAGCGACAGGAAAAACCGGCTCTCACCGGGATCGCCCTGGCGGCCTCCTCGCCCGCGAAGCTGGTTGTCGATACGGCGGGCTTCATGGCGCGCGGTGCCGAGCACATACAGCCCACCCGCTTCCAGCACACGCTGGCGATGGGCGAGGCATTCGGTTTTGGCTTCATTCAAGACTTCCTGCCACTGCTCGTCGGATGCTTCGGTGATATCCACGTTGTAGCGTTTGCGCAGTTTCTCACGCGCCAGCCCTTCCGGGTTGCCGCCGAGCAGAATATCCACGCCGCGACCGGCCATGTTGGTCGCGATCGTTACCGCACCGGGACGCCCGGCCTGGGCGATGATGACGGCTTCGCGTTCGTGCTGTTTGGCGTTGAGCACCTCGTGCTGGACACCGGCCCGTTTGAGCATTTCGCTGAGCTGCTCGCTGGTTTCGATGGCCGTGGTCCCGACCAGCACCGGCTGGCCGCGCTGCTGGCGGTTTTTGATGTCTGCGACAACCGCTTTCCACTTGGCTTTTTCCGACATGTAGATGAGGTCTTGTTTGTCATCCCGGATGCAGGGCAGGTTGGTGGGGATGACGGTGACTTCGAGATTGTAGATTTCCTCAAATTCGCTGGCTTCGGTGGCGGCGGTACCGGTCATTCCGGCCAGTTTTTCGTACATGCGAAAGTAGTTCTGAAACGTGATCGTAGCCAGCGTCAGGTTTTCCTGCCGGACCTGGACGCCCTCTTTGGCCTCGATGGCCTGGTGCAGCCCTTCGGAGAAGCGCCGCCCGTGCATCAAGCGCCCGGTGAATTCATCCACGATGATCACCTGGCCGCCCATCACGACATAATCCTTATCACGCTCGAAGATCACACGCGCGCGCAGCGCGTTATCGAGGTAGGGCAGCATCTCGGCGTTGTCCGGGCCGTACAGGTTATCACCCTTGAGGATGTCCTCTTGCGCCAGCTTGTGCTCGATTTTTTCGACGCCCTGTTCGGTCAAATACACGCTGCGATGGCGGGCCTCCACCACGTAATCGCCGTCCGGTTCTTCCAGTTCGATGCTATCATCGCTGCTGGGTAACAGCGGCTTGACCAACCGGGCAAACAGCTTGTACAGGTCCGACGGCTGATCCGCCTGGCCGCTGATGATCAGCGGGGTACGGGCTTCGTCGATCAGGATGTTATCGACTTCGTCTACGATAGCGTAATAATGCGAACGCTGCGCCAACTGCTCGGTGCCGTGGACCATGTTGTCGCGCAGGTAATCAAAACCGAACTCGTTGTTGGTGCCGTAGATGATATCGGCTTTGTAGGCGTCGCGCCGTTTGATGGGTTCCAGGTGTTGGAAGCGGGCATCATCGCTGAGCCATTCGGGATTAAAACGAAACGAGTGCATGGTTTCGTTGCCGCCGCGGCTCTGGATCACGGCAGATATCAGGCCCAGGAAGTGATAGACCGGCCCCATTTGTTGCAGGCCAAATTTTGACAGGTAATCGTTGGGAGTTACCAGGTGCACGCTGCGGTCGGTCAGCCCGTTGAGGTACAGCGGCAGTGTGGCCACCAGGGTTTTACCTTCACCGGTTTTCATCTCGGCGATTTTACCCTGGTGCAGCACGATGCCGCCGAGCAACTGCACGTCAAAAAGCCGTAAGCCGGTGGTTCGCAGCGCGGCTTCACGCACGACGGCAAAGGCTTCGGGCAGCAGGTCATCCAGCGTTTCGCCCGCGGCGAGGCGCGTTCTGAACTCGTCCGTTTTAACCCGCAGTTGGTCATCGCTCATCGCCTGCATTTCAGGTTCATACGCGTTGATGACCTCAACGATTTCCCGGTGACGGTTAAGTTCGCGCTCGTTTGGGTCTCCGAATACGCCTCTTGCGATTGTTCTTAACATCGTTCCTCACATTGGTGGGTAGGACGGGGAAAAAACACGAAAATCCTACCCTCAACTATACGTTCATATTGAGGTTCAGGTTGCCGAGATTATAACATATCCGGTAGTGACGGGATAGCGCCCTCAAGACGGGGGCATGGCGGCGATTGGCCCAAACTGGCGTTGGACAAACCGGGGCCGCCATCTCCTACCCGCAGCCTCAAAACAGCGTCAGCACGGATATACATGCGAAAGCGGTGGCTCCGCAGGCCGCAAACGCCAGGACAACCAGCAGCACAATACCCCAAAAGGGGATGTGTGCAAACATGCCGGGCATCTGGGCTGCATTGTTTTTGGGTTTGCCTAGCGCAGGCATATACGGATCGCCGCCGGCCATACGATCGATGGTACGTTCCAGGCGGGGTTTACGTTTTTCGTGAAAACTGGGGCTGTTGGGGTAGGCGGCGCTGCGGTCGTAACGTCCCTGTGGCAGCCTGCTGCGTGCGCCGTGACGCCGGTTAGCCAGGCGTTGGTACGAGGATGGCAGCGGTCCCAGGTCGGAGACATCCATGGTTGGCTCGACCATGTCGCCGTCAGCGTCTAAAAAACTGTCGGGATCGCCGTCGTCATACCGGCGCGGTTCATCCCACGTGTACCCGGCGGCGAGGTCTTCGACCTCGACGTGGTCGTCGGGGATATCATCTTCGAACGCGGCGGCCCAGGCGTCGTCATATTCACTTTCGTGGCGACGGCGGCGCCTGCGACGTGCCTGGTTGTTATCGTACCAATCGCCGGGATCGTATTCACTCATGATCGGGCGTCCTGCCAATTGAACCGATGATGTTTCTATTGTATCCCAACCTGTCCAGCCCGGCGATGCGGACGATTATTTCGCGCATGCGAGTTCCGCCCCTCCCCTGCGCGACCGGCGGTCGCGCTACCCCCGCCAGGGCGGGGGCACCGGGCTAAAAGCCCGGAGGGGAGGGGCTTTGCGCGTTTCGCTGCTTGAGCGGCGCTGCACCTGCCAGTATAATAACGGGCCGGTGTCGTGTATTCAACGAAAGAAGCCCGCTTATGAACCGCAAGCCACACGCTGTCACCCGTCGTGACCTGTTCGCCCTGGTGCTGATCCTGGTCATGGCGGCGGCGGTGCGCGTCGATGACCTGGGACGCCTGACCGTCTACCGTTACGACCAGGCGGAACTGTCGTTTATGGCGATCGAAATGGCATCGGGTGAGGGCATTCCCACGTTGGGGATCAATTCGTCAGCGGGCGTGCCCAATTCCCCCGTGACGGTGTATACGCTCGCCCCGTTTTTTGCCATCACGCACGATCCGCAGTTCGTGACGGTGTGCATCGGGCTGATGAACGTGGCCGGGGTCGGGCTGTTGTGGCTGCTCGCGCACCGGTACCTGAATCCGCGTGCAGCGGCGCTGGCCGGTATGATCTACGCGCTCAACCCGTATGCGGCCCAGTACAGCCGTTCGATCTGGGCGCAGGACACTCACACGCCGATCATTCTGCTGGGGCTGCTGCTGGCGCTGGCCGGGTTTATGGAGGGGCGGCGCTGGGCGCAGGTGCTCGCGCTGCCGGTGCTGCTGTGGGGCGTCCAGATTCATTACGCGGCGTGGACGCTGGTGCCCGTGTACGGCTGGATCGTGGTGGTAGGCTGGCGGCGCATCGAGTGGCGGGCGCTGGTGATCACGGCGGCGCTGGGCGCGGCGGTGATGGTCCCCTTTGTGATCGGATCGCGCGATTCACCCGGTGACTTTAACGACCGCCTGGATTCGATTCACGCCGTGCTGAAATACGATCTCCGCGTGCGGCAGGATGCGCTGGATCACGCCGTGAGCCTGGCGACCGGGCGGCACCTGGAAAAAAACATGGGGAATCCCGTTTCGGATCGCGTGGCTGCGTCGGTGAAACCGTTTACTTACGCGTGGGCGCTGGTCGGTATGCTGGCGCTGGTGGGTGTGATCGGCGCGTGGCGGCGCGTGGGCTGGCAAACATCGGCCCTGCTGCTGCTGTGGACGGTTGTGCCGGTGCTGGTGTTTATCACCAACTGGACGGCGACCGGCATCTACACGCATTATTTCATCCCCGTGATCCCCGGTTTAGCCCTGCTAAGCGCGTTTGGTCTGGACTGGTTGCTGTCCCTGCTGCCACGCCGCCGGGTGATGTTACGCGGCGTGATCGTGGCGGCGCTGGGTGCCATCGTCCTGACGTGGGCGGGCTGGTTCCAGATGGCGATCCGCGACACGAGCGCGCGTTACGATCCGGACACGCTGGGACCGCCCCTGTTTTATCTAAAGGACGTGCGCGCCGAACTGCTCGCTTATGATGACGTGCTGCTGGTAGGCGCGGATACGGGCCGCAGCGGTCACCCGATCTGGCGCTCACTACTGGTTGATTCCGCCGCCTGCGTGCGCGAGATGGTGATCACCGAGGGCGGGATCGCCGTGCTGCCCGACGGTCCCTTTGCGCTGCTGGAGCCGCCCGACGCGCTCGATTACCCGGCGGCGGCATTGTATACCGGCGGCACGGTGGCCGAGGTCCCGCTGCGGCCCGGCGAGGGGAGCTACACGATTACCGGGTTTGACGCGGCGCCTGCCTGGACCAATCCGGATTGGCATGGTCCGGCGCTGATCGAACGCGACCCGGTGCGTTATGCGAATGGGGCGCAGTTGGCCGGATATCGGTTAACAGCGGATACCCTATATCTCGCCTGGGACCTGCCCGGCGCGAATCCCGATCTCGGCTACCAGCGCGTGTTTGCGCATTTGTTAGACGCTGACGGCGAGCGCATCGGCCAGCGTGACTTTGACTTCTGGCCGGGCGTGTACTGGTGCGCCGGGGACCGGCTGGTCACGTGGATCGATCTGGCGGTGCCGAACGGTGTTCATACGCTGCGAGTAGGCATGTACACGTTGGAAGACGGCCTGCTGACGTATACCGATGTAGTGGATGTTAACGGCGGCCCGGTTGCGCCCTGGGTCGATATCCCGGTGGAATAAAAAATCGAGCGCCGGGGGAGGGGTGGGGGGATAACCCCGGCGCTCATACAGGAAGTGATCAGGTTGTCGTCAAAAAGCTAATACATCACGACGTCGGGAACCTCGAATGGCGCGCCCGCGCACTGATCCATAATCGGGAAATTTTCCTGGCCGTAGGCATCGTTCACGTTCAGCGTATCCGCCAGGTTGATCCAGCCGCCCATCACTTCGACCAGGCCCCAACCGCCTTGAATCTCGGTAACAAAGGCGGTCTGGCACGGGTACAGGTCACCCTGTGCCGCGTCACCGTTCGGCATGTTGAGCACGACCGTCTGGCGTGTGATCAAGACCAGGTCGTGCAGGTCATCGTCTGCGTGTGACGTCTGGACCGGGATCAGTCCCGTCGTCAGGACAACCGCCATAAGTGCCACCAGTCCCAGGCTCAGCAGTGATTTCGACATTTCGTTTTGCTCCTTTTTTGCTGTGACGTTCGGCGCAGCGAACGCCGTTTCGATTACTATAGGGTGAGCACTCACATGCTATCTATACACATTAGCGTTACCGGTTAATTGGACGATGGTTTTGTGAGTGCTCACCGCCGGTGAGCGGTTCTGTCGCGCTCACCAAACACGTTCCTATCATGCAGGCGCGAGATTTCACCGGCATTACAGCCTGTTTACAGGTTAGAAATTTCTTACTACAGCGTGGATATGCACGGGGAAAGGGGGATCAGCGCCAGCCGATTAGCGCCGGGCGCTGGCGCGTACAAACGGCGGCGCGACGTCTGGCGCGGTCAGCAGCCCGTAACAACTGGGCTTGCGAAAGGCGTTGCCCCATATTTCGCGCTGGCGGTATTCGCGCAGCAGGTGTATGTCAAACTCGGCCAGAAACACACCTTCGCGCTCGCCCGCCTCGATCACGAGCGTGTTACGGGATTTTTCGTCCCTGGTGAACGCGATGCCATCAAAGGCCACCGAATGCCCGTTCATGCGTGCGTCGGCGTAATTCGCCAGCGCCACGCCGGTCATGTTTTCGTAGGCGCGCGTTTGTAGTTGGCCGGTACGGTTGGTTTCCATGTCGCACGCATTCGGGATCAAGATGATCTCGGCGCCCTTTAACATCAGGATACGGGCGCTTTCGGGGAACTCGCGGTCCATGCAGATCATCGCGCCGACCCGGACTTCACCCCGGACCGTGTCCAGCGTACACACGTAAAAATCATCGCCCGGCGTCAGGGCCGATTCCAGGTCAAAATCACAGGTGTGCACTTTGGCATAGGTCAGCGCGATATCGCCGTGCCGGCCGATCAGCGCGACGGTGTTACGCGGGCTGCCCGGCCATGTTTCCAGGTACGTGATCGCAATCGCCATGTTGAGATCACGGGCCAGCGCCTGGAAATGAGTTACAAAGTCATCGTCCGCGCTGATGGCTTGCGCGGCCCATGCCGCGTGAGCGCCGGGCGTATCGCGGTCAAAAAACGTGTAACCGATATTCCACATTTCCGGAAACAGGGCGATATCCGCGTGCATCGCGGCAGCCTGGCGGCAGGCGTCCGTCCCTTTGTCCCGGTTGGCGGTCTGGTGCGCGCCGTGTGCGGCCAGTTGGAGCAGGGCAACGCGCAGGATAGTCATGAGAATGATCCTCCCAAAAGTAGCGGTCAAAAAACATACCTTAGGACATGTGCCTGTTTAGCGTGCGTGCGTGTGTTTTGATCAAATGCCGCAACTGACTCGTGGCATCGAAAACTGAAGTATGTCGCATCCCTATCACTTCACGTGCATCAAGTCTGGCTGCCGCCATGTTCTCTAACTCGTGTTCAACTTCAATCAATAACTTCATTGTGTTTTGACCCGCGAGTGCGGCGTCGTTTGTAATATTTTGTTCCTCGGTTTCCAGGTATCCTTGAATTATCTTTTCTGTTCTTTGAGCATTCCTTACGCTTACTGCATCTATGTTGGAGGCTGCTTGCTCAATTATCGATGGAACCAGCAATAAGATGTCTTGTGGGCTTTTCGGCTCACCGACGTGGATTCTGCTTTTTTCCAAACGGTTCCTGATATATGGCCAAAGTTTTTCTACAATTGCCCACTCGCCAAATTCTCTGGCGATCGATGCGGGTATCATGCCCCGTTGTAATCCTTCCAAGATCTCGCGATGCGTCCCATTTTCCAAGTGTTCCCACGGCAAATATGATCGACCGAGAATCTTACGAGTTAAATCTTGGAACCCGCGTTCAAAGCCCTGTGTAAAATCCGCCCAGCTATATTTTGCACATTCGGGGGGCGAATATTGGAGAATTATCTTTAAAGGAACAATTTTACGATTGTGTTTTTCCGCATGATGAAGTTCGATTCTGCAATAACTATCTTTTCGTGCGAAAGACGGTGTCATTACAGGTAAGAAGAATTCGCGTGTCTCGATTTCCTTCTCAAGTTCTTTGGCAAATGGTGCTGGTTTTATTCTTCTGTCCCAGAACAAATCCATGTGTATGTCGAGGTATGTTACTAAAACTTCAACAAAGGGTTGTGCGTGTTTGTCTTTGTGAGAATAGCTAATAAATGCTCTTGGCTTTTCCATGTTGACTCTTCCCCTGACTCAACACCATCAGTGTAACACAAACCGGCGCTCTGTCGAACAGAGCGCCGGTCGTAACGGTGACGTGTTGTGATCAATCCCGCCGCGAGCGTCAGACCCTGACCAACGGTCAAACAGAGACCTGCGGTCAGACCGTGACCTGCGGGCGGTATTCGCCAAACACGCCGCGCAGCACATTACAGATTTCGCCCAGCGTGATGTCATGCTCTACGCAGGTGACGAACAGCGGCATCAGGTTATCGCTGCCTTTGGCGGCGGTTTCCAGGTGGCTGAGCAGGTCGGCCACGCGGTTGTGATCGCGCCCGGCGCGAATCCGGGCGACGTTGTCGCGCTGGGCCTGCTCGATGGCCGGGTTGACGCGCAAAATGTCGCGGTCGGTCTTCTGTTCGTGATCGGTCGTGAACTTGTTGACGCCCACCACAACCGCCTCGTCCCGTTCGACCGCGCGCTGGTAGGCATACGCGGCGTCGTTGATCTCACCCTGAACAAAACCGTTTTCGATAGCCGCCAGCGCCCCGCCCATGGCATCGATGCGCTCGATGTACTCGTGCGCCTGCTGTTCGATGTCGTCGGTCAGGTGCTCGATCACATAACTGCCCGCCAGCGGATCGACTGTATCCGCTGCGCCGGACTCATACGCGATGACCTGCTGCGTGCGCAGCGCGACCTGTACGGCGGCCTCGGTGGGCAGGGCCAGCGCCTCGTCCATGCTGTTTGTGTGTAAGCTCTGCGTGCCGCCGAGCACCGCCGCCAACGCCTGGATCGTCACGCGCACGATGTTATTTTCCGGCTGTTGGGCGGTCAAGGTGCTGCCGCCGGTCTGCGTGTGGAACTTGAGCATCCAGCTTTTGGGGTCTTTCGCGCCGAAGCGCTCGCGCATGATGCGCGCCCACAGCCGCCGCGCCGCGCGGAACTTGGCGATCTCTTCCAGCAGGTTGTTATGCGCGTTGAAGAAAAAGCTCAGGCGCGGCGCGAAGTCATCCACGGCCAGCCCGGCGTCAAGCGCGCCCTGCACATACGCGATCCCGTTCGCCAGCGTAAACGCGACTTCCTGCACGGCGGTGCTGCCCGCCTCGCGGATGTGATAACCGCTGATGCTGATCGTATTCCAGAGCGGGACCTCTTTGGCGCAAAACGCGAACAGGTCGGTGATCAGGCGCATGGATGGGCCGGGCGGGAAAATGTACGTGCCGCGTGCGATGTACTCTTTGAGGATGTCGTTTTGCACCGTGCCGCGCAGTTTGGACGGCTTCACGCCCTGTTTTTTGCCAACGGCGATAACCATCGCCAGCAGGATCGCCGCCGGGGCGTTGATCGTCATGCTGGTCGAGACTTTGTCCAGCGGGATGCCTTCGAACAAGCGCTCCATATCGCGCAGCGTCGGGATGCTGACGCCCACTTTGCCGACTTCGCCCAGCGCGAGCGGATTATCCGGGTCATAGCCGATCTGGGTCGGCAGGTCGAACGCTACGCTCAGCCCGGTCTGCCCGGCGTCCAGCAGGTAGCGGTAGCGGGCGTTGGATTCTTCGGCGGTCGCGTACCCGGCATACTGGCGCATGGTCCAGAACCGGCCCCGGTACATGGTCGGCTGCACGCCGCGCGTAAAAGGGTATTCGCCGGGGAAGCCCAGGTTATCCAGGTACGCCTGGGCCTGTTCATCGCTCAGATCATCCGGCAGGTACACGCGGTCCAGCGGCAGCGATGACGTCGCAAACTCCGCCTTACGCTCCGGGAAGCGGTCCAGCACCTTAGCCAGGGTGGTTTTTTCCCACTGCTGCTTACGCTTGTTCAGGTTTTTGTCCATAGTTCTATTCCGATGATCCTATCCCAACGCCCCTCCCCTCCGGGCTAAAGCCCGGTTTCCCCTCCCCAGCCGAGCCAGGGAGGAGATAAAACAGACGAACACGCGCTGTCAAGTCCCCCGTCCAGCTTGGCTGGAAGGGGGATTTAGGGGGAAGGCGTTGATCTAAAGCTCAGCTATTCATTAAAACGATTGCCCTGCCAAGTTTCACTTGATCACGGATCGCGCTAGGGCGGCACAGACGTTAACGATCGTCGCCGCTGCCGGACAGGTGATTGCGCGCTTTGCGTGATGCGAGTTTGTCCAGGTTGGCCTGCGCGATCTGATCCATGTCTAATCCCAGCTCGGCGGCGAGCCGCGCCACGTACCATAACACGTCGCCCAGTTCTTTCTCAATGGTGGCGATCGCGTCGTCGTCGAACGTGCCGCCGTTGTCACGGATCACCTTTTTGACCTTTTCGCAGACCTCGCCCGTTTCACCGGCCAACCCCAGCGTCGGGTAGATCGGGTTATTACCCGCGCCGGGATAAAATGCCGTTTCGGCGGCGCGATCCTGGTACTCGCTAAACGTCAATGACATGCGGCTGTGCCTCACTTACCGGGCTGAGTCTTCGGCGGCGGCCAGCGCCAGCGCGATTGATCCCAGCACCCCGGCTTTATCGCCCAATCCGGGCGGTACAATGTACTCGTCCATGTGCTCTAACACCGGATGCCGCAGGTAGTTGTTCAGCAGGGCCAGCGTTTTTTGCCGGATCATGGGGAACAACTGCTGCTGGTGCATCACGCTGCCGCCCAAAATGATACCCTGAGGTGACAGGGTCGTCATAAACGCGACCATCGCCTGCGCCAGGTAATCCGCTTCCAGGTCCCAGACGGCATGGTCGGGCGGGAGCTGTTCGCCGGGGATGTTCCAGCGCGATTTGATCGCAGGGCCGCACGCCAGCCCTTCCAGGCAGTTGTCATGAAACGGGCATACGCCGCGTTCGGACGGGTCATCGTCACGGCGGCGCAGCAGCACATGCCCCATTTCCGGGTGGATCAGGCCGTGCAGCAGTCTCCCGCTGACCATCGCACCGCCGCCGATGCCGGTGCCCACCGTCATATACATAAATGTGTCCCAGTTTTGCGCCGCGCCCCAGCGGTGTTCACCCAGCGCCGCCGCGTTGACGTCCGTGTCAAAGCCGATCGGGATATCAGGAAACGCCTGCTGCACGGTCCCGGCCACGTTGGTATACCCCCAGTTCGGTTTGGGCGTGCTGGTGATATACCCGTAGTGCTCCGACTGCGGGTTCAGATCGACCGGGCCGAAACTGCCAATGCCGACAGCCGCCAGGGATTGGTTGTGTAACACCTCTTGTTTCTTAAAAAACGCGATAGTTTGTTCCAGCGTGGCGGCGGGCATAGTCGTCGGGATCGTGACGCTGGTCAGGATATCGCCTGTTTCGGTGCCGACCGCGCACACAAACTTGGTGCCGCCGCCTTCGATGCCGCCCAATAACATAATGAACTGCTCCTTACGTGTACAAAATATAACCTGCCACGGCTTAATCCAGGGCTATCGCTTCAAATGAGTGATTGCGCTTATTTGAGCGACGCCTTCCCCCTAAATCCCCCGTCCAGCTTGGCTGGACGGGGGACTTCCAAACACGCACATCGGCTGTTTTGTCCCCTCCATGGCTTGGCCGGGGAGGGGACAACCGGGCGTTAGCCCGGTGGGGAGGGGCGTTTTAGCCCTGCGGCCTAATCCTAGCGCGTGGCAGGCGTATGGTGCAATAAACGCTGCTCAGGCGCCGCTCAGTAACTGATCACCAACGGAGGCCGCCCAGGCGTTGATCGCGTCCCAGTTGCGGTAGTCGCCCGCTTTGCCTCGGATGATGAACCGGACAAACAGCCACGCCAGCGGATTGAGCACGCTGTAATCCAGCTTGCCGCCAAACAGGCCGATGCTCACCGGTTTGACGCCGGACGCTTTTTTGAGGATCGGGCTTACATAAGCATCCAGGCAGGTTTGTTTTTCCTTGAAGCTCAGCTTGCCCGGATTCTTGGGCGGCCCGCCCAGATTGGGATCAATCGTGAGCGGCACCCCGCCGATAGCGTCTTCTCCGGTGTTGGTGAGTTCGATAGACGTGATAAAACAGGCGACAGGTACTTTACTCAAGGCGGCGGCGTGTCTGGCGACAAACTTCATAGCGCCCCGGTGCCAGCCAACGACCATCGGCCCGCCGAGAATCACGGCGTCGTACCCGCTGAAGTCGGTGACGTCGGTCATGGGCCGGACGGTCACCTCGGCGCCGGACTCCTGGATTTTCCTGGCAATGGCATCGGCTACTTCAGCGGTCGAGCCGGACATGGTGGCATAAGTCAGCAAAATCTTACCGGTCATTGTGTGTTTCCCTCCTGAAAACATAATGCTACGCCCGCATAGCGTAGCATAGTGTAACGGTTTTTGCTTGCGGAATAGGCTCCGCTGCCGGGCTAACGAGCGACCTATCACGCCGGGGCGCGTTTGCTGCGTCGAGTCAGTTTGCGCAGGCGTTCCCAGGGAGCATTATCCAGTTCATCGAGCGTGCAGCGCCAGCACCACTGGCCGGACGGCACGCCGGGCTTGTTCATGCGGGCGCTGTTCCCGGCGCCGATCACGTCTTGCAGCGGCACGATAAACGTGTGCGCCTCGGCTTTCATGCCCATTTCGATCAGTTCCCAGTGCGGTTCGTCGATTATTTCTTTGCCGAGGTAGGCGCGGACGCGGGCGCGGTCGTCCGGGCCGGATTCGCCCCACCACCAGCCGAAGATCGTGTTATTGTCGTGCGTGCCGGTATACACGACCATGTTTTTTTCGAGCAGAGCATGGTGGAAGCGCTCGCGATCTTCTTCGGTGCCGCCGAACGAAAATTGAAGCACGATCATCCCCGGCAGGTTCAGGTCTTTGCGGAGTGTGATCGCGTCACCGAGATCGTCGCCCAGGTCCTCCGCGATGATGGGGAGTTCGTCCAGTTTTTTTTCCAGGCCCTTGCTTAGCTTCTCGAAAAACTCCTTTTTTGGCCCGTTGACCCAGCGGCCCCCCTGCGCGGTGGGCGAGCTGGCCGGAATCTTGTGGTAGCGGTCGAAGGCGCGGAAGTGATCGATGCGCACAATGTCCACCTGGTCCAGCATGGCCTGAATGCGGCGCACCCACCACGCGTAATCGGTGCGGCGGTGCTCCTCCCACAGGTACAGCGGGTTACCCCACCGCTGCCCGGTCGAACTGAAATAATCCGGCGGCACCCCGGCGATGTAATTGGGCCTGCCGTTAAAATCGAGGTCGAACAACTCCGGGTTGACCCATACGTCGCTGCTGTCGTGCGCCACGTAGATCGGTATGTCGCCAACGATACGGATGCCGCGTTCATAGGCGTACTGCCGCACCTGCTGCCACTGGACATAAAACACCCACTGGCGGAAACGGTGTTCGGCCATACGGCAGGCGTGCATCTTGCGTGCCGCTTCGAGCGCCTGTTTCTCGCGGAAGATTTCGCTGTCGGTCCAGTCGGTCCAGGGACGCCCGCCGTGAAATTCCTTCAGCGAGATGAACAACGCGTAGTCGTCCAGCCACCAGCGATCCGGGTGGGCGCACCACGCGGCGAGCGCGTCTTTTTGGGCGGGATCATCCTGGATCACGAACCGATCGTAGGCCAGCGACAGCAGCTCGTCATGGTGCTGGATGACGGCGGCATAGTTCACTTTTCGCGGCGAAAAGTACGGGTGATCGGCCAGGTCGTCGGGAAATAACCAGCCGTGATCGACCAGCGCATCCAGGCTGATCAGGTTGGTGTTACCGGCAAACGCCGAGAAACACTGGTACGGTGATTCGGCAAAACCGGTCGGTCCCAGCGGGAGCACCTGCCAGACCCGCTGGTCGGCGGCGGCGAGGTAGTCCAAAAAACGACGTGTCGATTCGCCCAGGTCCCCGATGCCATACGGCCCCGGCAGCGAGGTAGGATGCAGCAGAACGCCGCTCGAACGTGGAAAAAACGGGTTGGGTTCGATCAAGGTTAACCCCTTTCAATCAGTTTTGTTGTTAAACGTTTGAGGGTCTATCAGGCTTGCTGGTTCGTCAGACGGCATACCGCCCGCGCTGTCGATTGGTTCGCCGGGCAGCCAGACATGAAAGATCGCACCGCTGCCCGGTGTACCGTCACTTTCGGCCCGAATACGGCCTTTGTGCTGGGTGACGATCTCGTGGGCAATGGCCAGCCCCAGCCCCGTGCCCGATACGCCGGACTCAAGCCCGATTTTGCCCCGGAAAAAACGGGTAAATAACCGGGCTTGTTCGTCCGGAGTGATGCCGGGGCCGGTGTCTTGAACGCAAAAAGCGGCCCACTGCTGGCCGTTTATACACTGTGTGTACGTGCGTACGCTCACATGGCCGCCGCTGGGTGTATAGTTCAGCGCGTTAGTGAGCAGAATACTCACTACCTGGCCGATCAGGCGGTGATCGGCCTGTACGACCGGCAGCGCAGGCGCGCACTCAAGGGTCATGGACAGGCCGCGTTCACCGGCCAGCGCGGAACGGTCGCTGACGTATTCCTGCACCAGTGTGTTCAGATCAACGGGGCAGCGGTGGAACGGGACGCGGTCCTGGTCCAGGCGTGACAGGGTGAGCAGCCCTTCGATCAGATCGGCCAGGCGGTTCGTTTCGCGCCGGATGACCGGTAAGTGATCGTTCAGGCGTTCCGGCTGGGCTGTGAGTAAATGGTAGCGCAGTTTGAGATTGGTGATCGGAGTGCGCAGTTCGTGCGAGACATTGGTTACAAATTCGTCTTTGATGCGGCTGAGCACGCGCAAGCGTTCATTGGCCGCTTCGAGTTCGCGGTTGGTGGCTGCGCTCTCTACTGTGCGCTGGCGCAGTGTGTCTTCGATGTTCTGGCGCTCGGTGACGTTATGCGCGACGAGCAAATGCCCGGTCAACTTCTGCCGGTGATCGCGCAGCGGGGAAACGCTCAGGTCAAAATGCTGTGTCTGGTCACCCGTATTTTCAACAATCTGGATATGACCGTCCGCGCCGATATCAAGATGATTTTCCAGAGTGGGCCACGACGCAAACAGCCGCTGAACGGGTTCGCCGACGGCTTCCAGCGCGGACCGTTTAGCCAGTTGCTCGGCGGCGGGATTAAGATCAATGACGCGGTATTGGGTATCTAACACAACGACAGCCGCACGCATATCCTCGATAACACGCTCACGGGCGATAGGGGTCACGTCAAACAGCCGGTAACGAAACAGGCCCCAGACTGCGACAATGTTACTGAGGCCGAATGAAACGGGCGCGACGTCGCGTTGGTTTGAATTGAACGGATCGAGAGCGCCTAACATTGTGCCTGCGACCGGGATCAGGATGGCCGTCAGGATGATCATGATCTGGTCCCGGTACAGGGCTTGTGAGCGGTTGAACGCGCTGGCAAGAAGTGACAGGCTGGCTACCACAATGCCATAGTCGAAAAAAAACACAGTCCAGTCAAGGAGTGTGAAGTCGTAGACCAGCCAATCAAACGGGGCGTCGGACACCAACCGAACATTTTCACGCACCAGGTCGTGATACGGGTCGGTGAGGAACACCAGGGTCGTGAGTACGCTTAGCGTGACGGTTGTGATCCAGAGCATGCGCGCGTGAGGCAGCCGCTGGCCGGTGAACTCCAGGGCAAACGCCAGCAGCGCCAGCGCAATAAACGACATGCTCGCCAGCTCGATGTTGTCAAAAAACCGTTTGACCTCAAGGTTGGGGGCGATGATTTCACACAGCAGCCCAAACGCCCACACCGACTCGAAAAACGTGAGCACAGCAAATGGCCTGGCGGCGGGAACATGGCGCCGCGTCCAGGCGAGCACGCCAAAGGCCGATGTGATGATCAGTGAGCTTAAGATTAACACCAATTGCAGGTAGGGCTGCCAGTTCATACCGGCATCGTTCCTTTCATCGTGCAGTGCCCGGCAGCGACTTAGGCTGCGCCATAAAAATAATTGCCCCAATCCCTGGCAAGGGCGAACAAACTGGAGGCTTATTTTCTTGGTTTAGCCTTGCACTGCACGAAACGCTTCTGGTGGAACGTCTATACCTTCAAAATTCGCAAAGCTCAGGTCATTAAATGTCAGCCCTAACGTGTGTTTGACCCGTTCAAAGAGCACCATGTAGCCCACCAGGATACGCGGCTCAGATTGTAATCCTAACGCGGTCAGTGTGGCGTCAATGGCTGCCGGGCTGCCTTCCACTTCGATGAAACTGCCGAAGGGCATCTCGTCCAGCACAACCTCGGCACGGCCCAGGGTATAGGTGGTGCGGTATTTTTCGTACATCATGTGCGGGTGATACCCCAACCGCTGAAGGATCACGTGCATTGTGTCAAAATCGCTGACCGTAACCTCGGCTTCAAAGCGCGTGGTCACACCGGGTGGTGGGGGTTCTGTGTTGGCCAGCGTGTGAAACGGCGCTTTGTACGTCAAACGCGCCTGGTTATCCTGCCGCAGGCGCAGCACGATGTCATTTGGGGTGAGTGATAATTCCTTATTTTCGTAGCGCAGGTTGCGTTCATAGACGCGCGTTGTGGTCAGGATTGCACCGGCTGTGTCTAGTCGCGTCTGAATGATCTTGAGGTCGGGAACTACTAATTTTACTTCGGTTTCAACCAGTTTATTCATTAAAATTGGCTTCCTACCTGTACGATCAATCATCCCACTGTTTTAAGCCCAAACTCAGTATATCAAGTTCTGCCGCATTGCGCTTTTTTGTTTGCATCCCACCAGCGCAAAAAAGCCCGGTGCTTTACTCATCACCGGGCCGGAACAGGATAAAAATGACTATTAACCGTTGATCTCGCGCACGGCTTCCTTTAAATGCTGGCGAATGGCGACGACTAACTCACGATGTGGGCCGCCTGCGCTGCCCGGTGACAGCACCACGTCATGGTAAAAGCTGCCAGAAGCACGCTCGACCAACCACAGGTCAACGTTAAAAAACGGGACATCTGGCTGATCATCGAGCGTATCAAACTTCGCCCGGCGCAGCGATCCGAGCAGGTCTTTGAACTGCTCGACCGGGACATGGTGTGAAAAATACACGTCTTTGTTGGGTTTGTCGTACACTACATGGAGTGTGCACATTGGCCCGTGACCACGCTCTAACGTGGCGACCTGGTTAGGATAACGCCCGTCGTGATACTGGATCGTCACACGAAACGCCTCGTTGATGCCGGGCTGCTGGGTTACGTGGCGGAGTTCATCTTGTCGCAGGCGCAGCGCGACCAGACGAATGGGATCAGCGCGTCGTGTCTCCATGATGGGATACCCCGTGCAATACATTTACACCTTATCTTATTTTATAACGGAATCCCAACTTTTTGTTCTAAATGGGAACAAAGTACGGAGATATAGGGACATTATGACATGTTGTTTGACCGCATTTACATGATAAATATATATATAATAAACCGTTTGCAACCAAACATTTTATAAATTTTTATACTCTTATACGATATGCTACAGTTTAAAAAGACTAACCATTTTTTCGAAATTAAGAGGGGCATGAGATATTGAGGCATCAAAATAAATGGCTATTGTCCGACCTATGTCGCTATTCATTTATAGATTGGGGGATGTTATGCGGAACCACCGTTTGATCATCGTATCAGGCGCAGTCATCCTGATTGCGTTAGCCTATGTTGTCACTCCGACTGTAGCAGCCTGGTTTTACCAACCATCCATGACCGCCACCAAGGACGACACACTCGTGATTGACAACGACAGCGACAGCCAGGCCGACCCTGGCGACCGCATCCAGTACGAGGTGACGATCACCAATAACGGCGTAGCAGATGCTACGGGCGTTACATTTTCCGACACGGTCGACTCCAATACGACCACGGTACCGGGTTCGATCCAGGTATCTCCGGTCGCGATTGATGACGGCCCCTATGACGTTTTGGGTAATGTTTCGCTGCAAGTCGCGGCCAGCGGCGTGCTGGCGAACGACTACCTCGGCCAGCTAACGCCTCCAGCGCCGGCAGCGCTGACGACCGGCACATTTGCCACGACCCAGGGCGGTTCGATCACGCTCAACGCCGACGGGAGTTTTGAGTATTTCCCACCGGCAGGGTATCAAGGTGCCGATTCGTACACCTACACGCTGACAAACGCCGTTGGAAGCAGCAACGGCGTTATTTCGTTCACCGTGAGCGATGTGTGCTGGTTCATCGACGGCAGCGCGGCGGGACCGGGCACCGGCACATACGCCGACCCATTCTCCAGCATTGCCAACTTCAACGCTGCGAACGGCGGCGGCCCGACCAGCCCGGCGGCAGGTGACATTGTTTTCATAGACGAAGGCACCTACACGGACGGGATCAATCTGCTGAACCAGCAGGTTGTACTCGGTAACGGCCTGGACATCCGCGCTGAGCTGGACGCGGCAGGTCTGAGCATTCCGGGTTATGGCGGGCAGCCGAATAACAGCAACCTGAATGCCAGCCCACCATCCGGCGTGACGCGCCCCACCCTGGCGCCTGGCGCGGCCAACGCCGTCAACCTGGCGGCTGACAACACCGTGCGCGGCCTGAACGTGGGCGATACCGGTGTTGGGGCAGGCTTCGACGGTGCGGCTGTTGGCAACCTGACCGTGAACACACTCGCCATTTCCGGCACCGGCAGCGCGTTCGATATTGGCAGCGGCGGCACCCTGGACGTGACCGTAGACAGCATCCAGGTAACCAGCACCACCGACTACGGCGTGCGCCTGAACAATGTGACCGGCGGCGCTTTCACGGTCACCGGGAATACTGCGATCAGCACGGCGCCAGATGCCGGTATCACCCTGAACCAGGTCGGCAGCGTGGTAAACTTCGGCTCCGGCGCTGGCAACACAACCACGATCAACAACGTGACCGGCGGCTACGGCGTGGAAGTGCGCCAGTGCACGAACGCGATCACGTTCCAGAACCTGACAGTCAGCAATGTGACTCAGGCCGTGGCCCAGACTGAAGATGGCAACGGCATTCCCACCAACGAGGGCGACGGCGACGCCGTGTTCCTGGTGGATAACACCGGCGCGGGATTCAGCTTCGACGTGCTGCGCGGAACGTTTGGCAACACCATCGCGGGCAACGCTTTTGAACTGCGGAATTCACGTGATGTGACCATCGGCAACAATACCGACCCGTTCCCATCCGTGGATATCAACGGCGCGGGCACTGCCGGACCGACGTACAGCGGTGTTCACTCGGTCAATGGCCTGGGCAGCCTGACGATCAACAATACGCGGTTTAGCAACATCAATGCTGTTGCCGGTCAACGTATGGTTGACATTGTAGCCAACGCCAACACGCTGAACGCAGTCATCGAGAACTCGCAGTTCCTTGACGTGGCGAATGACGGGCGAGAAACGACCGGTATATACGCCTATGATGTCGTGGGTGGCACGAGTATTACCAACCTGTCGGTTCTGGGCGACTGGAATGCGGCTTCACCACCCGCGACGCCCTCGTGTTATTTTGCAGAAATCGATGATTACAACATCTATGTCGTTCACGACTCGCCTGGTACCACGGCCACGGTGACAGTTGACGGGTGTTACTTCGCCCGGAGTACAACGGCTACCGTCCCGGTTAACACCCTGTATTTCGAGACCGCCGGGAACAGCAGCATGGACCTGACGGTGACCGACAACCGGATGTCGACCAACAATGACGCGCTCGCTGTTTATGTGCCGTCGGGCGCCAACACCGGTGTGATCAACGTGGATGTTTTCGATAACCTGTTCTACGCTGTGCGCGGCGAGGGGATGTACTTCAATATTCAAGGCGGCAGTGATGCCAATCTTGATATTCATGACAACGCGATGCAGCTTGTATGGGACACGGGCATCTATGTTACGTCTGCCGGGTTTAACCTGCGCACGGATATCGAAATACAAGATAACGCGATCCAGGTGACCGACGCATGGCAGTATGGCGTGTACCTGTCCGCCAGCGCAAATACTCGGTTTGCTGGCTTGGTCGAGGATAATACGATCTCCAATAACACACTCCGCGCCACATTGTATGTCCGGCAGCGTTCGAGCCAACCGATGGATGTCACGGCGCGCGGCGTTCCGGCTGGCAGCCAGACTCTGACAAACTCGGCGGTCTATGATTCGTTCTATGCCTGGGCAGACAGCGGAGCACCGCTTTGCCTAGATATGATCGGCAATACGCTCAGCGATCCGCTGGTGTTGAACGTTGACGGCGGGCAGGTGATGAACGTTGTGCAGGCCGATGCTGCGACTCTGAGCACGGTGAACGGCGGCGCAACTGTGACTGTCACCGGCGCACCGACCTATGGCGGCGCGGCGTGTGCGTCACCGGTGCTATACAATTCGCTGGGCGAATGGCACATGGTCGAACGCCCGGCAGACGCGCAGGTTGTGGCGAATGTGCTGCCGCTGATCGCATCGCACCGGGCCGATTATGCTCCGGCTGGCGCTGTGGTCGCAAACACAGACGCGTTTGAGTCCGATCTGACTCTGCTCGTGGATCGCGTCACACGCTTGATGGACGCGAGTACACCTGTTAGCACACCCGCCGACGAACCGACTTATCTCGCCAGGTACACCCCGGCAGATGCGACGTGGTCCCCGGCAGGATTGGCTTACGGTATGCGCCGCATTGGGGCGCCGATCAGCATCGGCACGCTGCCGCCGGGTGAATCGGTGACGATCATCTGGCAGGTGGACGTTAACGCGCCGCTGGACAGCGACCTCACGCAGGTGTGTAACCAGGGCACGGTGTCCGGCACCAACTTCGCGGACGTGCTCACCGACGATCCGGACGTGGTCGGCGGCCTTGATCCAACCTGTACCCCGGTGGATGTGCCGACTCCGCCAACCATGAGCAAAGCGTTCGCCGATGATCCGATCGAGGTCACGGCATCGACCACCATGACGATCACACTTACCAACGTGGACGCGGCTAACACGCTGTCGGGCGTTGGCTTCACCGATACCCTGCCTGTTGCGGGCGGCGGTGAACTGGCCTTTACCGGCATCAACGCGGCCACGACGTGTGATGATCTGGCTTACGGCGGCTCGATCCTTGTGAATCCTGGCAACGACACGATCACAGTCAGCGGCATCGATCTGGGGTTGGCTGGCGGCGGCAGTGATAGCTGTACGGTCGTGATGGATGTCCAGGGCAACACGGTGGGCGGTCCCTATACCAATACCACCGGCAACGTGTCCACCAACGAAGTGAACCCGGTGCCGCCGGTGAATGCGTCCGACGACATCACGGTGACCGTGACGGCGCCAACGATCGATAAGGCGTTTGGCGCCGCTGAGATCGGGCTGACGGATACCACTACACTGACCTTCACGGTCACCAATACGGCGACGAGCGCGCTCACCAACGTGAGTTTCAGCGACGTGCTGCCAGCCTCACCGCTGGGCGGGCTGACGTACACGGCGACCGCCATCAGCGGCACGTGTTCGGCGCTGCCGGGCTTCTCGTCTGGCTTGAGCGCGACGAATGCGGCCAACGACACGCTGAACGTGAGCGGGTTCACGCTGGGCGGAAGCGCAAGCTGCACCGTGGTCGCGGAAGTGATCGGCAACAGCGCCGGGACCTACAACAACGTGTCGAGCGCGGTGTCGTCCACCGAGGTCACCGGCACCGATACGGCGGCAGATTCGATCACCGTGACCGACGCCAGCCTGACCATTCTCAAGGCGTTCTCAACCTCGCCGGTTGACGCGGGTACGGATGTAACCCTGACGTTCACGGTTATCAATCCGCACCCCTTCGCGGTGACGGGCGTGAGCTTCTCGGATACGCTCCCGGCGCCGCTGGACGGAATCGCGTTTGACAACGCCCCGGCCAGCGTAGGCGGGACGTGTGTCACCAGCCAGGGCGCGAACGTGGTCTTCACCACCACCGGCGGGGCCACGCTGCCCAACACCGTCACGGCGGACAGTTTCGGTCTTGCCGCGTTAGGCGGCGGGACATCAAGCTGTACGGTGACGGTCACCGTTCAAACGTACGCGGCAGCGACATACAATAACCTCTCCGGCGTGGTAACGGCGGACCAGGGCACCGGCACCGATACGGCGGCTGCTACACTGGTGGTCAACGTGCCCGAACCAACGATCAGCAAGGCGTTCGGGACTACGCCCATCGGGCTGACGGACACGACGACGCTGACGTTCACGGTCACCAACAACGCCGCGATCGCCCTGACGAATGTGAGTTTTAACGACGTGTTACCCAACACCCCGGCGGGCGGGCTGACGGTCACGGCGACCGCCATCAGCGGCACGTGTTCGGCGCTGCCGGGCTTCTCGGCGAGTCGGAGCACGACGAATGCAGCCAACGACACGCTGAACGTGAGCGGGTTCACGCTGGGCGCAGGTGCCAACTGCACCGTGATCGCGGAAGTGATCGGCAACAGCGCCGGGACCTACAACAACGTGTCGAGCGTGGTGTCGTCCAACGAAGCCACCGGCACAACCACGGCCACCGATACGATCACCGTGACCGATGCCGACCCGACGATCAGCAAGGCGTTCTCGTCGGCAACGGTTCCTGTGGGCACGGACGTCACCCTGACGTTTACGGTGACGAATCCGCACCCCTTCCCGCTGACGGGCATGAGTTTCGCGGATACACTCCCGGTGCCGCTGGACGGAATCGCGTTTGATAACGCTCCCGCCAGCGTGGGCGGGACGTGTGTCACCAGCCAGGGCGCGAACGTGGTCTTTACCACAACCGGCGGAGCCACGCTGCCGAATACCGTCACGGCAGACAGTTTTGGGCTAGATGCGGCGGGCGGCACGACTCCAAGCTGTACGGTGACGGTCACCGTTCAGACCAACGCCGCCGGGAACTACAATAACCTGTCCGGGGCAGTCCTCAGCGACCAGGGCAATGGCACGGTGCAAGCCACCGATTCGCTGCAAGTCACCGTCCCCGAACCCATGATCAGCAAAGCGTTCACTGACAGCAGCATCGATGCGGGCACCAGCACCACGCTGACCTTCACAGTCACCAACTACGCCGCGATCGCCCTCACCGGGGCCGCGTTCAGCGACCAACTGCCGGTTGGCGCACCGCCGGAAGCCGCGTTTGATCCGGTAAGCACCGGCGGGACGTGCCTGTCAGCGCCGTTTAATGGCGGCGCGAGCGTGGTCACGACCGCGCAGACCAACGACACGTTGAACGTCACCGGTATGGTACTCGGCGCATCGGGCGGCGGCTCGGATTCATGTACGGTCACCGTGACAGTGGATACGTACCTCGGCGGCACGCTCAACAACGTGTCGAGCGTGGTCACGTCCACCGAAGTCAACGGCACGACCACGGCCACCGACACGCTGACAATCAACGTGCCCGAACCGACCATCAGCAAGGTGTTTACCGACAGCAGTATCAATGTGGGCACCAGCACCACGCTGACCTTCACCGTGACCAATACCTCGGCGATCGCCCTCACCGGGGCCGCGTTCAGCGACCAGTTACCGGTTGGTGGACCACCGGAAGCGGCGTTTGACCCGGTCAGCACCGGCGGGACGTGCCTGTCAGCGCCGTTTGGCGGCAGCGGGAGCGTGGTCACGACCGCGCAGACCAACGACACGTTGAACGTCACCGGTATGGTACTCGGCGCGTCGGGCGGCGGCTCGGATTCGTGTACGGTCACCGTGACGGTAGACGCGTATCTCGGCGGCACGCTGAACAACGTGTCGAGCGTGGTCACGTCCACCGAAGTCACCGGCACGACCACGGCCAGCGACACGCTGACGATCGTCGCGCCGGAACCGACCATCAGCAAGGTGTTTACCGACAGCAGTATCAACGTGGGCAGCAGCACGACGCTGACCTTCACCGTGACCAATACCTCGGCCATCGCGCTCACCGGGGCCGCGTTTAGCGACGTGCTGCCGGTTGGTGGACCACCGGAAGCGGCGTTTGATCCGGCGACCGTTGGCGGGACGTGCCTGGCGGCGCCGTATGGCGGCAGCGCGAGCGTGGTCACCACCGCGCAAACCAACGACACACTGAACGTTACCGGTATGGCGTTTAGCGCAGCGGGCGGTGGCTCGGATTCATGTACGGTCACCGTGACGGTAGAGGCGTATCTCGGCGGCACGTTGAACAACGTGTCGAGTGTGGTCACGTCCAACGAAATCACGGGCACGACCACGGCCAGCGACACGCTGGAAATCCTCGCGCCCGAACCGACCATCAGCAAGCAGTTTGCGCCCGGCCAGATCAATATGGGCGAAACGTCTACGCTGACGTTCGAGATCATCAACACGGCGGATATCGCGCTCACCGGCGGGCAGTTTGAAGACATCCTACCGGCGGCGCCGGTCACGGGCGGCCTGAACTTCACCGGAGCGGTGACGGGCACCTGTCTCGCGGCACCGTTTGGCGGAACAGCGGACCCGTTCGGGTCGGTCAACGCGCCCAATGACAGGCTGTATGTCCACGATATCGCGCTGGACGCGTCGGGCGGCGCTAACGATCGCTGCACGGTGATCGTAGACGTGATGGGCAACAACGGCGGCGCGTATGCCAACCAGTCAAGCGTCGTCACTACCAACGAAATCGTCGGCACCTCCCAGGGCGAAGACACGCTGCGTGTGAACAGCGGCCTGGGCCTGATGAAGACGTTCTCGCCGGACGCGATCGATATCGGGCAGACGACGATCCTGTCGTTCACCCTGTCCAATAATTCCGCGCTGGCGCTGACCAACGTCGCGTTTGAGGACGCGCTCCCGGTCACGGCGGCGGGTGAACTGGCCTACCTGCCGGACAGCATCGACGGCACGTGTTTGAACGCCCCGTATAACGGTGTCAGCGCGTTCAGCACCACGCAGGCCGCCGACGATACGCTGTCGATCAATGGGATTTCGATGGACGCGTCGGGCGGCAACGATAGCTGTATACTGTTCGTAACGGTCGTCGGCAATGCCGAGGGCCTGTACGAAAACGAATCCAGCCTCGTAACGTCCGACCAGGGCGACAGCGTCAATCCGGCGGTAGCTACCCTGACGGTGGGTGAACCGGAAGTCGGCATCGGTGAGGGCCCGATTATCCGGCCCGAAGGCGCCGTCTGGACCCCGCCCGGCGAGGGCGCCGGACCGCTCCTGATGATCTTTGACCCGGCGCTGAGCAAGTTGGGTGTGTTACAGCCCGGCCAGCTTGGCCTGCCCGGTGAAACGATCACGTGGACGGTGAAGGTGTACAACAACGGCGGCATAGCCGGTACGAACATCGTGATCACCGACGTGCTGCGGCCCGAACTGCGCATCGACGGCGCCGAGTCCGACATGGGCACGGTGACGATCGATGGGCAGACGGTGCGCATCGTGATCGATAAGCTGGAACCCGGCCAGACGGCCACGATCCGGATCGTGACGACCGTGTTGGGCAGCCCGGCGGACGGCATGCTGGTCAACGATGTCGCGCTGATGGCTGACGACGGCGTGACGCGGGCGGCATCGGCGGTTGTGTCCGTGGTGACGACCCTGCCGAGCACGGGTTATCCACCGCAAGACTGATTATCGACCGGTAAGCCGGAGTAACTAACGTGCAGCGGCGGATCATGTGATCTGCCGCTGTTTTTTTTGGGGCTGATGCGCGCGAAGGTTAACCGGGATTTGCGCAAAAACAGAACCTATGTTCTAATTAGAAACATGATCAACACGAACGGCTTTTTTCGGATCGATTGGGAGGAAAGGGCACCATGTCAATCCCGCTCAAGGATATGCATTTTCAACCCTCGTTTTTTGAAGACCTGGCGGCGGCGCTCAAACACGTGTACCCGGCATTTGATCAGGGCGTGTTTCTGGCGCGGGCGCTGGATGATGACTGGGAGGCGCGCGCGCTCAAAGCCCGCATCCGGCACACAACCAACGCGCTCGATGGCCTGCTGCCGGACGATTACCGCGCCGCGCTGGATGTGCTGCGGGCGGTCGTCCCGGCGCTGGCACCGTATGGGTTCGAAAAGATGATTTTTTCCGATTACGTGGAAGTGCACGGCCTGGACGACTGGGACGCGTCACTGCCCGCGCTGGAGGAATTCACGCGGCTCATAAGCGCCGAATTTGCCGTGCGCCCGTTCATCATCAAAGACCAGGATCGTATGCTGGCGCAAATGCTGCGCTGGGCGTCACACGATCACGAGGATGTGCGCCGCCTGGCCAGCGAAGGCTCCCGCCCGCGCCTGCCGTGGGCGATGGCCCTGCCCGCGCTCAAAGCCGATCCGTCGCCCATCGTGCCGATCCTCGACGCGCTCAAAAGTGACCCGTCAATAACGGTGCGGCGCAGTGTCGCCAACAACCTGAACGACATTTCGCGTGATAACCCGCAGGTGACGCTTGACGTGCTGCGACGCTGGCAGGCGGATGTTACCGATTCCACACAGTGGATCACAAATCACGCGCTGCGTACCCTGGTCAAAGCCGGGCATCCTGACGCGCTGGCGCTGCTTGGGTATGGCTGCGAACTGGCGATCACGGTCAGCGGCTTTGACCTGTCGGCGCGATCGATCCCGATGGGTGGGGCGATCACGTTTGAGTTTGATATCACGTCAGCGGGGGATGTGTCGCAGGACCTCATAATCGATTACGTGCTGCACCTGAAACGAGCACGCGGACCGCAAACGCCCAAAGTGTTCAAGATAACCAGGCGCACACTCGCGCCGGGCGAAACGATCCACATTACCCGGCGGTTCAGCTTTCAGCCGATAACCACGCGCACATACTATCCCGGCGAGCACGGTATCGAGCTTCAGATCAACGGGACATCTTACGGGCGCCGCGATTTTATGGTGACGTAGGGCGGCTTGACGCGTGGTGTGATTCAGCCGGGGCGAGCAAAACGGCGCCCGCCCCGGTTAAAGTGCGTTCGTTACGGCGTGTAGACGATGGTATCCAGTATGGCTAAAATAGTGGCCTCGTACTGCGCGAACTCGTCGGGGTGGGTGTAAGCGTGTACTTCGAAGTACGCGCCGTCACCGCGCGCGATGGCCAGCGCCATCAGGTGATAACCATCGGTGCTGGTATCTACGCGCGCCGCCGCCGCCCCGGCAACGGTCAATTCAACCGGCTCGGACAGCGTGAACTCCTGTGAGTCGGCCATTGGCGTTATAAACGTGATCACGTGTTCTGCCGGGGGTGCATCGGTAGTGAAACTCTGATCGATCGATATCTCAACCTGGCCGGGTTTCATGCCCAGAATCGCCGCCGAAAACGGATCATTTTTGATCAGCACGTAGCCGATTTTGTCTTCGGCCTGCCAGCCATCGGGAATACTGATCGAAAAGTGCTCGGCGTCAAATGTGAACGCCTGCGGCAGATCACCAGCGGGCGCGGCGGCTGGCGCGGCAATGGTTGGTTCTGGCGTTTCGGGCTCAGGTCGGACCACGACCGGCGCGGCGGGTTCAGTCTCGACGGGCAGGCTCTCAGCGGCAGCCCCGGTGGCGATCGCGCGTACCGTCGGCTCGAACTGCTCCAGGCCGTTCAGATCGCTCAGTGTCAGCAGTGAGTAGTACAATCCGTCGTCCAACTGCACAATGATCACGCCTATCTCGACATCCATATCCGCGAACGTGCCGTAGATTGCCGCCGCGACCTGATCGCCAACCGCCAGTTCATACGGTTCGCCCAGATTCATGCCTTCGGCCTGAACAGCAGCGGCGTTCAGAATCTCCATGGGGGTTGGGTTAGCCGACAGACCGACCGTGTCAACCATCATATCGGCGGGTCCCCATTGCATGGAGAGTTGAAATTCGCCGGGAGAAAGCGGATCGCCGAACGGCCTGTTGGCCACGTCGGGACTGTTGCCCAAAATCACTTCGCCGTCTGATTCGATCACCGTCCATTCCTGCGGGATACGCACGGAATAACCGTCTTCGTTGGTATACCGCTCGGTGAGCGGCAGCGGGCTTTCGGGATCAACCAGCGGCAGCGCGGCGCAGTCCGGGGCCGCCGTGATCACGTCATCACGCACCCATGCCCCGTTCGTCAGCCGCCACCAGGTGTAACCGTCGATTCCGGCTGTTTGGCCGCTGGCGTGGACAACCGATCCCGCGCCAATCTGACCGGCCTGCGGGTTGCCCGCGCCGGGCCGGATGCGCAGGTTGACGGTGGTACCGGTGGTGATATCACACGCGACCGGTTCGGGTAGCGCTTCGTCGCTCATGTTACCGGGCACAACCGGCGCGACAGGTTCGTCAGGCACGGCGGCACCGGCGCTTTTGCCGACCAGTTCCACCGCGTCGATCTCGTTCCAGTAGCCGCTGAAACTTTCGTCAAGGTAGATCGTCACGCTGTTCACGGCGGGCAGCGCGTCGGTGATGATCACCGCAAAAACGCCGGGGCAGACCGTGTTACCGACCGGGTCGGCGCTGTCTGGAAGCGCGTACACCTGACCGTCCGGCGTGCCGACCTCGACGCGTATAATCGAGCCGGGTGTTAGCGTCTGGTGGATGTTGACCTGTGTTGGTATGACCGGCGTGGCATAGTCCAGGCGCAGCCATTCTTTGCCGCTGCCGTACCGGGACGCCCAGGCCGTGACCGCGTCCGCACACTCGAACGTATCCGGCGCTCCGGCGGCCTGTATGGCAGCCCAGTCCGGATTACTGTATTCACTGCTGGCGGAAGCCGCCACCGCCCACTGGCGGATTTCTTGCGCGGCTGGTAAAGCAGGCGCGGCGGGTTCCGCCGGAATATCAGGTTCCGCCGGGGCGGCGGCCATCGACGCGATCAGGCTTTTGGCGATCGCCTCAGCCGTGGGTGCAAAGGTTTCCAACCCGCCCGGCACCACGTTAAACTGCATCAATATCGCGGTATCATTTACACGCGTGATAAAAGCCATCAGGTCAAAACTGCCATCAGCGGCAGCGCCGTCGCCATAAGCGCCCGGCAGCCCGTCCATGGTGACCTCGTTAGATGTATTCCAGGTGTACGACGATGAGGCGATCACCGAACTGAGCACCTGGATAGGCGTGGCGCTGGCCGCGGCACCGACCTGCCCGTATAGGGTCGCAGCAGGACCGAACACGATCATGATTTGCACGTCACCCTCGAACAGGATCGCCCCAAAATCGAGGGCGGCCAGGTCAGCCGTGCTGTCAAGCCGGATCAGACTGATATCGTCCTCTTTCATTTCGGAGATCGACCAGCCGTCGGGATAGTTGATCGACCAGCCGTCGAGGGTGGTGTATGTGTTAGTGAGTTCGTCCGGCCCCTGGGCCTGGATCAACCCGACCGGCGCCGGAATGAGCGCCAGCAGTACGAGTACAATCAATACGCCGGTAAACAAACGTTTGTGTTTCATCATATGCTCCTCTCGTCAGAAACGACAACCTCACTACCCGACTTCTATGCGTACAAAAGTCGGCAATGGGTGATGTGCTGGTACCAACGCACGGGGTTTGGGTTCATGTCGTGATGTGAGAGTGCGTCAGGCAATGATGAGTTGGCTTCCCAGCTCACTGGCACGTGTGATCAACAATGTGACCCTATTCACATGGCGTTAGTGTACGCCGGATTTTTTCCCCGCGATAGGCGTAGCAGGTGGCGGGGTGATAGGGGCTATGTTTTCGAGCGTGGACACCGTTATACCGGGCGCTGCCACGGCCTCGCGGATATGCTGGGCTAACGCGATCAGTTCCGGGGCGGGTGAGCGTTTTTTCTCCTTAGAGACCAGGGGCACGCCCTGGCTGACCGCTACCCGCATGTCCTCCTCGTTATTCGGCAGCGTGGCGGTGAACTCACGTTCGATGAAACGCTGCGCCGACTCGACAGGCACGGTGCCCCGCGCTCGCTTACGTCCTTGCTCAACGCTGACACGGTTGAGCACGCAGGCGGCTCGCTCGCAGATATCCTCCGTGTCTTCCAGGTTGTTGAGTTTTTTGAGCACTTTGCGCACGTTAAGCACCGCCGGAATGGTCGGCAGCCCGATCAGCACGATCTGCGAGGCGGCCTTAAACACGCGCAGTGTCATATCGTCGAACGGTGTTGGCAGGTCCACGACCACAAAATCATAAAACTGGGACAGGGCTTCGAGCGACGTTTCCACCTGCTGCGGGGTGATGTCGTAGGCGTCGTCAAGGTCCGATGGTGCGAGTACAACCCGCAGGCCGCCTGGATGCTGGATGATCGCGTGCTCGATCGTTTCCTGGTCGGCGTCTTCGACAACTTTGATCAAATCGGTGATGTTGGCCGGTGACTGGATGTTCAAAAAAGCATGGACGTCGCCAAACTGTAAGTTACAGTCCACGAGCACCACCCGCGTATCTTTGTCCATCAGCGCCGCAGCGATATTGGTGGCGATGGTCGTGGTTCCCGCGCCGCCCTGAGGGCTGTATACCGCGATGATGTGGCCCTGCCGGACGCCAACCGCGTCCATGCCGGATGCCGACCAGCCCGGAACGCCAGACCGTGCGGCGGCACCCGCCATCCTGGCGGCAAGCGCGCGCGTGGAATCGTTGAGTTTGTAGGCGTTGCGGATAGCGTCGTACAGTTCATCCGGTTCAAACGGCTTGGTCATGTAGTAACGTGCCCCGGCGCTCAGCGCTTCCCGCATATAAACCGCGTCGGCCTGCACGGTGACTATGACCACGGCGGCGGTTGGCACAGCCGCCGTAATCGCCTGGGTGGCCTTGATGCCGTCCATGTCCGGCATGTTGATGTCCATCAACACCACGTCGGGCTTGAGTGTTACTGTCTGGTCGATCCCTTCACGCCCGGTGTTGGCCGTTCCGGCCACCTCCATGTCAGTTTCGAACGCCAGCAGTTTACGGATATGCTCGCGCGTGTCGGGGTTGTCGTCCACGATCAACACCTGGATAACATGCCCGCCGGTCTGGGGCTTCCCTTGACTTTGTGTTTGGCTGCTCATGGTTTGATCTATCCCTTTGGCCTTCCAGTTACCCCCATTCTAATACATTATGAAATGAAATGCTGTTCGGCGGTGCAGCTATCTTGCATTATAATTAAGCGACTGAGTCGAACCAACCACCTGGAGCCGCCGTCGATCAGGAGTATCGTATATGAGCCGCGTGTTTATCAACTACCGCCGCCAGGACAGCGAAGGGTATGTAGGCCGCCTGTACGATCACCTGGTGCAGCACTTTGAGCGTGATGACGTGTTTATGGACGTGGACAACATCGCGCCCGGTGCCGATTTTATCGCAACGCTGGAAAACGCGGTCGCGGGGTGCGATGTGCTGATCGCCGTCATCGGGCCGCACTGGTTGACGATCACCGGCGACGATGGAAGCCGCCGCCTGGACCAGTGGAACGATTTTGTCCGCGTTGAGATCGCCAGCGCCCTCAAGCATGGTAAACTCGTGATCCCGGTGTTGGTCGGGCAGGCGCGTATGCCCGCGCCCGGTGCTCTGCCGGACGATATCGCCGCGCTGGCCCGGCGCAACGCGGTTGAGATCAGCCACAACCGGTTTAGTTACGATGCCGGGCGGCTCGTGGATGCGATCAAGAACGCGCTGCGCGGCGGCAACACGCTTAAACCGCCCGCCGATCCCCATACGCTGGCCCGCAAGGAAGCCGCGATCAACGCGCTGCGGGCTGAACTGGTCAACGCGACCGACTCGCCGCTGTATTCGTTCCGTGTGCAGAATCGAGCGCTGCCGGTGTTGGGGCAGGGCAGCCCGGACGCGAGTATGCTGTTTGTGGGCGAATCACCGGGTAAGTACGAAGCCGAGCGCGGCGTGCCATTTTGCGGCCCGTCCGGTGATGTGTTTGACGAACTGCTGGAAAGCATCACCCTGCGCCGTGAAGACGTGTTCCTGACGAATATCGTGCTGGATCGCCCGCCTGAAAAACGCGATCCGACCCCGCAGGAGATCGCGTTTTACGGCCCGTACACCGACCGGCTGATCGCCATCATTGAGCCGCGCGTGATCGTGCCCCTGGGCCGGTTCGCGATGGAGTATATCCTCAAGAAATTTGATTTGCCCGGCAAGCGCGGCAGGATCAGCCAACTGCACGGCAAGCTGTTGGAAGCCCGAATGGCGTATGGGCCGATCCACGTGATCCCGATGTACCACCCGGCGGTTGTGCTCTACAGCGCCAGCAAACGCGATACCCTGTTGGAAGATTTCACCAAACTGCGGCCATTCGTTTAAATGGCAAGACTTGTTCCGGTGCGGTATATGTTGAGAGGTGTGTGCACGGATGGTGTGCTCGTGTGGAGATTCTGTTTTTCCTAAAGGGAGTGTAAAAAATGGGAACTTATGATCCAACGCCAAAACAGCGTTTTACGTTTGGTCTTTGGACGGTCGGCAATGTGGGCCGTGATCCGTTCGGCGCGCCGGTGCGCGAGCCACTGTCACCGGTCGAGATCGTGCACCTGCTGGCCGACGTCGGCGCGTATGGTGTGAACTTCCATGACAACGACCTGGTGCCGATTGATGCTGCACCCGCCGAGCGTGACAAAATCGTCGCGGATTTTAAGCAGGCGTTGGCCGATACCGGGCTGGTCGTGCCGATGGCGACCACGAACCTGTTTTTCGATCCGGCATTTAAGGACGGCGCGTTTACGTCCAACGATCCCCACGTGCGCGCCTACGCGCTGCAAAAAACGATCCGGTCGATTGACCTGGGCGTCGAGTTGGGCGCAAAACTATACGTGTTCTGGGGCGGGCGCGAAGGCACTGAAACCGACTCCAGCAAAAACCCGCTGGACGCCGGAAAACGTTTCCGTGATGCGCTCAATTTCCTGTGTGACTACGTGCGCGACCAGGGTTATAACCTGAAATTCGCCCTGGAAGCCAAACCGAACGAGCCGCGCAGCGACATTTACCTGCCGACAACCGGCGCCATGCTGGGTTTTATCGCCACGCTCGATTACCCGGACATGGTCGGCGTGAATCCTGAGGTCGCTCACGAACACATGGCCGGTCTGAACTTCATGCACGCCGTCGCGCAGGCGTGGGACGCGGGTAAGCTGTTCCACATCGACCTGAACGATCAGAAATTTGGGCGCTATGACCAGGATTTCCGCTTTGGGGCGGAGATGATCAAGCAGGCGTTTTTCCTGGTTAAGTTCCTCGAAGATGTGGGCTATGGCGGGATGAAGCATTTTGACGCGCACGCTTATCGGACCGACGGGCCGGAAGGTGTCAAGGCGTTTGCGCGCGGCTGTATGCGCACGTACCTGATCCTCAAGGAGAAGGCTGCGCAGTTTAACGCGGATGCCGATATTCAGGCGCTGCTGAAGGACATCACGGCGGACGATGGCAGCTATAGCTGGCTGAACGGTGGCTACAGTGCCGAAAAAGCTCAGAAACTGCGCGCGGAGTCCTTCGACCGGCACGCGCTGGCGAGCCGTGACCTGCTGTATGAAAAGCTGGATCAACTGACCGTTGAGCTGCTGCTCGGCGTGCGGTAGGAGCGAGAGCGATGGCCTACTTATTGGGGCTTGATGTCAGTACAACCGGGTCGAAGGCGCTGCTGATCGACGAAACCGGGGCGGTGGTTGCCAGCCACACTATGCCGCACGAACTCAGCCAGCCCAAACCGCTGTGGAGCGAGCAAAGCCCAGCGGATTGGTGGCAGGGGATGGTGCAGTCGATCCGCGCGGTGGTGGCAAAAATCGCTGATACGGGCGCGATCAAGGGGATCGGGCTGACGGGGCAGATGCACGGGTTGGTGTGCTTGGACGGGGCGGGGCAGGTGCTGCGCCCGGCTATCCTGTGGAACGACCAGCGCACGCAGGCCGAATGTGACGAGATCATGGCGACGGTGGGCGCGGAACGGTTCATTCAACTGACCGGCAACCGAGCGCTGACCGGCTTCACCGCGCCCAAGATCGTGTGGGTGCGCAAGCACGAGCCGGATGTCTACAGCCAGATTCGCCACATCCTGCTGCCGAAGGATTACATTCGCTTCATGCTGACCGGCGACTACGCGACCGATCTTGCGGGCGCAGCCGGGACGGTGCTGCTCGACGTGGCGCAGCGCCAGTGGTCCGACACCGTGATCCAGGCGCTCGATATTCCCGCCGAGTGGCTGCCGCAGGTGCATGAGGGGCCACAGAT
>JAFGHR010000029.1 GCA_016930015.1 Anaerolineae bacterium | reverse complement strand
TGGAGGGGAAAAAACAGCCGGTTGCGCGTTGTCAAGTCCCCCGTCCAGCTTGGCTGGACGGGGGATTTAGGGGGAAGGCGTTGCTCACAAACCGTATAATCAATTTGATGTAATCACCCTGGGCCATGAATCAGTTGTGAGACTTAGAGAGTTGTCGTATAGTTAACGTACTGTAACTGTTTAAAGCGTATGAGGGAGTTATGTCGCTACCGGTCAATCTACAAAAACTGCCCCCACAGGCGTTAGACGTAATTCGTTACCTGGGTACACGCAAGCAGGGTGCGGATGTGGACACGATCCTGGCGGGAACCGGGCTGACCGAACGATCGTTTGGTAAAGCGATCCGGCGGCTGGTGACGCGTTATTACGTGGAGATGCTCGGCCAGGGATTCTACAAATTAACGGCGAACGGCCAGCAGGCAGTGCGGGACCTGCGCGTTTATGATGGCGTGGAGCCGGACACGTTCGGGCCTGACAGCGCAGCCGCGCACACCCGGCAGTTGACTGCCGTGCTCCCGCGGCAGTTGGTCGCCGGTGGGGCATCGGTGCTGCTGGTCGGTTTTAACGCGCCGGACGACGACTCCGAGCCGTTGCAGTCGCCGGGCCGGTTGATTCTGCGTGTCAGTGCGCCGGGCTGTGATGTACACCCAACTGAACGCCCGCTCGAAGTCACCGGCAGCAGCCATGCCGGGCCGGTGCGTTTTCAGGTCAAACCGCGCCGGGAAGGTGATTTGCGGCTCAGGATCGAAGTGTTCCAGCTTGTAACCTTGCAGGAATTAGTGCGGTTGGGCGGCATGTATTGTGATATCAACGCGGGGGCTTTCCCGACCCCTTTGAGCGCGGAAACTCAGACGCTGGGTACGATGATGGGACTGTATGCGCATACAGAGAATTAAACCACGGTTTCCCTTTATGATAGTGATCAGCATGATAACGATCAACCTGTTAAACCATTGCGCCAGGATTCGTCAGCAGGTTGCTGGCTACGTGTGAAGACTTGCCCCCAATTTAGCAAGATTTCGTTTAGAAACATTATCTCCCGGCTGTGTTGACTTTTCGCCCGAAATCAACGCGGAATGGCGTACAAATGACCGCACAATCTGATAGACTAAATATAGAGTGCCATTCGTGGAGAGGTCCGCTATTCAAGTAAGCGGCTGATGGTGTACAGCCGCCGAACGGTTGATCGTTGTAGTGGTCACAAGCCTGAGGGGGCCGTTGATCGGCATGGAACGCAGGGTAAGTTTTTGGGAACACTGGCGCCGCCCAATATTGCAAGGCATCGGCATCGGTGTGGTGCTGTGGGTCCTGGGTAATGTGATCCAGGTGGTAGGCTACGGCAGCCTCAGGCCCATGAATCCCATCCAACACACTGGGGCGGGATTAAACCTGCTGTTTTTTATCGTGCTTGGCATTTTGTTTGCAGTACATTTGGCCGGGCGCAAACGCAGCGAGGACCAGCTCCGCAAGCTGTCCCGCGCGGTTCAGCAAAGCCCCAGCATGGTGATGATCACTGACCTGGATGGTGCGATCGAATACGTCAATCCGAAGTTTACCGACGTGACCGGCCATACACTGGCCGATGTGCGTGGGGCTAATCCTCGTATACTCAACGCAGGCATGTCACAGGTCGATTACAAACAGATGTGGCTCACCATCATGGGCGGGGACGAGTGGCACGGTGACTTTCACAACGTCAAAAAAAACGGCGACCGGTATTGGGTGCGAGCATCGATTTCGGGCGTCAAAAACGCGGAAGGTGTTATCACCCATTACCTGAGTGTTCAGGAAGATATCACCGAACTCAAGCTGATTCAGGCCGCCGAACGTGAGCAGCGCGCCCTGGCAGAAGCCCTGCGCGATATCGCGGTCACGATCAACAGCACTTTAGAGCCGGATATTGTGCTGGACAACGTACTGCTGCACCTGCATGCGCTGGTACCGCACGATGCCGCGGCCATCTCGCTGTTCGAAAGTGACGCGATGGTGGTGGCACGTGTATGCCCACATGTCGATCCTGCCACACGCGCCCGGCTGATGGCGCTGCGGCTGCCGCTGCCGGACCAGCAATGGCTTGAGTCGGCGGCGCAAACTGGCCGGGCGAGGATCATCACCGATACCCGCCGATTTGCGCATTGGCCGGTGGCGTCGGAGATGGAGTGGCTTCGTTCGTATATTGGTGTGCCGATTCATCACGAGGGCACTGTGATCGGGATGCTGAATCTGGCCAGCGCCAAAGAAAATGCGTTTGATCAGGCGTATGTCAATCTGCTGCAAACGCTGGCCCCACAAGTAGCCGTCGCCATCGAAAACGCGCGGCTGTATGCTGCCGAGCGCGAGCAGCGCACGCTGGCGGAGGCGCTGCGTGATGGCGCGGCGGCGCTGAACAGCTCACTTCAGTATGAAGACGTGCTCGAACGCATCTTGGAGCAGGTAGGGCGTGTCGTGGCCCATGACGCCGCCAACATTATGGTGATTGAAAACGGAATCGCTTTTATCAAGCGCAGCCGGGGATATGAGCGGTTCGGCCTGGAAGACGCCGTGATGAAAACTCAATTCGAGGTCGAATCAACGCCAGGGCTGCGGCATATGGTGCAGACGGGCCAGCCGTTTATCGTGTATGATACGGAACAGTACCCGAATTGGGTTGAAAAGCAGGACACCCGTTGGGCACAGTCCTACCTGGGCGCACCGATCCAACTCGGCGGTGAGGTGATCGGTATCCTGGGGCTGGACTCGGCGCACCCTGGTGCGTTCACGGACGAACATGCCGAACGGCTGCAAGTATTCGCCAACCAGGCGGCGCTGGCGATTCGCAATGCCCAGCTTTACAACGAAGTGCAAGACCACGTTGATCGGTTGGGCCGCGCCGTGGCCGAACGTACCGTTGACCTGGCGCAGCAGCGCGCCCAGCTTCGCGTGATTCTGGACGCGATGAGCGAAGGTGTGCTTTACCTCGAAGGTAACACGGTCAGGTATACGAACCGGGCGCTGGGGCGGTTGTTCGGTTACGAGGATCACGAACTGCCCGATGATTTCGTGACCTTGTATAACAAACTGACTGAATCGAATGATGATATAGTACAGTTCCGGGCGGCGGCATGGCACCAACTGAGGGGGGATAGGACCTGGCGGGGGCAGATGCTCGGTCGGCGCCGGGACGGCAGCACATTTGACCTTTATGTTACATCCCGCGCGGTGTTGGGGCCGGAAGGCGACCCGATCGGTAGTGTAACCGTGGTACGTGATGTCAGCCAGGAGAAGGAACTTGAGGAACGCAAAACGCGTTTTTTAACCCACGCGGCGCACGAACTGCGCACACCCATTTCGAACATCAAAACGCGCCTTTACCTGCTGCGCAACCAGCCGGAACGATACGAGCAGCACGTCAGCGTGATCGAACAAGTCTCCGATGGCTTGATGCATCTGGCCGAGGATTTGCTCGATGTCGTGCGATTGGCTCCCGATACTGTTAGATTGGCGCGCCAGATGATCGTGCTCCAGACCTTGATCCACGATGTGACCACGCGCCTGACCGCCGAAGCCGAACGCCAGAAGGTCGATCTGGTGGCAGACCTGCCGGATCAACCGGTACGGCTGGCGGTGGATCAACCCCGGCTGGGAAAAGCGCTGATGCAGTTGGTATCCTACGCGCTGCATCATACGCCATCAGGCCGGTGTGTGCGAATCGAATTGAGTCACGCCGTGCGGGATGCTGTCCCACACGTTGTAATCCGGGTGATTGACCAGGGCGAAGGTCTTGACGCCGACGAAATCACCCAGGTGTTTGAACCGTTTTTCCGCGCGCGTGAAGGCGACAGCAAAGGTTTGGGCTTGGGGTTGGCGGTCGCCAAGCAGATCGTGGACCTGCACGGCGGCGTGATCACGGTTGACAGTCAACTGGGGCACGGCAGCACATTCACGATCTGGCTGGCAATGCATACTCAATCTGACGAGACAAAACCGGTTAAGAGAGTGGATGGTGCTACAGACTGAACCGATCACCGTGATCAAAAACGACCACGCCGGGCGCGAGATTCTGCGCTACACGGGGCGCATTCTGGCGCGCGACACCACGTCGATCACGCTCGAAGCCCGCTTCAGCCGCGCGGATGTCCATACCCCGTATCACACGTTCCGCACAGGGGACCGGTTTATCGAATGGTTTTATAACGATCGCTGGTACAACGTGTTTCAAATGCACGATGTTGATGATGATCGTCTTAAGGGCTGGTACTGCAACATCACCCGACCGGCCACGCTGTCCGACGGTGTAATCGTGGCCGATGATCTGGCGCTTGACCTGTTTGTGTCGCCGGGCGGTGTGCTTTCGGTGTTGGACGAAGGCGAGTTCGCCGCGCTGCCCATCGATGATACGACGCGTGCCGGTGCCCGGCAGGCCCTGCGCGACTTGTGCGATCGGGTGATCGCTCGCCGTGCCCCGTTCGATCTTATTTCACCTTAGCTTATACACAGAGGAATATGATGATGTGGCCGCGTGTTGTGCTGATTCTACAGGGCTATTGCTTCAAAGCCAAAGACGCCCCTCCCCAGCCGAGCTATGGAGGGGAAAAAGCAGTCGATTGCACGTTGAAAAAGTCCCCCGTCCAGCTTGGCTGGAAGGGGGATTTAGGGGAAAGGCGCTTCTTAAGAACCCATTTGAAGCGATTATCCTGGCTGATCCTGTTCCTGGTGACTATGCCGGTGATAGGCGGCGTGTCGGCCCAGGATACACCGGACTTTGTGACGATCATCGAAACCGGCGACGTGATGCCGCACGTCGCGGCGCTGGCAGTGGATATCGGCGCGCGCCCGGCGGGCAGTAAGGCTGAGACTCAAGCCGCCGCTTATATTGCTGCCGCGTTTGAAGCGTGGTCCTACACGGTTACGATTCAGGAATTCGATCTGCGGGGCGGCAGGACCTCGCGCAACGTGATCGCCACCCGGCCCGGTGATGAGTACATGATCGTGATCGGCGCGCACATGGATTCGGTGACAGCGGGCACCGGGGCAGGGGATAATGCGTCCGGGGTGGCGGCGGTGCTGGCGGCTGCTGAGGCGCTCGCCGGGCTGGAAACCACCCACACGCTGGTATTTGTGACGTTCGGCGCGGAAGAACTCGAGTATTTATCCGGCGCGGACGTGTTTGTCGAATCGCTGGATGATGATGTGGAACGTGTGATCGCCATGATCAATGTCGA